>NZ_AUML01000017.1 GCF_000430665.1 Aquimarina muelleri DSM 19832 | reverse complement strand
CCTGCTAAAAAGAGACCTTGGATGGACGGATTATTTAGTCAAATTAAAAATCTGAACCCTCCTTTTGTATATTCTAACGCATAAACTGGGATAAATATCAATTATGGGTTGCAGAATACACTAAAAAATCTCCCGAAGTTCCCGAAGTATGGAAAAACAAAGGGTGGTTAATTTGGCAACGAACAGACCACAAAAAATTAGAAGGAATGAAAGGAAATGTCGATTATGACATATTTAATGGAGATGCTGAAAAGTTTAAGAAGCTTTTAAAAAAATAGTGCTCTGCAACCTAATCGCAGTTACTAATTAGACAAAACTGTTTATACAGCTTGTCTTATCTTTTGAATGTTATTTTGAAGAATATATGATATTCTTATCATCTTGAATACATTATATTTACCTTTCGAAAAACACAAAACACTATCTAAAATTAATATCATGAAAAAATTATTGCTGTTATTTACAGTATTATTGATTTCTACAACGAATATATTAAGTCAAACAGACACTACAGTTGATCTTAAAAAGTTAGACGAATACTATGCTAAAATGACCAAAGACTGGGATATCCCCAGTGTTTCTATTGGGATTGTTAAAGATAGACAACTGGTTTTTAGTGGTAGTTATGGCGTAAAAGAAAAAGGGAAAAACGAAAAACCTGATGAGAATACACTGTATGCCATTGCATCTAATTCTAAAGCATTTACCGCTACTATTATTGGGATGCTGGTACAGGAAGGAAAACTAAACTGGGAGGATAAGGTAAAGAAACACCTGCCTTATTTTGCGCTATACGATCCATGGGTAAGTAATGAAGTTACTATAAGAGATATATTAAGCCATCGTGTAGGGCTTGGTACGTTTAGCGGGGATGTGATCTGGTATAAAGCAAACCTAACATCAGAAGAAATTATAAAAAGAGTAAAATATATTCCTAAAGCGCACGATTTTAGATCAGGATTTGGATACTCTAATGTAATGTACATTACCGCAGGAGAAATTATAAAAAAGGTAACTGGGAAAAGCTGGGGGCAAAATGTACAAGAACGAATTCTAGACCCTTTGGGAATGGACAGAACTATAACCTCATATAAAAAACTCGATATAAAGAAAAACTATGCCACTCCACATGGTCGTGAAAAAGACATCAACATACCAATCGACTGGGTAGATTGGGAAGAAATAGGAGCCATGGGTGGTATCATTTCTAGTGTAAAAGATGTTTCTAAATGGATGATCTTTAACCTAAATAATGGTCGCGTTGGTAAAGACACTTTACTTACCAAAAACACCAGAAATATAATTTGGACGCCTCATAACAATTATACCGTAGATCACACTTCTAAAAATGATTTTAACAAACATTTTAGTGGTTATGGATTAGGATGGGGATTAAGTGACTATCGAGGAAAACTTAAAGCCTCGCACACAGGTGGGTTTGATGGTATGATTACAGCAGTAACCTTGATCCCTGATGAAAATCTGGGTGTTGTCGTATTGACTAATGGCATGAAAAGCCCAATTACTGCAGCAACATATTATGCGCTGGACCAGTTTTTGGATGCAAAACCTGTTACTAACTGGTCTTCCAAACTTTTAGAAAAAACTAATAATAACAATAAAAAGGATACTTGTATTTCAGAAAGAAAAGAAAAAAGAGTACTAAACACCAAACCTTCTGTTACACCAACCCAGATAGCAGGAAATTATAAATCAGATATCTACGGCGAAATCAAAATTTCGCTAGAAAAAGACCAGTTGCGCATTAAATTTGAACATACACCTGATTTATCTGCCACATTAAAACACTGGCATCATGATGTTTGGGAGATTGTATGGGATCAAAAACACGCTTGGTTTAGCTTTGGAACCGTAAAATTTAATACGGATAATAACTTAAATATAAAAAGCATGGATTTTGATGTTCCAAATAATGATATTTTCTTTGAAGAATTAAAACCATATCGAGTTTCTGAATAATAATCAGTAAAATTTCATCAATTTATACCATTTACACTTTGAATTTACCGTAATAATAGCATATCCTTTTCAAATAAAAATAACTTATTATCAATACCATAAAACATAGTGAATTTATTAAATATAAACTCCTAAAACCTTCAAAACTAAAAAATACCATAAATGTAAATGGAATAAAAAAACTAATCTATTAATGGTTCTGAGCCATCCCTCGATTGTTATCAAAAAGAAGAGTTATGCTATAGAACAAGTGATTATCGTTGCTATACCAGAATCTGTGTGAGATTCTGTAGATGGGGATAAAAATATATACCCTGGTAATTTAGATCTAAATTACCAGGGTATATATTTTATTATCAAATCGTTTAATAATTTAATAATTCATCTATCTTCTCTTTTACTTTTTCTGTAGAAGGAATCATAGTTTGCTCCAACGTACTGTTTAAAGGAATTGCAGGCATATTCTCTGAACCTATCGTCATTACAGGAGCATCTAGTGATCTAAAACATTCTTCCTGAATTTTACCTGATAACGCTCTTGCAAAAGAATTATTAGTCGGCTCTTCGGTTACTACCAAACATTTTTTTGTTTTTCTTACCGACTCCATGATAGTGTCTTCATCCAAAGGATATAAGGTACGTAAATCAATAATCTCTACCACATCTTTCTTATCCTTTGTAGCGTTCAGAGCCCAATGTACTCCCATACCATACGTTACAATAGTCATTGTCTCTTTTTCATCTTCTGGCCAGATACGTTGCACTATATTTGCCTTACCAAATGGCAACACATAATCCTCAGACGGTTCTATAGTTCTTGCTGCATCTGTTCCTTTTACTTTAGACCAATACAATCCTTTATGTTCTAGAATCACTACAGGGTTTGGATCATAATACGCTGCTTTCATCAATCCTTTTAGATCTGCTCCATTACTAGGATACGCTATTTTGATTCCTCTAATATTGGTTATTACAGATTCTACAGACGAGGAATGATAAGGTCCTCCACTACCATAAGCACCAATAGGAACTCGCAAAATCATCGATACCGGCCATTTGCCGTTAGATAAATAACAGGATCTGCTTACCTCTGTAAATAATTGATTGAGTCCTGGCCAGATATAATCTGCAAACTGTACCTCAACAATTGGTTTTAATCCAACGGCAGACATTCCTACTGTAGATCCTACAATAAAAGCTTCCTGAATAGGAGTATTAAATACACGTTCGTCCCCAAATTTTTGAGCCAACGTAGCTGCTTCTCTAAAAACCCCTCCTAGTCTTCCTCCTACATCCTGACCATATAACAAACACTCTTTATGTTTTTTCATTAATTCTTCTACCGCAAACAAGGCACAATCTACCATGACCACCTCTTCCTTATCCGCAGGAGATCGTTCTCCTTTTTCTTCTGTGATTGATGTTGGAGCAAAATCATGCGTAAACAAGTCTTCTGGCGTTGGATCTTCGGCTTTCATTGCTTCTTCTAAGTCTTTAGCAACTACTATTTTTGCTTCTTCTTCTATAACTACTAATTCTTTTTCTGTAAAACCATTAGCAAGTAATTGATTTCGTAATACTGGATATGGATCCCGAGAACGAGCTTCTTCCAAATCATCCCTATACCATTCCATACGTACTCCAGAAGTATGGTGATTTAATAATGGTACTTTAGCGTGTACCAAAATAGGGCGTCTTTCTTCCCGAATGGTTTTAATTACTTCTTGTATTGCCAAGTAGCTTTCTGTAAAATTTGCACCATCAATCGAAATTGCTTCTAAGCCGTTAAATCCTTGTGCATACTCAAACGCATTTTGTGCTCTGGTTTCTTCTTCATTAGCCGAAATATCCCATCCGTTATCCTGTACCAGATATAAAATAGGTAATTGCTTTAAGGCTGCCATCTGAAACGCTTCTGCAATTTCTCCTTCGGTAACCGATGCATCTCCTAGCGAACACAGCACCAAAGGTGCATCTTGCAATGTTTTATCATCCAGACCTACTAATTCTTTATACTGCATTCCTAATGCAACTCCTGTAGATGGTATTGCCTGCATACCTGTCGCCGAAGATTGGTGTGGAATTTTAGGCTTATCGGCATCGCGCAAACTAGGATGCGAATAATACGTTCTACCTCCCGAAAAAGGATCCTCTTTTTTAGCTAACAATTGCAACATCAAATCATACGGTCGCATCCCTATACCTAATAACATCGAATCATCTCTATAATACGGAAACGCATAATCCTGAGGCAATAACTGCATTGCCGCGGCTATTTGTATCGCCTCATGCCCTCTGGAGGTAGCATGCACATATTTAGAGACTACCTTAAAGTTATCTTCATACAACTCTGTCATTGCTTTAGCTGTACAAAGTGTTTTAAATGCTTTTTGTAATACTTCTTTTGCTATTGTTTTTTCCGCTAACATTTTATTCCATTTTTGATGTGTGATTCTAGCGTAAACTAGAATTGCACTAATAAATTTTGATTACTTCTACCCTACCTTTTCTTCTATAGTAACTGGTATAATCCAGCCATGTATATCTTCTCTTTTCTGTACTTTAATCTCGTCTAAAGTGATTTTCATATCCTGACTTACAGGATTTGTCTCTGGTAACGTAACCACCTCATCATTATACCCTATGGCTTCTACCATAGCAATAGCAACCGCTGTTCCTGTTCCAAAAGCTTCTTCCAACTTTCCTTCTTTAGAGTACCCTATAATCTCATCGATCGTGATTGGGCGTTCTTCTACTTCAAAACCTTTGTCTTTTAATAAGGTAATTACACTATCTCTTGTAATTCCTTTTAATATAGATCCGTTAGTGCTTGGCGTAATAAATTTATCCTCTATCTTAAAAAAGATATTCATGGTTCCTACTTCTTGAATATATTTATGCTCATTAGCATCTAGCCACAATACTTGATCGTATCCTTTGGATTTGGCTTTTTCTGTTGGCAAGATTGCTGCAGCATAATTACCTGCTGCTTTTGCTTCTCCTGTTCCTCCATCTGCGGCTCTTATATACTCGGTTTCGGCATACAATCTAATTTTTTTAGTAAAAAACGGTCCTGCGGGAGAACAGATTACTATAAATTTATAGCTGGTTGCTGCACGCATCCCAATAAAAGGTTCGTCGGCATACATGAACGGACGTAAATATAATGCGCTCCCTTCTTGCGGAGGAATCCATCCTTGTTCTACACTTACTATTTGTTTTACTGCTTCTACAAAAAGCTCTTCTGGCACTGCTGGCATTCCCATTCTGGCAGCACTGTGATTTAAACGTTTTGCATTCTCTTCTGGTCTAAATAATAATGGAGTGTTATTAGTGCCTACTGTAGCTTTCATTCCTTCAAAAATAGCCTGCCCATAATGCAAAGCCATTGCTGCAGGATGTGTTGGTATTAACTCTAAAGGCTCTATACGAGGGTTTTGCCACGCTCCGTCTTTATAATCACAGATAAACATATGATCTGTAAAAGTTTTTCCTAAAGGTATATTATCAAAATTGATATCCTTTAACTTTGAATTTGAGGTTTTTGTAATTTTGATGTTTTGCTCCATTAGTATTGTTTTGGGCGCATCCCTATCGGGTCGGGCTATTCGCGCTACACGGTAGCTGCTTCTATCCCTTGCGCATTTATGGTTATTATATTTCTCTGTTTATATCAAAAGCTTCCAGTTCGTCTCCTACTTTACGTAAAAACGATCCTCCTAAAAATCCATCTACTACTCTGTGGTCAAAAGATAATGACAGGTACATCATGCTTCTAATGGCTATTTCATCTCCTTTATCTGTTGTAATAACCTCTGGCCTTTTTTTGATAATACCTAATGCCAGAATAGCTACTTCTGGTTGATTAATAATGGGTGTTCCCATTAAACTACCAAAAGTTCCTACATTAGAGATGGTAAAAGTGCTACCTCCTATTTCGTCTGGTTTTAATGCATTGTTTCTTGCACTATTTGCTAAATGATTTACATTTTTTGCTAATCCAAACAAATTCTTTTCATCTGCATTTCTAACTACCGGAACAATTAAATTACCGCTAGGCAATGCCGTAGCCATACCTACATTAATGTCTTTATGTACCACAATCTTTTTACCATCAACAGATACATTAATCATCGGGTATTCTTGAATTGCTTTTGCAACTGCCTCTACAAAAATTGGTGTGAACGTTAATTTTTCTCCATGTTTTTCTTGAAATGCTATCTTTGCCTCATTTCTCCAATTTACCATATTGGTCACATCTACTTCAATATAACTAGTTACATGGGGTGAGGTATGCTTAGAGTACACCATGTGGTCTGCAATCATAGTTCGCATACGATCCATTTCTACAATACGATCTTTTCCTTCTTCAAAAGATATTGGAGGTGCTTTATATGTTGACTTTGGTATTTGAGCTTGTGCCTGTGATTGTGGTCTGCTTGGCAAAGGATATTTTCTGTTCTTTACATACTGTATTAGATCACTTTTACGAATACGCCCTTCTGTTCCTGTACCTGCAATATTTTGCAACTCTTCGATAGTTACATTTTCTTTTTTAGCAATACTAATTACCAGAGGAGATAGGAATCCATCGTTCGTACCCGAAGCTTGAAGCTCGAAGTTTGAAGTGGTTCTCGACTCTGATCGAACCGATGTTTCAGGTACACTCTTTGGTTTTTCTGCAGTTTTTGTTTCTTCGGATTTTTGACTTGGTATTGCAGATTCTGCATCTGCATCGATTATCGCAATTACACGTCCGATTTCAACTACTTCATTAGCTTGGCAACGTATTTCTGTGATTACTCCACTACAAGGAGCAGGAACTTCAGAATCTACTTTATCGGTAGCTACTTCCAAAATCGTTTCATCTTCCTCTACGGTATCCCCTACATTCTTTAACCAGTTAAGAATGGTAGCTTCGGATATACTTTCGCCCATTTTGGGCATTTTTAATTCTACTTTCGACATTTTGGTTAACTAATGTTTGTTAGTTTTATTTATTCAGACCTTCAAAGTTTTTGAAAATCTTGAAGGTCTTTTCTATTTTCGTTTAAATTCTTCCAACGTTTTGTAAAACGCTTCTTGTATTGTTCTATCTTCTGGAACTTCTCTTAACGGTTCTACTTCTTTTAACGACTCAAAGCAATCTGCTGGTAATTGTTGGTATAGTTTGGTTCCTTTTGTTTTCCAAGCTATCATTTCGTCACTTACCTCTTTTATTACCTTTGCTGGATTACCTACGATCAAACTTCGTTTTGGAAATACTGTATTTGCCTTTACAAAGGACATTGCTCCAACGATACATTCGTCTCCAATCTCGGCATCATCCATAATTACTGTATTCATCCCAATCAGACAATTACGTCCTAAATTAGCTCCATGAATTACTGCCCCGTGTCCTACATGCGCACTTTCTTTAAGAACAATAGATTTACCAGGAAACATATGTACTGTACAATTTTCTTGTACATTAACTCCGTCTTCCAAAATAATTTCGCCCCAGTCTCCTCGTATTGCTGCTCCCGGGCCGATATAACAGTTTTTGCCAATAATCACATTACCAGTAACTGCTGCTAGTGGATGTACAAAACTACTTTGGTGTACTACGGGTATATATCCTTTAAAGCTGTAAATCATAACTTATTCCTGCGTAGGCAGGGATCTTTTTATTTTAAAAACTGAATTAACATTTTCTGACCAATTTAAAGAAATATCCATCCAACTCGGATTCATATCAAGTATTAAATTTATTTTCCATTTTCTCTTCCATTTCTTCATTTGCTTCTCTCTTTTTGAAGCCTCTAATCCACTTTTATATTCTTCAAAATACACCAACTTATCGCAATTATATTTTGCAGTAAATGAATTCTTATATATTTTATTCTTATGTTCTAAAACTCTTGCTTCTATATCGTCTGTACATCCTATATAGATAACACCATCAGGTTTATTAGTCATTATATAGACATACCATGGCTTCATTGTTCTTTTCTTATAGATTCCTGCATGCGCAGGAATTTTATTTAAACTACTTTACTCTTACGCTAAGCTGAGTCTGTGAGATTCCTGCCTACGCAGGAATTTTACTTAAACCCTTTTAATTTTTCTTTTGTAAAATCGCTTAGCACCAATCTTCCGCTAATTACTGCTCTTTCTGCCAAAAGGGTATCCCAATCTTCTGTTCCTGTCCAAAATGCTTTTTTCATATCCTTCATTGCTTCGGGATTATAGGTACATAAATTTTCTGCAAAAGCTTTTACTTCAGCATCCAACGTTTCTATATCTTCAAAAACTTTGGTGAACAATCCTTTATCTCTTGCCCATTCTGCATCATAAAACGAATTGGCGTCTATTGCTATCTGGGTCATTGCAGATAATCCAATTTTACGCTCTACTGCCGGCCCTACTACAAATGGTCCTATACCAACATTAAGTTCGCTTAGTTTTATGGCTGCGTATTTGGTTGCCATGCAATAATCGGTTGCCGAGGCTAATCCTACTCCGCCACCTACAGTTTTTCCTTGTACTCGCCCAATAATAAATTTTGGACATTTACGCATAGCGTTAATCACATTGGCAAACCCAGAGAAAAACACTTTTCCGGTTTCGGCATCGTTAATGTTAATTAGTTCTTTAAAACTTGCTCCGGCGCAAAATGTTCTGTCTTTTCCACTTTTTAATACAATAACTTTAATATCGTCGTTAGTACCTGCATCGGTAATAGTTTGCGCTAGTTTTGCCAGAATATCTCCTGGTAATGAGTTATGTGCAGGGTGAAAAAATTCTATAGTCCCTACCTGGTTCTCTATTTCTAAGGTTACGTATGGTTGTGTCAAAATAAATATCAAATTTTAAATGTAAAATCTAAAAGTCCAAAGTATCTATATTTCAACTTTATCATTTATCATTTTACGGTTTACGGTTTACGGTTTTTCATTTTATCTTAATTTTGGATTCCAGCCTACGCTGGAATGACAATCTAGTATCACACTGAACTTATCGAAGTATATTCAACATAAGCCCTTCTTTCACAAGCTCAGTACAACAATCCTATTCTTTAAAGAATATCAAATTGATCAAAATGATGGTTTAAATGTTTTCTTTCTAATAAATACCATTCATATTTATTGAGTTCTCCAAAAACAATGTTTTTTAATTTTGCTTCCGGATTTTCTTTAAAATAGGTTTTATATACTTCTCTTGCTTCTTTCAACTTTATAATTGCGGTTGCCAGATCAGCATGATTCAGATCTTCTACCACTCCTTTTTTAAGTAATGGAAACTCTGTATTTTTAGGAAAAGGTTCGTAGGTATACAAACTGTTATGTACTTTATCGAGAATCTTTTCTGGGGTTGCGATTTCAAAATCCTGTATTTCTCCTGAAGCTATCTTATAAGTATACTCTAAATGTTCAATCATATGCTGCGCCGTCATGATTCCCCATTTAGGTTTTGTATCTGCTGTAAGTTTATGTAAACATTCTTCAATTTTTGCTTCGGTCATTTCTACTAAGGTAGTTTGCTTTTTTTGTACCATCGTTAAGATAGTAGCAATAGCAACTAATTCATCTTCGGTATCAAAGACTTCTACAAACCATTTTACGATTCCGCTAGGGTGTTCTGCACTTGCAACGTCTCGATCTACTTTTTGCTTACAGGTTAATCGTACATATACGGTATCGTTATGATAGATTGGTCTTAAAAACCTGCATTCTTCTAATCCATAATTTGCTGCTACGGGACCTTTGTTTGGATATACAAATAATCCTGCTGCTGCTGCCAGAATAAAATATCCGTGGGCAGTACGTTTTTCAAAAATGCTTCCTTCTAGCGATGTTATATCGGTATGTGCATAAAAGTGATCCCAAGTAAGGTTTGCAAAACCAATAATATCGGTATCGGTTATAGTACGGTTATGTGTTTTAAGGGACATTCCTGGTTGGATATCTTCCCAATGGTACGCAAACGGATGTTTTTCTGCTACTTTATATGCCGAATTTGCCTGATAAATACCTGTTATCTCTGTTAATGTGGTTGGTGTTCCTTGTATTGCACATCGTTGCATATAGTGTTTTATACCACGTATTCCTCCCATTTCTTCGCCTCCACCAGCGCGTCCTGGTCCACCATGCGTAAGTAATGGTAGTGGAGAACCATGCCCTGTACTTTGTTTCGCATTTTCTCGATTACCAACCAATATACGACCATGATGTGTTGCTGCTCCTACTACATATTCTTTTGCTATGGCATCGTCGTAGGTAAAAATTGAAGATACTAAAGATCCTTTACCCATTTGGGATAAAGTAATTGCGTCTTCGATAGTATCATAAGGTATTAGAGTAGATACTGGTCCAAATGCTTCGATTTCATGAACTCCATTATTCTTAAATGGTTGGTCTTCTCTAAGTAGTATTGGACTTACAAATGCTCCTTTTTGCGCATCTGCTCCAATAGTTTCAATTTTATCTAAACTACCGTATACAATCTGCGCTGTTTTTGCTATTTCGGATACGTTATTTCTAAAGCTTTCTACTTGTTGCTTACTTGCCAAAGATCCCATTCGTACTTCTTTTAATCTTGGATCTCCAATGGTAACTTTATCGAGTTGTTGTCCTAATGCAATTTGCACGTCTTCGATACAATTAGAAGGTACTATAATCCTACGGATAGCGGTACATTTTTGACCAGATTTAACGGTCATTTCATTCCTTACTTCTTTAATAAACAGATCAAATTCTGGAGTTCCTGGTACTGCGTCTTTTCCTAATATCGAAGCGTTTAATGAGTCTGCTTCCATAGTAAAAGGAACGGATTCTTCTATCAATCTTGGATGTGCTTTTAGCATTCTTCCTGTGTGTGCAGATCCTGTAAAGGTTACTACATCCTGAGATTGTACGGTGTCTAAAATCGTTTTAGTCATTCCGCTAAGTAGTTGTAATGCTCCTTCTGGAAGTATACCAGAATCTACAATCACGCGTACTACAGCTTCTGTTAAATAAGCGGTTTGTGGTGCTGGTAATACTACTGCCGGCATTCCTGCCATCCAATTAACTGCACATTTTTCTAACATTCCCCATATAGGGAAGTTAAAAGCATTAATGTGAACAGCGACTCCTCTTTTAGGTACTAGAATGTGGTGCGCCATAAATCTTCCTCCCTTAGAAAGGTCTATTGGATCTCCTTCTACATGATAAGGTTGGTTTGGAAATAGTTTACGTAAGGATGCATTGGCAAAAAGATTTCCAAATCCTCCTTCGATATCGATCCAACTATCTATTCGGGTTGCCCCGGTGCGGTAACTTAGTTCATAAAAGTCTTCTTTTCGTTTGGTAAGATATAATGCCAGTTTTTTAAGCATATTACCACGTTCTTGAAATGTCATTTTACGAAGAATCCCTCCTCCTTTGGTTCTACCATATTGTAATACCTCTGGAATATCTAATCCTTGTGTAGTAGACTCTGCGATAACGGCACCTGTAACGGCATCATGCATTATTATTCCGTCTCCAGAACCTGAAGCCCATTTTCCGTTTATGTAACTTTCTAGTTTTTTCATACTCTAGATCTTTAGTTCCCAAAGGGAAATTATATTTTTAAATGTAAAATCTAAAAAGTTCAAAGTAATTCGCAATATCTTATAAACTTTATTATTTTACATTTTTAGACTTTTATGTTCTTTTTTACTTCAATTATAGTTTCCGGCCTTTAGTTTATCCTGAGCTAAGTCGAAGGGCGGAATGACAAATTAAATTTTATAAGACATAATCGATTATTTAATTAACATTAACATTCTCAATCACCGCTGCATACCCTTGCCCTACACCTACACACATAGTAATTAAAGCGTAGCGTTTATTTTGTTCTTTTAGTTCTAAAGCTGCGGAGTATGCTATTCTTGCTCCTGTTACCCCTAGTGGGTGTCCTATCGCAATAGATCCTCCGTTAGGATTGATTCTTGGATCATTATCTGCCAATCCCCATTCTCTAATACATGCCAAGGCTTGAGATGCAAAAGCTTCGTTAAGCTCGATCACATCGATATCCGCCATTGTAATCCCTGCTTTTTCTAATGCTTTATTAGATGCCTGAACAGGTCCAATACCCATAATTCTGGGCTCTACTCCTACTACTGCAGAACTTACTATTCTGGCTAAGGGTGTTAAGTTATATTTTTTAACTGCATCTTCTGATGCAATAATTGTTGCTGCTGCACCATCGTTTAATCCAGAAGAGTTTCCTGCGGTTACACTTCCATCTTTTTTAAAGGCCGGACGTAATTTCCCTAATATTTCTGTGGTTGTATTGGATTTTATAAACTCGTCGTTAGAAAATAAAATAGGATCTTTTTTACGCTGCGGAATTTCGACTGTTGTTATTTCTTTTGCCAATCTTCCTGATTTTTGAGCTGCTACTGCTTTGCTCTGGCTCCAATATGCAAAGGCATCTTGATCTTCTCTGGATATATTATATTTTTCTACCAAATTCTCGGCGGTATTTCCCATACCATCGGTACCATATAAATCGTGCATTTTTTGGTTTACGAATCGCCATCCAAAACTAGAGTCATACATTTTAGAATCATTGCCAAAGGCTGAGGATGGTTTTGCAACTACGTATGGCCCACGAGTCATATTTTCTACTCCTCCAGAAATAAACAAATCTCCATCTCCTGCTTTGATGGCTCTATTTGCATGAATTATTGCTGATAGTCCTGAGCTACATAAACGATTAACAGTTTCACCAGGAACAGTAAAAGGCAAACCTGCTAGTAATGCAGACATTCTGGCTACATTACGGTTATCTTCTCCGGCTTGATTTGCACACCCCATAATAACATCGTCATAAGCTTCTTTTGGAATGTTGGGATTTTTTTCTACTAATTTTTCTATTACCAAAGCCCCTAAATCATCGGTTCTAACCGCTGATAATGTTCCTTTATAACTTCCTATTGGGGTACGGATTCCGTCTATTATATATGCTTCTTTCAAAATATTAAATTTTAAATGTAAAATGATAAAGTTAAAAGTGTAAACTGTTTATACTTATACTATTATTTTACAGTTGTATGTTATTATTAAATAGTAAATGAAAAGCTGAAAGATTAAAGTATACCTCATAACACTCTTTTTTACTTTTTCATTTTACATTTTTTGGTTTTACATTGTATTTTGCTCCAACTATAGATTCCAGCCTACGCTGGAATGACAAGTTAAATTTTAAATTTGAAAATCTAAAGTGTTTACTGCTCTTAAAAACTTTATCATTTATTATTTTCAGATTCTATTCTTCCCAGTCTTTGCTGGTTCTGTATACTACTCCTTTAAAGAGTGCTACAATATCTTCTCCCCTTTTTACCTCTACTATATTAAAGCCTACTCTTGTTTTAACAATATCGGTTACTGCTTCTGCGGTAATATAATCTCCTTCTTCTAATGCTTCGATATGGTTAATAGAGGTTTCTATAGATACTGCATATTTACCATGTGTATTGGCTGAAAAACCAAATGCTGTATCGGCAAGGCTATAGGATATTCCTCCGTGGGCTTTACCCATACTATTCAACATTTCTTTTCTAACAGTCATACCTACTTTGCATCTTCCTTTTTCAACTTCGATAATTTCAACACCTAACCATTGACTAAACGGATCCTGACTAAGCATTCGTTTTGGTATAAGGTTGGAGTTAATACGTTTGTGAGTCATTTTTTAAGTATGTAAGTTATTGAGTTTATTAGTATTTGAGTTGTTCTATTATTTACTCTCATACTTATACCTTCATTTTTTATCCATTTTTGATTTTAAATGTCTTTTGAAAGAGGTTATCATTTTAGATAATTCTGTAATATCTTCTCTATTTTGTTCATCTTGATCTTGACTTATAAACCCTCTTATTTTTGCTTTTGTACTACAAACTATACATTCGTGAGCACTATCCCATGCCTTTTGTAAATATTGATTAAACTGTTCTTCAGAACTTGCAGATCCTTCTGCTATGTTTAGTGCTAATGAATCTGCTGCTCTTATAAACTGATTAGCAATCCTATACATCTCTTCTTTTGGAAAAGTTTTTATTTGATTATTTACGGATTCGCCAAAGTCTATTGCTTTGTTGTAAATCATCAAATCTTCGAATTTAAAATGGTATTTACTTTTCATTATATTACTATTAGTTATGGAGTCTAGTCTGTGGTTATATTTTACTCATCTACTCTAATAATATTCACTTACTAAAAAAACTTCTTTTCTCTCTAGCCATTTTTCTTAATAGCGGACTACATCTGTATCTATCTTCATGATATTCATCATACAAATTATCTAAGGTATTCACACACCAATCTATTCCTTTTTCATCTGCCCAGCTTAATAATCCTTTTGGATAGTTCACCCCTTTGGTCATTGCATTATCTATATCTTCTGCTGAGGCTATTTTCCAGAACAATGCATCTGCTGCTTCATTAATCAGCATTGCCAATACTCTATCTAAAATATACTGTGCCTGTACCTCATCATTAGCTACTTCACTATCGGCTTCGTTAGGAATGATAGTTCCATTTTTATTATACTCATAATATCCTTTCCCAGATTTTCTTCCTAGATATCCTGCCTCAGATAATCTTTTTTGTGTAAAAGAAGGTTTGTATCGTGGATCGTAATAAAATGCTTCAAAAACGGTTTCTGTTACGGTATAATTAATATCATTACCTATAAAATCCATTAACTCAAAAGGTCCCATTCTAAAACCTCCCAAAGTTTTTAAACTCTTGTCTATCGTAGTTATATCTGCCAATCCTTCTTCGTAAATACGCAACGATTCTCCATAAAAAGGTCTTGCTACGCGATTTACAATGAACCCAGGAGTGTCTTTTGCTAATGCTACTACTTTTTTCCAATCTTTAATGATACTCATCACTTTATCGGTAACCTGAGTCGATGTTTGCACTGCAGGAATCACTTCTACCAACTTCATTAACGGAGCTGGGTTAAAAAAATGAATCCCTATACATCTTTCTGGTTTTTGTAGTGAGGATGCTATAGATGCTATGGATAAAGAAGAGGTATTGGATGCTATAATGGCATTTTCGGAAACATATGTTTCTAACTCTGAAAATACTTTTTTCTTAATATCCAGATTTTCTATAATCGCTTCAATAGTAAGGTCTGCATCGCTAAGCCCTTTGAGAGTGTTTACATATGATATATTAGCCTGAATTCGAGCCTTTTCACCCTGATCTATTCTTCCTTTTTCGATTAAACGAGAAAGAACTTTTTCTAAAGCTTGTTTACTTTTATCCAGTGCTTCTTGCTTGGTATCAAACAC
The DNA here is from genome assembly GCF_000430665.1 of Aquimarina muelleri DSM 19832. Lineage (GTDB taxonomy): Bacteria > Bacteroidota > Bacteroidia > Flavobacteriales > Flavobacteriaceae > Aquimarina > Aquimarina muelleri. Next base: position 96,701 of record NZ_AUML01000017.1, on the reverse strand, counting down.
TTTTACTTTACATCCAGAAGTAGCTGCTACCTGAGCGATACCACTACCCATTGTTCCTGATCCTATTATTCCTACTGTTTGAATCATAAATTTTAAAGTTTAAATATAAAATTATAAGGTTTGAAAAGACTACTTACCAAACTTACCTTTACATTTATCATTTTTCGGTTTTATATTTTACTTTCCTTTAAATGCTGGTTTTCTTTTTTCTATAAATGCGTTTACTCCTTCGGCATAATCTTCGCTCTCAGCAGCTTCAATCTGTAATTCTGATTCCATTGCCAATTGTTCTTCCAAAGTATGGGTAAGAGATTGATTCAATAATCTTTTGGTTAATCCTAATGCTTTGGTAGGCATTTGTGCTAATTGTTTTCCTAAAGCAATTACTTCTTCTTGAAAAGTTTCTACAGAAAACACTTTATATAACATTCCTAATTGCTCTGCTTCTTTTGCACTTACTTTATCTCCTAGCATCATTAAAGCCGATGCTTTTTGAAAACCGATAAGTCTTGGTAAAAAGAAGGTTCCTGCACTATCTGGAATCAATCCTATTTTACTAAATGCTTGTATAAAACTTGCTGCTTCTGATGCGACTACAATATCACAAGCTAAAGCTATATTAGCACCTGCTCCTGCTGCAACCCCATTTACTGCTGCTATAATTGGTTTTTCGATAGCTCTTATTCTTTCTATTATCGGATTATAATGTTCTTCTAATATTTTTCTGAACCCCGGGTTTAACTCTGGCGAAGTCACTTCTTTAAGGTCTTGGCCTGCACAAAATGCTTTTCCGCTACCTGTAAGTATAATAGCTCTTACCTCTGGGTTAGCAGAACACTCCTCTAGCGTTTTTTGTAGCAACAATGCCATTTCTCTATTAAAACTATTAAAAGTCTCTGGTCTATTGAGTGTTATTTTGGCAACGCCATTTTCAATTTGCAATTCGATGGAAGGCATATTTAGTTTTCTTTTTTGAATTTTGGATTATCAATAATTTCAAATATTATTATTCTCAATTCTATCTGTTTTGGGGTTATTTGACCTCCAACCTTACCTTTCTGAAAAGCCTATTATTTAAGACATTTAAAATAATCGAAAGGCTCTAAACAATCATTACATTGAAATAAAGCTTTACAGGCTGTTGAACCAAACTGACTTATCATTTTTGTATTTACAGAACCACATTGAGGACACTTTACTATTTTTTTGCCTCCAAGCAATGCTTCTTTATCTGCTTCTTCATCTAAAGGAGCAGCAATACCATACGCTTCTAATGCTTTTCTACCTCTTGATGTAATCCAATCGGTTGTCCAGGCTGGCGATAAAACCAAAGATACTTTAGCTTCTATATTTTCCTTTGCAAAGGCCTTAGTAATATCCTCTCCTATCACATCCATCGCTGGACATCCACTATAGGTAGGAGTTATAGTAATTTTTGCTATGTTATCTTCTAAAATAGCCGAACGAACAACTCCCATATCCATAATAGATAATACAGGTATTTCTGGATCGCTAATTTCTTCCAGAATAGGGACTAGAGTTGGATCTATATGTTGTTCAAGTTTTATTGTCATTTCTTAATTACATAGATTCCAGCCTGCGCTGGAATGACAAAAATTGTATTATTTTACCATTTCATATTAGGATAGGTACGTTGCATGTATTGTAAGTCTGAAAGCAAATACCCCATATGTTCACTATGGATTCCTTGTTTTCCACCTTTCTGAAACCATTTTGTTTCTGGTATACTAAGTGTCGCTTCTTCTAATATTTCTTTTACTTTTTGATAGTATTTTTCTTTAAGCTCGATAGTATCCACCCCTATTTTATGGTCTAACGCTATTTGGTCTTCTTCTGTACTGTGGAATAGTTCATCTGTAAACGTCCACAAATCATCTACTGCTTCTTGAACTTTTTGGTGACTCTCTTTGGTACCATCCCCCAATCTTTTTATCCAATCTGAAGAAAATCTTTGATGATAACTCACTTCCTTAATTCCTTTTTTTGCAATTGCTGCTAATCTTTCATCTTCACTATTTTGTAATTTTTCTAAAAGTAACAAATGAAATATATCAAAAAGAAATTGTCTTGTAATTACATATCCAAAGTGCTTATTAGGCTGTTCTACAAGAAGTACGTTCTTATATTGTCTTTCTGTTCTTAGAAAAGCAATATCATCTTCGGTTTTACCCTCTCCAGATAGCTCTGCTACATATTGATAATAGCTTCGTGTTTGCCCCAATAAGTCTAATGCCATATTGGTTAATGCTATATCGGTTTCCAGATTTGGCCCATGACCACATAATTCTGATAAACGCTGCCCCAAAATCAGGGCATTATCTGCGATACCGTAGATATATTGTATTTTATTTTCGTTTTTCATAATATTGCCCGTAAAAATGGGTGTCTTATTTAAAGAACTTTGATTTCAAAATAGTACGTTTCTCGTATTCACGAGAAATGTAATTCTTACAATTAGAAAGATTACATATGTTTTACCTCATCTGGCAAATCATAAAATGTAGGATGTCGGTACACTTTATCGTTTGCTGGTTCGAATAGTTCTCCGTTATGCTCTGGATTAGATGCGGTAATATTTTTAGATTCTACTACCCAAATACTCACTCCTTCATTTCTACGAGTGTATACATCTCTTGCATTTTCTAAAGCCATTTCTGCATCTGCAGCATGAAGGCTTCCAAAATGACGATGTTCTAAACCATTTTTACTTCTTACGAATACTTCCCAAAGTGGCCAGTTATTTTTCATAATCATGAGCCCTTACTTACAGCTCATCTCTGAATAAGAGAAGGGGGTAGTAAGGAATTTTTTTATATTGCTTTCTTTAACTTTTTATCTTCTTGTTTCTCTGCATACGCCATAGCTGCATCCCGAACCCATTCTCCTTCTTCCCAAGCATTAACTCTTGCCGATAATCTTTCTTTATTGCAAGGGCCATGACCTTTTACTACTTGCCAAAATTCGTCCCAATCTATTTCTCCAAAATCATAACATCCTTTTTCTTCGTTCCATTTTAAATCTGGATCTGGTATAGTCAGTCCTATTAATTCTGCCTGAGGAACGGTTTGATCGATAAACTGTTGTCGTAATTCATCATTCGTTTTTCTCTTTAACTTCCACTTCATGGATTGCGCGGTGTGCACAGATTCTGCATCTGTTGGGCCTAACATCATTAAGGATGGCCACCACCATCTATTTAATGCGTCTTGCGCCATTTCTTTTTGCTCTGGTGAACCTTTTGCCAAAGTGATCATTATTTCATATCCTTGACGTTGGTGAAAGCTTTCTTCTTTACAAACACGAATCATTGCTCTTGCATATGGCCCATACGATGTACTACATAAAGGTACTTGATTAATAATCGCAGCACCATCTACCAACCAACCTATTGCCCCCATATCTGCCCATGTTATTGTTGGATAGTTAAAAATACTGGAGTACTTTGCTTTACCTGTGTGTAATTGTTCATACAACTCATCTCTGGATACTCCCAGAGTTTCACAAGCACTATATAGATATAATCCATGACCTGCTTCATCCTGCACTTTTGCTAACAAAGCTACTTTACGTCGTAACGAGGGTGCACGAGTAATCCAGTTTCCTTCGGGCAACATCCCTACTATTTCAGAATGTGCATGCTGAGAAATCTGTCGAATATGTGTTTTTCGATATTTCTCTGGCATCCAATCTTTGGGTTCAATCTTTTCATCCTGAGCAATCTTTTGGTCAAAAATTTCTTCCAAACTTATACTTTGCCCATCTGCTTGATTTTTTATTTCTTTTTTGCTCATAACGTTGTGTTTTATACATCGAAATCTACTACTACTTTTTCTGTAGTAGGTACTGCCTGACAAGATAACACTAAGCCTTTTGCTACTTCATCCTCTTCTAATGCGTAGTTTATTTTCATTTCTACCGCACCTTCAACTACTCTGCATTTACAAGTACTACACACCCCTCCTTTACATGCAAAAGGAAGATCTGCTCCAGAGGCAAGAGCTCCATCTAAGATATTATCGTTATCATCATCCATTATAAAATGAAATTCTTTTCCTCCATCTATAATAGTAACTTTGGTTCCTTCAAATTTATGATCTACTACTTTTGCTGCTTTTTTCTTATCTTCTTCTGAAGCTCCTGAGAAGAAAAGCTCATAATGAATTTTATCTTTGGACAACCCTGCATTCACCAATTCATCCCGTATTAAGAAGATCATTTCTTCTGGACCACATACAAAGCACTCATCTACATTAGGAATATTAATTATATTTCTTGTAAGTTCTTGAATTTTTTCTACAGTAAATCGACCATTTAACAAAGGGATATCTCTTTGTTCTTTTGTTAAAAAATAAAATATCTCTACTCTTCCAAAATACTTATTCCTAAGTGCTTCAATCTCTTCTTTAAAGATAATTGATTTAGCGTTTCGATTCAAATAAAAGAGCTGAAAAGTACTGTTTGGCTCTTTTACCAAATGTGTTTTTAATATGGATAATATAGGAGTTATACCGCTTCCTGCCGCAAAAACTATATAGTTTTTAGCTTTTGAAGAGTCTACTTCTACGAAAAAATTTCCGTTAGGCGGCATTATTTCTACAAGATCTCCTGATTTTAACTGGTTGTTTGCATAGTTTGAGAACACTCCCTGATCAATTCTCTTAATAGCAACTTGCCATTTATCTTCTACAGGACTTGAACAAAGGGAATAAGAACGCCTTACCTCCTTACCTTCAATATCTTTTTTAAGAGTAAGATATTGTCCTTGTTTATACAAAAACGTATCTCTAAGGTTTGTTGGCATATCAAAGGTTATAGATACACAATCCTTAGTTTCTTTAACTAATTCAGAAACGCGAATGGGATAAAAGTCAGTCATACCGTATTTAACTATATCGTTATAGTTAAACAAAACTAACGATTGTTAGTTTGATAAGCAAATAATAATTTGTTAATTTTAAAAACATAAAAATTAGAGTCTTATTACACCACTCCCTTAAGAAGTACAGAAATCATATCATGCTTTAAAATATTTGCATCGATATTTTTCTGTTTTGGATACCACAGATATAATGTTCTTAGTGTTGACAAGGTAGAGAACACTATTATTTCGATATTAAAAGACTTTATTTCCCCTTCATCAACCCCTTTCCTTACAATCTCCCTAAAACTATCTTCATACTCTTCGCGCATTTTTTCAAAATACTGAAGATTATCTTCTTCTAAGTGCATCCAATCATTATTAAGCGAAGCAAGCCCATCTGCATTTCGCAAAGTAACATCTATATGTAAATCTATAATGTTTTCTAATTTTTGAATTGCACTATCCCTAGAGGTTGCTATTTTATCCATTCCTGTGGTAAATTCTTCCGCAAGTTCTATTATTATTGTAGATAATATTTCTTGTTTGGACTGGATATGATTATACAAGCTTGCAGCTTTAATACCCATAGCTTTTGCCAAGTCTCTCATAGTTACTGCACTATACCCTTTTTCTTTAAAAAGAATAGATGCAGCACTTACAATCTCTTGCTTTCTAGTTTCGATTTTCATTTACAAATTCTTTGATTTGTAATCAAAAATAAATTTTAATCTTATATAATAGCTATTTTTACTTCTAAAAACCTAGATTATCATTAATTCACCTCTTTAAAACACTCTAAAACTTATGAAATATCTAATTTTTTTTCTATTTCCCGTACTATTTTCTAAACCTAACTCTTGCAACTCCAACGCTAAAAAAACTACAAAAAGTGAGATTCAGTCTATAAAACATGAAAAGTTTTTTATAACTACTCTAAACAAAATAAACGTATCCAAAGAAAAACTTTACATAATTTTTAATGATGAAAATAATACCGTTTCTGGTTTCTCTGGCTGCAATACGTATTCCTCTAAATACACTAATAACAAAGATCATATATCTTTTGAACATCCTATTTCTACTAAAATGTATTGTGAAAGAAATACTGTAATCGAAAAATCTTTTTTTAAAAACCTTATTCAAAGCAAAATAATAGTCCTTAAACAAGATTCTTTATTTTTGAAAGATACAAACAATGCTATATTATTTAAAGGAATATTATCCTCTAAAGATTAAATTATTCCTCACTAGAGTATTACATAAACTGGCTATCTTGAAGTAAATTCATGAGGTGTACTTCTTGAAAACATATTTTGTATTCAGAAAACTTTGAAGAATTAAAACCTTTGATTTACAATTATTTTCTTCGTAAAAGAAGCTCCATTAAGTATATTTTTAATATAAATAAAATACATTCCTGAAGATTTATCTTGCATATCAATATCCTGTCTATCCCCATATAACTTCCCAGAATCTATTAACTGTCCAGATATATCATAAACCATATAATCCAGAACAGTACTCGTCATGTTATTAGAAACCGTTACAACTGCTTTGGATGTATTAAAAAATACAGACACTTCCTCTCCGTCAGTAACAGAAGGTAAATTAAGCATGTCTAATGTTTGCTTATTCGAGTTAATAGGGTCTAACCAATTAGAAAGCCTAGTATCATCTGTTGTTCCAAAATCCCAGGATACATCAAATCTACCATAATAATCAGGAAGATTATTATCATTAGCCCCCGAACAAGAAGCTCCTCCACCAGAAAGCTGCCCTACAATTCTTCCTTTTGGGTCAAAAAGAGCAGAACCAGAGGAACCTCCTTCTGTAACTCCTAAATCCCAATCATTTATTTTCCAAGACTCTACAGGAAGATCGATTCCTCCAATAGAAGTTTTTACTTTACTAAGCTCATTGTCTTCTCTACATATTTTCATGATATCTCCACTTGGGTGGTGGATACCTACAGCATACTTAGGTATATTACCCGTTCTATCCCAACCTGCCCATTCTAAATCCCAAGAAGGGTCAAAACCTCCATCCAGGCTTAATAGTTTGAAATCGGACTCAGGATTAGATGCTAATTGAGTAGCTCCACTTGTTGTTTGATTAATAACCGCATCTACACTGGGTTCTGTTGTAGCACAAGAAGGATCTGGGCTAATCCAATTAAAACGAAATGCCCAAGTAGATTCGCTTCCACCAGTACAATGGTTTGCTGTTAAAAAATAAGGTGCTTTGTCATTTCTGGTATTATTAACTAAAGTTCCTGTACAAACAAAACCTTGCATTATTATAAATGCTACTGAATGTTTTAATCTGTCTTTTAAAGAGTCAAATGCCCCTCCTACTATGCAATCAACATCTTGATTACAGCTACCAGAACTTCCTAAATTTTTTGCTTGAATTTCGGAATTTGTTACAGATCGATACCCATGTATTACCTTTGCTATATTTAATTTACCTTTACCTGTAACAGAGGCTGGCTCAAAATACTCAATCCAAACATTATCTCCTTCAATCAACCAAGTACCCAGCATCTCATCTGGTCTGTTAAAAATATTAGTATATGCTCCTAATAAATCTGTTCTATCATTATTATAAATATATAAAGTTGCTCCTCTAGGGATTTTATAACTATCAAAAATAAAGTTTAAGGTTTTGGCTCCCTGAGATATAATATTTATACGCCATATTCTATCTCCATTTGCAAATTCATCCCAGACTCCAGAGTTTTTTAAGCCAAAATTTACTTTAAGTTCGTATCCAAACCTCCAAGGCATAGAAGTATTCAAATCATTCTTTGCATCTTCCACTTTGATTTTTTTTAAATCAAAGTTTTTCATTAGCATAGGAGTTATACTTTTTTTGCTTTGCATACTCCAGCTAATTGGCAACCCTTCATTAGTAATTTGAGCATTTACTCCTAATACAAATAACAACCCCAATATTATCAGCTTAAATCTCAAAATACTTTATTTTTTAATTAATAAAACAAATTTAACCATTTAAAGATACTTCAATATCAAAATAAAACTGTTAATTTCCCATTTAAATTGCCCTGACCTTAATTTTTTTAAAAAAACATGTCTGTAAACATAACATCTAACCCTCTAATAGATAAGCTTCCTCCTCATCTTAAACAGTTTATAAAACCACAAAACTACGAAGAATACTCTTCTGTAAATCAAGCTGTCTGGAGGTATGTTATGCGAAAAAATATTGCTTCATTAAGTAAAGTTGCGCATCACTCCTATTTAAATGGCCTTAACAAAACAGGTATTTCTGTAGATGAAATTCCTAGTATGTATGGAATGAACAGGATATTGAAAGAAATAGGATGGGCCGCTGTAGCTGTAGATGGTTTTATCCCTCCTAATGCTTTTATGGAATTTCAAGCATATAATATTCTTGTCATTGCTTCAGATATAAGACAACTCGAAAATATAGAATATACTCCTGCTCCAGATATCATACATGAAGCCGCAGGACATGCTCCTATTATTGCTAATCCAGACTATGCCGAATATTTACGTCGTTTTGGAAAAATAGGATGTAAGGCTATTTCTTCAAAAAGAGATTATGATATGTATGAAGCTGTACGTAGCTTATCTATATTAAAAGAAGCATATAATACCGATCCAAAAGACATTGAAGAGGCTGAAAAGCAAATAGAAGAATTACAAAATCAAAAGGAGAACCCTTCAGAAATGGCTTTGATACGTAATTTACATTGGTGGACAGTAGAATATGGGCTAATAGGCACCGTAGAAGAACCAAAAATATATGGCGCTGGACTTTTATCCTCTATTGGGGAAAGTGAATGGTGTATGACGGATAACGTTAAAAAACTTCCTTACTCTCCAAATGCTGCTTTTCAGGATTTTGATATTACCAAACCACAACCGCAACTTTTTGTAACTCCTGATTTTGCTTATTTATGTCAGGTATTAGAAGAGTTTGCAGATACCATGGCCTTAAGAAAAGGAGGTCATAGAGGTCTTGCTAAATTAATTGAATCCCAAAACCTAGGAACTATTGAGCTAAGCACTGGCCTGCAAATATCTGGGATTTTTACGCGAATGATAAAAAATGAAGACAATGAAGTTATTTATTTTGAAACTAAAGGAGCTACCGCGCTATCCTTTAGAGAAAAAGAACTTATTGGTCATGGAGTTGATACACATCCAAGCGGATTTAGATCTCCCCTTGGTAAATTAAAAGGAATTAACCTTGCTATAGAAAACATGTCTCCAAGAGATCTTAAAGCATATAATTTCTATGATGGAGAGTATATAGAGTTTGAATTTGAAAGCGGTATTACCATAGCAGGAAATAATATTACTGGCATGAGAAATATTAAAGGAGAATTAATATTAATTCAATTTAGTGAGTGCACTATTAAATATAAAGAAGAATATCTTTTTAAACCAGAATGGGGGACTTTTGACTTAGCTGTTGGAAAAGAAATTGTTTCTGCTTTTTCGGGACCAGCAGATGACAACTCATTTGATTTGGTGACTCATAACCCTTCTTCGATGACCACTAAACGAAAATATTCTGAAAAAGAAATAGAACTGCATTCTCTATACCAATCTGTTAAAAACATCAGAGAAGGAAAAAATACAACGTTTTCATTAGAAGCTACGTTTGAAATACTAGAAAAAGAGTACTCAAATGACTGGTTACTTCCTTTAGAAATTTATGAATTAGCTTATAACAGAAATTCAACCTTTGCTTCGCAAGTTTTGAACCATTTAAAAAACATTAAATCCAAAAGAAATAAAGTTAAACACTTGATCGAAAGTGGTATTAATATAATAGAACAAGTTTAAATCTTTTTGATTTCAAAAGGTTTATTTCCTTACGCAACTTCACAAGGAAATAAGCCTTCTTAGGATTTTTAGTTTTTCTCTATAAATATCTGCTTTTAAAAAAAAATCTTAACAACTCCTTTCTGCACATAATTCAACTTGTTGTAAATCAATTTTTTACACTAAAAAAAGTTGTTATTATGCATGCATAATAAATATAAATAAACCAAAAAATAATAAATATTTTTTTTATGGTTTAACCATATTTCTTTTGAGTAATCAAAGCACTGTTTATCAAACATATAAAACTTTATTTTTTTACATTTAGAACACAAATTCTAAAATAAACGAATACCAATTATGAAAAAAATATTCTTACTACTAAACTTGGTTCTTATTTCATTATTACTGTCTAATTGTGAAACCGAAGAAACAATGCCTAATGAAACTAGCATTGTTACCAACAAAAACACTATTAATAAAAAAGAAATTGCCCTTGATCTAGTTAATCTACTTGCTGATCCAGAATTCGCTACTAATATCATTAGCAAATTATCTACAGATCATTCTCCTGGCATTAAATTATCTGAATTATTAAAAGAAAACTCTTTTATGTCTAGTCAAAAATCTTATCAATCTCTTAAGAAGGTTGCTGATAACGCCAATAACCAACTCAAGTTTAGCGACTTACCAGACAACATAGAGATACCAGAACTTTGGTTACAAAAACCATCTAATAAAAATGTAGATTACAAAAACCTATTAGTATCTTTTGCTCCAGAAGGAGATGAGAAATCGTGGACTGAAATTGAAGCATATACTCTAGATGGGCAATTAGTATATTTAGATGTCAAAAACACTCCAGATGCACCTGTTTTAGTTATAGAAACAAAGGGATATGAAACCTTAAAGGCAGAAGTGGATTATATGAATAAACAACTGCAGGTTTCAGGATTACAAAACAATCGTTTTGAAACTGCTAAAATGGACTTGAATCCGTCTTCTAAATCTAACGCAGGACTTGAGACCACAAAATTAGATCGCATCAAATTAAAAGATGATGAAGAGCCTTGGATTAGTGGTGCTGCTGAGATATACGCAATTACTTCTGGTATAAAAAATGCAGGCAATGACGCTGAAATCAAGATTATACCTATGTATTATTTAGATCATGATGGAACTACATATTACCCAAATCAAATCATGCTTTTCTGGGAAGATTACAAATATCAAGCTGCAAATATTCAATTATTTGAAAAAGATGACAATCATAACTATAAAGAATTAGTAAATGTTATTGTTAATGGTGTTTTTCAAATAATCGGCACCGTTTCTGGTCAACCTTGGGTAAATGTACTTGGACAGGTAGCAGGTGCAATATTACAAGCAATGCCTGACCAATGGTACACAAACAGCGATGATTATGTAGATTCCTTTTATACTATTCAAAAAAACACAACTTACACAAACCATAGAGGGGCTAGAAATAACGCAACAGTTACTCTGTCTCCGCTATTCATCCCTAGTAATTAAACCATAATTTAAATTATAAAAATAGGCTACTTTTGTAAGGTAGCCTATTTATTTTTCTTTCATTCAACATTAATACTCCCAAACCATATGAGGATATTCTATGTTTAATTGATTTTTTTTGATTTTTAATTTCTCTAAGAAAGAAGCATACTCTAAACTTTTGGTATTAAAAGGCCTATGCCTTAAACCTTTATTAACTTCTTCGACCCTACCCATTGTTTTTATAGTTTCTTCAGAAATCCATATTTTAACAAAATGCTCCCAAATATACTCTATAGCAAGCTTGCTAGGGTGAATCATATCCATATCATAAAATCTATAATCTCTAAGTTCATCCATCATAATTTCATAAGATGGAAAATAACTTAATTTTTTATACTCGTTAACAATCTGATGTATGGATGCTATTAAATGAGATTTACTCCTGTTGTTTTCTACAAAACCATCTTTGCTATGTCTAACAGGAGAAACTGTAAAAATAATTTCTACCGATGGATTAAGACTTCTAATTAAATGGATACTGTTTTGAAGACATTGGGTAACATCTTCTACAGATAACAATTCTTTCTGAAATTCTTTTTGTGGTATCTTATGACAATTCGCTACAATCATATCTAGTGATTTTAAACGATATACCCATGAAGTCCCTAAAGTTATAAAAACATGTGTAGCAGTATTAATTCTCTGTCTTGCAACAATTAATGCATTATTTAAACCCGAAAGTGTTATCTCCAAACTTTGGTTACTTAAAGAAGAGTGTGCATCAAAACAATGCCATTGTTCGTTTACCTGAAAAAGATCGGTTTCCGCATACTGTTCTCCTTGAGTAGCCATCCATAAAAAAGTTTCGATCGCCTTAGGGTGAAATAAAACTCCAAATGGATTACTCTTATTTCTAAATTTAAAATATTCAAACTTATCCCCTATATTTTCTGCAAAACAAGAACCTAAAAGTACGATTTCTGAATTATAATCTACCTTTGGTTCTTTAGTATGTAATGGTATTTTGGTTTGTAGGTTCATAAGCCCCTCCCTTCATCCCTTTCTTTAAACAAAGAAAAGATAGAGTTTTTAGTATTTAAAATCATTTTAAATATTGTTTTGCATTCTCTAATGCTTCTTCTATTCCCTTAGGATTTTTTCCTCCTGCAGTAGCAAAAAACGGTTGGCCTCCTCCTCCTCCTTGAATATATTTACCTAATTCACGAACTACTTGTCCTGCGTTTATTTTTTTTGCTTCTACTAAATTTTTAGAAATATAACATGATAATAACGCTTTCTCGTTTTGCTCTGCACCAAAGACTATAAAAACATTATCTATCTCCCCTCCTATTTCAAAGGATAAATCTTTAATTCCAGCAGCATCTAGATCTACTTTTTTCGCTAAAAAGTTAATACCATTAATTTCTTGAAATTCTGACTTAAGCTCTCCTTTTAAGTTTTTAGCTTTATCCTTAAGAAGTGCTTCTATCTGTTTTTTAAGATGAGTATTTTCCTCTTGTAACGATGTAATTGCTTTTACAGGATCATTAACATTTTTCAAAACAGCTTTTACATTATTATACGCTTCAGATTGCACCGTAAAATACTCTTTAGCGGCATCGTAAGTAATCGCTTCTATTCTGCGAATACCAGCAGCAATAGCACTTTCTGATATAATTTTAAAGTGCCATATATCTCCAGTATTCCTTACATGTGTCCCTCCACATAACTCCATTGACTCTCCAAATCGTATTGCCCTTACTGTATCTCCATATTTTTCTCCAAATAAAGCAATAGCACCTTCTGCGACTGCTTGATTGTAAGAGATATTTCGTTGTTCTTCTAACGGCAATTGCTCCTGTATTCTAGCATTCACAAAGTCCTCTACCTCTTTTAATTCCTCTGGAGAAACTTTTGCAAAATGAGAAAAATCAAAACGAAGACTACCACTATGTACCATAGATCCTTTTTGCTCTACATGAGTCCCTAAAATAGTTCTTAACGCTTGATGCATCAAATGTGTAGCGGTATGATTAGAAGCAGATCTAGACCTCTGTTTTAAATCTACTACTGCTTTTAAGGTTTCGTTTATCTGTTTGGGTAAATTTTTGGTGAAATGAATAATTAAATTATTCTCCTTTTTGGTATCTATAATATATACCACATCTCCATTAGGGACTTCTAAATATCCTTTATCTCCTACTTGACCTCCTCCTTCTGGATAAAAAGGTGTTTTATCAAATACTAATTGGTATAATTCTCCATCTTTTTTACTATCTACTTTTCTATATTGCATGATTTTTACATCAGCAGTAAGATGATCATATCCAACAAATCCTTCTGAAGAGCCTTCTTTAAGTACCTTCCAATCTCCTGCAGACACCTGAGACGCTGCTCTCGACCTATCTTTTTGTTTTTGTAATTGGATCTCAAATCCTTTTTCATCCAACTCATACCCTTGCTCCCCAAGAATTAATGCTGTTAAATCAATAGGAAAACCAAAAGTATCGTATAATTCAAACGCTTTCTCCCCAGAAACTGTATTGCCTTGTGTATTTTTAATTATATTTTCTAATAATACGAGTCCCTGATCTAATGTTCTTAAAAAGGATTGTTCTTCTTCTTTAATTACGTTAGTGATTATAGCCTTCTGTGCTTTTAATTCTGGAAAAGCAATACTCATTTGTTTCGTTAGGGTTTCTACCAATTTATAAATAAACGGTTCTTTGGTATCTAAAAAAGTAAAACCATATCGAATTGCCCTACGTAAAATCCTACGAATCACATATCCTGCTCCTGTATTACTAGGTAGTTGCCCATCTGCAATAGAAAAAGAAACCGCTCTAACATGATCTGCAATTACCCTAATTGCTACACTTACTTTACCATCTGGATTAGTTGGTAGACTATTTTTATTATATGTAGAATTGGTTATCGTCTCTATTTCTCGAATTAAAGGAGTAAATACATCGGTATCATAATTGGATTTTACACCTTGTAATACCATACATAATCTTTCGAATCCCATACCAGTATCTACATGTTGTGCTGGTAATTTCTCTAAAGATCCATTTGCTTTTCGGTTAAACTGCATAAAAACCAAATTCCAGATCTCTACTACTAATGGATGATCTTGATTTACCAAATCTTTTCCTGATTTTTTAGTTTTTTCTTCTTCAGATCGTAAATCCACATGAATCTCTGAACAAGGCCCACAAGGCCCTTGATCTCCCATCTCCCAGAAATTATCTTTTTTATTACCCATGATTATACGGTCTTCGGGTACAATAGCTTTCCAAAGATCATAGGCTTCTTTATCCATTTCAAGGTTTTCATCTTTTGCACCTTCAAAAACTGAAACGTATAAAATATCTTTATCTACACCATATACTTCTGTCAGTAATTCCCAAGCCCAATGAATAGCTTCTTTTTTAAAGTAATCTCCAAAACTCCAATTACCAAGCATTTCAAACATAGTATGGTGATAAGTATCCATACCAACTTCTTCTAAATCGTTATGTTTACCACTTACTCGTAAACATTTTTGAGTATCTGTTACTCTGTTATTTTTTGGAATACTGTTACCTAAAAAGAATTCTTTAAACTGGTTCATCCCAGCATTAGTAAACATTAAAGTTGGGTCATCCTTTATTACCATTGGTGCAGAAGACACTATATCGTGTTTTTTAGACTTAAAAAACTCTAAAAATTGATTTCTTATTTCTTGGGATTTCATGAATTTTATATTATTTCTGTTTTTCAATACAAAACTTTTAATACAATTGTAATAATCATTTTACGTTGTCTTTATAAAAGATTTTGAATCGATATTTGTCAGTTTTTTCTGAACTTTGCTACAATTTATTATATTTGTTGCGATGTCTTGGTTTTTTAACAACTACCTATTGGTTGATATCTTGCAAAAATAGCATATTTTAGATTATGTCAAAGGTTAAATATTACTATGATAGTGAGACTCTTTCTTATCGTAGAATAGAGCAAAAAAAAGGGAGGAAATTTGGTATAGCTGCGCTAGGGGTCATTGGTGCCTTTTTAGCAGGTTTTATTCTTCTTCTTGTATATCTCAACATCCCTCAATTAGAAACTCCAAAAGAAAAAGCTTATAGAAGAGAACTTGAAAACATGCAGTTTCAATACGATTTAATGAATCAAAGATTAAAACGAGATGAAACCATTTTAAAAGAAATCGCAGAACGGGACGATAACATATACCGTCTTTATTTTGGTGCTAACCCCATCCCCGAAGAGCTTCGTAATGCAGGTTTCGGAGGCGTAAACAGATATAAAAACTTAGAAGGTTTTGATAATTCTGATATAATTATAGAAAGTAGTCAACGTATAGACAAACTTACTAAGCAGATTGTAGTACAATCCAAGTCTTTAGATGAAATTGCAGCTCTAGCAGAAAAAAAGGAAGAATTGTTAGCTACTATACCAGCAATTCAACCAATCCAAAATTCTAATTTAAAACGTATGGCATCTGGTTATGGATGGAGAAGTGATCCTTTTACCAAAGCTAGAAAATTTCATTATGGTATGGATTTTTCGGCAGCCACGGGAACACCAGTTTATGCATCTGGTAATGGGGTTGTAAAACGTGCAGACGCTAATTCTTCTGGATATGGAAAACATATTCGTATTGATCATGGCTTTAATTATGTTAGTTTGTATGCACATTTAAGTAAATATAATGTAGAGGTAGGACAAAAAGTAAAACGTGGAGATGTTATCGGTTTTGTAGGAAGCACTGGTAGATCCGTTGCTCCTCACTTACATTATGAAATTTTTAAAGATGGTGAAAAAATTAATCCTAGAAATTTTTATTATGGAAGTTTAACCTCTGAAGAATTTGATGAAATGCTTAAAGCTTCTAATTTAATTAATGAAACTCTAGACTAAATCTTGATGCGTAAATTATTTATTATTGTCTTCGTTTTTGGTTTTTGTTCTTCTATCCAAGCGCAAAAATATACAAAAGAAGCACTGGACTCTATGTATACTATCGTCCAAAGTACGCAACTTAAACTTGCAAAACCAAAGCATATTAAAATTATGGCTGTTGGCGATATAATGATGGGAACCGATTTTCCTAACAAAAGTTATCTACCACCGAAAGGCAAAGGACCTTTTGATGATGTTAATTCTATTTTATCTCAAGCCGATATACTTTTTGGCAATCTAGAAGGCACATTAACCGATGAGGGTAAAAACGCTAAAAATTGCTCTGATCCATCCAAATGTTATTCTTTTAGATCTCCCGAGTATTTTGGAGAATATCTAGAAAAAGCAGGGTTTGATGTAATGAGTATTGCTAATAATCATATTGGTGATTTTGGAGCAATCGGAATAAAAAACACTTCCAAAACCCTAGAAAAACATAATATCGCGTATGCGGGCATATTTGCGCAACCATCCACTATTTTCGAAAAAAATGGAATCACTTATGGATTTTGTGCTTTTGCACCTAACAAAGATTGCTTAAAAATTCATAACTTAACCAATGCAAAAAAGATAGTAACCGAACTTAAACAAAAAGTAGATATCGTGATTGTTTCTTTTCATGGCGGAGCCGAAGGATTAAAGCACACCCATGTTCCTAGAAAAACTGAACGCTTTTATGGGGAAGATCGTGGTGATGTCTATCGTTTTGCACATACTATGATTGATGCTGGCGCAGACATTGTTTTAGGGCATGGACCTCATGTATCCAGAGCTTTTGAGATATATAAAGATAAATTTATCGCATATAGTTTAGGTAATTTCTGCACGTACTCAAGATTTAGCTTAGGTGGTATTAAAGGATATGCTCCTATTGCAGAAATCGAAATAGATACAGATGGTAACTTTAAAAAAGGTAAACTCCATTCTGCAAAACAAATAGATGAAATATATCCTTTTATGGATGACAAAAAAGGAGCTTTAAAAGCTATAAAAGCACTAACAGAAAAAGATTTTCCAGAAAGCAAGCTTATTTTTGAAGAAGACGGAAGTTTTACACAACAAAAATAATAAGTATATGTATGTAGACTTACCAAAAAAAATGTATTATGGTATCGGTGAGGTAGCAGAAGCATTTAATGTTAATGCCTCTTTGATACGCTTTTGGGAAAAAGAATTTGATATTCTAAAACCTAAAAAAAATGCAAAAGGAAATAGAAAATTTACTCCAGAGGATATTAAAAACCTCGAACTAATATATCATTTGGTAAAAGAGCGCGGTTTTACTTTAGAAGGCGCCAAGATACACCTTAAAGAACAAAAAATAGAAGCTTTAGATAGCTTTGATATGATTAGAAAACTAGAAGCTATCAAAGGACAATTACTTAAAATTAAAGAACAACTTTAAAAAACAAACACAAAATCTTAGCTTATGAAAAAGCTTTTAATACCAATATTGGTGATTGCAGGAATAATTGCGGTTCTCTATTTCTTTTTTGGAGGTCGTTATAACTCTGCCATCACGTTACAAGAAGATGCAAAAACAGCTTGGTCTAATGTAGAAAGTGCTTACCAAAGACGTAGTGATCTTATTGGTAACTTAGTTAAAACTGTACAAGGGGCTGCTGATTTTGAACGCAACACTCTAAAAGAAGTTATTGATGCTCGTTCGAAAGCTACTTCTATAAATATAGATCCTGCTAATATCACACCAGATCAAATGGCTCAGTTTCAACAAGCACAAAGTGGTTTATCCTCTGCCTTATCCAGATTACTAGTTACTGTAGAACGTTATCCAGATCTAAAATCGAATCAAAATTTTCTTAATCTACAAACACAACTAGAAGGAACTGAAAACAGAATTAATGTAGAGCGTAACCGATATAATGAAGCTGTAGGAACTTTTAATAAATACTTAAAAGTATTCCCTAATAATATTATTTTAAGTATCATGGGAAGTTTTGAAGAAATGGCAAGATTTAATGCTGAACAAGGTGCTGAAAAAGCGCCAGATGTAGATTTTGATTTTAAATAAATGTCTAAAGTAGAAGATTTTCTTAACCCAGAGCAAGAGCAACAAATTGTAGATGCTATTAGAATTGCAGAAAAAACTACCTCTGGGGAGATCAGAGTGCATCTTGAAAAACATACCGAAATAGATGTTCTTGAAAGAGCAGTAGAGGTTTTTCATTGGTTAAAAATGGACAATACTATCCAACGAAATGGAGTATTAATCTATGTAGCTGTAGAAGATCGTAGTTTTGCTATTTACGGAGACAAAGGAATTAATGCTGTGGTAAAGGAGAACTTTTGGCAAAACACTAAAGAGCTAATTCTACACCATTTTAAAGAAGCTAATTTCACAAAAGGTCTAACCGAAGGTATTCTGCTTGCCGGAAAAGAATTACAAACCTATTTTCCTTGGGATCATAACGATACTAATGAACTCTCTAATGAAATTTCAAAAGGATAGTTATGAAATTTATCAAAAACCCTATACTTCTTTTTTTATTTATATTATGTTCTTCATTATCTCTAAATGCACAAAGAAAAATCCCTTCTATACCAAAAATACAAACATCGGTATATGACGAAGCCGAAATGCTTTCTGCTTCTCAGGCAAAACTGCTAGAAGATAAACTAGTTCGATATTCAGATACAACTTCTACGCAAATTGTGATAGCCACTATTAACTCTCTACAAGGGGAGCACATTGGCTTATACGCTGCAAAGTGGGCTCACGAATGGGGAATTGGGCAAAAAAAAGAAGATAATGGAATTTTTGTTCTCGTTGCAAAAAATGACCGTAAAATTTGGATTGCTACAGGTTATGGCGTTGAAGAAAAACTAACAGATTTTACCTCAAAAACCATTATTGATCAGATTATTACTCCAGAATTTAAAACAGGAGATTTTTATGGTGGTTTAGATAAGGGAGCCGATGCTATTTTTCAGGTTTTGAATGGCACTTTTGAAGGGACTCGAAAAAACAAAAAGAAAGACATTCCTATCTTAGAGATGATCTTATTATTTGTCTTTTTTATTATTATCATAAAAGCTTTTTCTAAAAAAAATAATGGAAATAACGGAAGAGGAAATCGCGGTAACCGATCCGGAAGTGACAGTCTCTTGGACATGATTATTTTAAGTAGTCTAGGACGAGGTGGCTTTGGTGGAAGCAGCGATAGCGGTGGCAGTTTTGGTGGCGGTGGTGGCTTTGGTGGCGGATTCGGCGGTGGCGGCTTTGGTGGCGGTGGTGCTGGAGGCAGTTGGTAGAGATCTAGGGAGTTAATCTTCGATAAACTAAACTACACGCAATTATTTGATTACACCTGTGGCTCTACTTAACTATCTATTATTATCCTATATCGAGTTAAAATGAATTACAAAAGAAACAAAATAGAACTTGAAGAAAATGGATACTCTATTTTAACCGACTTGTATTCGTAGAATGAGCTAAATCAAATATTGAATTGTATATAAAATACTAAACAGGACAAAGATTCTTTTCTTAAGACAAAAGATTTGTTTGCTATTCGACAGTTAATCAAAAATATTCCAGAATTAACAGATTTACTATTTAATAAAAAACTAGCCCATCTAATCTCTGAATTTTACGAATCTGAATATTTTTTAACTAAAGCTATTTATTTCGACAAACCCAGTACATCTAATTGGTTTGTTGCTTATCATCAGGATTTAAGTATTTCAGTCGACAAAAAAGCCGATGTAGTAAATTACAAAAACTGGACTTATAAAAAAGGTCAATATGGAGTTCATCCTCCAATCAAAATTTTACAAGACACGATCACAGCACGAATTCATCTGGATGATACCGATAAAAATAATGGCGCATTGAAGGTTATTCCAAAATCACATTTACAAGGAATAGTTCGTACAGAATCTAACGATTGGGATATTAAAACTGAGCATATTTGTGAAATAAAAAAAGGTGGAGCCATGTTAATGAAACCGTTAACCCTGCATGCATCCAACAGAACAACGAGTAATAAAAGAAGACGCGTAATTCATCTAGAATTCAATAAACACAAACTTTCTAATCCTCTAAATTGGTCTGAATATTGGAATGAACAGATCAATATAAAAGATAGCATATAAATACTAAATCCAAAAACTAGTATTTATAAAAACTTACCCTTACTCCTAATATTTATCTACTTTTTCCTTAAATACACAGAAACGGGCACTCCATTAAAATTAAACTCTCTACGAAGCTGGTTTTCAAGAAAACGTCTGTATGGATCTCGTATATACTGTGGTAGATTACAAAAAAACGCAAATTGTGGTTGCGGAGTTGGCAATTGTGTAATGTATTTTATTTTTACATACTTCCCTTTGTAGGCAGGAGGCGGATTACGCTCGATTATCGGCAATAAAACATCATTAAGCTCACTTGTTTTAATCTTCTTAGATCTGTTTTTATATACTTCTACTGCGGTTTCCATTGCCTTAAATATTCTTTGTTTTGTCAATACCGAGATAAATACAATAGGTACATCTGTAAAAGGCTCTATTTCTTTACGAATATATTTTTCAAAATCTTTTAAAGTATTACTTTCCTTATCCTCAATAAGATCCCATTTGTTTACCAAAATAACAATTCCTTTACGATTGCGCTCTGCTAACCAAAATATATTTTGTACCTGTCCATCAAAACCTCTGGTAGCATCTAAAACTATGATACAAACATCGCTATGTTCGATTGCCCGAACAGATCGCATCACAGAATAAAACTCTAAATCTTCTTTTACTTTGGATTTACGACGTATCCCTGCGGTATCTACAAGATTAAATTCAAAGCCAAAACGATTATATTTGGTATCTATAGCATCTCTAGTTGTACCTGCTATATCTGTAACTATATATCGATCTTCTCCTATCAGGGCATTAATAAAAGATGATTTTCCTGCGTTTGGTCTCCCTACTACAGCAAATCTAGGCAGCTCATCTTCTTCTCTTTCTTCTTTTTCTGGCAATACTTTAACCAAATCATCTAAAAGATCTCCTGTACCACTTCCGTTAATACTAGCAATAGTATAATAATCTCCAAGCCCTAAGTTATAAAACTCTACAGCATTTTCAGCTCTCTTACCATTATCCACCTTATTTACAACAAGAAACACTGGTTTTTTAACTTTACGAAGTAATTTAGCTACATCTTCATCCATTCCTGTTATTCCTGCCTCTACATCTACCATAAAGACAATCGCATCAGCTTCATCAATCGCTAATTCTACTTGTTTGTCTATTTCAGCCTCAAAGACATCATCACTACCTTTTACGTAACCTCCAGTATCTATCAATGAAAATTCTATTCCATTCCAGTCACTCTTTCCATAATGTCTATCACGAGTTACCCCGCTAACAGCATCTACAATAGCCTCTCTTCTTTGAATCAATCTATTAAAGAAAGTTGATTTTCCTACATTAGGTCTCCCTACAATTGCTACTATACCACTCATTACTATCTATTTCTAAATTTTGTGCAAAATTAGACTTTTTATTTAAGCAATACTATACATATTTGGATTTCATTAAGAATAGTCTTAGAAAACGTTGGCAGAAAAAATAAAAAGCCCAAAGACCAATGTTTCAGGTCGATGGAGCTTTTCATAATTGATAGTCAGTCAGTGAAATAATTACTTATGTAAATATACCAAGTATTGTTACTAAGTTGGTTACTGTAAAACAACAAACTTTTTATGGATGCAGTTATAGCTGCATTTCTCGCACTATTTTACCTGTTTTTTTATTGTTTTTTTTAATACGTAAACCCTACTTGTTTCGTAGATCGAAACATTATTAGACACTTTGTAGTTATTGTAGCAAATCAAATGTTGATAGTAAATATATCCTTAACCTTATTCTAAAAATAAATTACAAACATTAATCTAATTGTTGATAATGCAACATTAATAAATAACAAACTATAAACCCTCAGTCGAAAATACTTCTGTAGTGATAAGAAAATATTATTTATTATTATACCCAAAACGTTTTAATTGACGTTCATTCGTACGCCAATTTTTATTAATCTTTACGTATAATTCTATATGTATTTTTTTTCCAAAGAATTTCTCAAGATCTTTCCTGGCCTCTGTACCTACCTTTTTTAAAGCAGATCCTTTATGACCTATAATAATTCCTTTTTGTGAATCTCGCTCTACCATAATTACTGAGCGAATCCTAATAATATCTTCATCCTCAAAAAACTCTTCGGTTTCTACTTCTACTGAATATGGTATTTCTTTTTTGTAATGTATTAGTATTTTTTCACGAATCGCTTCGTTCACAAAAAATCGTTCTGGTTTATCTGTTAATTGATCTTTTGGATAAAAAGCGGGAGATACTGGCAATAACTCTACTATTCTATCAAAAACTTCTCTTACATTAAAATTTTCAAGCGCAGATATCGGGTACATTTCTGCATTTGGCATTTTCTGTGTCCAAAACTGTACTTGCTCCTCTAATTGTTCTTGATTAGATTGATCAATTTTGTTTATTAATAAAAGAACAGGGATTTTTGCATTGGTGATTTTATTGAAAAAAGCTTCGTCTTTCAACTCTTTTTCTCCAATTTCTATCATATAAATTAATATATCTGCATCTTCAAAAGCAGTTTTTACAAAATCCATCATAGACGCCTGAAGTTCATATGCTGGTTTTATAATACCCGGAGTATCGGATAAGATTACCTGAAAATCATCTCCATTTACTATTCCTAAAATACGATGTCTTGTTGTTTGTGCTTTAGAAGTTATGATAGACAACTTCTCGCCTATAAAAGCATTCATTAATGTAGATTTACCTACATTAGGGTTGCCTATTATATTTACGAAACCAGCCTTATGAGTCATATATTAATTTTAATACAAAGGTAGATGAATAATCAAAAAGAAAATACTGGATTGTAAATAATTAAATTCGTTTTTCTTATTCTTCTATTTATTCTTAAAAAGAACTTGTAAAAAATGATTTATAAGTTAGATGTTTTTAAGGATTTTTTCATAAATTTAACTAACTGTATTAAGTTTTCAAAAACCCCGTGAAAACATTTTTATATTTTTAAAACCGGGCTTCCTTTGAAAAATTATTTTCCTACTTCTTTATGTTTAATTTCTATAAAAAACACAATTTCTTTTGTTGTTTTTCTACTAGTATCATTTAGTATAAACGCACAAAATCTTGAGAAAAAATTATCAAAAGCAGATCAAGTTTTTAAATCTTATGCATATGTAGATGCCAGAGCAATTTATCTGGATGTCGCACAAAAAGGATACTCATCTCCTAGTCTATATTCAAAATTAGCAGATTCTTTTTACTTTACAGGAAATCTCGAAGATTCTGTAGAATGGTATAAAAAATTAATACAATTATATCCCGAAGATTTAAACCCTGAATATCTTTTTAGATATGCTCAAAGTTTAAAAAGCGTAGAACGTTATAAAGAAGCAGATACAATAATGCACCAATTTTACACTATTACCAAAAATGATAAGCGGGCTAATTTTTTTGCGAAGAAAAGAGATTACTTGGACTTTATTAAGATGCAATCTGACAAATTTGAATTATATCCTCTTAATATAAACTCTAAAAACTCTGAATACTCTCCTAGTTTCAATTATCAAAATCAAATTGTTTTTGCTTCATCCAGAGAAAAAAACAACACCTTTAAGCTGCATGAATGGGATGAAATGCCGTTTCTAGATCTTTTTGCTTCAAATATTCAGGAAGATAACATTACACTTGATGATCCTGTTAAACTAAAGGGTAAAATAAATACAAGGTTTCATGAATCTTCTACTAGTTTTAGCAAAGATGGTAAAACGGTATACTTTTCTAGAAACAATTATTTAAATCATAAATTAGGAAAAAGTAAAAAAGGGGTAGTTCTATTAAAACTATATAAAGCTACTCTTCATAACGGTAGTTGGGAAAACATTACAGAACTACCTTTTTGTAGCGATGACTATTCTGTATCCCATCCTTCTTTAAGCCTAGATGGTAAAAAATTGTACTTTGCAAGTGACATGCCTGGTACTTTTGGGCAATCTGATTTGTTTGTAGTAGATATACTAGGAGACAATCAATATAGTAATCCAAAAAATTTAGGAAGTAAAATCAATACCGAAGGCAGAGAAACCTTTCCTTACATAAGTAACAATGGTACCTTATACTTTTCTAGTGATGGACACATAGGATTGGGAGGATTAGATATTTTTGTTTCTGTCCCTGATGAATATGGGTTTTCTGATTCTTATAATGTTGGCCGACCTATTAATAGCCCAAAAGATGATTTTACATTTATTCTTAATGAAGAAACAAAAATAGGATACTTTGCCAGCAATAGAAAAGGAGGTAAAGGAAACGATGATATCTATAGTTTTAAACAAACAGAAGAATTAATAACTTCTTGTATGCAATATATAGAAGGAACCATTACAAACAACACAACGGGAAATCCTCTAACAAGTGCAGACATAGTATTACTAAATAAAAATGAAGATATCATAAGGGAGATAATTTCTGATACAAACGGAAATTACAGATTCAAAGTTCCTTGTAATGAAAACTATACCCTAAAAGTAAAGTCAAAGAATTTTATGCCAAGGGATATTTTGGCAGAAACAACAGATGCTTTTGAATTTATTAATGAAATAAATATTTCACTAATAAATAAAGAGAAGTTACTATCTACTACTATAGAAATAAATGTAGGGGACGATTTAACTAAAATTTTACAATTAGAACCTATTTATTTTGGCTTAAATGATGCCATAATAACTACAGAAACAGAAGTGGAGTTGCAAAAGATAATTTCTATAATGAATAAATATCCTGATCTTAAAATAGAGGTTCGTTCCCACACCGATAGTAGATCAAGTTATTGGTATAACAAAAAATTAAGTGTACAAAGAATGAGGGCTACTGTAAAATATATTACCGAAAAAGGAGGGATTAATTGGCGACGTGTGCGAGGTAAAGCGTATGGAGAAAGAAGGTTACTCAATAAATGCACAGATGATATACCTTGTACAGAAGAAGAACATCAAGAAAACAGGAGAAGCGAGTTTATTGTAAGGAAATAAAAAAATAATATTAATACTTCTTTAGTTCCTTAAAATAAATTTTTGCTCTAGCATTTACTTTGGGAGCTAATAATAATCCAGAAATGACCGTAGGTATAGCCATTATAGCAAAAGCACTATCGATAAGATTAATTGCAAATTCTATTTTTACTACTGCTGCAACTACAATAGATACGATATATATATAATTATAGTATTTCCCGTATTTAGGTTTGGTTAAAAAGCTTAAACATGTTGTCCCGTAATACGAATAAGAAAACAATGTAGAAAACCCAAATACCAAAACCATAATCATTACAACAATATCTCCTAATCCATAAGGTAAAACCGAATTGAACGCTTCTAAAGTTAAGGATACCCCATTATCACTTGTACTTTGCCATACCCCTGTAGAAAGAATTGCCAAAGCAGTTAATGTGCATACTAACAATGTATCTATCGCAGGACCAATCATCGCTACTAATCCTTCTCTAATTGGTTCATTGGTTTTTGCAGTACCATGCATCATTGATGCTGTTCCTATACCCGCTTCATTAGAAAAAGCAGCTCTTTTAACACCAGTTTTAATTAAATACCCCAAAGCACCTCCTGCCGCAGCTTTTCCAGAAAATGCATCTGAGAAAATCAAGGTAAACATTTCTGGTATTTTTTCTATTTGTATTATTAATATAGTAATAACTGTTATAAAATAAAGCACTACCATAAAAGGAACTAATCTACTAGCTACAGCACCTATTCGTTTAATTCCACCAAAAATAACTAATGTTGTAATCGCGGCAAGGACAATCCCGATATACCACTTATCACTATCTGTCCAATCTAAAACATCTACTAATGTCTGGGTTAGTTGATTTGCAGTAAAAGCAGGAAGTGTTCCTATAAGCCCTGCCAAAGCAAACACGATTGCCAAAGGTTTCCACTGGTGACCTAAACCTTTTGTTATTACATACATCGGACCACTAAGTAATTTACCTTGATCGTCTTCAGTTCTGTACATTATAGAAAGAGAACAGGTATAAAATTTAGTTGCCATACCAATCAAGGCACTGATCCACATCCAAAAAATTGCTCCAGGTCCCCCCATAACAATTGCGACAGCTACTCCACTAATATTACCCATACCTACTGTTGCAGCTAAAGCCGATGACAAAGCTTGAAAATGAGTAAGTTGACCAGAGTCATGGGCATCATTATATTTACCACTAAGTATTCCTATGGCATGTTTAAAGTAAAAAAAGGGAGTGAACCTAGAGTAAATTAAAAAAAATAAGCCTCCACCTATAAGTAATATTAACAAAGGCCAATCCCAAATCCATGAACTAAAATTGGCAATAAAATTTTCTAAAGATTTAAACATAGACTTTAAAGGTAGTAACAATAATTATAATGTATACCATTCTATGTCTTAAGAAAAAAGATCTTAATTAATTAATCCCGATTTCTTATAAACCTAGGTTTATCAACCCCACGATCATACATAACAATACTACCAGCTACCGCTACATTGATACTTAGTTCTGATTTAAATTTTACTAAAAACTGTGATTTCTCCATAGCCATTTTCGATAACCCATGATCCTCGGCTCCTAATAAATACACACATCTTTTAGGGTGATTAAACGTTTCCAGAGATTTAGCTTCTTTAGCAAGCTCTACTCCTACCAACATTGCCCCCTTTGGTAAATGGCGATAAAAATCCTCGAAGGTATCGTAATGAAAATAAGGCATAGATTTTACTGCATTGTGAGTATCACTCGCTTGTTTTGCATATCGATTACCTATAGTAAAAATAAAACTGGCTCCCATATTTTGTGCAGAACGCCATAAAACTCCAAGATTTTCTGGTGTTTTGCCATTTTGAATACCAATTCCAAAAAACTCATTTTCGAAATTATCAATCATGAGGTAAAAATATAAAAAATCAATAATTCTAATTATTCTTTAGATAATGATTAGTCATTACTATATCTTAAATAAGCATTTTTTAACTTGCTATCGTACTTGTTTTTTTTGTAAGCAGGTCCATTGTAACCTTCTGCAAACCTTTCCCAATTTTTTTCTTTCACCCAATCTATTAGTTTTTTACCTTTAAAAGAAGTGGTTTTAATAAATTTACCAAAAGCGTTAAGATGCTCTCTTTCGTGTTCATACATTTTTGAAACAAAATTATCTATAGAGGGATACCCTAAAGTTGAATAATGATACCCCATTATTTGAAAAGAACCCCATGATGCAGAACAATATGCTGCTTCTTTAAAAGCTTTATCACTAGAAATTTTTGTTGCCTTTTCTAAGCGATCATACTCCCCTGAACCTCCTTTATAATGTGTTTTAGTCCATTTTTTATACAAAACATCTTTATTATTTTCTGAAACAAATTGTGTAACGTTGATTCCTCTTTTTTCTAATTCTCTCCAAAAAACATGTCCTTCAAACAAAATCCTTGGCCTACCACATATTAAGAAACCTTTCCCATTACTTTCTATTTCATTAACTGCTTTTATCATTGCTAATTCTAAACCATATTGATGTGCGAAATCTTTAACATCTTGTTCTGATAAAAGTTTATTATTAAATGCCGTAAGATCTTTTTTAACTTCTATTAGCTTTGACCATGTTTTAAGACCTACAATACCGTCAATAACAAGATTATGTTTACTTTGAAAATCTTTAACTGCTATATCTGTGTCTTTTCCAAAAAAATTAGAAACATACACCTTATACCCTAATTTAGTCAAAATCTCTTCGAGATAATGAACATCTTGCCCGCTTGAACGATACCGTATTGTTTTCATTATTTTTGTTTTAGTTTATTTTTGTTTCATTAGTATAAAAAAACATTTAAAACTATAGCTAATATTTGTTTACTGTCCTTTGATTTTTTAAAGCAACCTTCAGTATACAACAATACTTTAAACCATTTTTTATAAAACAAAGTATTGCAATTAGATTCAAAAAAGTTTTATCCTAAAAGTATAAAACAATACACTAAAGTGTTTTATTATCTCATTAATCTTTATAATCTCATTTTAACTTAATAATAACAATAAGTTCTTTGTTTTTTAAGCCTTCTAAACTACCATCTACAATTAAGAATAAAACACTTATAATCAAAAACTTATAATCACATTATTAGTTTAACAAAAAACGAATTCTAATTAAAGCCTTACGAATTCTAGAAACACCTATTTCCAGACAACTTAAGCTACTACTTTTACACAAAATAGTCAACCTCAAAATATGTCTGTTATGAAAAATGTTGCTGTAATCATTATTCTTTTACAAAGTTTTCAAGGCATTAATGCTCAAAACGTTTTTACTAAAACTCAAGAGTTTTTCGTAACAACTAAAATTATGGACCAGGGAAAACAACATCCCTCATATGTTATTAATCTGGTTAGCAATAGAGAAGATATTAATACCATATCCACTCTTACACTTGAAGATACAGAACTTTTTGAGGACATCTTTATATCTACCTTAGAGAACCCTGGATTAGAAGGGATCTCTAAGGTTATTAAAATGGAAATTGAATATCTTGCTTGTTGTGCGCATGTAGAAGCATATTACTATATAATAAAGGATGATCTTTCTATTGTTGCATTACCTAATCTTAAAAATGTGTACTGTGAAAACTCAGATACAGACTACCAATATATTTTCCCAAATCAGGAATATGGAATAAAGGGTAATATACTAGAAACTCAAACATTTTATAACGAGGAAACAGCAGATGTTAAATATATAAATTTAAAGCAAAATTTTATTTGGAAAGATAAAATCATTGAAGACTTAAAGACAACTGCTATAACATCTTATTAAAAATAACTATAACACTTACTCAATTTCTAATAGGCAAAAAGGGGGAATCTTTTGTTTATTATACCGACCCGCTTTAAAAAGCGGTGTCGGTTTTTTATAATCAATAATCTCGGAGAATTAAACTCCACAATGTGGAATAAATCTAATTACATATCAAACCAAAACAGGTTTGATTATATTTGCTATTAACTCGACACCTCTTTCTGTGAAAACAACACGCACTATTATTTATCTATTTTTTTTCTTAATGTCTGGCTTTATCAGTTCTTTATTTGCTCAAAATAATCAACTTAGAGCATACACTCTAGAAGATGGGTTACCACAATCACAAGTATATGATATTATACAAGACAAAATAGGATATCTATGGTTAGGAACCCAAGGAGGTGGTCTTTGTAGATTTAATGGGGAGGAATTTAAAATATGGAATGAAAATGATGGATTACAATCCAATTACATTCATTCTCTTGCTTTTGTAAATGATAGTCTTTTTATAGGAACTAAAAGTGGCCTTAGTATAAAAACAAAAAATAAATTTACTAATATCAATGGCCCTAGAATTAATAAAATATACCAGATTAAAAATAAAATTTATCTGGCTACCAATATAGGGGTTTATGAATATCGTAAAAATAGAGGCTTAATAAAAGTAAACCTTAATCCCAAAATCAACACCAGTGTCATTAATGATATTGTTTTTGATAATAAACTATTTTGGATCGCAACAAACAAAGGTCTTTGGAAACTAAATAATATTCAAAAAGATGCTAGCATTATAGAAAGGCATAGTCCTTTTGATTTTACTGCTGCAATATTTCATAAGAACAAAATTTTTGCTACCTCTTTTAATCACGGTATTTTAGTTTTAAACACCAATGCAAAAACTTATGGTAATCGTTGGATAAAAAAAGTTACAAGAGTTACTAATATATCCAAACATAACAATAACGAGTTGTGGTTTTCAACAGATAATGAAGGTATTACAATTATAGATTCTGAAGTATATCAACAAAAAAAGAAGATTAACAAAACTAATGGTTTAGGTGTCTCACATATTAGAAAAACCATCATGGATCGTCAATCTAATATTTGGATCGCTACCTCTGGTGGTGGATTCTATAAATATTTTCAGAATAACTTCACACATTATGACCAAAATAATGGGCTAAAGGGTAACCATGTATATGCTGTACATAGTATAAAAAATGATATCTGGGCATCTAACTCTGAGGCAGGTTTAATCAAAATTGATTCTTTAGGAATTCATCATATTCCACAAGAAGAACGTGTATCCGAAGTAAAAATAAAAACTATAGCTAATGATGCTTTAGGAAATATTTGGGCAGGCACCGATGGTAAAGGGATTTTTTTTAAACAAATTAAACAAGTGGATAGCATAGTTACTGATACAATTATGCATAGTAATACATTAGATGAAGATCCGATTATATTAATCGATACTATTATAAAA
Source organism: Aquimarina muelleri DSM 19832 (assembly GCF_000430665.1). Taxonomy (GTDB): domain Bacteria; phylum Bacteroidota; class Bacteroidia; order Flavobacteriales; family Flavobacteriaceae; genus Aquimarina; species Aquimarina muelleri. The sequence continues at coordinate 66,125 of NZ_AUML01000017.1, read as the reverse complement.
ACGACCTATAAAAATCATATAATTGATACTGACAAAGGATTACAATCAGATTGGATAAGATCTATACAAGTAGTAAACAATACGATATGGGTTGCATCCTACTCTAGTGGTATCTCTAAATTTAAATATAATTCCAAAAAACGAACTCTTATATCTCTAAAAAAATTTACAGGAAAAAATGGCATTGAAGATTTACAAATCAGAGACATGAAACAAAGTCCAGATGGCACCATCTGGTATGCTACCCAAAATGGGCATTTGGGATATATCAAAAATAACAAAGTTACTCATCTCGGTAATGTTTTAAATCAAAAAACAGCAATAAGCACGCTGCTTTTTCATAAAAACATTATCTATATTGGTACTGCTGGGCGAGGAGTCTGGTGGTCTTCTTTAGATAAAGAAATTAAATTTAAAAAATTAAAAGGTAGAAAAAGACCGTATTCGGATAATATTTATCAAATGATTTTTGATAATAATAATAACCTATGGGTCGGTAGTGAAAGAGGAGTTGATAGAATAGAATTAAGCCAATCTAATGTCATTGTTGATATTTTTCATTTTGGCAGAAACGATGGCTTTTTAGGAATAGAAACCAGTCTTAATGCTATTACTAAAGATAAAAAAGGTAATCTATGGTTTGGAGCCATATATGGATTAACTAAATACCAACCCACCGGAATTACTAAAGCTACCGTAAAACCTAAATTATATTTTGAAGATGTAGAAGTAGCATATCGGAGTGTAGATTCTATACAACTAAACAATTGGGCAAACAGTGATAAAATTTTAAAACTTACTCCAAAACAAACTGAATTATCTTTTAGTTATAAAACTGTAGATTTAGATCACCCAAACGATGTACAATACCGTTGGAAATTAAACAGTTCTGCATGGAGCCCTTGGTCAACAGATAACAAGCAAAATCTTGCCGGATTAGCATATGGAGCTCATTATTTTTCTGCACAATCCCGAAACTATAGATGGGAAGAAAGCGATATAATCACTTTTAATTTTTTTATTGATAGTCCTGTTTATGAAAAACTCTGGTTTCAATTAACAGTAATAAGTCTTATCATTTTGATATTAGGAGGATACGGTCTTTCTTATATCCGCAGAGTAAAACAAAAAAACAAAGAAGAAAGAACTCGCTTACAAATGCAAAATCATTTACTCTCTTTAGAACAAAAAGCGCTACGCTTACAAATGAACCCTCATTTCATTTTTAATGCCCTTAACGGTATAAAAGCAATGGGAACCAGTAACCCTATTCGTATGAATACTACCATTAATACTTTTGCTACTTTATTAAGAGACATCTTATACAATTCTAGAAAAGATTATATTACTTTAGATCAGGAAATGCAGACCTTAAAACATTATATCGAAATAGAACAATTAATGGCTAGTAAACCATTTATATATGATATATCTATAGAATCTGATTTTGACCCAGAAGAAATCCTTATTCCTCCAATGTTAATACAACCATTTGTAGAAAATGCAGTAAGACACGGTATTCTTAAAGGAACTAGAAATGGAGAGTTAAAAATACAATTTCATACTACAGACAAATTTTTACACTGTACTATAATAGATAATGGTCAAGGAATTTTTCAATCTCAGAAAAACAAAGCAAAAACAGATCATCAATCTATGGCGCTTACAGTAACCAGAGAACGACTCGAATCTATTTCAGGAAAAGACTCGCTTATTATAAAAGAAATCCTAGACGGTAACTCTGTTACAGGAACTCAAATTTTATTTAAAATACCATTACAAACCGATTATTAAAAACCATTATGCTTACAGCTATTATTGTAGAGGATATGCCAGATGCGTTGCAACTCTTAAAAAGTGATTTAAAAAATAATCATCCAGAAATAAAAGTAGTTAACACCGCGCAAAGTGTAGTAGAAGCAGCAAAAGCTTTACGCAATACTCAACCAGATATTTTATTTTTAGATATCATGTTGGGAGATGGTACAGGATTTGATATTTTGGAAATATTTCCAGAATTAAAATCAAAAATTATTTTTGTTACCGCAAGTGATGAATTCGCTATTCGAGCTTTTAAATTTGCAGCAATAGATTATGTTTTAAAGCCATATTCAAATGAAGAGCTTGCACAAGCCATAGGAAGAGCAAAAGAACAAATTCAACCTAATAAAGAGCGGTTAAATATACTTAAAGACACATTATCTGCCCCAGAGCAAAAACCAGACAAAATATCTCTACATACTCTTGATAAAATTATTATTGTTAACCTTGATGATATTATTAGATGCGAGTCTGATAGTAATAATACTATTTTTTACTTAAAAGAAGAACAAAAGATATTTGTTACCAAAACATTAAAATACTTTGCCGATATGCTTAAAAGTTATCAATTTTTACGTGTACACCAAAGTCACTTAGTTAACCTACAATGTATTAGTGCTTTTATAAAAACCGATGGCGGATATCTTATGTTAAAAAATGGAGAAAACATACCTGTATCTGTTAGAAAAAAAATAGAAGTAATGGAAATCTTGGATCGATTACACAGATAAAATCATCGTATATTAATATCACTATCCATAAGTAAAAAACAAACGAAAAATGTCATCCCAATCATCTACACAAAATTACCATTCGTCTACACTAAAATAAGTTTCGACGAAAGAAATAATAAACTCTTTTATAAAAAGATCATCTTTATTATTGTTAAAGAACAATTTTTAACTTAATTTAATAATCTGAAAGAAAAATGAGCTTAAATTTTTTACTAATCGATGATGACGAAATAGAAAGACTCAAATTTGCAAGAGTTCTGCAAAAAAATAATTACCCCCACAAAATTATAGAAGCCAAAAATGGTGAAGAAGCTTTAGACATATTAGCTCAAAAAGAACAACAACCAGATTTAATTTTTTTGGATTTAAACATGCCAAAAATGAATGGTTTGGAGTTTTTAAAAGAGTTAAAGTCAAATACCGATTTACGATATATACCTGTAATAATATTAAGTACCTCTAATAATCATCAAGATCTTAAAGAGGCTTACAAAACAGGAGCAGCAGGGTACATTGTAAAACCTTTAAAATATGAAGATTATATACATAAAATAAAATGTTTAATCGAATATTGGAGCGTTAATGAGCTTTTTAAAGTATAGAATAAACCATCATAGTCAATAACCTTGGAGAATTAAACTCCACAATGTGGATTAAAGCAGACAGCTAGCCTACATGATTATTGGTATATTTTATCTATTCATAAAAAGCAAATAAAAACAGATAAAACCTATAATCAACTTACTATATGAAAGGCATTGTATTTACAGAATTTTTAGAACTAGTCGAAGATAAATTTGGATTAGAAGTAGTCGATAAGATTATCCAACAATCTAATCTACCATCACAAGGAGCATATACTGCAATAGGAACATATGAGTTTTCTGAAATGCTAGGGCTACTAAAACATCTTAGTGAACACACCCAATTAAGTATAGACGACTTACTACTTACCTATGCTGAGCATTTTTTCAGTGTATTGGCGGGTAGTTACCCTGATTTAGTAAATCAATATAACGATCCTCTCGAAATGTTATCTTCTATAGAAAATCATATTCATGTCGAGGTTCGAAAAATATACCCAGACGCAGAACTTCCTACCTTTGAAGTTTTGGAAAAAACAGACTCTAAACTGGTTATGATCTACAAATCCAGTAGAGCTATGTATAGTTTTGGACTTGGATTAATGCGAAAAACTTTTGAGCATTTTAATACCACCGCAGATATTACTTTAGAAAAATTAAAATCGGATGGAACAGAAGTGAAATTTAGCATTATAATGACAAATGAGTAATGTAGATATAGAAATATTCAAGAGAGCTCTACAAAGAGAAAAAATAGCAAGGAAGCAAGCTGAAAAAATTTTGGAAGATAAATCCAAAGAACTCTATCTCCTTACGCAAGAACTAAAAAAAACCAATCAAAAACTTGAAGATCTGGTCGGTAAAAAAGAATCTACATTGCAAGGAGTTTTTGATAATTTGGTAGATGCATACGTACTTATAGATGTATCTGGCAATGTTTTAGAAATGAACCACGCTGCTAAAAAATTATTTGGATACGACATTACGAAAGAAAAACTAAATGTTATCAAACTTGTCTATAAAGAAGACTATCAATATGCGATACAATCCTTTCAACAATTAGTTACCAAAGGTTCATTTTCAGGATATAAATCCAGAGTATACACAAAAAATAATGGAGTAAGAAATGTGCATATAAATGCTAGTCTTATTAAAAACAAAAAAGGAAAACCAATTGGAGCACAAGGCATTATAACCGATATAACAGAAAAATTAGAACAAACCCGAATTTTTGAAGAACAAAAACAACAACTCTCTACAATTGTTGATAATTCTTCGTTAGGGATCGCACTTACCCAATCTGGGAAAATAGTACAAACCAATAAAGCACTTCAAAATCTATTAGAATATCCTCAGGAAGAACTGCTTCAAAAAGAAATCAAAGACATTTCATTAAAAAATGAATACGCCGTATCTGAAAATCATATGGAAAAAATGAATGCAGGTCTGATTGATAATTTTTCTATAAACAAACAATATGTAAAAAAAAATAATTCCACCTTCTGGGCAAAAACTAATGTTGCAGCAGTACGAAACCCAGATGGAAGCATTAAATACCAAGTAGCTTTAATAGAAGATATTACAGAACAATTAGAATCTGAAAAACAAAAAGAAAAGCTTTTGGAAGATCTAGAAAGAACCAATCAAGATCTTAAAGACTATGCACATATCGTTTCGCATGATCTAAAATCTCCATTAAGAAGCATCTATGCACTTGTAAACTGGATCAAAGAAGATTACAGTTCTGCCTTTGATAAAATCGGATTAAATCATCTTGCAATGATCGAAAAAACATTAGAAAAGATGGAAACTTTAATAAACGATATCCTTAGTTACTCTAGTGTAAACAATAAAGAGGAACTGCAAAGCAGTAAGATAGACCTTAATACACTTGTAGATGACCTTAAAAACATTGTCCTTATTCCAGAAAACACCATAGTTAGTACAAAAAAGAAGCTCCCCGTTATTAATGGAGATTCGACCAGGATACAGCAACTATTTCAAAACCTTATTGGAAATGCAGTGATCTATATGGATAAAGAAAATGGGGTTGTAGAAATTGATTATGAAGACAAAAAAACTCATTATCAATTTAGTATAAAAGATAATGGTATAGGAATAAAAAAAGAATATCATGAAAAAATATTTAAAATGTTCGAATCTGTAGGAGATAATGAAAACTCATCAGGCATAGGACTTGCTATCGTTAAAAAAATTGTAACGTTATACGAAGGAGATATATGGTTAGATAGTACGCCTGGGATTGGCACTACTTTTTATTTTACACTAAAAAAATAATAGCATGAGATTTCAACAATTTGAAAAGAAAAAAAACCAAGAATGGTCTCCCTTAATTGGTAAAGGTTTAACACTACAAAAACCTTTGGTTTTAGTTTTTGGAAATCGATATGCGTTAGAAGCTCCAGAAATTTATAACGAGGTAAAAAAACTTTTTCCTGATGGTGAAATTGTTTTTGGCTCTACCGCTGGAGAAATAATTGGAAGTCAGGTTCTAGAAGATTCCATAACCCTTACTGCAATAGAATTCGAAAAAAGCACCTATGCTATATTTCGAGAAAACAGTTTAGATCACGATAAAGATGCCATCCAACTAGGAAAGACACTTATACAAAAAGTATCAAAAGATGGACTTAAACATATTCTTGTCATATCTGAAGGAAGTTTTATAAATGGTTCTGCTCTAATCGAAGGCTTAGAAACTGGGATAGACAATGTAGCTATTACTGGAGGACTATGTGGTGATGATTCAAGATTTGAAAAAACAATATCGAGTTATAATGAGAACCCAAAAGAAGGAGAAGTAATACTAATTGCTTTTTATGGAGAATCCCTAGAAATTAGTTTTGCGCAATATGGAGGTTGGACTCCTTTTGGGCCAGAACGTATAGTTACAAAATCAGATCAAAATATTTTATATGAATTAGATAATCTGCCTGCATTAGACTTATATAAAAAATATTTAGGAGACAAAGCCGCAGAACTCCCACAATCTGCTTTATTATACCCTCTAAGTGTTAAATCAAAAAACAAAAAAGAACCTATTGTTAGAACAATCTTAACCATAGATGAACAAACTAATACAATGACACTTGCCGGAGACGTGCCTGAAGGATCTGTTGTACAACTAATGATGGCTAATATTGATCACATCGTAGATGGAGCGTTAAAAGCTGCAGAAATAGGAATGAAAAATAGAAAGAACAAACCCGAACTTGCAGTATTAGTAAGTTGTATTGGCAGAAAATTAGTCATGGATCAACGTGTTGAAGAAGAAATTGAAGAAGTTATAGAAGTAATCGGCACACAAGCTGTCGTAAATGGTTTTTATTCGTATGGAGAACTTGCACCTTTTACAGGAAACATAAATTGTGAATTACACAACCAAACAATGACATTAACCTTATTTAGCGAGTAACATGCATTCTTTACTAGAAAGACAAATAAGAAAATTTTTAAAAAAAGAAGAGAAAGGGTCCCAAGATATTCAAGGCTTTATTAAAGCAATCGATAGATCCTATCATAACTACGAAGATCAATTTAGCATGCTACAAAGAGCTATGTCTATAAGCTCTCAAGAACTATTTGAAGCAAATGAGAAACTAAAAAAAGAAGCCAACCAACAAAAAAAAGTAATTACTCGGCTTACCGATGCAACACATATTTTACAATCCATAACCGTTAAAAACCCAAAAGGAAAGAATAAAAACAAAGAACTTACTGGAGTTGAGCTGGCAATATTAATCGAAAAACAAGCTACTCAAATCTCTGAAGTCGAAAAACAAAGAGAAGTACTACTTAAAGATCTTGAAAAAAGCAATAAAGAACTTAATGAATATGCCAATATTGTTTCACATGATTTGAAATCCCCATTAAGAAGTATCAATACCCTAATTAATTGGATTAAAGAAGATGCTAAAGAAAATCTGGATCCCAACATAAGGAACAATTTAGATTTGATTGATCAAAATATTGAAAAAATGGATAATCTAATCACAGGTATTTTAGAGTACTCTGTAATTAATAACAAATCCAGAAATCAAAAATCTGACGTACAACTAATAGGCTTAATTGAAGAAATCCTACAAGAGCTAAAAGTTCCCAAACATATCCAAATCAATACACAAGCCCAACTCCCTGTCGTACTTGCAGACAGATCTAGAATAAAACAAATATTTAAAAATCTTTTAATCAATGCTATACAATCAATAGATAAAGAAAAAGGAGTCATCTTAATTCTATTCGAAGAAACATCCAATTTTTGGAAATTTAATATTAAAGATAACGGTAAAGGGATTGCAAAAAAATATCATGATAAAATATTTCAGATATTTCAAACACTTGATGACCAAAAAAAATCTACTGGTATTGGTTTGCCCATTGTAAAAAAGATAGTTGAATTTTATAATGGTAAAATTTGGTTGGAATCTCAAGAAGAAATTGGAAGCACTTTTTACTTTACTTTAAAAAAATAAAACTTATCATATAAATCAATACCCTCGGAGCAGGCTTATGAGGTATGCTTCCAAAAAGATATTTTGTTTTCAAGGCAAGCCTCGCAGAATTAACTCCACAATGTGGATTAAACAAATACAATGTAAATCTATTACATTTAAATAAATACTAAAATAACGAGACTCTTCCTTATATTCAAAATTTACATTAATTTTAGGATCTACAGAAGATTTTCTAAAAAAAATAATTTAAAGTTACCTTAGTATGAATTGCATTATTATAGACGATGAAGAAACCGCAAGAGTTATTCTACAACAACTTTGTTCACAAGTAGATTCTCTTAACGTTATTCAAGATTTTCCAAATGCAATTCAAGCAATTAAATTTTTAAACAAAGAGCAAGTAGATCTTATTTTTTTAGATATTCATATGCCAGATTTTACAGGTTTTGATTTTATCGATACTTTAAAAAATCCTCCTAAAGTAATTTTAACAACCTCAGATAAAAACTTTGCTTTAGAAGCCTTTGAGTACGATTGTATTATAGATTATATAATAAAACCCATAACAATACCGAGATTTCTTAAAGCTATTCAAAAAGCAGAAAATGCAACTATAGTATCTAAAAAAGAGGAAACACCTATAGATACACCAACAAAAGAAAAAGAACTATACATCAATATAGATAGAAGGTTGATTAAAATTAATATCCTTACCATTAATTTAATCGAAGCAAAAGGAGATTACATTCTTATTAAAACCGAACAACAAAATTATACTGTACACTCTACCCTAAAAAAAATTGAAGAAAAACTACCAGAAGATTTTTTTCTAAAAGTACATCGCTCCTATATTATAAACATCCAAAAAATTATAGATATAGAAGATAATAGCGTATTAATTGCCAAAGATGTAGTCCCCGTTAGTCGTTCTAACCGACCAGAATTAATGAAACGATTAAATATGCTGTAAAACAAGCTCTTTAACCCGATAAAGTAATACTTAATCAATAACCTCGGAGCAAGCTCACGAGGTATACTTCCAAAAATATATTTTGTTTTCGAAACAAGCCCCAGAGAATTAAACTCTACAATGTGGATTAAGGCATATTATTAAAAACATAATATGCGAATTTCATCAAAAAACATTAGATTATTATCTTTGAACAAAAAAATGTATTTCTCTTAATGCTTCTACATTCTATTATCCAGATTTTTAATAAACCTTACCCTTATCTGTTTTCATTTCAAAGAAATTTAATAATTGCAATAGTACTTGGATTATTAATATATCTGGTTAATTTATATACCATAGAAGAGAGTTATGTCACTAATCATTTTATATTTTCAAAATTTATTGTTTGTTTATTTGCAGGTCTTACTACTTTTTTTAGTATTCTTTTAATAGCAGAAGGGGTTCCTCGATTATTTTTTAAGCAAAATGTAAAAGAAAACTGGACCATAGGAAAAGAATCTCTTTTAATTATTTCGCTCCTTTTTGTAATTGCTCTATTTAATAATATCATGTCCTTTGTGCTAAGTAAAGAGCATACATCGAATACTATTATATTTAGTTTTTTAAACTCCTCCTTATATGTCGTTATTATTGGAGCTATCCCGGCTACCCTAATAATTTGGTTTAATTACACCATACTTTTAAAAGAAAACCTAAAGCGAGTTTCTTTATACAATGAGCAACTAACATCCAGAATAAAAGATACAAAACCCGAAATACAAAATAAAATAGAAATACAAACTAGTAATAAAAATGAAGTCCTTGAGCTGGATATTAACACCTTTTTATTTGCAAAATCAGAAGGAAATTATACAGATGTGTATACCAGTATATCTAAAAAAATTGAATGCAAGCCATATCGAATTACCATTCAAAAACTAGAAGAAGTATTACAAAAATATCCTTTTATTATAAGTCCACATCGATCCTATATCATTAATATAAGAAACATTAGCACTACCTCTGGTAATGCTCGAAATTACCGTATTAGTTTTCAAGGAATTTCTCATGAGGTTCCCGTATCCAGAAACAAATTTCAGGCTTTTAAAAATGCCTTTAATCAATAAACCTTACAGATCTTAAAGGATCTATAAGGTTTATTCATAATTACGATACTAATAACAAGGGCTAAAAAGTGTAACCAACCCCTAAACCCAAAAACAATCTAGAGTCAAAATCGGCAGGTCTACTCCTGCCTTCATCCAGAATCCCTTTTAAAGAAATCCAAGAAAACCCAATGATGCTAAATCTATTTATAGTATATCCTAAAGACTGTGTAAAACCATAATTAAAATAGGTATACGTATTCTTATATTTTTCAGACACCGAATATTCTGGTATATATAATTGTCCTTTAGATTTTAAATGGGTAGCACCAATAAACGGTTCGAGAGATAGGTAAAGCCTCTTCTTTCTAAAAGGATAATAACTAATATCAAAAACCCCATAAGCTCCAATATCTCTGGTATACCCATCTACAAAATCTGTAAACAAATTATCTGATTCAGAAATATAACTGTTTTGAAATGCCGCACCATACAATAAAGTAAAATGATTTTTGTCTAACCATACTTTTTTTCCTTTAAAAACAAAACCATAGTTTTTACCATAACTGGTATTAAATATATCTTGTGTAAATAGCAATTCTATTTTCCAAGATACTGGATCTGGCATCGTATTTTCTTTTTCATTCTGGGCAAACCCAGATATAACATATATACATGCAATAGCTATACAATATTTTTTCATTATAATATATTTACAAAATTATAGATAATCCTTTTTTTAAACTTAGAATAGGGCTATTTCTATGCGAAGTGTTTTTTAAACGTTCGTAATCCAAAAACAAACCGTTATAAGATCTTTTATTAATCCGCTGGGTAAATGCATTAAAAAACAAATTAATCGAAGCTCCCTCCAAATCCCCTACCGTGATATAAAGATTTTTATCCAATTCTTTATAGATATCATAATACTGTTGCTCCAGATAAAAGAGATACGAATTATACCACATTAAATTTGGGCTGGCAGCAATAACATTTTTAAAAAGATTGGGCTGCTCTTGTTGAAACAGTGTATACAAAGCCAAATATCCTCCCAAAGAATGACCATATAATGTTCTGTCGACAGGGATAATTTTAAGCTCACCTTCTATATATGGAATAAGTTCCTTATTCATAAAATCGATAAATTTCTTTCCACCACCAGATGGATGAGGAAAATCAGGATCTTTAGGATAAGAATAATCTGTTCCTCTTCTATTTTTATTTGCATACCCTATTCCTATAAGTATAATATCCTCTCTCTGGAATTCTTTAACAACATCCACAGCCTCTTTAAAATAATCCTCTCCATCCAACATATAAACTACATGGTAACTGTTAGATGGCATATAAGATTCTGGATATAAAACATGAATAGTATACCTTGTACCTGTATGCTTTGATGTTATACCAAAAGGTTTATTGTTTTCGATAGAAAAAAGATCTTCTTTTTCACAACTTGATAGGCTTAAAAAAACAATTACCAAGTAAAATAAGGTAGATAGATTTCCAATGTTTCTTTTCATAATAGGTGCTTTTTTTATTTTTTATAATACCGCAAAAATATTCTCTATAGCATTTGTATGTCCCATGCAGAAAGGAAATTGGTTTGAAATGCCACATTTTTGTGATGTAAAGGCGTAGAATTTTGACAATGCTACTAAATTCTAAATAGAGGTCTGCAGATAGTTACCTACTCCACCTTAAAAAAGAAAATCAATAACCTCGGAGAATTAAACTCCACAATGTGGATTAAAAAAACTTAACTATCTATAAAAACCATTCGTCTATAGCAAACTTCCAACTATCGAATATCTTCTAAAAAAAGCAGTAGTCTATAGTAACTTTAACTATCTGAAAAAACCTAAACCACTACTGTTATGAAAAGATTAATTACCCTTTTAGTTATACTAACTACGATCTCTACAAATGCCCAGCAGCCTTTTGATTGTGATGAAGGTAATTTTTATCAGGTTATATCTGGAGTAATGAAGGCCTATGATCCAATAACAGGATCTTATTCTGAAGCCTTACATACCTACTCCTCCTATAATGCTGGTGGATATAATGCCGAAGACAATTATTTGTATGCTATAAAAAGCAGTGACAAACACCTTTTAAGAATTGCTAAAGATATGGTAGTAGATCTTGGTGCAGTATCTCCTAGTGGAACTACTGCTTTTGGTGGAGGGTATGCTGCAGATGTAGATGCAGATGGTAATCTATGGGTTTTTCAGAATAACACTAAAAATGCTTTTCATAAAATAACCAACTTAAAAGAGTATAATGGTTCCTCTTCTCCCGTTTTTGAAGTAGTTTTCACAGATCAGGCATCCCCTAGTACTTGTGCAGATATAACCTATATTAATGGCTCTTTTTATGGAGGTAGCCGAGGAAATTTATACAAATGGGATCTGTCCTCAGGCACACCTATTTTCTCCAGTAAAAAAGTGGCAAACTTGCCCAGTGGTACTTTTGGAGCTGCTTATGCAGATGCCAATAATCGCTTGTACTTATCCGATAATAACGGAGGATTATACCTAGTAAACGACTACGAAAGCGCAACTCCAACAGCTACACTCCTTAATCTTACCGAAACCACAAACTCTAATGATGGTTTTAAATGTGCCAACGGTATTTCCCCTTTAGATAAAGATCAAGATGGAATTTTAGACTCTATGGATGCAGATGTAGATGGTGACGGAATCTCAAATACCACAGAATCTAATGGTAATGACCCCTATGGAGATAATGATGGCGATGATTTATACAACTACTTAGATAATGATATAAGTGGCAATGGCGATAATGTAGTACAAGACGCGTATGACAGAGACAGAGATGGTAATCCTGATTTTTTAGATATCGATTCAGATAACGATGGAATTTATGACATAACAGAAGCAGGACAAGGAGCTCTAGACACTAATAACGATGGTGTATTTAGTACCTTAGACGCTAATTACGCAGACACCGATAATGATGGTCTTGCAGATACTTTTGATCCCGACCAAACAGGAAATGTTTTTGTACCAAACGATACCGATAACGATACTATATACGACTGCTACGATACAGACTCAGACAATGATGGGATTGTAGACCTTATCGAAAGTCAAAACAGTACTGCCTACAAAGAATTATCTAATACAGACCAAGATACCGATGGGCTAGATGATACTTTTGATTCCGATTTTGGAGGTACTACAAATGGTACTACAGATACCGATGCAGATGGCACTTATGATTACTTAGATTTAGATTCGGATAATAACGGCATATTAGATACTACAGAAGCCTATGATAGCGATGGTAACGGTGTAGCAGAAACTACTGCATCTGGTATCGATGCCGATGCAGACGGATTAGACGATAATTTTGATTTAAGAAAAAGCAGTTTTGATCCAGAAAACGGGGGGCAAACACCAAACAGTTTTCCTATGCCAGAAATTTGTGACCGATACAATTATCTTGGAGAATTCTCTCAAGACGGGACACCTTTATATTTTGATGAAAAAGACATCGTTACCCAAGCAACCTTAGACCGTATACAAAATGCCTTACCAGAAGGATATCCTGTTCCGGATTTTAATCCACATTATATCTCTTCTGGATATGATACCGATGTTGTCGTACAAGAACAAGCAGATATTTGGATAACCTTTGTAGGAGAAGGTGCGGGATACAAAAACACCTTAGGCTTTTATACCTACGATATCAACAATCCATCCCCATCAATGCCCGCTCCAGAGGATATTACCATTATTTTTCCTAATGTATCTGCCGTTGGTAGTGGTGGCGGATTACAAGTAGGAGATAAAGTTAAAATAGGTACTTTTCCTCCTAATACAGGAATAGGATGGGTATTACTAGCAAATGCATGGGCAGATGGTTGTGTAGAAACAGGATACTGGCAATTACATTCTAATCCTGATTATAACCCAGAAACCGACTCTTCCTTACGATACCACAATGTATTATTATCAGATCCCGATAACGAAAGAATCGTACTAGGTTTTGAAGATATCCGAAGAGACTATGCATCTTGTGATCAAGATTTTAATGATGCCCTGTTCTATATAACAGCAAATCCATATACCGCAATAGCAACCGACAACTACGTAAATATAGATAGCGCAACCAATGTTACTTCGGCTAATAATGGTGGCTTAGAAAGCAATGGAGATTTAGCCAACTTAATAGCTAAACGTAATTTTAACCGAACAAAAACAAATACAGTATATAATACCAAAAGTTCACAAAAAAGATTTACACCTGGTTTAAAATCGTATAAATCTTCTTATGGCGAAGATTTAAGCACCTATTTTCCTAAAACAGGAGTTTTTGGTACAGAATCTACCTATGTATCCAGCCCAGAAGACCTACTTGGTATAACTAATGCAAAAGCAGTATTTTCTGTAGACTACTATAAAGCAAACCAAAGAGTAGCAGCAGCACTGGCTACCGAAACAAAAGGATCTGTCTATGACCATTCCAAAACAATATGTGACCGATTAAATGGCTCTAAATTATTAGATGTGCGAACCGTAGATATTAAAAATCATACTATAGTAAGTACCAGAATAGAAAGAGCTACAGGAGAGATAGAATATGCACTAACGTTTTCAATCAAAAAAGGAGAAGCAGAAAATGAAATCTATAGTTTATGGAACATTGGCCAATATCCCGAAGGAGATTATACTAACTTTCAGGTATGGGGTGGATCTGTATCGCAGGTAGCAAATATTGCAAATCATATTTTGGATTCTTTTATCACTAATAAACCCTTAAGAAGCCATAAAGTAAACCAAAGAGTACCTTCTGTTTTTGTTGAAAAAGGAAGCTATGCCAACGGAAAACTTACCTTAAATCTTATCAATAAATTTGGAGCAAACCATATTACCTTTAATGGTAACATCAGAAAAACAGAATTATCTTCCGAAGAAAATAAGACACAAACCGTATCTCTTTCAGGAGCCTATAACGAGCAAATAACTATAGACACAGGATACCTTTTTGATATCGGGTTTTCTATTACCGCAGCAAACTCCCTACAATTAGATGCATTATATCTGGCAGATGGCCCTTGGGGTATAGACTATCTGGAACAAGGAGTGCAAATAGATACCTTTGCAGTAACTGCGCAAGATAAAGAAGCGATAGAAAACACCTATACTATAGAGCGCAATGCAATAGTACAAGGTAAAGTAAAAGAAACTGTAAATCTTTTTAGAAATATCCTTGCAGGAGAGCTTACTCTAGATGTATCTAACTACGATGCAGTACAGTTTGCCATGCAAGCAGATAGAGATATTGAAGTGATTTTGGTAACCGAAGATCTTACCGATTGGAACAACAGACTTCGATATAAAATAGAAAAAAACGAAGAGAAAAAAACATATACGATCGCGTTTTCTGACTTTACAAACAACATCAATACAAAGGCTAATTTAGGGAAAATAAGAAGCATTGTATTTTCTGTACAAGGAGACTATCAAAATTTTATTCCTTTCTATCTAGAAGTGTCTAACCTTGCTCTTACAGGAACACAAACTACAAATAGTGATCCAGAATTGGAAACAGAAACTCAAGAAAGCACAGAGACAGAGGCTATAGAAGAAGAAATTACTATCACAGAAAATGAAGGAATTACTAATATAAAACTTAAAAACTATCCTAACCCTTTTAGCACTTCGACAACTATTTATGTACCTGGCAAGCACGAATTTTTAGAAATAACAGTAATAGACCGAGTAGGAAGAACGGTTAGACAACAAAATAAGTTTTTAAACGGAAACACCCTAACCTTTGAAACCAAAAACCTAACTCCTGGTATATACTTTTATATACTACGAGGCGACAACAAACAAAAATACAAGGGACGTTTTGTAATACAATAAACCCATCAAAAACAAATAGTTTTCAGGATTTGGGTAATAGCGAGGATACTATAAAAAGTTTATCCTCGCTATTTTGTTTACATTATTAAGAATTTAGAAAATTAAAAATTTCGCTGGAAGTTGAGAATCTGAAAACGACCCCTTCGTGTCACCTCAGAGTTCGTAGTGGTATTGAACAAAATCGAATTGACCTCATTGTGAGCTGAGAATCTGAAAACGACCCCTTCGAGTCACCTCAGGGTTCGTAGTGGTTACATATCGTGGGCTGAGGCACTCTAAGCCTAGCACTATGTTTACCATTCCCGTAGCTTATTTTATATCCCCAACTATATAGAACCTCTTCCCAGCAATAAAAAATGCTTCCCGTAGGGGTGTTTCCTATTCCCGTAAGTAAGGAAACTCTCCCCAGCAGTTAGGAATGCTCTCCCAGCACTATAAAAACCTTTCCCGGCAGGGTAGTATTGCTTCCCGGCAATCAAAAGTGTTGTCCCAGTTGCTGGGATCAAGTATATCAAGGACTAGAAACAATCCAAATCCCCCCCTTCATAATATTTACTGCGGGCTGAGGCTCTCAAAACTCACACGCACATTACACAAATACACTCGTACCAGATGTATCGTTCTATATATTATATTAATGCTAAAATAGTTTTTACAACTTATTGTTAGTCCTATTATTGTATAATAATTCTTCCACAGTTTTTCTGTTTTTAGATTGTTTTAATGTACTTGGTTTTGGAATATCTCGTCCTAAAAAAACAAAATATTATCAAAATATTATCTTGTTAAAGAAAAACTAAATAGCTAGTTTTGCAGACATTAGTGTTCCTTACAAAAACCATATATTTCACCTTCTAAGTAATGGTAATACTATAATTCTTAAAACCACATAACCACGAGAATGTAAAGTATCTCTAAGTTACCGCCATTTCTCCATAATTGGTTTGTTAAAATATTGTAGTCATTTAAAAAATTAGTATTTAAATAAAAGTATATACTAATCTATATGCTGTTACGCTCTATATTATATATAGAAGTCAACCGCTTTAAACTATTATGGTTATGAAAAAACTATTACGTATTGGTTTGCTTTTCCTTTTAGGAAATCAACTGTTTTTTGCACAGGCTGATCATATAAAATGGGAATTTAGAGGAGGAAAAATTCTTTCTAATCCAAGTGTTACCGGTCCTACTTATCCTGGAGTGGAACCTGCTGGATTATATGGTCCCGGAGGAGCTACAAAGATTCCTACCTCAGATCAGCGTCTGCCGTCAGCAATACTGGTAGACCTGGATAATGATAAAGATCTGGATTTTATTTCAGGAAGCCAGAGAGGATCTATTCATTATTTCGAAAACACTGGTAGTATTACAGCACCTCATTGGGTTCTGGCATCCATACCAACTTTAGATACCATTAAAATAGACATTAACAATACTGTTAGAAATCAAAATCGCCCACAACTAGCAGACATTGATAATGATGGAGATTTAGATTTATTTATAGGCACCGATCGTAATTATGAAGGTCTTGGAAATGATAATGTTCGTTTTTACAGAAATATTGGCTCCCCAGAAGTTCCTGTGTTTGAGTATATCCCTGCCTGTATACCTGGGCTTCTGGATCAAGATATTGCAGAGTTTCCTGGGTTGGGCTTTGTAGATCTTGACAATGATACAGATCTGGATTTAGTAGCATTGGGTAGCGACAAACTAACATACTACAAAAATATCGGAACTAAAGAAAACCCTAATTTTGAACGTCAATCTGAAGCAAATAGCCCTTGGGACGATGAAAGCGCATATACTAACATGGATGTACCCATACCTGTATTTGAAGATTTTGACAAAGATGGCGATTATGATATGTATTTTATGACAGATGATGGATTTGTAAGATGGTTAGAAAATGATGGAACAGCTACCAACCCTCATTTTGCAACTCCCCAACAAACTATGCATAGCCAATTAACCAATGCCGATATGGGAACTTATTCTACTGTGGATTTTGGCGATGTTAATGGGGATGGACTAAAAGATGCTATTTTAGCAAACTTTAATGATCCAAGATTTGCTTGGTTTAGACAAGTGCCTGAATGTATAGCTCCTACTATATCCAACATAACCGCTACATCTGTACTTTGCGAAGGAGAAACTTCTACTATAACTATTACTGGTAATCTTAATATAGCTTCGACCTGGTCAATATATACAGACTCCTGCGGAGGCACACTAGTAGGTACAACCACTACAAACACCTCTACTTTTGTAGTTACCCCAACAGCACCAAGCACCACATATTATATACGAGGAGAAGATGGAAATATATCTTGCATAGACGAATCGACAGCTACCTGTACCTCTATAACAATTACAGTTAATGCCATAGACGATCCAGGATTTACCTACGATGCAGCCCTGTATTGTAAAGATGCAACTAACCCTACTCCTACCATTACAGGAGTAACAGGCGGTGTATTCTCTAGCACTACAGGATTGAGTATAGACCCCAATACAGGAACTATTGATATCGCTACCAGTACCAGTGGAAATTATATAGTAACCTATACCACCTATGGGATCTGCCCTAGCTCTAGCACCGCTATGATCGAGATCAAAGAGGTAGAGGATTCAGGTTTTTACTATGATGCTGTCGTATATTGTAAGGATGCCACTAATCCTACTCCTACTATTACAGGAGTAGCAGGAGGTATATTCTCTAGCACTACAGGATTGAGTATAGATCCCAATACAGGAACTATTGATATCGCTACCAGCACCAGCGGAAATTATATAGTAACCTATACCACTACAGGCAGTTGCACTAGCTCTAGTACGGCAGAAATAAACATTAATGCATTAAGCGAAGCTACTCTAACTAGAAATTCTCTAATTCTGACCGCCAATATAGATAAAGCAACATATCAATGGATTAATTGCGAAACCAATACACCTATTGCAGGAGAAACAAACCAATCATTTACCGCTACTATAAACGGCTCTTATGCTGTTGACATCACATTAAATAGTTGCACAAAAAGATCTACTTGTATATTAATAGACTCTATTATGATTCCACAAGAAGACACTTTATCTTCTTTTAAATTATACCCCAATCCAACAGATGGGATTGTAAATATCTCCATGCCTATCCAAAAAATCTCGATATTTAATTATTATGGAAGAAAGATATTAGAAACATCAAATTCTACTTTTGATATCTCACCATTAAGATCTGGTATCTATTTTATAGAAATTGAAACTACAAAAGGCAGAACTATTAAAAAAATAGTACGCTTGTAAATAAGCAATAATAGGATTAAGGAAGCAATTATAAATAAAAGGGTATAATTGTTTCTTTAATTTATTTTAAAATCAATTGGACATATTTGCATCCTCATTATTTTGCAACTTTTGTATTTTTTTATCAAAAATAGGTTTAGATAAAAAATACCATTTTAGCTGAAAACCAAGTTCTGTGTATTCAAAACCAGCCGCTGTAGCAGAAGCTATATTACTATATTTACCATATAGGTTTGCCTTAAATCGCTCTGAAAATTGATACCCAAACTTTCCTTCTGCTCTAAAAGTTGAAGATCCAGGATCTTGTTCTACAAATTGTCTACCTAAAGCTGCACTAGCATTATAAAACCATTTTTTTTCAGCATCACTAACAATCTCTAAAAAGATCTCTCCTAGATTAAATTGTCCAGGACTAAAATAAATTACAGGCACTTGCTCTTTAAAGGATAAATATTGATAATTTATACCTCCTTTTATAATAGGTTTTTGTAAAAAAGTATAGTATAAAGATGAAAACAATAGGTTTCTTATATTATCATCGGTCTGTGGAGTATATATATACTGTGTATACCAGCCTAAATTAAAATTGGTACTAAGATTATAATTCAAGAAATAATTATTCATTACAATCTCTCTATTTAATAAATCTGCATTAAAATTTTGCAGTTCCCTTTTGTATCCTATGTCTAGGTTTTGAAGCTTAAATGGTTTCGTTTTTAAAGTTACCTCAGCTAAAAACTCTGTATACTCTGTTGTAAATGCATTTGCATTAGTAATCCCCACCTTAGATTGTAATGAGAGCCTGCCGTTAAACTTATATAATAATCCTAACCAAAAATCATTCGACGTAGCTTCATTTTCACTTACCGTATTTCTTGTTGTTCTATAATCATATTGAAACTCTGTAGTAAGTTTTTCTGATAAAGGAATTTCTGATTTTAACTGTATCATAAAAGCTTCATTATCTCCATTATCAAAAGTAAATGCTGTTTTTTCTTCGATAAAAGGTGTATGAGACTTTTTTAAAGTCTTTATCAATTTTTCTGCATCTTGCTGTTTTGGATAATATTGCAATGTTTTAAAAGCATATGTATAAGATTTCATATCCTCTCCTACCGCTCTATATGCGTTTGCAATTCCTAAATTACCATCAAAAGAGCTTTTATCTTTGTTTAATATAGAAATATAACTTTCTAAACTCTTTTTAAAGTTACTGGTATACATGCCATGTGTTGCCTGCAAAGCAGATATCCTATTATTAGAGTACTCTAACTGTAATTTATCAATTTCATTATTTGCTGTCTTAAATTTTTTATTCCATAATAATGCTTGTATATATCGCTCTTGTGTAGATAAATAAAGATTTTTGTTGTCTTTAAAACCAACCACTTTTTCTTTAGCGGTATTTGCTATTTTCAGTGCTTTTTTTTCTTTACTTTTTTTATGAGCAACTAAAGCTTTACCATTTAAGGATGTGATACTATCCTCTTTGCTTATCGCTAAATCAGTATACGCTTTTTCTGCTTCTTCCAGATTATTGGTAACTAAATAAATATTAGCCTTATTCAGTAATGTATCTTTATCCTTAGGAAAATCTATAAGGTTTTGATCCAGTAACTCTATAGCTTCTTTATATTTTTTGTCTTGTGCCAACGCATTGGCATAACCTAAGCGAATATATTTTCGGGATAACAAAGCATTTGGGTTTCCTTTTTGTAATGTCAATGCTTTATTCACTATTTCTAATGCTTTTTTATACTTTTTTAAATTAGATAAGGTATTAGCATATCCTAGCACAGCAGGAAAACTTGTATTATCTTCCTGAATCAAGGTTTCATAAAATTTTTCTGCATCTATAAATTGTTTATCCCAGAGTAGTGCTTCAGCATAATTCAACTTAATTTCAAAATCATTTGGGTAGTCTTTTTTTAACGCTGTAAAAATAGATACTGCTTTCTGCGAATCTCCTAATAAACCAACCGATCTACCATAACACAAAAGAGCTGTTCTATTATTAGGGTATTTCTCTAAAATGATCTTAAAAAAAGATTTTGCTTTATCATACTTTCCTGTTTCAAGATAACCAAAACCTTCCTGCATATCTTGTGCAGATAAAAAGGAAATTGAAAAAAGAAATAAAAAGCTTAAAAAGAAGGTTTTTGAGAACATTATTTTGTGGAATAACAGGTTAATATTGTTAAAGCTAAGAATAACAAAAATAACAGCAATCAAAAACACAATAAGTTTTATTAAAATTCCATTTCTGATTTTCTTTTATTTCATAAAAACTTCATTTTTTTTAACATAATTTTATATAATCATTACCGTAAATAGAAAAAAACTTCTTTTTTAACACTAATTCTTTACAAAAATCTGCATTTTTTATTAACACTTGTAGTCTTTTACCTTCTTTAAAAGATTTTTAAATGTTAAATTTTTAATTAAATACACTTAATTATCGACGAAATACACATTTTTTACGCTTTCGTAAACATTTTGAGGTTTTACCGTAATGAAATCTCGAAAACAGATGTTAATTTTACATAGAGTTGATAATTAGTACTTAATAGTCAATTCTACAAAAAGTAAATTCGTCAAAATGTAAAATAGTCTTCAAAAATCCCCAGAAGAATGTTAAACATATTTTAAAAGATCTAAGGCCTAAAAAATGATGAGGCTATCCTTAAAAAATTAATACTTCTACTACCCCAGAAGTATGCCCTAAAATAAAAAAAGAATGACGAAAATTACAGGAATTATTATTCCATGCTATAATGAATATTATAGACTGGATAAGAAAAAATTTTGCAACTTTTTAAATCAAAAAACAAACTATCATCTCTGTTTTGTTAATGATGGTAGTTCAGACAACACTTTAAAAATGTTACTGGAACTTAGAGAGTTTAACCCCAAAAAAATATCCGTAATTGATCTCGAGAACAACCAAGGTAAAGCTACCGCAGTACAAACAGGTGCTAATTACCTTGCAGATATAGAGCATATCGATAATATTGCATTTCTAGATGCAGACCTATCTACATCGCTAGAAGAAATGGACAACCTAGTAACAAAGCTAAATAGCAACCCTAAACTAACCATGGTATTTGGTTCTAGAAAAACAGAAGAGTCTAATAATATTGAAAGAAATATAGCTAGAAAAGTGCTATCAAATTTTATAGGATTCTTTATTCAATTTATTCTTCAACTTCCTATCAAAGACACCCAGTGTGGTGCTAAAGTTTTTAAGAAAAGTATTATCGAAAACGTATATAGCCAACAATTTATAAGTAAATGGTTATTTGATATAGAAATTTTTCTTCGTCTGAAAAGACATATTGGAATTAAGGACTTATTAAGCTCTATTAGCGAAGAACCTTTGGATAGCTGGATCGAAGTAGAAGGCTCTAAAATAACTTTAAAGGACTCTTTTCTTATCCCAATTAACTTATTAATGATCTGGTTTAATTACTTCAAAATCAGAACTCACACCAAAAATGCTTCTGATATTTTTAACCTTAAAAAAAACGACTATATGGTAAGATAACTACTTTCTTAAAAAAATCAACAATACTCTAACTATCAAAAAAACGTCTGTATCCTAGTTTAGAACTAGAAAATACAAACCCCAATATATTATGAAAAAAGCCGTCATTCTCATTCTAACAGTTATTCTAGCAAATGTAACCTATGCTCAACAATCTTTTGATTGTAATGAAGGAAAGTTTTATCAAGTAATTTCTGGAGCATTACGATCCTATGACCCTATAACAGGAACCTATTCCACTCCCCTTCATACCCATAACTCATATAATGCAGGAGGGTACAACCCCGTAGATGATTTTTTATATGCAATACGAAGCAGTGATAAACATTTATTACGAATAGGAAAAGATATAATAGTAGACCTTGGTGCTGTTGCACCTAATGGAGGTATCTCCTTTGGTGGTGGTTATGCTGCCGATGTAGATAATGAAGGAAATCTATGGGTTTTTCAAAATTCATTAGACAAAAAATCTTTTCATAAGATTCTCAATATTCAAAGCTATGATGGCTCTACTCCCCCTGTATTTGAAATTGTAGTATCTAACCAAGCCTCCCCTAATACATGTGCAGATATTGTATTTATTAATGGCAACTTATATGGTGGCAGCCGAGGAGATGTGTATAAATGGGATCTTTCTACAACCACCCCTGTTTTTAGTAGTAGTACCGTTACTGATTTACCCAATCATACATTTGGTGCCTGTTATACCGATACTAGCAATAGATTATATGTATCTAGTAATAGTGGAGGATTATATTTAGTAAACGATTATGAAAGTATCACCCCTTATGCTACTTTATTAAATAATACCGAAGTAACCAATTCTAATGATGGTTTTAAATGTGCCAGTGGCATATCCCCTATCGATGCAGATCAAGATGAGGTCTTGGATCCTTTTGATAAAGATACCGATGGAGATGGTATTCCTGATCTTGTAGAAAGTGGTGGCATAGATCCTTATGGAGATAATGATTCTGATGGGACTTTTAACTATTTAGACCCAGATTTTGGAGCCACCTGTAACAGTGGTGTTTCTTTGGCTTTTGATACCGATAGAGATGGTGTTCCTAATGTACTGGATTTAGATAGTGATAATGATGGAATATTTGATATTGTAGAAGCTGGACTAGGTAATTATGATACTAATGGAGATGGTCAATTTAATGCACAGGATGCTAATTATATCGATTCGGATCTGGATGGTATTGCTGATATTGTAGATGTAGATCAAACTGGTACTATTTTTTATCCTGCAGACACAGACAATGATTTAATTTATGACCCATACGATATTGATTCTGATCAAGATGGGATCATTGATCTTATCGAAGGACAAAATAGCCTTAGTTTTATAACTCTTTCTGGTTTAGATCAAGATAGAGATGGTATGGACGATGCTTTTGATCCAGACAATGAAGGAACTCCACAAGGGTATATTAATACAGATGGTACCGACAGCCCTGACTTTTTAGATACAGATTCTAATAATGATGGCACGTTGGATACTGTAGACGCATACGATACAAATAGTGATGGAATAGCTAATACTATAGCTTCTGGAAATGATTTTGATCAAGATGGTTTGGATGATAATTTTGATTTAAAAGAAACTGTTTTTGATTCAGATAATAGTAACCAAACTCCTGCTAGTTTCCCTATGTTAAGTATAAGCGAACGATATCAATATTCTAGTACATTTGGCATATCTGGTATCCCAAATTATTTAGACACTAACGATATCTTAGCATCCGATTATATAAATCGTATCCAAAATGGTTTACCAGAAGGTAACTCTGTACCTAATCTTAACCCTAATTATATTTACTCGGGCTACGATACTAATATTATTTTAGAAAGTACAGCAAACATTTCGGTAACCTTTATTGATGAAAACACAAACTATAAAAACGCACTTGGTTTTTATACGTATGATATAAATAATCCTTCTGTAACAGTTCCTGATCCAGAAAACATTACTATTATTTTTCCTAATGCCTCAAAAGTAGGTAGCGATGGTGGATTAATTGCTGGTAATACGGTAAATATTGGTAGTTTTCCTGCTAATACAGGAATTGGTTGGGTATTACTTGCAGATGGCTGGGATAACAATTCTGTAGATTCTGGATTATGGCAAATCTATTCCAATTCAGATTATAATCCAGAGTGCGACGAAACTCTACGACCACATAATATTTTATTAGCAGATACCGCTAACGAAACTATTGTTCTTGGTTTTGAAGACATTAGACGAGACTATCCTGGAGCAGATCATGATTTTAATGATGTTTTATTTCATATAAAAGCAGATCAGTATAGCTCCTTAAAAACAACTAACATACTAGAATTAACGGAAGAAGGTATTGTGACTTCTGGCAATGACGGCGGCTTAGAAAGTAATGGGGATTTAGCTAACTTAATTGCTAAAAGAAATTTTTCTAGATCCAAAACCAATAAAGTATATAATACAAAAAGTTTACAACAACGTTTTGCTCCAGGACAAAAATCATACAAAAATGGTAACAATGTGGATCTAAGTATTTATTTCCCAAAAACCGGTGCTACAGGAACAGAAACCTCTTTTGTATCCAGTCCAGATGATTTGATTGGAATAACCAACGCTACATCTGTATTTTCTATAGATTACTACAAACAAAATCAAAGAGTTGGTGCTGCTCTGGCAATGGCAACAAAAGGATCTGTTTATGACCATTCTAAAACTATATGCGATAGACTTAACGGCTCTGTTTTAGAGGATATTAGAACCCTGAAAATCCGAAATCATACTTTGGTAAACACTAAAATTAGAAGAGCTACTGGCGAAATCGAACAAGCTTTACATTTTTCTGTTCGAATAGACGAATATCAAAATGAGTTATATAGTTTATGGAATATCGGCCAATATCCTGAAGGAGATTATCTTAATTTTCAGATATGGGGTGGTTCTATACCACAAGTTGCAACTATTGCAAATACTATTATTGATAAGTTAATGGTACAAAAATCACTAGGTAAAACTTTTATTCCAAACCATATACCCTCGGTATTTGTGCAAGAAGGGTATTATAGAGATGGTAAACTTATATTAAGCATTATAAATAAATCTCAGGCAAGTCAATTCAACTTTAGAGGAAACAAAAGAGTAACAGAGCTATCTAAAGAAGAGCTACTAACAAGAACAATTACATTATCTGGCGAATATCAAGAAACTATTGCCATAGAAACAGGATATCTATTTGATATCGGATTTGCAATTACCGGAAATGACCCTAACAAAGCTGATGTATTATACTTGGCAGATGGCCCATGGGGTATTGATTTTCTAGAACAAGGTGCAACGGTAACCAATTTTAATATTATTAAGAATGAAAAACAAGAAAACCAATCTAATTCATATATAATAGAACGAGATGCTACAGTAAGTGGTAACCTTAAAGAAACCATGAATCTTTTTAGAAATATTCTGGGAGGAGATCGTACTTTAAATGTTTCAAAGTATAAAACAGTAGAGTTTGATCTATACACAGATAAAGATGTAGAAGTGATTCTGGTAACAAAAGATCTTGTGGATTGGAATAACAGACTTAGATATACAATAAAGGCAACCGATACAAAACAAACGTATACCATACCTTTTTCGGATTTTTATACTACAAAAAAACAAGATATCAGTATGGATAATCTAAGAAGTGTTGTTTTTTCAATACAAGGAGATTATCAAAGCTTTACCACTTTTAATATCGAAGTTGCAAAACTTAAATTTACTTTAGAAAAAGAACAAGAAGAAACTACAAATACTGAAACAGATGAAAATACAGAGGCTGTAGCAATTAATAATGATGACATAGAAATTCGTTCAGAAGACAACTCTACTGTTATTATCAATTCTCCAAATCCTTTTAAAACAAATACAACTATTAAAATGCCAACACCACAACAAAAACTAACTATCTCGGTGATAGACATGCTTGGTAGAGTAGTACAAAAAGAGGATCTTGGAGGTACCGGAATCCTAACAGATACATTTACTTTTACTGCTAAAAATCTACAAAAAGGCGTATATAAATATATTATAAGAGGAGATGATTTCAAAAAAAGATATGAAGGGAGCTTCTTGATACAATAGTATTACCTATTACCATCCCCTATACTTTATGAAAAAATAACGTATAGGGGTCTTTTAAAAAAGAAACTATTTATATTATAAATTCACAACGCAATCTAAAAACCTAAATCTATTATTATGAAAATGATCATTCATACTGCTTTAAAAAAATTAAGTGCAGAACAAAAATTTATGATCAGTGTAATTATTGTTAATGGAGGAAACTATCTTTATAATTTAATATTAGGCAGGATCTTAGGTCCCGAAGAGTTTGCAGATGCTGCACTATTAATCACTTTTCTTTTAGTTTTGTCTTTTGTCGCCATGACGTTTCAATTATCGACAGCTAAATTTTCGGTAATTTTTGAGAAAGATCTTTTTAAAAATTTTATCAATATTATATACAAATACTCTAGTGCCATTGGCATTACTTTAGGAGTCTTACTTATCCTTTTTGCAAATTCTTTACAAGCACTATTTAACACCCAATCCTCTACCATGTTTACTTTATTTGGTATTGGTGTCCCTATATACTTTATAATGAGTGTTAACAGAGGTGTTTTTCAAGGGAGCAAAAAATTTGATAGCCTTGCTGTAACCTATCAAGGAGAAATGATTAGCAGACTTATCATTACCTTAATACTAATCTATACTACACAATTACAATCTTCTATTTTAGTAGCTTTGGGTATTGCAATTTCTTTTCTGTTTGGCCTTCTCCCCTTTCAATCTAAACATATAGAAATAACAAAAAAACATATATTACCACCTACAGAATCCAAATATATACTCAAATTTTTCCTGTTAACTGCATTTTATGAGTTTACTCAAATCATTATTAACAATAGTGATATACTTATGGTAAAACACTATTTCGAAACGTATGAAGCTGGTTTGTATGCATCTTTAGCTTTGATCGGTAGAGTTGTATATTTTGTTGCCTGGATGTTTGTCATGTTGTTGTTACCAAAAGTAGTACAAAAGCAAAAAGATGGAGAAGCCCACTCTCCTATATTATTTAAATATGTATTTTATATTACTTTACTTTCGGCAGCGATTGTACTGGGGTGCTATCTTTTTCCCGAATTTGTAATTAATATAATGTTTGGTAGTGAATATATAAGTATAGCACCACTACTATGGAAATATGCTATTGCAACATCATTATTCGCTATTTCCAATATTTTCGCTTATTATTTTTTATCTCTGGATCAATATATACCAGTAGTATTATCTGCATTACTTGGGGTTTCGCAGGTGGTACTTATCCTATTTTTTCACAACACATTATCACAGGTTGTTATTATGCAAATAATAGCAATGGCTATTCTTCTTGTATTTCAGTTATCCTTCTTTTTAAGTTACCAGAAAAAAGGATAACGATCAGTCGAATCTATTCGTCGAAAGATATACGTAACTCACCGTAATTAGCATCAAAATCAGTAAAAAAAGATGCAACTTTAAGATAGTAATAACCTATAAAACAAAAATTATGGCCTTACAAATTACCCAAAATCAAGAAATTTTTGAAATTAGAGGAAGTATAACCACAGAAAATGCTAAATCCTTACAACACCATTTTGAAAAATTATTGTGTCGTCTAAACAAAGTAATTATCTGCCTAGATAAAGTAAAAAAAATTGATTCTTCTGGAGTTACAGTATTAAATAAACTATTTAGAAATGCTGCCGAAAATAAAAAAACCTTATACATCATAGGCAAAGAAAATAAAAAAGTAAGTGCTGCCTTTGGCAAAGTAAATTATATCCTAAGAAGTGATTTTGTATAATAGAATATCCCAAAATAAAACATCATGAAACTACAAATTATAAATACATCAGGAACGTTTGAAGTAGTAGGAAATTTTACTTTAGACAATACAGAATTAGTTAAAAACCATTTTAATTATCTATTAGATCATTATGAAGAGGTGGTGATTTCTTTAAAAAAGGTCAAAAAAATGGATCAAAAAGGGATAAAGGTTTTAAAAGAAATCTATGCAAAAGCAAACCGAAGAAGTAAAATTTTGTTTGTTTTGGGTAGAGAGAATAACAAAATCATAGATCTTTTTAAAAAAAATAAAGCTACCTATATTTTTAGAGAAAATTATTAACTAGAGCTGCTACAAACTTAGAGAACAAGAAAAGTAAAATGAAAATGTTCTACATCCAAAAAACACTTATTATTCTTCGGTTTCTGTTGCTTTTCTAATCTGGTTATTATAAATTGTAGTTTGCAAAAAATAAAGACGTACCCCATTCGTCCTAAAATCTTGAAACCTTTATTACACATAAAATTTCTAACGGATTTTACTTCGTCTCTGTCTGATTCTAAAAACCAACATAAAGAATTATAGATGAAATTAGCTATTGTAACCGCTTACCCTCCTAGTAAAGTAACCTTAAATGAATATGCGTATCACTTAGTAAAACATTTTAGACAACATGCAGATATTTCTGAACTTATATTGTTAACCGATGTTTCTCCAAAAGATGCAGATATTTCATTTACCGAAAAAGGATGCAATATAGTAGTCAAACAGTGTTGGAAATTTAATAGCTACAACAACATTTTTTCTGTAATGAAAGCTGTTAATCAAACCAAACCAGATGCTATATTATTTAATCTGCAATTCATGAAATTTGGGGACAAAAAAATAGCTGCAGCATTAGGGTTGTTATTACCAAAACGTTGTGTTTTAAAAAATATACCAACTATAGTTTTACTACATAATATTATGGAACAAGTAGATTTAGAAAACTCTGGATTTACAAAAAATAAAATTCTTCAAAAAATCTATACTGGTATAGGTACTATGCTTACTCAATTTATACTATCAGCAGACATGGTTGCTGTTACTATAGATAAATACGTACATATTTTAAAAGAAAAATATACTGCTACAAACGTAGTACAGATCCCTCATGGTACTTTTGAAATACCAGAAGAGCCTATATACACCCTTCCCGAAGGTCCTTTACAAATTATGACTTTCGGAAAATTTGGTACTTATAAAAAAGTAGAGATTATGATCGAAGCGGTAGAAAAAATACGATCCAGAACCAATACAAATCTTGAAATTGTAATTGCAGGAACCGATAATCCAAACGTTATAGGGTATTTACAATCTATGAAAGAAAAATATGCAAATGTACCTCAACTTACTTTTACTGGTTATGTTGAAGAAGTAGATGTGCCTAGAATTTTTACAGAAAGTGCTATGGTAGTATTTCCGTATACCTCAACAACAGGAAGCTCGGGAGTATTGCATCAAGCAGGAAGTTATGGTAAAGCTGTAGTTATGCCAGATTTAGGAGATTTAAGTTTATTAGTAGACGAAGAAGGATATAAAGGAGAGTTTTTTGATCCTGAAAGTGTAGATAGCCTTGCCAATGCTATAGAAAAAATTGTATTAGATCCTGAATATCGTATTGCATTAGGAAAAGCAAATTACAAAGCTGCCACTGCCCTACCAATGAGTAAAATAACCGATATGTATATCCAACAATTTAAAGCCATACAAAACAGAAAACAATAATAATCCTTCTTTTTTATCTATATCTAGATGTTTTTTATTGATGTAATCAATAACCTCAGAGCTAGTTCACGAGGTATGCTTCCGAAAATATACTTTGTTTTCGAGACAACCCTCAGAGAATTAAACTCCACAATGTGGATTAAATCATATAGAAAAGATTACAAAATGTAATAGATTTTCTATTGCATAAAATGGGTATTACTTTATAAACTCAAAAGCTGGTTTCTTGTTCCCTTTGCTATCGATAAATCCAAAATGTTTTTGTTTATGCTTACGCCAAGGTAATTTACCTACTACGGCAGTAGGTACTTCCTCAAAATCATATAAAGTCCAGGAAAGGTAGTTTATATTTTCTTCTTTTATCATTTTTTGAAATTGCTCATAATAATTTGCCTGTCCTTTTTCTGAAGCTCCAAAAGGACTCCAAAGCCCTCTACTAGAGGATAATCCAAATTCTTGCAAAACTAGTGGTTTACTTATTTTTGCAGATACATCTTTATATTTTTGTGCAAATTCATCTATATCTAAGTAATAATGAAAAGATACCATATCCACATCCTCTTGCAATAAATCTGCTGATCCCATATCAGACCACCCTATAGTAATTAGGTGATTAGGGTCAAAATTTCGGATTTGATAGATCATTTCTTTTAACCATGCCAGTACGCTTTCTTTTCCTCTGGAATTAAAATCTAAATTAGGTTCATTTTTTATATCCCAAGATAAAATAGCTTTGTGATTTGCTAATGGGGTTACTATTTGCTCTGCATGTCGGTGTGTTAATGTCCAATCTAATACAGAATAATCTCCGTAAAAATCAAATAAGGTTACAATAACTTTAAGATTTTTATCTTCGGCTTTATCTAACACCTCTTGCAACCTTTGTAACTTTTCTGGTATAACCTTCGCTTTTCCAAAAACAACATAAGGCACAAAAATTCGTATCGTATTTAAACCTGCCTCGGTTATAATATCAAAATCTTTTGCAATAATATCTATATCAAAATTATCCCCAAACATATCCCAAGGCGTTTTCTGCGGGTAATAATTAATTCCTTTTATAGTATATTCTTTATCTTCTATATATATTTTATCCTTAATAACTTTGGCTAAACCATTAGATGGCATACTAGTATCTTGATCATAATTTCCTTTTTTTACCATATGTCGTACCCGCCAAAAACCATCTTCCAAAAGCAACAGTACCTGATAATTGGATTGCAATCGTGTTTCTGCCAAAAATGTATCTTCTCTATATACTCGTTGGTATTCTTTTACATTAGTATCGCTTAAGATTGCTAATTGGCCATCTGCACTATAAAAATCTAAAGCTATGTTATGATTGGTAGTAGTACCATGTATTTCTATATTTTTTTCTTTATTAGAGAGTATGGTATTTGCTATATTTTTTCTTGAACTTTTAGTATAATAATCTCCTATTCCATCCATCTTATTACTTTGGTATGCTACATTGCGCACATACCATGCATTAAGATAATCTTGTTCTATATCCTGTTGTGTTTGTTTTTCTATAGGTCGCCCTGGATTAATAGTATCTATCCAATCTAGTTTTGGAAAATATACCTGCTCTTTATGTAATGCAACATGTAACATAGAGCTTCGGTCAGCGCCAGTATTAAGAAAAGAAAAAGCTTGACTTATTCCAAAAAGTAATAATACAATAACCCCAATAAAAGAACTAATTAGTAATCCTGTGTATATATATTTATTCCATCGTATCATTCTAATTCTATATTATTGTATTGTTTTTCTACTCCCAATGCTTTTATGGTAACATCATATTTTCCAGATGCATAAAATCCTTCTTGCAAAAAAAATCTCGCAATTCCGTTTGACGAAGTTTCTACCTTAGTGTCTATTTTTTTATTCTCTTTAAATATTTTGAGGATTACCATCGCCCCATCTGGGATCAGTTGTCCCATAAAACTAACCAAAGGACCTACGGTAACATAACGATTCCCTTTTTTAAATTGCGTATCAAAATCTTCTAAAACTTTAGAATACTCTATCCTAATACTATTACTTTCTGCCATCCCATGTATGTATGCTTTAACTTGCCAAGCATCTTCATGATCTGGGTGTAACATTTTGGCAATTGCTTGCCCGTTAACAGTATTTGCTTGTGTATGTAATAATAACCCTTTTGTGTTTTTTATAACAAATTTTACCAAAGATCCATCACTTATGATATTACCATGTTTATCTTTTATAATAGAAGTAATAAATTGTGTGATTTGATTACCATCTGCATAAGAATGTTTTCGTTTGCTTTGAATCTGAAAATTTTCGGGTAATGAAGGGAATACATCAATAGAAAATTCTTTAGAAATTGTTTCCTTAACTTTTGAAAACAATAATATTCTACCCGAAGAATTATAAGAAAATATATTCTGCCAAGCTATCATATCTTTACTACGAAGTTCCTTCTTTTTCTCTATATCCAAAAACTGATGCCCTATTGTTACATTCGTACTATCTGGCAATGGATTATCATAAGAGTCTGTAGGTACAACTACTTGCATAGCATAGTCAATACCCCCTGCTATAATACTGGGAGGCCCTATATAGGATTCTAAACAAACTTTTGTTTTAGTATTAGACCTTATTTGTAATTCGCCTTGATAGAGATTTCCTTTTTCATAAAATAAAGTATAAGATACGGTTCCCTTTTTATTTGCTATAAATCTTGGAATCGTAAATCTTGTTTCTCCTGCTATATCTGGTTGTATCGTTGTACTACCATACGAAGTATGTAACAAAAGTTCTGTAGCTATTTCTTTATTTACTTTAAAATCTAATACAATAGGATTCCCTGCCTCTACTATTTTTTTGTGTGCAGATACTATTACAGAGATCTCTTCCTGTTTTTTAAGTACACTTTTAAAAGCAATGTTTACTACATAAATCAAGACCCCTGATAATAATATAGTTATATGTTCTCTTCTGATTTTCATTAATTTGGAGCCCCTATATAGGTGCTAATTTCTATTTTAATGTAACTAAACCCTTTTCCTTCTATAGGGATAAATTGCGAGGATTGATGTTCTGTATTTCTATCGGGCACCACTTTATTACTAATCTCTTCATTTGCCAATCCATTTACAAAAACATTATCCATAGTATCATTTATACTATGTACATCTAATATATCTAATAACGGATACTTAAAATACTGTTTGCGTTGCGGTCTAATACCTTCTCTTAAGTACCGATGATCTACCCACACTAACTTTTGATCTTTGGTATAATATGAAATCAATAACATCGGGATCGTAACTTCTTCTAAGCCCGAGTTAAATAAAACACCTTCTATCATAGTATTCTCCACAACAGATAAATCATTAATAGTAACTCCTTTAAACAAATCTACGGTAGCTACATTACCTGCACATTGTAGATTAAATGTTACTGGTGTTTGATTAAACTCTAAAGAAGTAAACTCATCAGGATTAAATGTTTTTGGTTTTTGCTCTTCTTTATTTACCCATGCTATACCCTCAAAATTAATACGAAAACTGGTAATTTCTTTAGGGAGTAATTTATGTTTCATTTGGTTTTTGGCGTTAAACTTTGCCAATCTTTGATTTTCATTATTATATAATGCTCCTGTTATTACTACATCGGCTGGCACATTATCTACATTTTGTAATTCTCCTATTATACTATATTGATCATGATATCCAACTATTTTTGCGGATAACACTTCTAATACTGGTTGTTTTAAAACATCTTCATGATGCGTTTGCTCAGAACTTATTCTTCGTCTGCCATGATTATAAAAAGAGGTGATGTTTTCAGAAAATAATTGATCTGGCGGTATATCCAAATCATACCCTAATGGTTTTATATACCATTTTTTGCCGTATTTTACCAATTCATGATAGAATGTCTTATCTATTTTTTCTAGTGGTGTAATCCAATGGGTATTGACTTTTACTTTGGCTGTACTATCTGTTTTTGCAGTAATATTTATATCGATTTCATTTAATTTCGCATACGAACTTAGTAAACCATCGGTAACCGAAATTTCCAGCATATATTGCGCCTTAGTCTTATCACTTTTAGGATCTATATAGGAGTATGCTCGTTCAAACTCCTTAAAGTCTAACGCATCATAATAAGATTCTGTTGCGTTAATTGGGCTTAATTGCTTTACATTCTTAACATATATCCAATAAAATCCATACCCTGTAAAAATTAGCATTAAGATCGCCCATAGGTAGGAGGCTTTAAAAACTATATTTTTAAACCGATGATAAGACACTCCATACTTAAAATATACAGGAAAAGTTTTTTGTTTTGATTTTAAAGCATGTACCCATATTAACTGAATGTTGATAATAAAAGCAATTAATACAGTTGCAATAGGGATTAAACCCCACATTAATTTTTGAAACGTAGGAATTTTATCTTTCGGTAAAATGCTAGACAAAGGAGGGACATTTAATTTTTCCCAAACCATTATACCATTTTCTAATTGTCGTAATCGTTGCCATCCACAGAAATATAGAATTGGGTCATAAAACTTATCATTAGAAAACACATATTTCAAATTATATTTTTCGGGTACTGTTAGAAACTGTTGCAAAGAACCTATCCCCTCTATCCCTCTAAACTTTGAATTCTCTAAACGCTCTACCGCTCTTGTGGTTAATTCTGGAAGTCTTCTGGCTGAATGATAGTTACCATCTACCGTCATTGCGTTAGTCTGGGCAGATAACCACGCCATTTGATCTCCAAATCCTAAAGGAAGATACCGCCATTTATCGTGTTGATCCTGTGTCAAAAAATTTAAAATGGGTAACATCTTAATCTTTTGAGGTTGCGATGGTCTAAAATATCCAAGACTCATAGTAAAAAATGTGGTAAAAACAATACCCCCTGTTAGTAGTCCTCCTAAAATCCTATGGTAAACTCCTCCATATTTTTTTTGAATTTTTTGTTTTAAATCTCCTTCAATAAATCGATATCCAAATTCCCCAAATATAGGAAGTGCCATAATAGACCCCCATAAAGTAAACCTATCTAAAGTAAGAATATTAAATGCATTTTCACCTAACATCATTTTAGGAATAGGTGTTGTTCCTCCTGTACCTAAAATAGTTAAAAGAGTAAAAGATAATCCAAAAAATAAATATCGTTTACTATAAAACCGAAACCAGATATAAGGAAACAAAAATAATAAAATGCCCCACGGTATTAAAAAAAATACTAGCCCAGAGGAAGTAACTTCAAAAAAATTATCACGTGACCCATGTGGTATGGGCACCTGTGTTATTGGGTTATTTTTGGTATTGATCCAATACGGAAGAATACAAAGGATAATTAATAATAAGGATCCGAAACCAAAAGCTACAATTCTTTTAAAAAGAGAAAGAAAACTTTTGAAAAAAACTAGAATACTAACCTCTTTATAACTCCCTGCTGTCTCTCTAGAAACATCCATTAACACCATTCCTATTAAGGGAAAAATAAAAAAAATCATCCCAAAAATAGGAGTTACATGATGCGATGTTACAGTTACCGCAATAAGGCTTAAGCTATTTAATAAATACTTATATTTTCCTATTTTAAGCCAAAGATAAATCTCTGGCAATGCATGTAATAAAACTGAAAGCCCTATAATGCTGGGTAATTGTCCAAAAACATGTAATGTTTCAATAAATGCGGAAGAAAAGACTGCAAAAATAGCGGTGTACCCTGCTACTTTTTGGTTAGACGTAAGTACGAGAGCAAAACGATATATACCTGTTATAAAAAGAAGAATCGCTATAAGTGCAACCGTAAATAAACCAAACTTTAATCCCCCTATATAAGAAAACAACCCTATACTTTGGTGCACCAAAGGAGGGTATCCCATTACTGTAAAACCAGTATACCAACTATAGCTCCATGGTTCGAACCAACTATTTGCATAATGATTTCCAAAAAATAAGTGAATTAAAGCATCATAAGTACTTTCTAAAGTAAAAAAAATAGCAGTACCATGAAACATAATTCCTATGAGTAATGCACTAATTAGATACTTATTTGTGGTTTTATCCATATAAACTCTTACCGTTTTCTAAATTTAAATATACAACAAAGCTTCGGTATAGACCAATAGTAGGTCTTTAGATACACACTTTTCGTCGACAGTAATTTACTACTCACCG
Organism: Aquimarina muelleri DSM 19832; assembly: GCF_000430665.1. Taxonomy (GTDB): domain Bacteria; phylum Bacteroidota; class Bacteroidia; order Flavobacteriales; family Flavobacteriaceae; genus Aquimarina; species Aquimarina muelleri. The sequence goes on along the minus strand of NZ_AUML01000017.1, from coordinate 29,893 downwards.
AAATACATCATTATTCTCTTTAAAACAAAGTTATTTTTGAAGCATAAACCTCAAATACTATATATGAAAACCGGAATTATCATACCTTGCCATACTAATGAAAAAAGGTTAAATGTAATGTTGTTTTTAAGCTTAGTATAGGTAGAAAAAAATTGTTTATGATTACGCTGCTTATAGAATAAGCATATACTATTGGACTCGAAGTTACCCCTAAATATACATACGGATAGAGAGCACTACTTTATATAAGTTTGCTCTCTTTTTTATAATAGTATTTACTTAGACTAGAGTAGTCATCAAGAAAACCTCCGATTTCAAAATTCAAACACCAGGCTCCCAGCTCGCGATACTAGGATTGAAGAATACAACTTCGAACTCCTTTTTACATCTGTGTACTATATGCTGAAGCTAATTTTTCTTTAACTTGAGGTCGTTTTTTATACGCCCTTCCGTACCATAATAAAACCCCTGTAACTGGTAATGACGCACAAATTAAGCTTGCCAAAAAAGCTATTATTTTTCCTGCTAATCCCCCAATAGAACCTACGTGAATATCATAATTCATACGAATTACCTTATCGGCGAATCCTGCATCCTTATATTTTCCATAAATACTGGTCGTTTCGACCTCTTGCAATGTATTTTGATCAAAAAATAGATAATCCATATCATAATACAATCCCGCAGAGTTACTTACTTCTACAAGTACCGTAGTAGAGTCATTTTCTGGATAATGCAATTCAAAACTTTTAGCTTCGCTATACGCCTTGTAAAGAGAGGGTATTAACTGATCGTATGGTGGATTTTTGTCTGAATTGGTAATGGTAGTACTTATGTTTTGAGGAAGAATAAATTGTGGTGCCTTATCTCCACCTGTAGCTATATACGCTATAAAATAAAACCAATTAAATGCCATTACACATCCTGTAAACGCAAATAGCAATCCCAAAGATGAGATATAAAACCCTGTTATAGAATGCAAATCAAAATTCTTTCGTTTCCAACGTGTTTTACTATTCCAATCAAATTTTAATCGTTGGCGCCAGTTTTTCTTATTTCTGGGTATCCAAAGAAAAAAACCACTAATTAATAGTACCAAAAATAATAATATAGAATAGGATACAATTCTTGAACCAATTGCTTCAGGAAGCCATAATCGTATATGTCCTTTTAATACAAAAGCAAAGAATCCCGAGTCATTATCTACCCTTTTAATAAATTTTCCCGAATATGGATCTAAAAACACACTCTGATAAAATAGTTCTGGTTCTGCTTGATAAAAAACGACTTCTATCGCTTCATTTGGTTGCCCATATATAACTCCATGAATAGTTTTATTGGGGATTATTTGTTCTGCAATTGACTTTACCTTGGAAGAAATAATAAACTCCTGTTCTTGCGGAGTTACATACGTATAATCGGTATAAAAGCTTTCAATTTCGTCTTTAAAAACCCATAAACATCCTGTAATCGATACGATAAAAAGTACTACTCCTGTAATTAGACCTAGTATTTTATGAATTTGTAAAATGATTTTACGGTTATTTCTTTTTTTTGGTGAAGACATCGTTATTAATTATGTTTTAAAAAAAATAATAACACCCTAGGGATAAAATTACCTAAGAGTGTTCCTCTCTTACAATATAAAGGTCTACTAGTTATTTTTAAAAATTCCTTTATGCCAATTTCTAATACAGGGATCGGACTAGAGTATATATCCAAAATCACACCTTCTGTCCCGTTTTGACCACTACAGATCATACGCCCAAATAGCAAATAAATAGTTGCTTTTTTTTTCTTAAAACAAACACTGACATGACATTTTTTAAAAAAAATTTGATTTAGACTTTATATTATTATTTATATTTGATCTAAATAAATTTTAAGCACAAAATTAACGCCTAAATCAAGAAAGAAAATGACGTATTATGGATAAAAAAAGACGCAATAAAGAGTCTGTAGAATCGACACAAGTAATAAATAAAAACAAATGTGTTTTAAATACTATCTCTAAACTAGTTAACCAACAAAAACATTGTAGCGTCCACACAAAGAAAATTAGTTTTTTACCTGAAATTGGTAATGGACACTTTGAGTATAACTACTTTGATGGTCTGTTTATAGGAATGTTTGATGTTATGTTAAAAAATGATTTTAAAGTATGCGGAAAACAGAATACAGAAGTTATAGAGTTATCTTATTTAATTGATGGCGAACAGATAATTAAAATTGACGAAATATCTAATAATTTGATCTATGAAAGTCAAGAAAGCTATCTTGTATACATATCTAAAGTATCAGGATCTATACTATACCATAAAAACAAACACTTTAAAGAAATCAAAATCAGAATGTATTCTGATTTTATTAAAAAACATAAATTAAACTCCGAATATGGAATTTATGAAAAATATGCTATAGAAAAAGTAGATAGAAATTTTGCAAAGCCTTTATGTTCTAAAACTCAGGCTATCTTAGCTGAACTACTAACCGATACTAGAAAAGGACTATTAAAACGGTTATTTCTAGAATCTAAAGTATTAGAATTACTTTATTTATACTTAGAAAATAAGAAAAGTTATAAATCAGAAGCATCTACTACAGATAACCTCATCAAAAAATTATATGAAGTCCAATTTATCATAAACTCTGACCTAACCACACAATACTCTCTTCATGAATTAGCGCGTGAGGTGGGGTTGAATGATTTTATACTTAAAAAAGAATTTAAGCGCGTGTTTCATAAAACTATTTTTGAATATGCTCTTAACACACGAATGATAAAAGCAAAAAAACTATTAAAGCATAGTAAAAAACCAATTTATGAAATCTCAGAACTTATTGGTTATAAAAACTCTACTCATTTTACTGCTGCTTTTAAAAAAGTAGAAGGCACAACTCCCAAGAAATATAGACAAAATGATTCCGAGAGTTTAAAGTAAAATACAAATAACAAGTATGTTTTTATATCTTAGTTAATTTGGTTGCAGATAACCATCCAAAGCATTTTACAAGTTTTTTAGATAATTATACTCTTTTAAAGTATTAAATTTATTTAATTATCTCTTCTTTGAACTATTCATTAATTACCCCTTCTTACTTTTTTGTAATATCATGAAATATCTTTTTTAAACTTTCTTATCTATGTTTGTCTTATAATCAACTTAAGTAAGCAATCATGAAAACAGTTACATTTGAACTACCTATTTTCAATCCTCTTTATCAAGGCCCTATAAGGATAGAACAACATACCGTGACCATAGAAATGGAATTAACTGCGGGAGAACACTTATTTACCAGTGTTCCAATTGAAGTTGGTTCCTTTTTTCACTATCCGATTTTTGGTTATATCTCTATTCCATACAGCTATGACCCCGATACGCAATATTTTACTATTGCAGGCCCAAAGGATAGCAGCAATAAGCAATTGGCAATTCATACCAGCCTTGATCAACACCCCAAAATAATTAACAGTCATAGTTTAAATAATACTGGTAATACCTTAGTCACTCACAATATGTGGACAGATTATATCGAAAATACCCCTGCGATAAAACAAATAAGTCAAACCGTTATTCGGCAAGCCATAGATGCATTGGTAAAAAAACTTCTGGATACAGGTGTGCAGGGAGTGATCCAAACTGGTCCTGCTCCTATTGTTAATCCCCATAACTATCAAGATTACAAAGCTATGTTTACCCCAAATAAAACAGAAGTAGAACAACCATCCTTAAACGATATTATGGAGGTACAACAAACTGTTCAATCCACATACTATGGGACCATTACATGGAATTTAAACTATTCTTTTGCTAATATTATTGGCTCTACTCATGATCCTAAACCTTCTGGATATAGCTCATGGATCCAACTTTGGGCCGATACTTGTAATGGTGGATACGATACAACTCGATGTTCGTCCTATAATTATTCAGATGGTGCTCCACCGTTCAATTGCAATACATCTGATTTTGTTGGAGGTCATGTTATCCCAGGAAAAGTAGCCAAAAAGTTAGCTAAAGGTGGTACTGCTTATATTTTTCCGATTTGCAAAAGACACAATGGCAACGATAACATCTATATGTCTAGTCGTTACAATCCAGTAGGCGTTGTGCTTCATAACTATAACCAATGATTTTTTATAAAAAATCACTAATATTACTCCTCTAACCTGCGAAGGATTTTATAAAAAAAAGTTAAATCAATAACCTCAGAGCAAGCTCACGAGGTATGCTTCCGAAAATATATTTTGTCTTCGAGGCAAGCCTCCTTTAGAATTAAACTCCACAATGTGGATTAAAAAAACGACCAATTTCAATAAACTGGTCGTTTTTATTTTATTGTACAAATAGATTTACTTTTTTAAAGGCACTATAACATCTATAGTCTTTCCTACTTTTTCTACAGGGTGTTTTTTTCCTATTATTGCAGAAACCGTGGCAGCTATTTGGTTACTATATAACTGTTCTTCTATATTTACTTCTCCCATAGTGGTTATTCCTTTACCAAAGGCTACTATCCATACTTGTCCTGCTCCTTTTACTTTTTTACCATGACTTTTCCATGTATCTAAAGGTTTAGTTCCTCGTCCATGATCTGTGGAAATTATAAATACAGTATTATCCTTATAAAAAGAATCTTGTTGTGTAAACTCCCATAATTCTTTAATGAGATTATCTGTATTATGTGCTGCATTAAGATATGCTTCATAATCCCCATCGTGTGCAAAATCATCGGTTTCTCCATACGCAATATACACAAGTTCTGGATGTGATTTTTTCATATGTTCCAACGCATAATGATGGGTAAAAGCATCTAATCTAACAGAACTCCAAGGGCTTGGTATTTGCTCTTGCAGCTGATTTAAAAATACTTCTCTTTCACTTAGATTAGCACCTTTTGATGCCTCAAAACCTGCATTAACGGGAACTTGAGATCGCTCTTCGTTTATGATAAACGGAAAAACATCCCAGCTACCAAAAGCAGCTACTTTTCCTTTATACTCTGGAACATCATTGATTATCTCTAATATTGTTTTATTAGGATTGTTTATTTTATCATTACTATGGATATTTTTATCATCGGCAACTCCTGTTAAAATTTCGTTATACCCTGGGTACGAAAACCACATAGTATTAGTTAAATCTACTTTACTGCCTAGATTTCTATTACCATGTAACTGCCCCATTTTACTAATTTCATTCCAGAAAAATGGTAGCAAGGCTTCCCTTCTGTCTTTTGGGTTAGATCTCCAAAAATTAGATTTTAATTTTGTAGTATCTTTTACATAGGTCTTGTTTGTTACCAGCAATGAGTCTGCGCCAGAGTAGAGTTCCTGCCAACGTAATCCATCTAAAGTAATTAAAATAACTTTAGTTGCGTTTTTTTCTTGTGCTTTCCCTTTAATACCTAAAAGTAATAAAGTAAAAAGTATACTATATATTATATTTTGTTTCATTGTTTTATTCTATTGTTGCTCCAAAAAGGAATTAATTTTCCCACCAACCTTTTGCGTTAATGGTATTTCCTCCTATTTCTAAAACTGCTTGCTCGTAGCTTTGACTATTTAAAGTTTGCTCACTATCTGGATATAAAAAACGTACAGGTACCTGGTTACTATTTACGTTATCCGGACCTGGCACTATTATAGAAGGAAATCCTGTTCTACGGAAATCATACCATCCTTCAAATCCAACCAGAAAAGAAGCTAACCATTTTTGTGTGATAATAGTCTCTAATTCTCCATCGTATAGTACTCCTGGTTGTTGTAAATATGCGTTTACGTCCTGACTGGTTTTCCAATATGCAAAAGATAATCGCACTCCTTCTTCATAAAAAGTTTTTGCATCGCCTGCTATCCAACCTTGTTGTACTGCTTCTGCAAGTATAAATTGTACCTCTGCAGCTTGTAGTATAGCCGCTTTTACGCTATTTGGAGATTTATAGAAGAAAGATTCTCTTAATCGGGATACATTTTTTGCCCCGCCATTAAAGGTAGATGCATTGTCTTCACTTAATCCATTAGTTAATCCAACATATAAATTAGGGTCATCTTCGGAGTTATCAGTAGGTTGAAACCATGAAAATAAACGATTATCATTAAATCGCTTTAATATGGTTTCGCTCGTTTGACTAAGTCTATGCTCATCAAAACTACCGACTCTACCGGTACTTATTGGCCAAGAATCTGTTTGTGTTGTTGCTGGATATGTAACCACTGCATTATCGGAATTGGTAGTAATAAACATACCGCTATCTAAAATTTCTTTCATTTCTGAAGAAACATCCATTTTATTAGAAACTCTAAGCAGATATCGAAGTCGTAAGGAATTGGTGAATTTTAACCATTTTTCTGTATCTCCTTCGTATAAAACATCTCCTCCATTTAAGGTTCCTGCAATACGAATAGTTTCTCCTATAACTAATAATTCTGAAGCTTTTTTAAGATCCTTTAGAATAGCTTTGTAAATAACTTCCTGATTATCATATTTAGGAGTAAAATTACCTTCTAAACCTTGTAGTGCTTCGGTAAAGGGTATATTTCCCCAATTATCAGTTAAGATAGAAAAGACATACGATCTTAATACTAAAGCAATACCTTCGTAGGTTGTATTTTTTGTTTCACCTTCTGTAGATTTTTTGAGGATTATATCTATCTCTGGTAGAATTCCATAATACTCCTCCCATAAATCGGATTCTGCATCCCATTGATATCGGTCAAAACCTGTAAAATTGATTTTAGCAGTTAATTGTCCTACAATATTCCCTCTGTCCCATCCGGATTGTACTGCTCTGTTTGCTACGGTAGAAATTACAGTAGACAAAAGCAGATCAGAATTTACTTCTTCTGGTTGGTTGGGATTAATATTTATTTCTTCAAAATCTTTGGTGCAGGATACTATGCTAATTAGTACAAGTATGCTTGCTATTATATAATTTTTCATTTTCTATATTTTAGAAAGTTACGTTAAGATTTAATCCATAGCTTCTGGAGCTAGGTAATGCCATATCTTCTACTCCTGGTACGACAACGCCACCGTTAAACGAAATAGTTTCGGGATCAAAATGAGGGTTTTCTGTCCAAAGTGCCAGGTTTCTTCCTACCAGAGATAGTGTTAGTGATTGTAGAAAGGTTCTATCCAGAATTTTTTGTGGAAAATTATACCCTATACGCACTTCCCGAAGTTTTAGGAAAGAAGCATCAAAGATTCCTATTTCTTCATTATTACGATTGTAACGCCACCAATAATAATCCCGCCCAGATAGTACAACATCATTTGGTCTGTAGCTACCGTCTGCATTTTGTATTACTCCTTGGGATACGATTCCTGTTTCTCTACCTTCTGCAGTAAAATCCATCATACCAGAAGTACCCCCGATTAATGTGGTTCTAGACATAATTTCTCCTCCTTGTCTCCAATCCAATAAAACACCAATATTAAATCCTTTGTAGGTAAACGTATTTTGCCATCCTACGGTAAAATCTGGATTGTAGTTTCCAAGTTTTTTCACGTCTGGATCTTGTTTAGAAAACCCATCTTCATTATGGACTACTTGTCCAAAAAATTCACTATTTGGATCCTCTACAGTTATAAATCCTGTACCATAAATATCTCCCATTCTTCCTCCAACTTTTGCTAAAACATTTACATAGTTAGATGAAATCTCATACGTATCTAAATCCTCAATCAAAGATTTTACTTCGCCCCTTGCACTGGTAAAATTAATTGTAGTATTCCAATCAAAACCTCCTGCTGTTTTTACTGGTGTTGCATTTACTACAATCTCAATACCTTTATTTTCAATTTCTCCTGCATTAATTATTCTGGATGTAAACTTGGAAGTTACAGATAAAGGTAATTTTAGAATTTGATTTTTTACTGTGGATTTATAATAGGAAACGTCAAAACCTAAACGGTTGTTAAAAAACCTAAGATCGGCACCAAACTCTATAGAAGTAGCTTCTTCTGGTTTTAAATTTTCATTTTTCAATATTTCGGAAGCGCTTACTCTTTGGTACTTTCCAAAAGGCTCATTAAAAGAAAATGTGTTGACTAATGAATATGGATCTGTATCGTTACCTACAACCGCCCATCCTCCTCGAAGTTTCAGAAAGGAAAAAGCCTCTGGCAATTCTATCATATCAGATACTATTGCACTAAGCCCTACAGATGGGTAAAAATAGGAGTTGCTACCTCTTGGTAAGGTACTAGACCAATCATTTCTACCTGTAATATCCAGAAAAAGTAAATTTTTGTATCCTATGTTGGCAAAAGCATATAAGGAATTAATGGTACGTTGATCAATAAATTGTGTTTTTGCCAACGGTTCTGCTGCATTTTCAAAGTTATAAATCCCTGGTACAGAAAGTGAATTTGCACTAATTCTGTCATATCGGTTTTCTTCTTCTCTAACATTACCACCAAACGATAATCCTAGGGTAAAATCTTCATGTACATCTTTATTATATTGTAATAAAAAGTCTGTATTTTGTTCCTTAAAAAAGATATCATCTTCTCGATACTGTCCTCTTGCAAATCTTTGTGTGCTATAAGCACGTTTACTGGTTCTTAATTCATTAAAATAATCAATTCCTGTTCGCAACATAAGAGATAGATGATCTGTAATCTTAATATCTACTTTTGCATTTCCAAAAATTCTATTTTTATCAAATCCATTTGTATTTTCATTTAAAGTAAAATACGGGTTATCATGCCAATTATAGTTATAATTAAATTGTTGTCTACCTTCTAATCCTGGTTGCCAGTAATCTCTTAGAGAATTCATATTAATCTGGCGACCAAACCAAACCCATAAATACATGATATTTTCTGTTCCGTATGAGTTATTTGGTCTATTTCCACTTTTGCTGTTTACATAATTAATAGACGAGGAAACTTTTAGCCATTTTGTTAAATCATAAGAACCATTTAAAGCATAGGTTCTTCTATCATAATCTGTATTAGGCAATATCCCTTCGCTATCTAGATTAGTTAAAGAGAGTCTTATATTACCATTCTCATTACCACCAGTTAAGGCTAAATTAGTTGTTATAGTAGACCCAGTTCTAAAAAAATCTTTAATATTATTGGGGTTAGATTTCCAGGGTGTAGGAATGATCTGATCTGCAAAGCTACCATCTACATTTCTTGGTCGTCTGGCAAAATCTCCTGCTCTAAAACCACTAGTTGTTGGACTATCGTGTTGCGCTATTAATTGTCCATTTAATCGTGGACCCCAGCTCTCATCAATATTATCATTAGTTCCTCCACCAGATCCATCTAAGAATTCAAACTCTCCTCCTGCTCCTTGTCCGTATTGATTTTGGTATTTTGGTATTCGCAATGCGCTTTCAAAAGTTACGTTTTGTGTAAAACTTACTCCTATTCCTTTTGATTTTTCTCCTGATTTTGTAGTAATCAAAATTACTCCGTTTAATCCTCTTGATCCATAAAGTGCAGTTGCATTTGGTCCTTTAAGGATAGACATAGATTTAATATCGTCAGGATTTATATCCTGTGCTCCGTTACCAAAATCTGTTTCCATATTGCCTTCTGCACTGTTACTTACTGTACGATTACTTATAGGTATACCATCTACTACAAACAAAGGAGAGTTATTTCCTGGTATAAGAGAACCTTCTCCGCGTATTGTAATTAATGAAGTAGAACCAGCACCAGATCCTCCTCCCGTTATTTGTACTCCAGCAGCACGACCTGCTAAAGAGTTGGTCACATTAGTTTCTCTTGCGGTTGTGAATTGATCTCCCTGTACTTCTTGTACTGCATAACCTAATCGTTTCTTTTCTTTCTCTATACCTAAAGCTGTTACCACTACCTCATCCAGAGCTTCTGCTGAAGCTGTTAATCCAATGCTTCCTAAATTTTTAATTTCACCAGAGTTTACTGTAATTGAAATAACCTTATCTTCAAAACCAAGATAAGAGATAGCAATGTTGTATTGCCCTCCTGGTATGTCTGTTATTTCAAAATTACCATCAAAATCTGTAACTACTCCTTTTTGAGCCTCCCGAAGCATAATATTTGCCCCTGGAAGCGGAGTTTGACCATCTGTAATTATTCCCTTAATACTAGATTCCTGACTGCTGACTACAATAGAAAAAAAGTAAAATAGTACTGAAAAAAGTGTTAATGAACTTTTCATTTGTTACGTTTAAAATTTTACTAATATTAAATTTATTGGTCAAAATTGTATATAAATTTCAGTATTTGTAAAATTTCAATATTATTTTATCATTACTATACTAATGAGAAATCGTAAACCTAATGTTAAAAATATTAAATGAATTTAACCATCTGTTCGTGGCTAATAAAAGTTTTTGCTTTTTATTGAATCGTAAGAGGTTCTTTTTAAAGCAAATAAACCGAAAACTGTACCTCCAAGGCAAAGTCAAAAATTTTATAGTAACTCCTGTCGATATACTTAAAAACTAAAATTTGTTTCTGCTTTTTGATCGTTTTTTGCCACATCTATTGTTAGATTGTATCATATCATGGCTTTTATTATAACTAATATTTGATTCTTACAAAAAACAGAAGACAGTCTACGGATTTTATTTTACCCTTATTTTAATATTACAAATTTAAGTAATCACATTAAGGGATTTTTCTTTTAAAGAGATGAAGATATGTTTTTCTTTAATCTGGTAAAGTTCACCATCAATCTGTGTTTCAAAAACACTACCTTTTACTCTTAAAAGATGAATGCTTTTTGTTTGAAACACTTGTGCTTTTTTAAGAATTTGATGTTTTCTAAAAAGCATTAAAACTCCAAATACAACAACCTTAATTTTACTTATTTTAGGAATAATAATGGCATCTAGTAAACCATCTCGTAAAGAAGCCTTAGGAGTTAAACTTATTTTATAACCTAACTCATTCGAGTTGGACACAAAAATCATAAATGGGTTTATAAATGTATTTTTGTTATCTATACTTATTTTAACTTCTTCTTGTTTATTAAGTTCTCTAAATGATTTTAAAGAAGCTTTTATATAATTATATAATGTTCGCTCATTTGAGGCTTCATAATTTTTAATTACGCTTGCATCAAAACCAACTCCTGTATTGCTAAAAAAATAATGTTCATTGATTGTCCCTACATCTATTTGTGTAATATTTTCCTGTTTAATTAATGTAATGGCCTTTTCTATAATTTTAGGAATCTTAAGGTTAGAAGCAAGTCCGTTTCCTGAACCTGTAGGTATAATTCCTAATTTAATCGAAGTACCTACAATACAAGACGCTACTTCATTAACTGTCCCGTCACCGCCACATGCTACAATAATGGTTGCTCCCTCATCAATAGATTGTTTCGTTAACTTTATTGCATGTTTTTTATGAGTAGATAATTTTATAGTCAAACTATACTTATCATCTACAAAATATTTCTGTAAAATATCTTTAGTAACAATATTATTACTAGAACCTGCAATAGGGTTTATGATAAAATGAATGCACTTCACTAGTTACTAACTTAATTTAATGAACTTAATTATATAGTATACCATTCTTGGTTTCTATCTTAAAACTATACACGATTTATATTCCTTACAAAAACCAAGCTATACATAACCTTTCTAAATAGAATAAATTAAATGTGCAACGTGAAAATACTGCGTGAATTTAAAATAAATTTTAGTTTATAGTCGTTAGTATTATGATACCAAATCTGGCATTTTACAGTAATGATAAATAGTTTTTCACATAAAACCAAATTTACTTTAAATGTAGCTAATCTCCTTTCTTAAGATTATCTTTATGGTTTGATATCACAATACCATTAAACCCTGAATTACAGAACTATAAATATACTACTACAGTTAAGGTAAAAACAAAAACTTTGAGCTATTAGTATTTTTTATTCTAAAAAAAACGAAAAAATTTAAAATAATATACTATTGAAATTACCTGAAAAACTTCTAAATAAAACTACTTTTTTAGAACCAATTTTAAAGTTCTATATAATTGGTTTATCTATTACTACACTAAGCAGAATATTTTTAACTCTGTTCTTTTGGGAAAGAGTAACTGCTACTCCTAATTTTTGGTATCTTTTTTTTATTGGTATACGAATGGATAGTATACTACTTACTTATATTGTTAGTTTACCTACCATTTTACTTATATTTTTACCAAATTCAATACTAAAAAAACTAAATGGGGTTATTCGCTATTTCTTAACAATATGTTTGTTCTTTTTAGTATTTATGGAAATTGCAACTCCTACATTTTTATTACAATACGATACAAGACCTAATAGATTGTTTATAGAATATTTATTATACCCTAAAGAGGTTTCTAATATGCTTTTAAAAGGTTTTGGCTTACAATTGCTTTTGGCATTTATTGTTTTAGTTTTGGTAGCAATATTTTTATTTAGAAAATCAAAACGTTGGTTTTCTTTAGGAAAAGAGGTCCCCTATACATCTAAACTCTTAATTTTCCCTATTGTAGGTTTTCTCCTTTTTTGGGGAGCAAGATCCTCTCTTACATCTGTTAGACCTATTAATGCCAGTAATGCTATTTTCTCTAAAGATCAATTTACCAATAGTTTAGCTTTAAGCTCTTTATACACTGTTTCATTTGCTATTTACTCACTAAAAAACGAAGAAGATAGTTCTAAAATGTATGGTAAGATGGATGAAAAAGAAGCAATAGAACGAACTCGTAAATATATGAGTGCTACCCCTTCTGATTTTATAGATGGCGAAATACCACTATTGCACAAACAAAAAAGTACTCATAAAACAGATAAACCATACAATTTAGTTATTTTTTTACAAGAAAGTTTAGGCGCAGAGTACGTTGGTTGCCTTAATGGATTACCACTAACTCCTAATATAGATAAGCTTTCTAAAGAAGGAATGTTATTTACAAACCTATATTGTACAGGAACAAGAAGTGTTCGAGGAATAGAAGCTGTTGTTACTGGTTTTTTACCAACACCTAGTAGGAGTGTAGTCAAGCTAGGTAAAGCGCAAAATGGTTTTTTTACCTTAGCAGACATATTAGGTAAAAAAGGTTATGAAACTAGTTTTATCTATGGCGGTCTTTCTAACTTTGATAATATGGCTTCTTTTTTTAATGGTAATGGATTTAAGAAAATTATTGATGAAAATGATTTTAAAAAAGATGAATATGCGTTTAAAGGTGTATGGGGAGTATCTGATGAAGATCTAGTAGCAAAAGCAAATGACCTGTATAAATCTTATGGAGATACTCCATTTTTCTCTTTAATGTTTTCCTCTTCTAACCACACCCCTTTTGAATTTCCTGATGGTAGAATTGAACTTTATGACAAGGAAAAAAACACAGTAAACAACGCTATTAAATATGCTGATTATGCAATAGGTAAGTTTTTTGAAATGGCAAAAAAAGAAGCCTATTATGATAATACTGTTTTTGTTGTAATTGCAGATCATAATACAAGAACCTACGGCAAAAATCTAATTCCTGTTCATAAATTTCATATTCCTGCATTTATAATTGCTCCTGGTATAGAAGGAGGCGTAAATTATGAAAAACTATGTAGCCAAATCGACATACCTCCTACCTTACTTGATCTAACTGGTTTAGATGTGCAAACTCCAATGCCTGGTAGAAATTTATTTGATTTAAAAGATGACGTCCCTGGTAGAGCAATTATGCAATTCCATAGCACTAATGCTTTTAGAGTAGGGAATGAAATGGTAGTATTGCAGCCCAATAAAGAACCTGTTCAGTTTGAAATAAATGGTGATGAAAATTTAAAAGAAAAAAAAGTGAATCCTGAATTAGCGAAAGACGCTCTGGGACATATTATTACTGCATCTTCTATGTACAAAAAAGGTACTTATAAACTACCAAAAAATTAAATATAACATCTGTAACTTAAAGTTGAAAAATAATGGCTTTCTGTTTATATCCTCTCATATCTCGTTGCCTAAAAGATCAGATTACACATTTAAATCTAATCTTTTTTATTAAAAAAAACAGCTTTATCTACCCAAAAACATTTTCTATGCCATAAAAATTAAGCTAATTCCTATAAAATAGTTAATTTTGCTTAAATGCATACTTATATTTTTTAAGTATTTTGTATTTTTAAAAAAAAAGCAGATTATGGAATTAATGAAAAGAGCTTTAGAATTCGAAAGCAGAAAAATGATTAACATGTCTACAAGTGACAGAGTTGCTTCCTCTAGAGAGGCTAAAGAGTTAATCTTGGCTTTAAACGAAGTCTATAAAGAAACTAAAGATCCAGAGATTATGGATGTTATGAAACTTTTAACTGCCAAAAAGCAGAAAATAGAAAAGCGTCTCAAAGGCCTTCCTAGCGTATAGTGCTTTTTGGTTTTGGAGTATTATTTCTTCTACATAAAATTATAGATTCAAAAAAACTTTTAAACATATTGTTTTTTTAACTTAATAACTCCTTTCAAAAAAATAGATTATTGATCTAATATTGCTATGTTATTTTATTAGCATTATTTATTGATCAATAAAATCTATTGCGCTATATTTATTTTGTTTAATAAATACTTAAAATAGTTAAACATTTTTGTAGCTTTGAAAAACAGAAAAGAAATTAGTTGTTCCATTAAAAATGAGTTTTTTAATCGGATTAATAAGTTTAAAGACAACGGGTTTCCGAACAAACTAAGCTCAAAAATATTAAACTAAATGAACACAAAGACAGAAAACTTAAACTCTAATCCAGACATCCTTCCTATTGATGATATTGGTGACGATCATATTGGTACAAATGTAGAAACCCCAATGAAAGAAGATGCTTTTAATCTTTCTGATTTTGATAAGAAAAAAAGAATAGCAGAGTTATTTGCCGAAATTATGGACGTAATGGGCTTAGACTTAACAGATGATTCTCTTAAAGGCACCCCTAATCGTGTTGCCAAAATGTATATTGATGAGATTTTCTCTGGATTAAATCCAGAAAACAAACCCAAAATTGCATTGTTCGATAATAAATATCAATATAAACAGATGCTCGTTGAAAAAAACATTACACTTTATTCTAATTGTGAGCATCATTTTGTGCCTATTATAGGAAAAGCACACATCGCATACATTTCTTCTGGAAAAGTAATTGGGTTATCTAAGCTTAACCGAATTGTTCAATATTTTGCGAAGCGTCCTCAAGTTCAAGAACGATTGACCAATCAAATTGCTGAAGAATTAATACTAATTCTAAACACAAAAGATGTTGCTGTTATTATTGATGCAAAACATCTATGTGTTTCTTCCAGAGGTATAAAAGATGACTCTTCTACAACTGTAACTTCTTTTTATGGCGGCATTTTTAATACCCCAGATAAAATAAAAGAGCTACAAAATTACATTAATAACTGACCACCAAAGTATTGCAAATAACTCTTACTTAAAAACTATTCTTTTTCAAAATGTTTTTTTGAATATATGAATAATCTCTAATATTTAAAATATAGAACATGAAACTCATTGATAAAGCTAAACTACCATTATTCAATTCTTCAAAACCAAAAAATAAAAAAATAACCTCCCTACTATATGATATACAAATACGTAGTATTGACGGTTCTATAATTGATTTATCTACTTTTAACGATAAAAAAATACTCTTTGTTAATGTTGCCTCTAAGTGTGGATTTACTAATCAATATAACGATTTACAAAAATTAAACAACCTATATTCTCATAACCTAGTCATTATTGGATCTCCATGCAATCAGTTTGGTAGTCAAGAACCTGGAAACGCTTCTCAAATCCAATCTTTTTGTAAAAAAAATTATGGTGTTACTTTTTTAATTACTGAAAAGATTGATGTTAAAGGAAAAAATCAACACCCTTTATATGGATGGTTAACGCAAAAAGAACAGAATGGAATAAAAAACTCTAGTGTTAAATGGAATTTTCAGAAATATCTGGTTGACAAAAATGGAAAACTAATAGATTACTATTATTCCACCACTAAGCCTATGAGTTCAAAGATTACAAAACACTTAAAGTAAATCTCAAAAAACTATATATATGTTTGGATTATTTAAGAAAAAATCAAAAGAAGAAGCTCTACAAGAAAAATATCAAAAGCTAATGGAACAATGGCATAAACTATCTAGTGTTAATCGTAGTGAAAGTGACAAAATATATGCGGAAGCTGAAACAGTTTTAAAAAGCATAGAAGCTCTTAAAAAGTAACTACCATGCAGTATACAAAAAAGCAGATTCAAGCAATGGATCGTATTAAGCGTTTAAAAATCATAAATGCAGTTTCTGGTATTAAACCCGCAAATCTTATTGGCTCTATCTCTAATGATAAAAAAACTAATCTAGCCATATTTAGTTCCGTAATACATTTAGGGAGCTCTCCTGCTCTTTTAGGATTTATAATGAGACCTACTGGGGATGTCCCCAGACACACTTATGAAAACATTATGCAAAATGGACATTATACTATAAACCACATACACCGTTCGTTTGCTCAAAAAGCTCATTATACCTCTGCAAAATTAGATAGAGAATCCTCAGAATTTGAAATATGCAAACTAACCGAAGAATATATTTCGAACTTCAAAGCACCTTTTGTTAAGGAAAGTACATTTAAAATAGGAATGCAATTTAAACAAGAAATTAATATCCCACTTAATGGAACTTCACTTATAATTGGTGAGATTGAACATTTAATACTACCACTAGAAATAACAAAAGAAGATCAAGATATCGACTTGAGCGTAACGGATACTGTAGGTATCTCAGGACTAAATACGTATTATGGATTAGAGAAAATTGCTCATTTTCCTTATGTTAGAACTAATGAGCTTCCAGATTTCACATAATAATACCATTTGTAGTTTGAGTTTACTGGAAAAGAAAATTAAGATTTTTTCTTTCATTGAAGAAGAAAAGCTTGTATCAGACTCTATCTGGTATTAAGCATAGCAGGACTACGGTTTATTTTTATTCTGATATTTGAGGCGAAAAAAGAACATTTTATTACGGTAAATTCAAATTGTAAATGGTATAACTCTGATATATAAAACTGTATGCATTATTTGTTTTTATTTTAATTATTACAATTAGATTTAAAATTTTAACTCATAAAAACCTAAATTACAATGTATAAACAATTGTCTATAATAGAAATTGACCGAATTATAGAAATGGCGTGGGAAGACAGAACTACCTTTGATTCTATCGAAATACAATTTGGTTTAAAGGAACAGGAAGTTATTAATTTGATGCGAAAAGAAATGAAGCTTTCGAGTTTTAAAATGTGGAGAAAAAGAGTTCAAGGCAGAAAAACAAAACATCTACAAAAAAGAATATTTGAGGATGGAAGGTTTAAATGTTCGAGACAACGGCAAATTACCCACAACAAAATTTCAAAAAGAAACTAAATGACACACCTATGAAAAAGAAAAAACCAGATACCGTAGTCTATGACCATACTACAGAAAACTATGATGCTTATCTTAAACCGTATGCCACAAATTTAGGAGCACCTGTAATAACTACGACAGACACAATTGCTTGGAAAAACACTAACATCCACAAGGTAAACAAACATGTTAAAGCTCGATATGATGAACTAAAATCTCAATACGACACATTAATTAAAGAGTTTGAGTATAACAACCTTATATACAATGCTAAATTTAATTTCGAACCTATAGTAGGGGAAATTTACCATCTGTATATCGATAAAAACGAACAATCTTTTTTATCGATAATAGCTCCTGGTGAATGTAATTTTAATCATTTAGGCAGTTTCAGATTAAATGCAGATAAAATATGGAAAAGTGTGTAACACTAATTTATATACATTTAATCTGAAAAAAATTGCTTTATTCTAAGTAAAAAACAAATAATTATTCGTCTTGTATATTTAACACTAATTTACTTGATACGACTCTTTTTTACGAAAATCTGTATTAAACACAACTCCAAATTGAAGAAATGTCTTTCCTGTATTTCTTAATCTTTGGTATAAAATGCCCGCTTGTAGATTTAAGTTTTCAGAAAACTGATACCCTAAACCTCCATAAAGTCTATTTCTATCAAAAAGTTCTTCCTTACCATTAATAAAAATTTCATCATAAACTCCCAAAAACAATGTTCCTTCTTCAATTTTAGGCTTATTAATTGGCAAAAAGACCATTAGACGGTATCTAAAACGTGTGTTAAATTCATTTTCAATAAAGCGTTCTTCAATACGATAGCGATGTTCAAATTTTAATCTCCACAGATTATTAGTTGTAATAAATTGCTGCCAAATACGATGCTCCTCAACCTCTGGGCTTTTACGATCAGAATCATATAAATGATTACTAATATAGGCATAGCCCACTGTTGCAAAAGCATTTTTATCAAAATGATAATTAAGACCTGTCCTTAATAATAGTTGGTCGATATTAATCGGTGCAATTGTATGGTTTCGATATTGTATTTCTGTATGAATACTAAATTTTTCATTTATTTTATTTGTACCAAAATACATTAACCAATTACCTGTTTCATCTTGACCAAAAGCTAATACACTAACCCAGAAGAGGAATATAGAAAAATAAATTTTCATATCTAATAGAATTTTACTTCTCCTGTTTTAATATCATACATTCCTCCAACTATTTTTATTTCTCCTTTATTTTCCATCTCTACTAAAACCTCACTTGAAGAACGAATATTATCAATAGTCATCATCACATTTTTTTCTGCAACTTGATTTACAAAATCCATGTTCTTTGAATTTCTTAATGCATCTTCTTTTGGCTCTTTAACTGCATCAACTGCTGGTTCTATTTTATTTATCAAGGCTGTCAAGTTTCCTAATCGAGCATGATCACAAGCCCCCTTAATTGCACCGCAAGCAGTGTGCCCTAGTACTACTAATAGTTTTGTTCCTGCCAGTTTACAAGCAAACTCCATACTTCCTAGTATATCTTCATTTACAAAATTACCTGCTATTCGTATACTAAAAATATCTCCTAAACCTTGATCAAAAACCAACTCAGCAGACACCCTAGAGTCAATACAACTTAATATAGTTGCAAAAGGAAACTGTCCTTCTGCTGTTTCATTTACCTGTTGTAATAAGTTTCTATTGGCCTTTAAATTATTCTGAAAACGCCCGTTTCCTTCTATTAAATATTCCAAAGCCTTTTTAGGGGTCATCGTATCTTGTGTTTCTTTTGTATGTGCTTTCATAATTATTTTTTTATTAGTTAGCCAGTCTAAAAAACCAGCATATATTTCTTTGATTAATTATTTGATTAAACCTAAAAGTTTATTTGATTTTGACTCCTTTTCTTTTTTACACAAAGCAATCCTTTTGTATGTTTTTCTATGTCTTTTAAAAGACTATTAGCGCTTTCTTTAAATTCAAAATTTATCACTATGCTAACCTTTTTATTTTTTCTTTTAATTTTAAAAAAGAATATCTCCTAAATCCGATATAGCATTTACTATATTTTGATTTTTATCCCCTTCTTTCCTTTTTCTAACATACACATTACTACTATTTAATTATCATATCGAAAAATTTTAGGCGATTTAACATAAAATACCTCTTCCTGTATCTACCATCTTAACTAAGTCTACCTTGTATTACAAAAAGCCACATAGACAAAACTGGTTTAAGCAATTAATATTAAGTCTATAACCTAAATTTCAATAGATTGGTTGTCATGTATTGTTATATTCTTAAGCGTTTTGAGGCCGAAGCTTAAAAAATTGAATAAAACTTTCTGGATTTTCTATAGTCCCTCTTTCTGAAATGAGCTGAATATCTATATTTCTATTTCTAGCTTTTTCAGAAAAA
This sequence comes from Aquimarina muelleri DSM 19832, assembly GCF_000430665.1. Classification (GTDB taxonomy): domain Bacteria; phylum Bacteroidota; class Bacteroidia; order Flavobacteriales; family Flavobacteriaceae; genus Aquimarina; species Aquimarina muelleri. The sequence goes on along the minus strand of NZ_AUML01000017.1, from coordinate 10,078 downwards.
TCTTCTAGAATCTCAATAATATCATTATCTAAATACCTTGTTTTACGAACATCAAGTTCTAAATACGTATCTCTAGGAAGCCTGTCTAACTCTTTAAGTATAGCTCCTTTATTAAAAAATGTTACCTCTTCTGCTAATGTCATCTTAATTTTGTGCTTACCATTGCTCTTATCTTCAATATGCAAGAAGTGTGAATTTTGAAAACTTTTAATCAAAATAACTACGATACCTACTATTAAACCAAGTCCTATACCTACTAAAAGATCTGTAAATACAATACCTATAACTGTAACTATAAATGGAATAAACTGTTTCCAACCTAGCTGATACATTGTTTTAAATAATCCTGGTTTTGCAAGTTTATATCCAACTATAAGAAGAATAGCCGCCAAAACCGATAAAGGAATTTTATTTAGAAGTTTTGGAATTAAAATAACAGATATTAATAATAGAAGACCATGCAGAATAGCTACCATCTTTGTTTTACCTCCCGATTGAATATTGGCTGAACTACGAACAATTACTTGAGTAATAGGTAACCCTCCAATAAGTCCAGAAATAATATTTCCCGTTCCTTGTGCTAGTAATTCTCGGTTAGTTGGTGTTACTCGTTTACGAGGATCTAATTTATCTGTAGCTTCTACACATAATAAAGTTTCCAAACTAGCCACCAAAGCAATAGTAAATGCAGTTACCCATATTTGTGGATTAGTAATTGCAGCAAAATTTGGAAAACTAAATTGTGCCAAGAATGAAGATGCATCCTCTGGCACAGGGACACTTACAAGGTGCTCTGAGGAAATTCCCCAAGTGGCATTACCATTTGTAACTACATAGTATATAATACCTGCTGCAACTGCCACTAAAGGTCCTTGGATTAGTTGAAAAATTTTACCTTTATTAGAAAGCACATTACTCCATAAAAGAAGAATCGCTAAACCAACAACAGCTATTAAAGTAGCTCCTGGACTAATAGAGTTAATTGCATTTAATATTTCTGAAAACGTATTTTCTCCATCCACTTGAAAAAATGCAAAATCACCTTCTGGATCTTCATCATAACCGAAAAAATGAGGTATTTGTTTAAGTATTATTATAATTCCTATCCCTGTTAGCATTCCTTTAATAACAGAGGATGGAAAATAATACCCAATAACTCCTGCTTTTAAGATCCCAAATACTAATTGTATAACACCTCCTAGAACTACCGCTAAAAGAAAATTTGGAAACCCTCCTAATGCTCCAATAGCAGTCAATACAATTGCGGCTAATCCTGCTGCCGGACCACTAACTCCTACTTGGGAACCACTTATAGCTCCCACTATAACACCTCCTACAATACCAGAAATCAGACCAGAAAACAAAGGCGCTCCACTAGCCAAAGCAATACCTAAACATAATGGTAATGCTACAAAAAACACAACAACACTTGCCGGAATATCCGACTTAAAATTTTTAAAAGGATTTGAACTATTCATAATTATAATGACTTGAAAATGTTATGCTTTTTGGCATAAAATATTTTTCAGTTAATAATATTATTTTATAAATTAATGAGTTTCTCTCCAACGAAACTTGAATAGAGTTTTATAGCATTAAGCTAAAATGTGTAGAATATTAATCACACCAATTCTGGAGGAGGAATAGGGATTTCAAGATTGAAATCCCGCAAAGGTTGTAATTTTTTACGATAAGAACCGTATAATAAATATGCAAAACTAATATTGTAAAAACTTAAGATCTGAAGTTTTATCTTCTCATCTACACTATCATCTTCTTGCTTCCCTTCTTCTTCTAAGTCTTCTTCCATATCCACTTCAACTAATTCAAAACTATCCTCTGCAAAAAAAGTAATAGTCTTTGAAATAGGCTGTAACAGCATACCAAAAAGCACTGTAAAAAATACACTATACCTTATAACGTTTAATATGTTATTACAAAACAACTTCATTTTATAAGATCGTTTTTTGTACCAAGTCTGTATAGAATCTAACAATATTGTTTTTTCCTTCCTTAAAATCTGTTAAAGCAGGAAGGTGTTTTGAAAAATACCGTTGATGATGAGCTCCTTCAATAACTGTTGATACAAGCATATGAGGAAACTCAAATTTTGGATTTAGCTCTAAAACTATATCACTCACTCTTTGCACTACTCTTTTATATGTTTTATAAAAACCTTTTTCGTTTTCTTCATCTATATCTTTTGTATAATAAGCCTTAGTAGATTCTGAAATGATAATTTCATTAAGTAATACCTCATTAATAAAAGTAAATGAATTATCCTCCTTTACTTCTTGAGTAAGTAAAGTAATTGCATTATTTAATTTATCTTTTGCCGAAACAACATTGGTTGTAGCAAATACTAATTTATATTCTATCCAACTCCAATACCAATTGATTAAATAAACTAACAAAGCATGCTTACTTTCAAAATATCGATAAATTGAGCTTTCATTAGAGCCAATAGCAACTCCTAATTTTCTAAATGTAAAAGCTTCAAACCCCAAATCATTAATCATTTCTATACTAGTATGCACTATCTTCTTTCCTAAGTCTGAAGATTCAGGATTTTTTGTATACAATCCAGAATTAATTGTAATATGTATTTGTAAGTTTTCCATTTATAAATAACAAAGATATAAAAGTATTACTATTAGACTTTGTAAGTTTAACTTTTTTTTACAATAGTATTGATCTATTTTATGATTATAGACTTAAACAAAAAATATCGTATTAAATAAGTATACTCATTAGAAAAAAAATCATATAAAAAAATAATGAAATAGATTAACTACTAGTACTTATAATATCTTTGTACTAAGTAAAACAATAGCATTTTGGATTTTAAACTAAACATACAAGATAAATTTAACAAGGAACTTCCTGAAGATCCTAATACAGAAAACAGTAGACGACAAGTTACCAAAGCTTGTTTTTCTTATGTAACTCCAAAGAAAACTGCGAAACCACAAATAATACATACTTCGTCAGAAATGCTTAGTGCATTAGGGCTTACCAAAGAAGATACTAAAAGCACTAGCTTTTTGAATATTTTTACAGGAAACGAAATATTACCAAATACCAATCCCTATGCTATGTGTTACGGTGGGTATCAATTTGGTAATTGGGCAGGACAGTTGGGAGATGGTCGTGCCATAAATCTGGCAGAGATAGAACAGGATAATAAAAATTGGGTATTACAGTTAAAAGGGGCTGGAGAAACACCATACTCCAGAACTGCCGACGGCTTGGCTGTTCTAAGATCCTCTATACGCGAATATCTTTGTAGTGAAGCCATGCACCATTTAGGTGTTCCTACTACCAGAGCTTTGTCTTTAGGTCTTTCTGGAGATCAAGTATTGCGAGATGTTTTATACAACGGTAATCCAGAGTACGAAAAAGGAGCTATCGTATGCAGAGCAGCACCATCTTTCTTACGTTTTGGAAACTATGAGATATTTGCATCTAGACAAGACAACAGTACTTTAAAAATACTTGTGGATTACACCATAAAAAACCATTATTCTTATTTAGGAAAACCATCTAAAGAAACCTATATTAAGTTTATAAAAGAAGTTGGAGATAAAAGCTTGGATATGGTTATGCATTGGCAACGTGTTGGTTTTGTTCATGGGGTTATGAATACAGACAATATGTCGATTCTAGGATTAACTATAGATTATGGTCCCTATGGTTGGTTAGAAGGGTATGATCATGGTTGGACACCAAATACAACCGATAATACGAACAAACGGTATCGATATGGCACACAACCACAAATTATACTTTGGAATCTCTATAAACTGGCAAACGCTCTATACCCACTTATAGAAGAAGTAGAGCCTTTGGAAGATATTTTAATGGTTTACCGTAAAAAAACAGAGGACTCGTATTTAAAAATGATGAGATCAAAAATTGGGTTATTTACTGAAGATAAAAATGATACGCTATTGATAGATACTCTGGAAACTATATTACAAAAATATGAAACGGATATGACTATATTTTTTAGGCTTCTGGCAAATTTTGACAGTAGTGTAGTAACAGAAGATCTTTCGTTAATATCCAAAGCTTTCTATACCCCTAATCAAATTACAGATACTATAAAAGAGGAATGGAAACAGTGGTTTTTAAAATATCAAAAAAGATTGCTAAAAGAGTCCTTAAACGATGGGGAACGAAAAAAAGTAATGAATACTGTAAATCCAAAATATGTTTTACGAAATTATATGGCTCAATTAGCTATTGACGAAGCAAATAAAGGTAAATATGAATTAATAGAAGAATTTTACCAGCTACTTAAGAAGCCTTACGACGAACAACCAGAAAGTGAAAAATGGTTTGCTAAACGTCCTGAATGGGCAAGGAACAAAGTAGGCTGCTCTATGCTTTCTTGTAGTTCTTAATTATTTATAGATTAAATCTATAAGGGCAATTAGAAGTAATTTATTTATTCTGATTCAAGGTTCATTAATCAACACACAACCCTTAATTCTTTATACATTGGATCTTTTTCAATCATTTTTAATAATTCCTTTTTAGCTTGAAATTTCTTTTTTCTAGTGTATGTTTCAGAACACCCTATGACTTTTGAAATTTCTAGCATTGACCTACCTTCAAAAAAAAGAGATAATATTTTTTTATTATCCGTACTAAGCTTTTGAAAATGTTTTCGATAAAGATGTTCTCGTTCTTGATTTTCGATATCTACCATTATAGGGTCGTCAATTCCTACATCAAAACGATTCTCTCTATCCTCGATAATTAATTTTTTCTTTTTCCTTAATCGATTTCTCCATAAGTTTTTACAGATCCCATAAAAATATGTTTTTATAGGTACTTTTAGCTCTAAAAGACCAGATTTCAACTTCTGATACAACACAACTAAAGCATCCTGAAAAACATCTTCTACATCTTCTGTATTTCCTCTATTACGAAGAATATACCCTTGAATGTATTGTATATTCTCTTTGTAAAAACAAGTTAGTATTTTTTCATCCCCGGTAATGATTCCATCTATGATTACTTGATCTTTGTATATCATTATAGTCGTTTGTATCGTTTCAGGTTTAGGATAAGCTCATTGTCATATACATTACCTTTCTTTTACGATGCAAACATAAATGGACTACAACGTATCTCTATACAGATTTCTGTATTACGCTTCATTTTTTTCAACAAAAAAACATAAACACCTGTAAAAAAGGTTTTTATCTTGTGTTTTTCCTATGTTAATTTAAATGCTCTACCCTACTATAACAATCCTAAATCTTTTACTATTGCTACCAGATGGGTAGTGTTTTTAGCTTTGAAGTCTTCAAAAAGTTTACTTACTCTTTTATCAATAGCACTCTCTCCGTTTGGAGTTATTTTTTGTTCTTTTAATTTGGCTCGAATTTCTTTTTTGGTAAATCCTTGAGATAATTGTTCTAACAATATCATATCCAAATCATCTAAATGAATCATTGTATTAGCCTTAGAATTATTAGTTAACTCTGCCGGCAGCATTGTTTTACCTTGATAAACACCATCTACACATGTCATTAATTCTTTTATTGCATGCTGACCTTTACAAACATAACCGTTGATATTTAATTTATCAAACAGCATATTAATTTTATCTGGTCTGTTTTCCTGAGAGTATACAATAACTTTAATATCTGGTTGAATTTTTTTGATATCCTTTATTAATTCGACACCTGAGGTTCTGGTCTGGACTTTATGGTCTTGTCTAAAAGAAAGGTCTGTAATCAATAATTGGAACGCTTCCTGACTATTATATGCCTTTCGGAATTTTAAATACGCATCATCACAATATTTGGCTTCTTCAATATCGTGTATACCGATCTTTTCGTTTAATATTTTTATAATACCTTGATTGGCTATCTCATAGTCTTCTGCCACCAACACTTTAGTAAACATCTTGCTAACTTTTTAATTAGGAATTTGTATCTCGGCTGTAAAGCCTTTATCTTTTTCAGATTCAAAGATAAGTGTTCCTCGTATAGCACGAATACGGTTTTCTGTATTTCGAAGTCCATTTTTAGATTTTACATGCTCCTCTGTAACTCCTACACCGTTATCTGTGTATTTAATATTTAAAAAATCTTTAGTGTTAGAAAACACTAATTTCACCAAGCTAGCTTTACTATGCTTCTGCATATTGGTCATTAACTCCTGTAGTACTCTGTATACTGTTATTTTAATAGTTTTATCGAGTTTATTCCAATCTATCGTATCAAATCCTATTGCAATTAACTGAATCCCGTTTTGGGTATAGTTTTGCAGCATATTACTCAGCTCTTCAGCATACGTATCCCCAATTTCAAACTCATTATTTTCACGCGATATATCTCGTGCTTTTATATAAGATTTATTAAGTTTATCTTTAATTTGTGGATCGTGTGGGTCGTTTTGATATTGCATCATTACTTGAAAAATATCGTTGCCTAACTCATCATGCAGCCTTTTGGCGATACGGGTTTCTGTTTCGTAACTGGCTTGAAACTGTATTATCTTATTTTCTTGATTAAGATACCGCATTTGTTGTCTAAAAAAATAGATCACAAATCCAATCCCAGTAACCAATAATAACATTCCTAGTAGGTATATAGTATTTTGGTTGCGAACTTCAGATATTTTTAGATTTTTTTCTTCATTCTGTTTTAATAAACTTTCATTTTCAAAACGAGTAGGCGCATAAATTTCACGCGTCTTTTTACGCAGTTGCATAAGTTTAAGGCTAGCGTCTTTAAAACGCTGGTAATCTTCTAAAGAATCTGGATTCAGCTCGGTAATTAGTGTTAGTACTTCTAACAATGCTTCATAATCCTCAAAACCGTCTAAACTTTGATATGCTTTATAGGCATGATGCTTTGCTTTTTCAATATTTTTATCTCTATAATATTTAGTAAGATGTATATTACTATTAAATAACCCAAAAATGTCTTCTTCTTGCTCCCTGATATCGAGCGCTTGCAATAACATCGTTTCACTTTCTGGGTTTTTAGGATTTTGAAGAAACTTAATATATCCCAGATTGCTTAACTCTTGTGCGTATTGTGTTCGCTTTTGAATTACGTTCTCCTCTTTTAATAAAGCTTGTAAAATATCGATACTCTCTGCATATTTTTGTTGCTCTGCTAAAATATTCGCTCTAAAATTGTTAAAAATAGGAAGGTTATGAATCCCAATATTTTTTTTTGCAATAGAATCGTTACATAGATGTAGAATTTTAGAGTTCCACAATAAAGCTTCTTCTTGATTTCCCAACTCATAAAAAGATATAGATATACCATGATATAATCCTGATATAGTTCTATATTCTGTTGAATTTTCTAGATATTTTAAACCATCGGTAGCCGTTGTTTTACTGGCGTTATGATCTCCAAAGGCAATATGAATATTTGCCATTTCCATTAAACATTTCCCTGCAATAGTGCTATCTTTTATATTTCTGTTAATTTTAAACGACTCGTTATAAAACTGAAAAGCTTCTAAATAATTATCTAATCTTTTATTATACAATCCTAATTTATATAATGCTTTCCCTATATAAAAACTATCGTTATTCTGTTTAGCAAATTCTAACAAACGATACGATTGCTCAATTGCTTTTGGAGTATCCCCGTATTTGTTAAGAAGCTTTGTTTGTAGAATAAAGCCTTTATATTGTAAAGAATCATAATTAAGCACTTTCGCTCCTTTTAAAAAGTGATCAAGAGCTTTTAATTTTTTTCCCTTATCGTTAGAATCTTTAAAAGCAAAATCATAATAGCGATTTAAAGAATCTATTTTCTTTTGTGTGATACTAGAAACAGATACTTCTTTTGAGTTTTCAGACCTACAGGAATTAAATACAACTAGTATCCATATTCCTAAAAAAAAGAGGGATGCAACAGTATTATGTTTCATCCCTCAAAAGTACTAAATTAAATTATTTTTGATTAATTATCGTCTCCATTTAATATATCTTGTCCTCCTTTAGTTCCTAATACTTCTGTATGTAGGATTTCGTTTTCGTGTATGCTATCATCAGGCGTACAAGAAGTAAGGGTAGTACAAAAGAGTAAAACGACAACGAATATGTATTTTAAAGTTCTCATGATATTATTTTTATTGTATTCCAGAGTTTAGGGTGCAGCTCATAGGTGTCCACCCCAGATCGATATGTTGTGCATACCAAGTACCTATGAGAAATGGTCAATTAGTTGTTTGGGAAAGTGTAATCCTATACAGTCGCGATACCCTACTTTCCCGTTTTTGGGTAGCAGCGAGCTGTAGTTTGGATTTTGTGAGGGATCAATTAGGCATTTTCTATAGAGCCTTACTGCATACCAAGTAGTTTACTTGGCCTACACAACTTTTAGGCTATAGGCATATACACTATGGATAGTTTCTAAGATGATATTCTTTAAAACGTTATATAGATATATAAACCTAGTTATTATAGAAAATATGGACTGGTTAGTTAAGTAATCTGACTTATAAGAGATTAATAGTAGATAACAATTTATTTTTCTTTTGGAGTTTTTCTGATAGCATTTGCTTTCAGAAATTAATTGTGGTTCCAAAATAGAAAAACCTATTGTCTAGCTATGGTACTGTTTAACAAAAATGTTACACCAGACCTCTTAAGATTACTTTTCTGTAGCTTATGAGATGAAAGCTTTATGAAAAGTATAACAGTCTTTGATTACTATGTTACGAAAGTTATTACTTATAATTGAAAGTACTCTTTCCAGTCTTTTGATACCTTTAGATTCGATCATCGTTTCTGGAAGAAGGTTAACAACCGAAGTATATAAACCCAATCCAAGGATGCTCTCGAATGCAACGGCTAACAGATGATTTCTGTCCTCCTGTCCTTTTTTAGAAAATTGATTATACTTCATTGTTTTTATTTTTTTGTTTTTAATTATACTGCAAATATCTAGTACTAGTACGCATTCTTTTTACGTAGTAAATAATTATTTTTTCTAATACCTGAACTAATAAATTATTGCTTGTATTGAAATACAAAGATGTATATATTTTTTTGATTCTGCAAATATTTTTAGAAATTAACTTGTTGATTATCAATTAACTATATTTAAAAATAAGCAAAGGAATGCCCGTTCGTTTTTTAACGAATTTTTGGATTTTTAGCAACTGTCTATTGCTCTGATACTTACTTTCCAAATACTAATCTTTATGTGCTAATTAACTTTTATACATTCGTTTAAAAAATTTATAATTTTATTTTCAAATTATTTAATTACGTATTCATATTAATGTGACTTTTTATATCATTTTCTCTCTTTAGCTTTGTTATTTAGACTAATTCTTAAGCTTTTTATGGATTTGAGAAAATAAAAAAGCGTCCAATTTTTTGGACGCTTGCTTCTATATTAGTTTTCTAGTTTATATCATTTTTGAAAAATGAGTAAAATAGTCACATAGTGCCCTGTTTTTGTATTAATATTTCATTAATCCATCGATAATCTCCTAGATTAAATAACAATACTGGTTCGATATGTATACTGTTCTGTTTCATTTTATTACTATAATTTAGCGCTTTTTATAATGCTTTCAAAATTATTGTTCAAAAAAACTTCTATAAATTTAATTTATTCAACTATTAATAATAAAAGCATAGTTTTTTTAAAAAAACCCCATAGGGGAATGTAATTTTTGTATCTCCAAAAAGATCTGTAAAACAAAAAAACCACTTCAAAAATGAAGTGGTTTTTTTGTAAAAATAGAACATTTGAATTTTATTTCTATTTCAATAGCGTCCTAAACGTAAAAAAGAGAAAGGGAAATTTGTTCCTCAAAGTTACCTTTGTGGTGCAACACAAAAAACACCTTTCTCCGATGCTAAATATAACTTTGTTTTCTCAAATAATCAGTAAACTAGATAAATCAAGATTCAAAAAACTAGTTAATTCTCACCAAAGCGACAAACATCAAAAAGGTTTTACTAGCTGGTCTCACTTGGTTTCAATGTTATTTTGTCAATTTGCTAATAGCCAATCTGTACGTGATATAAGTAATGGTCTTCGTTCTGCAACGGGTAATCTGAATCATTTAGGGATGC
>NZ_AUML01000016.1 GCF_000430665.1 Aquimarina muelleri DSM 19832 | reverse complement strand
AAATCATATATTTCACTCTGATAGAGGTGTGCAATATGCTTCACGTAAAATGAAGCTGATTTTTAACAAAAATAGTACCATCAAACAAAGTATGAGTAGAAAAGGAAATTGTTGGGATAATGCAGTAGCAGAATCGTTGTTTAAAACCATCAAATACGAATGTACTAATAGATATAAATTCAAAAACTATCTTCAGGCATACTCTAAGATAGAAAACTATATCCAGTGGTACAATACAAAAAGATTACATTCTTCTTTAGGATATAAAACTCCTCTAGAAGTAGAAATACAATATTGGAAAAATAATAAAAAAGTGGCTTGAGAAAATAGTCCCAAATTTAGTAGGTAGTCCATACTGCTGTCATGGCTTTTATTGCTGCCAGTTATGCATTATATACAGTGTTTGATAACTACTTTACCGCAGCTTTCTTTGGATTGATTTGGGGGATGTTGATTTTTAATTTAGATCGATTTATAGTTTCTACTATTAAGAAAAAAGATAATTTTATAGATGAACTACTACAAGTTTCTCCCAGGATTATTTTAGCAATAATTATTGCTATAGTTATTTCTAAACCATTAGAATTAAAGATTTTTGAAAAAGAAATTGATAGGGTATTATTGGAGCAAAAAAATGCATATACATTAGCAAATAAAGAACAGATAGCAACCCAATATACTCCTGCAATTACTACACTTGATTCTGAAATTAGTACTCTTAAACAAGAAATTATTACCAAGGAAACAGAAGTAAATACCCTTTATGAAACCTATATAACAGAAGCAGAAGGAAGAAAAGGTACCGAAATTATAGGAAAAGGGCCTGTATATAAAGAAAAACGAGATAAACATGATACTGCTTTGGCAGAATTATCAGAGTTGAAAAAAGAAAATTCAGAAAAAATATTTGCTTTAGAAACTCAAAAAACAGAATTAGCTGCAAAATATAAAGATCAAGTAAGCATATCACAGCCAATTATCGATAATTTTGATGGTTTAATGGCACGAGTTACTGCTTTAAACAAACTACCTTGGTTACCTTCATTTTTTATTTTCTTATTATTTTTGGCAATAGAGACTTCTCCAATTTTTGCAAAACTATTTTCCCCAAAGGGAGAGTATGATTTTAGATCTGCGGATTTAGAAAACGAAGTAAAAACCTGGGTAGAACAAAAAGAAGCACAAAGAAAAATAATGCTTGAAACAGATCATGTAATAAACGATAAAGTATACGGGGACCTTTCTGAAGAAGAAGAATTATACGCTTATAAGAAAAAAATAGCTCGAGAAATGATGAAAAAGCAACAAGATACTTTTTATAAACGACAGACAGGGATCTTATAAAACGGCACTAAGCCACGAAGTGTGTAATTAAAATATCGAGGGTTGCAACCCTCGATATTTTAATTACAGTTTTAATAAGATAGTGTCTGTAATATCAAACACTATTATTATAAAGATATACCGAAAGGATCCTCTATAGAGTGTGCGGGTTGCGTAAACCATTTAGGACCTTCTTCTGTCATATAGATATGATCCTCTAATCGTATACCAAACTTATCAGGCACACATATCATAGGCTCATTACTAAAACACATTCCAGGAGCAAGGATTGTATCTTCGTGTCTTGCTATGTAAGGCCACTCATGTATATCCAACCCAATGCCATGTCCAGTTCTATGAGGTAAACCAGGAATCTTGTAATCTGGTCCAAGACCATTAGCTTCTAGGGTTTTTCTGGATGCATTGTCGATTACAGCACAGGGTTTTCCTAATTGAGCAGCTTTAAATGCAGAGAGTTGCGTCTCTTTTTCGAGATTCCATATTTTACGTTGTTCCTCATTAATTTCACCATATACATAGGTCCTGGTAATATCGGATATGTAGTTATGCAAAACACAACCTGTATCGATCAAAACCATTTCATTTTCTTCCAGATTTTTTGGTGTTTTTACTCCATGTGGAAAAGAGGAATCTACACCAAATAATACAATACAAAAATATGAGCCAGAAGATATACCGTATCGTTTATGAGCTTCGTTAATAAAATCTATAATCTCTTTAGCACTTATTCCTGTTCTTAATATTCGAGCAGCAGCCTTTTGAACCTCTAGAGTTATATCCATAGCGGCTTGCATAATAGCAATTTCTGCAGAAGATTTTATCATTCTGCAACCAGCAGTAACAGGTTTTGCATTAATTAATTCATAGGTTGCCGGGATTACTTTTAAAATTCCGTCGATTACAAAAAACGGAGTAGCCTCATCCATTGCAATCTTTCCTTGGGTTATATTTTTGCTCCTAAGAATTTCTAAATACAACCCGTAAGGATTTTCATGTTCTTCCCAACAATGAACAGGACCCTTTACTACCATAAAATCCAAGATGGTGCCTTTTTCAAATTGAGGAGCTATATAGTGCACCTCTCCATTAGAAAACAGTAATGCTCCTACCATTCGCTCACTAGGATTCCATTTAGTTCCTGTAAAATAAAACAAATTGGTTCCTGCATGAAGATATATTACAGGGATGTCCTGTTGTTTCATAATATTGCAGGCTTTGCGTATTCTAATTTCAAATTCTTCTTCTTGAATAGGTTTTACAAGATGTGCTTTTGGTTGTATAGCATTTAATTCTATTTCGATGGTTGAACCACCTATCCCTAATGCGTTCATAAATTAGTGTTTGTAGTAAATCGTTATGCGTTTATCAATTTTTCAATTTCGTTAATTTCAATAGGCATTGCTTGTGTAAGATTTATATTTCCTGTTTCGGTAATTAGATAATCATTTTCTAGTCGACAACCTATCTCTTCCTCTGGGATATAAATTCCAGGCTCGCAAGTAAGTACCATCCCTGGTTTTAAAACTTGAGAATATAAACCTACATCATGCACATCTAATCCAAGATGATGCGCAGTACCGTGCATAAAATATTTTTTGTACAAAGGTTTTTCGGGATCTTGATTAGCAATATCAGAAGCTTGTAATAACCCAAGTATAATAAGTTGTTCTTCAACTAAAGTTACCATCTGTTTTTCATAATCAGCAGGAAGAATACCTGGTTTTAGTAACTGACTCCCTTTTTTTAAACAATAAAGTACAGACGAATACACTTCTTTTTGTCGTTTAGAAAACTTACCATTTACAGGAATACAACGTGTAGTATCGCTATTATAATTTCCGTAGCAAACGCCAAAATCTAATAATATCATATCCCCTTCTTTACAAATACTGTCATTCGTATTATAATGTAAAGCACAGGCGTTTTTCCCTGAAGCAACAATAGGTTTAAAAGCATGTCTTGTACCACCATTTTTGATGAGCATATACGTTAGCTCAGCTTCTAATTCATATTCTTTACAATTTGGTTTTACCGTTTTAAGTACCCTATGAAAACCTTTAATGCTAATATCAACAGCTTTTTGTATTAATGTAATCTCTTCATCAGACTTAATAGTGCGTAAGGCTCTTGTAATTTTTGCAGCTCTGTAATATTGGTGCAAAGGATATTTTTCTTTGCACCAATTAATCCATCTGTCTTGTTGTGTTTGTTGGTTATGAGTAACTCGTTTTATATGTTCATTATGTCCTAAATAAAAACCATCTGCTTCAAAGGCCATACTTTGAAGTGTTTTTTCAAAATCATGAACCCATTCAACTCTGTGAATGCCAGAAATTTTGAAAGCTTGTTCTTTGGTAAGCTTTTCTCCATCCCAAATTTTAATATGCTCATTGGTTTCTTTAATAAATAAAATCTCTCTATTTTCAGTCTTATAAGCATCGGGATACAGTACCACTATTGTTTCTTCCTGATCAATTCCACACAGATAAAACAGATCGTTGTTTTGGGCAAACCCCATTACATCGTCTGCATTAGTATGTTTGATATCATTGGAGGTAAGAATAGCAATAGTATTATCCTTTATTTTGGAAATAAATTTTTTTCTGTTCTTTATGAATAAGCTATTGGGGATAGTTTGGTATCGCATATTAAAAAGTTCTATCTGGATGAAAAGGGTTTAAATCTAGTGATAATTTTTTATTAGAAATGATTTCGGAAACTAATTTTCCTGTAGAGGGTCCCATGCTCCAACCCATCATTGCATGGCCTGTGGCAATAGTTAAATTTTTACATTTTTTAGATCTACCAATATAAGGTATTCCATCTGGCGAAACAGGTCTTAATCCACATTCTACAGTATTTTTTTCTGTAGTAGAAAGTTGTACTTTAGGGTAGTATTTTTGGGTAGCATTAGCAATGGCTTCTACTCTTGCTTTATTAATAGTATGATTAATTCCTGCAATTTCCATAGTGCCTGCAAATCGAGTAAATCCCTGCATAGGGGTTATTGCTACTTTAGCTTCGGCTAATATTGCAGGAATAGTGATTCCAAAATCTCTTTCAGAATTAATGCGATATCCTTTTCCTGCCTCTAGTAATAATTTAATCCCTAGTTTTTTACTTAGTAGGTTGGACCAGGATCCAGCTGCCAAAACAAACTCATCTGCGGTATATGTTTTGTTTTTTGTTTGTACCGAAGTAATTTTATTATTGGTTACAACTATATCCTCTACTTTTTCGTTTTTGAGAATTACTACTCCAGAATCCACTAGATGTTTTTTCATTTCCTCCATAAAAGTTTGTGGAGTAGTATGCCAGTCACAGGAATAGTGTACAGCTCCTTTAGCTTGTATGTTAGCGTTAGGTTCCAGCTTTTTCAATTCATGAAGCGAAAGTTCTTTTACAGCAAGACCTTCGTTAGCAGCAATATTGGCAACTTTTATTTCCTCTTCTAACATTTTGTCGGTTTGACAAATCATTAGAAGTCCTTTTTTTTCTAATTGAAAAGAAAATTTTTCTTCCGTCTTAATTTCAGCATATAAATCTCTACCCGATATTGCAATATCTTTGATAGCAGTAATCCCCCGATGTACATTTTTTGCGGAGCAAGATTTGTTAAAAGCCCAAGTCCATTCTAGGAATTCTGGATTAAGACGTGGTTTTATAAATAAAGGACTTGTAGAGTTAAACATCCATTTTAACCCCTTTTTCATTACACCCGGAGCAGCAAGAGGAATAATATGACTAGGAGAAAGATATCCCGCATTAATATAAGAGGCACCAACATCCATAGAGGATTGGTCAAGAATGGTTACTTGATGTCCTTCTTTTTGTAAGTAATAAGCAGAACATAATCCTATGATTCCACCGCCAATGATGATGATTTCTTTATTCATAATTGTATACACTTCGACAAGCTTAGTGTGATATTTTGTTACGTTTAATTTAGTTTTATTATTACTTTATTTGTTTCCTTAAAAGTTAATAACCAATTTAGGCGCTTATGTGAGCTCGTTGAAAATTTTAGATAACCTGAAAACCATGTGCGTAGGGATCATTCTCTTCGTCTATGATAATAGTATTATACCCATACACCTTTGCCCATCCTTGTATACTAGGTATTATGGCTTTTGTACCAACTAATTCTGTTTCTTCTTCAATTCTACCTATAAAGGTACTACCTATATAACTTTCATGAATAAACTCTTCTCCTTTTTTTAGTTTCCCCTTGGCATGTAGTTGCGCAATTCTAGCAGAAGTTCCTGTGCCGCAAGGAGAGCGATCAATAGCTTTATCTCCATAAAAAACGGCATTTCTACCAGAAGAAGAAGGATGGATAGGATCTCCTGTCCATAACATATGTGTTACATCTTTAATGGTATGGTTTTCTGGATGTATAAAAGCATTTGGATATTTTTTGTTAATACACTCTCTTAGTGTCTGAGAGTACTGTATTAATTTACTAGCAGTAAAGTTGTGTACTCCACTAAAGTTTTTTTGCGGATCTACAATAGCATAAAAATTACCGCCGTAGGCAACATCAAAGGTAAGCTCTCCTAGTTCTGGACATTCTATGGTCAATCCTTCTGCGGCTAGGTAGGATTTTACATTTTTAAGCCTTACCCAATCTACCTTTTTATTAGTTTGCTGGTATTCTATCTCTACCAGACCAGCTGGGGCTTCCATTCTAATTTTACCTGGAACTTTTGGAGTAATTAATCCTTCTTCGATAGCAATGGTTATAGTTCCTATAGTACCATGGCCGCACATAGGTAAACATCCTGAGGTTTCGATAAATAATATAGCAAAATCATTATCGGGATGGTGGGGTTCAAAAATAAAACTACCACTCATCATATCGTGTCCTCTGGGTTCAAACATTAATCCTTTTCTAATCCAATCATATTCGGCAAGAAAATGTTGCCGTTTTTCGCTCATCGTTTTACCTATTAGATTTGGTTTTCCTGTGGTAACTACCCTTACTGGGTTTCCGCAGGTATGTGCATCAATACATTTATAGAGATTTCTTGCCATTTTTTGTCTTTTCAATATATCTGTTAATTCTATTTTCTAAAATAGAAAGTGTTACGGTTCCTTGTTCTAAGATTATTTCATGAAATTCTCTGATATCAAATGTGTCTCTTAGTTCTTTTTCTGCTTTTTTACGAAGTTCTCTTATTTTCAATTCTCCAATTTTATAAGATAAAGCTTGACCAGGCCAAGAAATATACCGGTCTGTTTCTGTATGTATTTCATGCATGGATAATGCGGTATTCGATGCCATAAATTCGATAACCTGTTCTCTGGTCCAACCTTTAGCATGAATCCCCGTATCTATAACTAATCTACAGGCTCGCCACATTTCATAGGTTAATTTTCCAAAATGCTCATAAGGAGTAGTATACATGCCCATTTCTTCTGCGAGAAATTCTGAATATAATCCCCAGCCTTCTCCATAAGCAGATAGGTACAGATCTTTTCTAAACTGGGGGATGCTATCTCCTAGTTCGTTGTTTAAACTACTTTGCAGATGGTGTCCTGGTACGGCTTCATGTACTGTTAGTGCAGGTAATGTGTATAGTGTTCTGCTTGGTAAATCATAAGTGTTCACCCAATAGTAACCAGGCTCTGTACTATTGGCTTCTGTGCCTATATATCTGCCACTAGTATATTTTGGAGCAATAGCATCTGGAACAGGAGCTACGCCATATGGTTTTCTTGGTAATGTTTTAAAAAAACGGGGTAACTGCTCATCTGCTCTTTTTGCCATGTCTCTGGCAATTCTAAGTAATTCTTCTGGGGTTTCTGCATAGAATTGCTTATCAGTACGCAGAAATGTAAAGAAGTCTGAAAAACTACCTTTAAAGTTTAAATCTTTTATGATTTGTTGCATTTGCGCATGTATTCGGGCAACTTCTTTTAACCCTATAGTATGAATATCCTCTGCGGTATATTTTGTACTTGTAGTATAATAGTTTATTCTATTTTGATAGTATGTTTTACCATTAGGGGTTTGAGATATTCCAAGAGTAGTTATGGTTTTAGGTAAATATTCTGTTTCAAAAAATGTTTTTATCCTTTTAAATTCAGGAACAACTTTGTTTTTTATAACTTCTTTTGCCGCATTTAGTATAGAATCTTTTTGATTTTTGTTTAAGGATTCTGGTAGATTTTTAAAAGGAGAATAGAAATAACTTTCTTCCACATTTTCAACGATATGATCGTTATAAGTAGATTCATATCCGTTAAAAATAACTCTGGGTTGCGAAATGCCTTTTTCAAGCCCTTCACGCAAATTTTTATAATGTTGTTTGGCGAATTCTGGTATTGCATTAAGAGTGTTCATGTACTCTTTAATTTGCATGTAATTAGTAAATGGTTTAACAATATAATTAAGATTGTTATGAAATCCAGAATCGGATAGTAAGGGGTTTAAATAACTTTCAAAAACATAGAAATCAATGTTTTCTTGTAATGTAAATTTTAATAACTCCAAAGATATTCTATCTGTTTCTTTAAGGAGAGTTGTATCTATATTTTTAAGTTCTGTTATTTTGTCTTTTGCAAACTCTGCTTCTTTTTTAAAATATTCTTTGGTGAAGAGTCCAAGTGGGTATTTTTTTTTATCATACGCTTCTCTTTCTTCGGTTTGAGTTATAATAGTATGTAATTTTTCTTCTTCAGATACTTTTTTTGTTTCTTGTTTGGTATTGTTACAACTAATAAACAAAGTCAGTATCCCTAAAATTTTAAAAACTCTCATATTACATACATATTATACATACTAGTTCTTATATCATTTTATTATAAAAGAACAAGAACTAGTATGATTTTGAGGATTAAGATAGAAAATTATATTTTTCTATAGGTATGTTGACTGTCTATTACTCTCGAAATACCTAATGGGTTTTCATTTTTAAGTTCGTCTGGCAATAAGTCGTTAGGCCAGCTTTGATAACTAAATGGTCGTACCCATCGTTTGATTGCATGAATACCTACTGCAGTAAATCTACTATCCGTAGAAGCAGGATATGGTCCGCCATGAAGCATAGCGGGACATACTTCTACCCCGGTAGGAACACCATTAAAGATAATTCTTCCTACACGATTTTGTAGGGCTTCAATTACAGTATTGTATTTTACAATCTCTTCGTTTTCTGCTATAATAGTTCCTGTAAGTTGTCCTTCCAGATTATTTATTATGGTTTCAAGTTCTTTGGCATCTTGGCATTGTACCACCATAGAAAAAGGTCCAAATACTTCCTCGTGTAAGGTTTTATTTTCCAGAAATGTTTTTCCATCTACAGTAGTTAGGGTTTGCCGTGCATGGTTTGTTGCAATATCGTTATTGAACTCTGCAGTAACCGCTAAACCGTTTTGTTGCAATGCATTTGTTTTGTTTTTGTCGTAGTTGCCAATAATATTTGGGTGCAGCATACAAGAAGGTTCAATTTTTACTATTTCATCAGATAATACCTTTATAAAATCATCCAAAGACTCTCCTTTAATACCAAGGATAAGACCTGGGTTAGTGCAAAATTGTCCTGCTCCCAGAGTGATAGATTGTGCATAGGTTTTAGCTATTTCTGTTCCTCTTAAAGTAGTTGCTTTTGGTAGTATAACAACAGGGTTTACACTTCCCATTTCTGCAAATACAGGTATTGGTTCTGGTCGTTGTGAAGCTAGGTCAAACAAAGCTCTTCCTCCTTTAATGCTACCTGTAAACCCTACAGCTTTTACTTTTGGATGCTTAACAAGTTGTACACCTACTTCTATGCCAGCACTATTAAGATTTGAAAACACTCCTTCTGGCATTCCAGTTTTTTGTGCAGCCTTACTAATTGCAGAAGCTACTAATTCTCCTGTAGTAGCATGCATAGGGTGTGATTTTACAATCACAGGACACCCAGCTGCAAAAGCAGCAGCAGTATCTCCCCCTGCGGTAGAATATGCCAGAGGAAAATTACTTGCTCCAAATACAACTACTGGTCCTAACGGAACTAACATTTTACGAATATCTTGTTTGGGTATAGGATTTCTGTCTAGATCCGAAGTATCTATAGTTGCTTCTACCCAAGAGCCTTCTGTTACCAAATCAGCAAAAGTTCTTAATTGCCCTACAGTTCTCCCTCTTTCTCCTTTTGCTCTTCCCTCTGGTAAGCCAGTTTCTGACATATATGCTTCTATCAAAATTTCATCCAGATTCAAAATTTCATCAGCAATAGCATTTAAAAATTCTCCTTTCTTAGCTCCAGATACTTTTTTGAAAACTTCAAAGGCTTCAGTAGCTAGGGATACTGCTTTTTCAATCTCTTCTTCTGAAGCTTCAAAAAAAGTATGCTCATTTTCAATATTCAGCTTTGGATTAAAAGTTTTGTATGTTTTGTTTCCAGTAGCTAAGAGTTGATTTCCTATGTAATTTTTGCCTGTTATCATAATTTTTAATGATTTAATCTCTCACAGCGGGTTTTTACTTCTCTGAAGCTTCTTTAGAAAATAAAATATATGTTCAGAAGTATGATCATGAGTTTGCTATAAGGTTGGTGATTATAAAATGAATACTTGTAAAATTACTAAATGTTATATAGTATATATAGGGTTTAACATTTAATATGTTACTACATTAAGTTCTTTGTAATTAGGTAAAACAGGTCTTGTTTTTATGCCTTTTTCAATAATTTCAAGGACTCTTTTACGCTCTTCGCCAACAAGAGATAATCTTGGGGCGCGTACATTTTCTGAACCAATACCAGTTGCTACTTCTGCCAGTTTTATGTTTTGTACTAATTTAGCATTTATGTCTAATTCTAGTAATGGTAAAAACCAGCGATAAATTGCTATAGCTTCTTTAATTCTTCCTGCTTTTTGAAGTTCATAGATAGCTACAGTTTCTGCAGGAAAAGCATCTACTAACCCTGCAACCCATCCATCTGCGCCCATTATTAGGCTTTCTAGAGCTAAGGTGTCTACGCCGGTAAAGATTTTTAATCGATCACCAAATCTATTTTTAATTCGGGTAACGTTAGAGATATCTCTGGTAGATTCTTTTACAGCTTGTATATTATCTAGTTTTAATAGCTCCTCAAACATATCTAAGGTAACTTCAATTTTATAATCTACAGGATTATTATATACCATTATCGGTAGATCTGTGCTTTGAGCAATTTCTTTAAAGTATACTATGGTTTCATGATCTCCGGCATTATATCGCATAGGAGGAAGCACCATTAATCCGCTGGCACCATCTTCTTTTGCTTTCTTTACCGCTTCTATAGCTCCTTTTGTAGTTTGTTCGGCAATGTTAATAATAACAGGAACTTTGTTTTTAACGATGTCTACTGTGGTTTTTACTAAAATTCTTTTTTCATCATCACTTAATGTACTGGCTTCTCCTAAGGTACCCCCAAGGATAATACCATGAACACCTGCTTCTAATTGCGCATGGATGTTAACTTCAAACATTTTTAAGTCTAAAGTGTCGTCTTTTGTAAATTTTGTAGTTACTGCAGGCATTACGCCTTTCCAATCTATTACCATAATCGAGTTTTTTTGTCAAAGATATTAGTAAACCCATGAAAGGGATACTGTGAAATTATCCAAAAGTGATACTATATTACCCTAGATTAAGGTATTTTAATAGTAAAATGAATAATATTAGTTAGTTTTGGTGTGATAAATAGATGAGTAAAGATCTGACTATTAAAAACAAAATGTGTATAGATGAAAGTTTTACCCTTTAAAATACCTAAAACATCTACAGATACACTTATCGTTCAAGAGGATAAAGGTTTGATGTTTTATGACACTCTTCATCAGCATGAAGAGATTCAAATGTCTCTTATAGTTAGTGGAGAAGGTAGTTTGATTGTTGGAGATACTATTACAAACTATAAAGCAGGTGATGTTTTGGTCTTTGGTAGTCAAGTACCTCATGTTCTAAAAAGTATTGCTGCAACTATAGATTCTTATATGATTTCTATTTTTTTTACAGAAAAATCTTTTGGTTCTGGCTTTTTTGAACTTTCGGAGTTTAATGACATATCTAATTTTTTTAGTAGTTTATCTTATGGCATAAGAGCAGTGTCTAAAAAAGAAGAATTAAAAGAACAATTTTTAGCAATTCAAAAAAAGAAATTTCGATTAGATCGTTTTATGATTTTTTTACAGATTTTAAAACTTTTTAGCAAAGCAGATATACAAACAATATCGACTTCTATTACTAGAAAAAAGTATACGGACAATGAAGGAAAACGAATGGCAAATGTTTTTCAATTTGTAATGAATAATTTTTATAGAGATATGACTCTAGATGAGGTTTCAGATATTGCAAGTATGACTTCTAACGCTTTTTGTAGATATTTTAAGCAACGAACTAATAAGACTTTTTTTCAGTTTTTAACAGAGGTGCGAATAGAGAATGCTTGTAGGATTCTTTCTAAAAAGCCAGATATTTCTATTACTGAAGCATCTTTTGAAAGTGGTTTTAAAAACCTTTCTAATTTTAATAGAAAGTTTAAATCTATTAAAGGTATAACCCCGTCTAAGTACAGAAAAAAAATACAACAATCTCATCTTATTTAATCTTTAATCCACATTGTGGAGTTTAATTCTCCGAGGCTTACCTCGAAAACAAAATATATTTTCGGAAACATACCTCGTAAGCTTGCTCTGAGGTTATTGATTTATTCGTAAATCGTATTAACTCCTAAATAGGGGTGATTATCCAAAGCTTGTCTCGAGAAAATAAATATTTTTTTAGAGTGTACTTTATTATCCTACTTAAGGTTATTTATTTTGCAGGATATTCTGCTATATTATTATTAGTTTTTGGATGTTTTGGATTACCACAAACAGGAATAGATGGTTCTTTGGTTACACTGTATGGTAAGTTGCCTTTTTTTGTAGGTAATTTTGAAATGGCTTCATGTTTAAATATATGAACGTCTGATCGGGTATATCTTCCTGCCAGAGCTAAACGCACTTTGTTTTTTGAAGTATTTGCATAAGAGGCATGGGTATTTAAAGAGGTAAAGATAATAGCTTCTCCTGCTTTCATTTCGAGATCTCTAACGGTAACATGATCAAAAAGAGAAGGAACTTCTTTTTTTATCTTTTCGAATACTAATTGTGCTTTTTTGAAATTACCAGTAGTATACCATATAGTTTTTAAAGATTTAATAATTTCTGAATAGGATATTGACATTAAATATCCCAAAAGATCATTTTGGATATTGGTAACAATTCTTTCTAAACGTCCATCTTTAAAAGATCCTTCGATCATTCGTAAACATCCTGTTTCTTTATTCGTATCTCTAAGTGCAATCCAAACGGATAATTGTACTATTGCAGGGTGTGTAGGAGTGGTTGGTTCTAATTTTGGTTTTGTATCAGATTCTCTAAAAGTGCCAGTTTGATGCCAAAATGTTCCTTCTTGTTTTGGTTTTTTTTCGAAAAATTGAGATCTCCAACATAATAAATCATCTCCCAAAATACTTTGTAAAGGCTGTGCTATTTTTGGATGTACCAAAACATCCCAAATCTTTCGATATTTGGATCCTTGAAAAAAACCCAAATAATTAATAGAATAATTACCAGATACTTTTAAAGAGTTTAAAATATCATCTCCAAAAGCGGTAGTTTTATGAAAATTATCATGAAAAAGAGTATCACTGTCATTAGCCAAATCCTCTGCGTCATCTGTTGCTAATACTCTAAAAGGGCCATGAATTCCACTTTTTAAAAATTGTTGTATTTCTGATTCTGTAAGATAGTTTTCTCCAAATTCCTCTTTTCGTTTACTTCCTAAAGCTTCAAAATCGCCTAAATAATCATTTGTATTTGCTAGTAAATCAAAACTTTTATTAAATAAAATTCTAATTGGTTTAAGAATAAGTTTAAGTACTGTTATTATGATAGCAGTACAGTGTATTTTTATATTTTGTGTAGTACTTAATTTTGTCTTAGTCCAATAACTATCCAGGTTTTCATAACAATCTGTCATACTAGTGTCTTATTTTTTAATCTCTCATCTAGGGTTAGAAACCCTAAGACTAGCCTCAAAAATAAAATATATTTCCAGAAGCATATTTTGTGATTTTATCGTGAGGTTGTTGATTTGTTTTAATATGCGAGTAGTATACTAATCACGCCTATAACCAAACATAATGGAGAAAATAATCGGGCATCTAATTTACCAAATTTGGTTTGTGTAATTTTTTTAAAAAACCCTATATATTTAAAATCCCCTATGGCTCTTAAGATAAATATAAACGGAATAATCCATTTTAATATATTGTATATCCAATTAGATAACTCATAACTAACAAGACCAGATTGTAAAACATAAAAAGAACCAAAAAGAGTTAGTCCTATCGCAACTATAGCACTGTCGGTTTTTTTAGGGTTTAGTATTTTTGTGCCATCTTCTTTTGTTGGTAAGGAGGCATCAAAACCAAATTTTCCGCCAATAACCCAATTAAAATGTATACCAGCCAAGATGAAAAGGATAATACTTAATAATATAGATAGTATCATATATTTATTTATAAATTATTTTAGGTTTTAAAATTCCAGTTAAGGATTGGTGTTTTTCGTTTTTCATTACTATTCCAAAGTCCGAGTTGAATACCTCTGGTATTTTTACTTTTGTTAAATATCCCGATTTGAATACCCCGTACTGTTTGTCCATAATTTACGGCACCTATTTGAAGCCCGTTCATGAGTATTGCCGAATTACTTAAGGCTATTTGGATGCCACTTAAATATATTGCTTCATTAAAAAACAGGGAAAGTTGCGCTCCATTGGATTTATCCATTGCATTCCAAACCCCTGCGATTGCTACTCCGTTGCTTAGTTCTCCAAATTGCGCTATAGCTGCAATCGTTATTCCGTTAAAATTAACACTGCCAATGGTTCCTGTAGAAACATTTATACCATTAACAATTTCATTAAAATGATACTTTTTTCGATCAAATTTTTCATCAACACTAATAACATTAGATATTGGACTTCCATTTCCTAAAGGAGCTAAAAACCCAAAACCAGGTATTTCTAATCGAATTCCATTAGTTTTTACGAATTGATTTGAGGGAAATGCACCTATAGAAATTCCATTTACTGTAGTGTTTTTGGTATGAAAAGTCCAAAACAAATACTTGTTATTTTGATTGTACTCCTGACTTTGAGAGCTAACAACAAAAAGAAATATTATAACAAAAAGGGTGTTTTTCATTCGATATGTATAGTATTACTTGCTGTATAATATCAATCTATAGATATATTTAGGTGGTATAAATGTACTATTAATGTTTTAAAACAGTATCTGTTTTAATTGCTAATTTTCTAAGGTTTGTGTTGAAAACAGAATATACCTTCAGAAACATGTCTTGTAAGCTTTCTTTAAAGTTATTGATTAGTTCTACTGCATAAAACGGTTTAGACATTACTACTGATTTGTTAGATATTATTTTCTTTTTTTAACCAAAAGTGTAACTAATTGATATACAAAATTATGGTTATCCTGTAATATGTGTATTGGTTTTTTAGAGAAGAAATATCGTGAAATATTTTTTTATAAATATTTTTCAGACATTGTATGATGTAATCAAAAGTATACTATCGAATTGAGTTGCAACTATTTTTATTTTGTTTATAAAGGCGGAATCTGAAAAGCCTGTTTTTAATAGAGTAAGAGATAATAATTATACATAATTATGAGAACAATCACACAACAAATAGTTCCAACTTTTGATGAGGCAATGCCCCTTCATTCTGGTGATGAGAATTTTTTAAAGGAACTTCAGGCTGTTTTAGAAAAACATGGAAATATTAATAGGTTTGGACTTACCCTTTTACATGACCATTTTACAATTAACGAAGATGAAATTTTATTAGAGACTAATGATCATCACGATAGAACATTAGAAATGCAGGTAGTTAAACGATCTGATTTAACACCAGATGTTAAATTTACAAGTTGGCGTATAGGAGGACCTAATGCGGTAGCATTAACTGGATGTAAAGAGGATAAATGTAAGAGTCCTGTTACTATAGAAGCACTTACTGGATGTAAAGAGGATAAATGTAAGAGTCCTGTTACTATAGAGGCACTTACTGGATGCAAAGAGGATAAGTGTAAGAGTCCTGTTACTATAGAAGCATTAACTGGATGCAAAGAGGATAAGTGTAAGAGTCCTGTTACTATAGAGGCATTAACTGGATGTAAAGAAGATAAGTGTAAAAGCGCGATTATTTCTGCAAAAGCATAAATCCTAATTACAAATTTTAATCAATAATATAAATTTTCGCAGTAGTACATAGAGTCTACATTGTAAACTCTATGTACTACTATGTTTTTCAAAGATTTTTAAGACTATCTTTTGTTCTATTTAGAAAATTTCAGATCATGGATTATATGTTTAAAAAAGATTTAAGACTTCCTTTTGTTAAGGATACTCCTGTAACGAGTTTATCGGATTACCTTGTCAGTAAACAAAAACTTGATCATGAAATAATGCTAGGGGTAGCTAATGCTAAAGTATTATTTGCAAACTATGCTGTTATTAAATCAGATTTTCCAAATCAATGGAATAGAATAACCAAAAACACCAAAAACCCAGAAGAGGCGATAGATAATTGGCTTTTAAAAAACACTGCTTTTATATCTGTTAGCCAAGCAAAATCTAAAATTACTAATACGACCATACATACCACAAACGCTAAGTCCTCTGCATGGCGACCACCACGATATGGTAGAGCAGCAATTTTGGGTCAACCAGAAGAAAAAGAAGAAAGTTCCCCTTTTTTATTCGATGTTAAAGGTACAGGTGTTCCTCCTTATGAAGAACCAATACTACCAAATTCAAATGGGTTAATGACTTTGTCTGAGGCGGTACATGAAGTTATGATGGAGCACTTGGTTTATATGTCTATGAATCATGCAAATACAGATATTCGTCCTTTGCCATCCTATGCAGTTATCGATCTTGGTTTTGATGCACTTTGGCTGGATGGAAATGCGCCAGAAAGAGCTGTTTTATTGCTAAGAAGAACTACTACTAGGCCTCGTTTTCAGTGGGAACGTTTTTATCAAGGAAAAGAAGTAGCATCTGCTTTATTAGAGGTAGAATTATTGTTGCGCAAATACGGACTAACAGCGAGTAATTGTGGAGCTGTTCGATTTAATATTTTTAATAATGGAGAAGAATTGATTGCAGATAGAGACGGAAAAAACATAGAACTAAAAAATACAGTAAAGAATCTTGTGATGAATTCACTTAAAATAAATGAAGGAGATACTGTTATTGTAGATGGGGTTAATGTACAAATTGCAGGTCAAGTAGAAACTAATCCATTATCTATGCGAATAATGGATTTTGGTAGGTATAGATTTTGCTCTCAGTTTAATAATGAATTATACTCATGGATAGATGCAGATTATCAAAATTTAAATGGAGTGTTTTTGTCGAAAAAAGATAAAGAGTATACGCAACCTGATCCAATCTTAAATTTAGCCAATACTACTACAACTCCTGATTTTTTATTGTTAGATGATTTTGTTAAAAATTACAGCAAAAACGATGCGTGCCCTGAAGAACTTGCAAGCTTATTTCGTAATGTAATTACTTATGCAACAGCAAAGTTGAATAGTTGATTTTTGACTGAATTTAAAATACCTCAATTTAATTTACGGTAATTTCATTTAAGAACAGATAAAAATTGAGCTTAAAGGATTCTATCTACTCTTTATTTTTAGATTGTAATATCATCTTTTTAATTAAAGTAATTTGTCCTAAATGATAGTAACTGTGTTCTATCATTGCCTCAATATTTCTTTGGTATGTCCCGTATTTTTTGTCTACAAATATTTTATCTAAATCTTCGTCGGGCATATCTTCAATACTATTCGCAAATTTTTGGGCATTATTCCACATAGTATTTATCAACTCTTCCCAATCTTTTTGTGATGTAATAGGGGGCAGATCAAAGCTATATTTATCTCTAATTTCTAGTGCGCCTCCTTCAAACACATTCAGAATACCAGCTATATAATAGTTGATATGAAAAGTAAGAGCAGCAATGGTGTTTAAAGACTCTATTTTGGTTGTTGCCTGATGCCAGGTTATGCTAGTCAATTGATCTTTATAATTAGTATTAGCAATCCATACGCCATTTAGAATTACTTCTCTAAATCGATTTGCTATTTGTTCTGTTCGTTTCATATGTTACTTTTTTATATGTCGAAAAATATTGTGGTAGTAACCTGAGTTCGATTTATCTGAAATGCGTCAGTTTGAGTAAAATTCTATTAAGAATTTTGTATAGAAAATTAGCATTTTCAGATAAATCAAACTCGAGTTAGTAAAGCTTTTGTAATAAGTCTGTTAGTGATTTTGTATCAAAAAAAGACTTTACAGGATATAATCTGGTTTTATATTTATTGTTACAGATATAACATAGAGTAAAAAATATTCAAAAGTTGAGTGAAATATACTCAAAAAAGAAACCCAAAAGATCCTTTTTTTGAGTCTTTTGGGTTTAAAAAAAAAGATTCCCTTATCTTTTTTCACTTATTTTTTTAAAAATTGTTGTTTTAAATCGTCGTAGATAGATTTTGTACTAGTGATTCCTTTTTTATTAGCTCATAGTATAATATAGATACTTGTAATGCCTCATTACCTACCAGTAATATGTTATTATCTATATCTCAAAAAAGTTGTTCTATAAGATTAGTAATCGGGTTAATTGTGCTGCTACAGGTTCCGTCTTTTAAAAAATTCTTCCTTATCCATATACAATGGCATCAACTCTGAATTAGTTTTTAATAGCCATTAAAATGAGTTTTTATGTGTATTAAATTTTGATAAACCAAATGTAAAACAAAAATAGCTCTGTTAATCAGGGGATTAAACCCCTTTTTCGCAGGGGAATTTTCTTAAATTTTATTTTCAACCAATACAGATGTAGTAGTATTTATGTATTCTTATAGCATAAATTAGATATAGAATTTTGTTTTTAGCCTACATTGTGGAGTTTAATTCTCCGAAGTTATTGGTTATAAACCAATTTAGTTTTTTGAGATGTTTAAGGATATGTTTCTCATTTTATTTTTTGGTATTTCTGATATATGAGTGGCAAAGTTGTAGCTATTCTTTTCCTCTAAAATTGATAATACAAGAAAAATGATATTCTTTTTTAAGAGCAAACAATAGATGTTTTTACGTTTTATATTAATGAATAGTATTGTATCTGGAAAGTTATAAAATCATCAAAGATCGAGAGTGCCTTTTTTAGTTTCCTTATAGATATTATACTCCCTATGTATAATTTTATATTCCTTGTATAATATATGTTTATCCACAGACTAAAAGTAGTGCTCCCCGCTATCATGAGCATAAAATATAGTGCGGGGATGAGTATATATGCGCGGGGATAGACAAAGGTAGTGCGGGGGTGGGTAAATATAGTACGGGGATGAGTATATATGCGCGGGGATAGACAAAGATAGTACGGGGGTGTATAAATCTAGTGCGGGGATGAGTATAGATGCGCGGGGATCAGTAATATCAAGGTATTTTTCTTTTGCTTACTAACCCTTTTGGAGTATACAGGATAGTATAAACTATACAATCCCCATCTTTTTTAATAAAAACGAGGCATTCATGTTCTGGCAAATACCATCTTTAAATTTATAATCAAAATAGAGTTCGTCGTCTATGATTTGTGCATCAAAAAAGCGGTTTTTTACTTGCGGTAGCTCTGTCGCTATTTCGCAAAGGCTTAAGTCGTGTGTTGCAATAATACCTGTTGCCTTGGCCTTAACTAGTTTTTCTACAAACTTGCGGGATCCAGCAGCCTTATCTTTACTGTTGGTACCTTTTAGGATTTCGTCCAAAATGATAAAATATTCATCGGTTTCCAGAGCGGTAACAATTTTTTTAAGTTGTGTTAATTCTGAAAAGAAATACGAAGCATCATCGCTTAATGAATCTGAGGTTCGCATACTGCTTATTAATTTAATAGGGCGATACTCACATGTGGTTGCGCAGATTGGTAATCCTATATTAGATAGTACAATTTGTAAGGCTACAGTACGTAAAAAAGTACTTTTGCCTGCCATATTAGCTCCTGTAATGATTAAAAACTGTTCTTTATCGATAACCATATCATTATCTACTCTTTTGGCAGGATTAAGCATAGGGTGTCCTAATTGTTTTGCATTAAGTACGGTAGTTTTTTCGGTTATGGTTGGATATATATACTTTGGGTTGTTAAAAGCAAAATTACCTAAAGAGTTATAGGCATCAAAAAAGGCAATTACTTCAAACCATTGTGCTACTTTATCGTGATTTTTGGCAATCCATTTTTCTATACGGTAACTTTGTAAGAGATCCCAAAGGAATAACCCGTTGGCAAGAACTCCAAACAACATATTATTACGTTGGTCCAAAGCATTAAGTATGTCTGCAAATTGCTTAAGGGTTTGCGAAGCTTTTTCTTTTTGGTCAATAACCAGCTGTTGTTTTTCTTGTAATAAAGCAGCTTCAAATTTGGTGTTTTCTATTTTATCTACGAGTTTATAATACTGCTCAAAAGTATCTTTTGCTTGGTTAGAGTTACGGTATATGGTGTTGATTTTTTTAAGTTGTGTTCCTGTAATACCAAGTCCAACAAAAAACCAAATGATGAACATATTAAAAGTAATAATCTCGATAAAAAGTAATACTAGTAGTAGTACTGAAACGGTAGAGACTATAGCGGGTAATATGCGCATAATTTTTGGTATAACCAGAGTGTAGTTCTGTAACCATTTTTGAATTACCGAGATAGAAGTGCTTACTTCTGCCAAAGATGCGATGGCACTAAACTCTTGCCTCCACTCGGGTAGTATCGACATGTTTTTTATAGCTTCTTGTTTTTTTTCTATAACATCGATAGTGTTTGCAGCCAGTATTTCTGCTAGTTTGTTTTTTCCTGCTAGTGTTGTTGTACGGTTGGTGTATTGAAAAAAAGAATGCTCCCCAAACAGATCGATATCGTGACTATAAAAATGGGTTGGATCGGTATACTCACTACCAGAGGCTAGCTTGCTTATGTCTCCTTTAAAAACATCTAATTCTAATTGGTTGATGTTTAAAAGTTTTTCTAGTTTGTTTTTAATATACGTAAGGTTAGAATGCCGGGTTACTAAATAAATAAAACCGATAATTCCAATAACAATGCTACCAATAATGATTTGAGTATTAGGATATCCATAATATACTCCTGCGATTATAGCAAAAAAAACAGATAGCCGTATCGTACTAGAAATGGTAAGTTGTTTTTTTATTTGTTTTAAAGATTGGCTATGTAGCGAAATTTGGGTTTTATAAAATTCTTGTGGATTGTTCATATATGTTGTCGAAAAAAAATAGAAATTTTTATGTAGATAAAACGATTGTCTGCTTACAGAAGGTTTTTGTCTGCAAATTTGCCTTAAAAAAGGTTATGTCATTTCTGTTTTTTAATTTTAAAGGTTCTCTAATTCTTGTTTTAATTTTTTAGTTAGACCATTTACAATTAAGTCGTAAGAGTGGTCTATCAATTCTTGTTTAAGATTAGTCGATAAACTTCCAGAAAAGTTAACGGTATTCCAATGTTTTTTATTCATATGATATCCTGGAGCAACTTCGGGATGCTGTTCTCTAAGTTCGAGAGCGCGATCTGGATCGCATTTTAGGTTTACACTAAAAGGGGTTTTTTCGAGCCCTGTTAAAGCAAACATTTTACCCATTACTTTAAAAACAAGAGTGCTTTTATCAAAAGGAAAACCTTCTGTAACTCCTTTTTTGGATAGGCAATATTCTCTAAACGTTTCTATATCCATTTTTTAATCCACATAGTGGAGTTTAATTCTCTGGAGGCTTGCCTCGAAAACAACATATATTTTCGGAAGCATACCTCGTGAGTTTGCTCCTAGGTTATTGATTTAGTTATAAGTTTTGCCATAATCTTGGTAGGATCAGGTAGGGCTGTAAAACCAAATTGTGTATATAGTTTATGAGCGCCGCTAGTTGCTAACATCCATCTGCTAATATTTTGTAAATCGGGATGTTCCATAATGGCTTTCATTAACAATTTAGAATATCCGTTTCCTTGTTGTTCTTCTATAATAAATAGATCCATCAAATATCCAAATACGGTATAATCTGTTAATACTCTAGCAAAGCCAATTTGCTTATTATCCAAATACACACCAAAACACAAGGGGTTTCTGGTAGTAGTACTTACTTTTTGTTTTGTTCTTTTTTTTGCCCAATAAGAACGGGTTAAAAAATGATGAATAAAGTCCATATCCAATTTTTGTGTATTTGTAGAAATATCTATTGTCATAGGTATTTATTCTAACTTTTTAATATCCGTATTATTATTCAAATATAAAGCAGAATAGTCTAATTGCCACCCTATAGATTCTGCAAGAGTTTCCATAAGAGAGATAGCGTCTAGAGCTTCTCTTTTTGCAGATTCCATTAATCCGCTTTGCGGAACTTTATCTCTAATAAATTGTTTGGCTTCTAGATTGATTTCTGTAAGGTCGCTAGAGGTAAAAGGATTTAGCCAACCTTCTTTCATGTCATAAAACTTAAAATCGGTTTCTATAGTAAGAAGTGTTGGTTGTGGAAATTGACTAATGATAATCTTTTTGTTTTTTATATCACTTTGTATTGTAATTTTAGAAAGATCAAACCCTACATGTGCTTTGGCATCTATTAGGATAAGTGCTTTTTTTCTTCCGATTAGTTGCTTAAAAAACTTGTCTTTTACGCTTTCATAATGATAGATTTCTGCAAAATCTCCTTCTACAGTAACCAGTTTACTCACTTTTTTTATTTTTTCCATAAGAACCACAGATTGTGTTTTTACAGAGGATTTGTTTTTTGCAGCACTAAATCTTGCAAAAATAAAGTAAGCGAGGATACTACCTGCGATAAGACCAATAAATAATAACTCCATTCTAATTCTTTTTTCCTAGATCACCTAAGTGTGTAAATTTAAAACCTTTTTCGTATTTCAAGTCATATCCGAGAATTCTATCGAATGCAGCGTGCGAAAAAAGTAGGATTCCTGCTAGTTGTAGGATGGGATTTGTACTATAAATTCCGATACCATAGATACCAATTGCAAGTCCTTTATGATGAAATATGTTATATAGTAAGGCTCCGATTTTAATATTAATAAGATACCCAAGCATGCCGATATCTGGGGCAAGAAATAAGGCTAAAAATAGCCACCAGGGATAGGGTAATGTGTTGTATAGATATATTCCTAATGCCAACATTGCAATTTCTTCTAATTGTAGTGTTGTTTTCATTATTATAGTGTTTTATATAAAATGGGTTTGCTGGGCGAAGCATCATTTTCGAACGAGGCAATTTGTAAATTAAGCAGGTACATGCCATCTGTGATGGTATTTTTAACATAAATCATTTCTGTAATGGTTGCTTGATGGCGGGTTGCTTGCGGGTAGTTCCAGAAGGCTTTATGTGCTACTAGTTTTCCTTCATCTTTTTCTTTATCTACCGATGGCAGATCGATAAGCAGGTGTTTGATACCTAATGTTCTGATATAAATAGCCGCTTCTTCTGTAAGATATGCCCAATTGGTATGCGAGTATTGGGTGTTGTTTTTTTCTTTGGTATTGGGTAGTGTTCTTATTACTAATGCTTCAGGAGAGGCAGAGGTTATTGCTGATGCAATATGTTGTTTGGTAATGATGGTGTCTTCTCCTTGTTTTTGCGGAACTACTGAAATGACTTCGGCAATAAAAAAAAACTGTGTTAGTGCATCATTAATACTATAAAACTCTGGGGTAATGTGTCCTACACATTCGGTATGGGTACCATGTCCGTGGGGATTAAAATATATATTATTAAAATTGGTCGAAGCGCCTTTGGATACTTTTCCTATCCATTTGCCATCGGTAACTGGTTCGATATTGGGTGCGCCAATATACCATGCGTTTACATTGTTTTTGGATGCTCTTAAAAGAATAGATATGTCTAATGGTTTAGAAAGATCTACGGTATAGGATGTGTGGTTATGTGTTATGGTTGTAATCATAGTGTTTTGCGTTAGGGATAGAAGTGATATCCTTTTTTGTTTTGTAAAAAACAGGAAAGATATAACGGATAGCCCGCTCGAACGCCCTAATTATTTATAAACTACTCTAAATTTAGTAAGAAAAGATCACTTGCTATACCATCGCTTAAAAACTTTCCTTTTTTGGTTACCAACAGGGTATTATTATCTATATATAATAGATGTTGTTCTATGTGTTTTTGGGCTTGCTGGAGGAGATAATCTGTGTGTTTTTTACCAAATTCTTTTTCTACTTTTAGCAAAGATACTCCCCACTGAGTTCGTAGTCCGGTCATAATATATTCGTTATATCTATCGGTGATAGTTAAGGTTTCTATTTCACTGGGCAATTTGTTTTGTTGTAGTGCTTTTATATATTTTGTGTTATTATTTATATTCCAACTTCTTTGGATTCCGTTATAGGAATGCGCTGATGGGCCGATACCCAAATAGTTTTTTCCTTGCCAGTACGCAGTATTGTTTTTACTAAAGAACCCTGGTTTTCCAAAGTTAGAGAGTTCGTAATGTTCAAAACCATTGTTTTCTAAAATCTCTACCAGGATTTCGAAATGTTTTTGTGCCAGATCATCATTTACTGGTGCTATTTCTCCTTTTTCAATTAATTTTGGTAATGCGGTATTTGGTTCGACTGTAAGTGCGTAACAGGATATATGCGGTACTCCAAAATCCAAAGCTGTTTGTATGTTTTGTTTCCAGGCATCGATAGACATATTTGGGATCCCGTAAATTAAATCTATGGATATGTTATCAAAGTATTGCGTTGCCAATGCCAGGCTTTCTTTTGCTTCTTTAGCATTATGAGCGCGGTTCATTATTTTAAGATCTTCTTCAAAAAAAGATTGTATGCCTATGCTTAATCGGTTGATGTTACTTTTGGCTAGTTGTTCTATTTTTTGTTTAGTAAGGTCATCGGGGTTGGCCTCGATAGTAATTTCTACCTCTTTTGCAACGGTATAATGTGTATAAATAACATCGATAATATGTTGTAGCTCTTGTATAGATAATACAGATGGTGTGCCGCCACCAAAGTATATGGTTTGTACAGAGTCGCCTGTATGGATCTCTGGTTGTCGAAGTATGATTTCGTTACAAATTGCAACTACCATTTGCTCTTTTTTCTGCATAGAGGTAGAAAAATGAAAATCGCAATAGTGACAAGCTTGCTTACAAAAAGGAATATGTATATAGATACCGCTGATGTTGTTAAGGTTTAGGGATTATAGTTATTTTTTTACTCTCTTTTCATTTTGTTTTACAAAGGCACTCCAACCAGTATAACTTTTACCTACAATATCTGCACGACCCATATTATAAAAATGACATACGGCAGCTGCAAGGCCATCGGTAGAATCCAGATTTTTTGGTAATGTTTTGAGCTGTAAAAGGCTTTGTAACATTTTTGCAACCTGCTCTTTACTGGCATTACCGTTACCTGTAATTGCCATTTTTATTTTTTTTGGCGAGTATTCGGTTATAGGTATCTCCCGACTTAGTCCTGCTGCCATTGCTACTCCTTGTGCCCGACCAAGTTTTAGCATAGATTGTACGTTTTTACCAAAAAAGGGTGCTTCTATAGCTATTTCATCTGGGTGGTAGGTATCGATAAGCTCTATGGTTCGCTCAAAAATGAGTTTTAGTTTTAAGTAATGGTCATCATATTTACTTAATTGCAACTCGTTTAATTGCAAGAAATACATTTTTTTCTTTTGAACTTTGATTAGCCCAAACCCCATAATGGTTGTTCCTGGGTCAATACCCAATATGATTTTTTCGTTTTCCAATGGTATGCAGGATTTTTACAAAACTACGCAATTAAGAATAAGTAATAATCTATTCGACATGTATAACCAAAGGAAGTTTGTATAGTGTGGTAACGGGTGTGCTTCGGGTGTGTGCTGGTTTAACGTTTGGTAGAGAATTGATGCTTTTTTTTAATTTATCTTTTAAGGTGGGTATTTGTTTTTGAATATTAGAGGGTAAATTAAAATCTTCGAGTATGATTTTACCATCTTTGGTGATAAGCAATGGTACCCAAATAGTATCTTTAATGGTTTCTTTTACTGTGATAGGATGCTCTGTAAGATAGTTGTAAATATGCTGGGTAATGGTGTGTTGAAAGCAAGATTCTAGATCTTCTGTAGACTTTTCTTTGCAAAGATCAAATAAAGGAGGTTGTTCTACCTCGTTCCAATTCAGTTTTTGGAGGCTTTCTTTTATAATATCTTTTTTATTCTCTTTTTTAAGTACAAAATTATCGCATGAGAATAACGTAAAAACCAAGAAGCCTATATACCAATTTCTTACATTCATTATCCGTATAACTTTTTCGGATAGCAAACTACATAAAATTTTTAAGAGAACGAAGTATAACAATTGGTACTTGCTAATTTTTTAGGAGGTTTATATAGTGGGGAGTATATGCTGTAAATATGCTATGCCATAAATAAATACTTTTGTTTTATTTATTGTTGATTATTCATAAAACCACAATTAAAGCTTACGGGTTTATTATACACAAAACTTTGTTTAGAGGGATTGTATTTTAGAGGAGCATTTAATCCTTTCATAGTTTTTATAATACGATATAGTTTAGTTTTTGAGATGCCTAGCTTGGTAGCAAATTGATCAGGAGTTCCGGTAGCTTGTAACCTTACAAGTTTATCAATTCTTTCTATGAGTTTAATCTGTTTAATAATAATATTCATTCTTGATAATAGATTAACTGATATAAATAAAAGCAATAGATTATGCATCTGCAAAATAATTAAATTATAGATTGTTTTGTAGATGCATAACTTGTGTTACTTCTGTTTTAGAATAGAGGTATGATTTTATTTTTTGTTATGTATAACTAGAGTGTTTTTTATAAGACAGCAGCATTATTTATTGTCATCGATAGATAAATCTAAATTATAGCTGGGAACATTTAATCCTCTATCTGTTTTTAAAGTATTAAAATCAAGGATATTTTTGTTGATCGTTTTTTTGTTCTCTATTTTAAAGTATGCTATGCATTCTCCATTTATCGTTTTTTCGCTATAGTTTTTGCCATAAGTGATATGAAGTTGATATTTCCCTTCTGGAATATTTTTTATAAGATATATTTGATTTTTACCTAGATGTATTGTTCTAATGCTTTTCGAACTTTTAATAGAGGTAACATGTATTATACTTTCTGAGTTTTTACTAGATGTTATTTTTAGATAATTATCCAACTCATTATTATATTCTGCATTTTGATTAGGACATTCTGGTTCATTAGTTCTACGAGTAGTTAAAGTCTCTTTTCTGTTAGGGTCGATGAAATTTTTATCCAGAGATATACTATAACTAGGAGTGTGATAGCCTGTATCTGTCTTTACTCCATTAAAATCAAATAGATTTTCATTTGTTACTTTTTCTTTTTCATTTTTAAAATATGCCAAACATTTTCCATCCACCATTTTTTCAGCATAGTCTTCTCCGTATGTTATATGTAGTTTGTATTTTCCTTCTGGAATATTTCTGCTAAAATAAGTTTGGTTTTTGGAAAAATAAATTGTCCTTATTTTTTTTGAAGTCTCGACAGAGATAATGTTTATAATAGCTTCATGATTTTTTCCATTTCTTATACTCAGGTAGTTGTCCAGTTTTTTTTCATATAACGAATTTTGATTAGGGCATTTAGGTTCTTGACTTATTAAAGGTTTTGAGGAATTTAAGTTCTTGCTATTTTCTATAGTGGTGCTATTTTTTATTTGATTTTCGTTATCACTACAAGAGGTGTAGATTAGAATCCCTATAAGCACAGGGGCTAATATTAGATATTTAAACTTTGAAGTGGTTTTGGATTTAGTTTTTAATAACATAAGTATTCGTTTTTTGATTAATGATTGATTATAAAATTGATTGATGAATGGTATTTCTTGAGTTTGAAAAGTAGTATTCAGTAATTGTTGGATATATGTTTTTTTATTTATCGTTTTAACAACTATTGCATCGGCAATATATTCATGTAGTATAGTCACTCTGGATTGATATATGTATATAATTGGGTTCCACCAGAGTACTATTTTAAGAAGTTCAAACCATATTTGATCGAGAGAATGTTTTTGTGATAAATGAACGGTTTCATGTATAAGTATTTGTTCTTTTTCTTTTGTATTTAAAGCGTCTCCTATGTAAATGGTATTCCAAAACGAAAAGGCTTGGCTACTATTAGGAAGGATAACTATATTGTTTTTTGATTTAGTTTTGGTAGCAATAGATTTTAGGATATTAAGTTTATAAAGTTTAAGGGCAAGTATAATTATATTTGTGAGAACACCAGTAAAATATGCTATTAACCACCAATTTATAGTGTTTGAAGAGGTATTGTTAATTGTTATGGCAGTAATGTTTTCGGAGGAAACGGTAATTATTCTTTCTAACTTAGAAACATAAACCTGTGACGTTTCTGTTTTAAAAAAATCTATTTTTATAAAAGGAAGTATGAGAGATGCAATAGGGGTAAGAATTAGGTATATTCTATTCCAATTAAAAAAAGTGTCTTTTTTTAGAAGAAAATCATAGATAGCTAAAAATGAAATCTGAAGGATTAGTATTTGTAATATATACTGTACCATAAAACTAATTTTCTTTATCTAGTTCTTTTAAAACTTGTTCTAAATCTTTAATGTCCATATCATTTTTTTTAACAAAAAAGGATACCATGTTTCTAAAAGACCCATTAAAATAATTATTAACTAGCTTGTTAAGAGATTGGTTGCTGTATTCTTCTTTTTTTACCAAAGGAAAATATATATATCCTTTTCCTTCTTTGCGATGGGATACAAATTTTTTGGTTTCGAGAATCCTAATAATAGTAGAAATAGTATTGTATGCCGGTTTTGGCTCGGGCATTTGTTCTATTATAGAAGCTACATTGGCTTCTTGTAGCTGCCATAGCTGCTGCATTATTTCTTCTTCGGCTTTTGTAAGTTGTTTCATGTCTATGTAACTAAATGATTAGTTCTATGAAACAAATGTAACTAAAAAATTAGTTTAAACTAATTTTTTAGTTACAAAATAGATATTTACAGCTTCAAAGCTAAAATGGGATAAGAGTGTGTTTAAGAAAGAAATACTTAAAAATTAGTCATTACCTGTTATTCTTTTTTGAGAGGATATATCTATTTCTGTAGCGTCTACTTGAAATGTAATAGCTAAGGTATATGTGTCTTCAAAAATTTCATTTTCTTTTTCAGAAATACTCATTGGGGGTATAGTATGTGGAAAAGATTGTAGAACTCTTATAGCTTCTAATTCTAACTCTAAAGAAGATGCTTTTGCTTGAATGTCTGTTATACCTCCTGCTTCATTAACGTTAAATCTGGTATAAACCCGATTAGCTCCGGGTTTAGCATATATTGCGATTGCTCCAATATTATAATTTGCATCAACAAATTCTTGTATTGCCGTAGTAATACAGTTTTTTCGGATACGCTCATTTGTTTCCTTATTGCATTTTAAAGTAGTAGAAGTTCCTTGGGAATAAGATACAGAAAAGATCATTAATCCGAGTAAGACTAAAAAATATCGCATAATTTTAGGGTAATTTTAAACTATAACTTTGGCTTATTTGTGTTTACGAAGGCAAATAAAGGAAATAAAAACAGGTATAAAGTGGTGTAGAAAAATTAATAATCTAAATCTATAGTTAATTTATATTGTCGTAACAAAAAAGAAACATTTTCGTCATATATCCAAAAGGATATGGATATAGCATTAATCATTATTGGGTTTTTATTTTGTTTGTTAGGGGTACTAGGAAGTTTTCTTCCTGTATTACCAGGGCCATTTACTTCGTGGGTAGGTTTGCTTATTCTTCATTTTACGGATGCGATTCCACAAAACTGGATGTTTTTAGGGATTACTTTGGTAATATCTATATTGGTTTGGGTGTTGGACTACATTGTGCCTGCTATAGGTACAAAGAAATTTGGAGGTACAAAATATGGAATGATTGGTAGTTCAATAGGTCTTATTATTGGTCTTATATTTATGGGGCCTTTAGGGATTATCATAGGGCCTTTTGCTGGAGCTTTTTTAGGAGAGTTTATAAAAGATAGTAATCAGCCATCAAGGGCATTGAAGGCTGCTTTTGGTTCGTTTATTGGTTTTTTAGCGGGTACTTTTCTTAAATTTATAGTATCTGTTGGGTTTGTAGTATTTTATATTATTAAAGTATTCGAAAACTGGGATATAGTCTTTTAAATTGCTTAAAAAATTCCTAAAAAAGTTATAATTCGCTTTGTTTTTTCTTAATTGTAGTTTTTGAGATTTAAGAATTGCACGCTATTGATTATCTTTAAATCTTTTTTCAACATACTTATGTTCATATTTGTTTAAAATAATAAGAGGTGGCAAAAAATATATTAGTGATTGAAGATGAGCAAAATGTGGCTTCATTTATAAAACAAGGTCTTCTAGAAGCAGGATATGAAGTATTTTTAGCTTATGATGGTCTTACAGGGATAGAGCTTTTAATGCAGAAAAATATAGACTTGGTTCTACTAGATATTATTTTGCCAAAAATGGACGGTATAGCTGTGTCTTTGAAAATTAGAGAACTGGGGTATAAGAATCTTCCTATTATTATGTTAACGGCTCTTGGTACTACAGAAAATGTAGTAAAAGGACTTGACTCTGGAGCGAATGATTATTTGGTTAAACCCTTTAAATTTAAAGAACTTTTAGCCAGGATACGAGTATTAACCAGAAGAACAAGTTCTTCAAGACCTATCAATCAAATATTAAAAATTCAAGATCTTGAACTGGATAGTGATGCTAAAATGGTTAAGAGGGCAAACAAAGAAATTAAATTAACCTCGACAGAATATAGATTATTAGAGTTTCTTTTGAAGAATAAAAATAGAGTATTAAGCAGGATTGATATCCTTGAGAATGTTTGGGATATCAATTTTAATATGGGAACCAACGTGGTAGATGTTTATGTAAATTATTTGAGAAACAAAATAGATAAAGATTTTGATCCAAAATTAATACAAACTGTTATAGGTATGGGGTATAC
Organism: Aquimarina muelleri DSM 19832; assembly: GCF_000430665.1. GTDB lineage: Bacteria > Bacteroidota > Bacteroidia > Flavobacteriales > Flavobacteriaceae > Aquimarina > Aquimarina muelleri. Next base: position 87,524 of record NZ_AUML01000016.1, on the reverse strand, counting down.
TATAAAGGATCAATAATGCAGTTACGAACTAAAATTACTGCTATTTTTATATTACTTACAGGTCTTTTTCAAGTAGCAGTCTTTGTTTTTATTTATCATTTTTCTAAAAGCTATACAGAGAGTGAGTTTTATTTGCGATTAAGTCAGAGAGCTACTATTGCAGCACATACTTATTTGGAGGATAATGAAATGAATATCAATATTTATGAAGATATAAGAGAGAGACATCTTCAAACTCTTCCTAATGAAAGAGAAGCTATTTATCCTGTTAGTAAAAGGACCAATAAGGAAGATAATCACATGGATAAATCTCTTCCGAATTCATTTTTTCAAGAAATTTTTGATAAACAATATGCCGAACTGAAGCAAGAAAAATTTTATTATACAGGATTATTGTATAATGATAATGAAGGGGATTTTATAGTTATATTATCTGCTCAAGATTTTTATGGAGAAGGAAAACTTGAAAACCTTCGAAATATTTTGATCTTGGCATTTTTTCTAAGTATGATCTTTATATCTCTGTTAGGACAATATCACGCTAAGCAAGCATTAAGTCCTATATCAAAAATGATCAAAAAAGTAAATACAATAAGGGCAACAAATCTTCATTTAAGAATAGAAGTAGGTGCAGGAAAAGATGAACTAGTCGAGCTAGCACATACATTTAATAATATGTTAGATAGACTTGAAGTATCATTTGATTTACAAAGTAACTTTATAAATAATGCCTCTCATGAACTTAGAAATCCTTTAACAGCAATATTAGTACAAACAGAAATTGGTTTAAATAAAGATAGAACAATAAAAGAATATCATTCTATTTTAGGAGGTATCGAAAAAGAAGCATTACGGTTAGATACTTTGGTAAACGGATTGCTAAAGCTTGCGCAGATGGATTTTGACAAAAAAGGTATTGTTATAGAGCCTATTCGTATAGATGAGACTGTAATCGAGATTAAGAAGATTTTGGATACAACAAATCCTGAAAACAATATATATTTAGATTTCAACCATCTGCCTGAGGACGAATGTTTACTTGTGTTTTTAGGAAGCCAAAACCTCCTTAAAGTTGCTCTTAATAATATTTTAGAAAATGCATGTAAGTTTTCTGAGAATCAAAAAGTGACTCTAAAAATATTGGCAGACACCAATAATATCAAAATTATAATTACAGATAAGGGTATTGGAATTCCCCCCGAGGAATTAAAAAATATTTTTGAACCTTTTTATAGAGGGTCTAATGCGTTAGGTACGAATGGATTTGGATTTGGACTACCTCTAGCGTATAGAATTATAAAGTTGCACTCAGGAGAGATTAGAGTTTCTTCGCAAATAGATAAGGGAACTATTGTAAAAGTAAGTTTGCCTAATCAAAAAAAATACACTTCTTTCTAAAAAAAAAATCTAATCTCATTCTAATTTCATTTTTAAACCATTCTAATTACCTGGCTTTACTTTCGCAAAGAAATAAAGAATCAGATGAAGAAAATACTAATTCCGACAGACTTTACAGTTGAATCGTTACAGTTAATTGAATATGGGATTTTAAATTATCCAAATACCAAACTAGATGTAGTGTTGGTTCATGGACACAGAATGCCTGAAAACAAATGGGGGGTAATTAATTTTTCTTGTAAAAGACAAATAAGTAATTTAACAAAAGAAAACTTCATTGAGGCAAAAAATAACTTCATTAATGAGCACAAAAGCGAAATAAATTCTATAGAGCTTGATCTTTTTACAGGCATAAACTCAGTAGCATTCAAGAATTTTTGTAAACAACATCAAGTAGAAGATGCCATTATCCCTAAAGATCAATTTTTAATTTTTGCTCATAAAAATAGTTTTGATCCTACGTTTTTTATGAAACGAAATATCAAAAATGTGGTTGAGGTTCATCTAGAAAATCCTAATAGAGAGATAAGTAGAAAAAAATTTTCGATTTCAAATCTTTTGAACTTATAAAACAAACAAACCCAGATCAATATAATCATAATTAGATAAAAAATATTATATGAATAATTTCACAACAAAATATATTAAATCAGACATAAAATCAGGATTAGTTGTATTTCTTGTAGCTCTTCCTTTATGTTTAGGTATTGCTCTAGCAAGTGGAGTGCCCTTGTTTTCAGGAATTATATCCGGAATAATAGGAGGTATTCTTGTAGGGGTGTTAAGTGGTTCGCAACTTAGTGTCTCAGGTCCTGCAGCAGGATTAACTGCTATTATATTAGCCGCATTAGTAACTTTAGGTTCTTTTGAGGTTTTTTTACTAGCTGGAGTATTGGCGGGGATTATACAGTTGATACTTGGTTTTTTAAAAGCAGGAATAATTTCGAACTATCTTCCTTCTAATGTTATTGAAGGAATGCTAGCTGCAATAGGAATCATTATTGTATTATCACAAATCCCACATGCAGTAGGGTATGATGCAATGCATGAAGGAGATTATTTTCATATAGATGCAGAAGGAAATCACCAGCTTTTTTCTGTTTTTATCGATGCAATTAATTTTATTCACCCAGGAGCTATACTAGTTGCATTAGCATCATTAGCAGTTTTAATAGCATTTATTAGAGTTCCTTTTTTAAAAAAAATAAAATCTATCCCAGGTGCGTTAATAGCAGTTTTAGTAGGGATTTTGATTAATGAAATATTTAAAGCAACAGGATCATCTTTGTTGATAGGAGAAAACCATTTAGTGAGTCTACCTGTTCCAGAATCTATCGAACAATTTTTTGGGCAATTTAGTTTTCCAGATTTTACTCAAATAGCAAATGTCGACGTGTGGGTAGTAGCATTTACAATTGCAGCAGTAGCGAGTATTGAAACCCTTCTTTGTATTGAGGCTTCTGATAAATTGGATCCACTAAAAAGGTATACCAATACGAATACCGAATTAAAAGCACAAGGAGTAGGAAATATTTTAAGCTGTCTTATAGGAGGTATCCCAATGACTTCAGTTATTGTAAGAAGTTCTGCTAACATAAATTCTGGAGGAAAAACAAAAATTGCAGCAATATCTCATGGAGTTTTTCTGTTATTATCTGTAGTGGCAATACCTCATTTATTAAATAAAATACCATTAGCTTCTTTGGCAGCAGTTTTATTAGTAATTGGTTATAAACTAGCCAGCCCACAAGTCTTTGTTCATATGTGGAAAAACAGCAAGAAATTTCAATTTATACCATTTGTAGTTACAATTGTAGCTATTGTTTTAACAGATCTATTAATGGGTGTTGGTATTGGATTAGCAGTAAGTGTTTATTTTATTTTGAGAGGTAATTTAAAGCTAGCATACTTTTTCAAAAGAGATAAGCATACAGAAGGAAAAACTATTCAAATGGAACTTGCTCAAGAGGTTTCTTTTCTTAATAAAGCAGCGATAAAACAAACTTTTATACACTTGCCTGAGAATACCAATGTTGTTGTAGATGCATCTAATACAGTTTATATTGATCATGATGTTTTGCAACTCATTAAAGATTTTGTCAATTTTGGTTCAAAAGAGAAGAATATAAAAGTAGAGCTAGTCGGTTTTAGAAAAGAATATAAGATTGAAAATTCAACAACACATGTCACTTCTGTCCTGTCGGATAATAGTGAGCCTGTGTCTCCTGAAAATATTGAGAATGGGGCAAAAGTGCCATCAAGTATCTTGCTTGTTAAAGAATTGAGTAACGTATAATATTAGTTTATAGAAATAGTTTTTATAACCCTAAAATAAAATTATGAAAAAAAGAGTCTACGGGCTCTTTTTTTGTTTTATAGGTATTATAACATACACGTAATAGTGATTAGTAATGCTAAACAAACTTTAAAAGTATGCTAAAAAGTCATTTTTGTAATGATGATTTATAGTTGTCGATTTTATGATCTTTTTATCCATTAGACATACCTTTTAGGTAAGCTTTAAGTCGATACTATATCTGACTTCTCAAAATGATTTAATTTAGGAACCAAATAAAGTTTCTGTTTTACCAAGATTATGTAATGTCTTTCTTTAGATTTTAATTTTGTAAATAATTCTGAATTTCTATTACTTTAGTATTTGATTTCCTTCCCATGCCCAAAATTAATATAATTAAAAAGCTTGTAAAATATTGAAATACTTTACAAAAAAAATTAGCACACTAAATAGTATATGTATTCGTTTATTTAAGTATAAAACACAAATGTGAAAGAAATCAAAAATTTATATATTTAGGAGTTTTTCAGTTTAAAAATATTAGTGTTTTTTTACTTTTTATAATGGATACGTTGTTTTATGTTTATTTGATTTTAGGAGTACAATCTTTTGTTGTTGCTTTAATTTTGATTTTTTATAAATCAAAGAAGCCAAAAATCAATAAATATCTTGGCTTGTTTTTTATGTCTCTTTGTATTGAATTGCTAAGCTATATTTTTATGTGGAGCATAGAAGAAGCGATTAAGATTTACAACCCATTTACATTTAATTTCTTGAATATGCTCTTTGTTTTTTTCTATGCTATGGAGACAGCAGGTATTGAGATTAGAAAAAAGTATCAATATTATATTCCAGCAATAATAGAATTTTTTATATTTTCTATACTTTTTATTAAAAAAATTGAGAACCCAAATCTTAAACCTTCTATAGGGTATGTATTATTTTTGTTTTTTGATTTATTTTCTTCTACTTTTTTTATAATTTATATGTGTGTGAGAACGATATTGGCTATAAAAGATCATAATAAGTTTTTACCTTTCTTTTATGCAGATGTAAAATATAAATCTTTAGGATGGTTAGCGGTATTTTGTAAGATATTCATTGTTTATCATTTAATTGCATTAAGTTTTGTGATTACCTCGTTTGAGGGGGAGTATATACGATTTATGCTTGATGGCTTGGCTTTGTTGTTGTTATATTATTTTACCATAGGAAGTTTAATGCAAATTAACATTGTTAATATGACATCCGAAAAGGAAGTGAAATTATCAAAGCGTAAACAAGAAGAAAATAAGGAGTTTTATGAAAAAATTTCAAAAATAGTTGAAGTTTTTATGATAGAAGAAAAAGCATATCTGGATCCAGATATGACTTTAAAACTATTTGCAAAAAAAACAAAAACATGTAGTCGAGATATTTCAAAAACAATTTCCGTTATGGGATATAAAAACTTTAATACTTATATTAATTACTATAGGGTAGAAGAGTTTAAAAATTTAATTGGTTCAGAAAAACATAAAAAATATAGTAATACCGCATTAGCAAGAGAGGCAGGTTTTAATTCAAGGGCTTCTTTTTATAAAAACTTTAAAGAGATTGTAGGTATCTCTCCTTCAGAATATTTTGAGAGCTTAAATTCAGATGTTATGTGATTCTTAAAGAGAAATGTCTGTTAGCTTGTAGAATGTGTAGAGTTTTAAAGGTGTATAAGGTTTGGTTTTTAGGTTGCGTTTGGATACTTAAACTTTGCTGTACGCTATTTAAGATATATAAGGCAAATTTTTATTAAGTTGTAGAAATAGAATCGCCCGAAAATATTTTCAGGCGATTCGTTGCTGCTAAAGTCTAATTGAGTTAAAAGAAGTTAGCTTAAATATTAACTGTACAAATAATTTACTTTTTAATAATTACTTTCTTTATATCTTGACTCCCTCTCTTTACAAAGTAAATTCCAGGATTTAATCGAGATACATCTATCTTCAGGGTGTTGCTTCCTAAAGTTGATTTTACTTCTTTGTTGTATACTACTTTTCCAAGAATATTAACAATTCTGATCTGAGAAACAGTATCTAAAGAATTGAAAGAGACGTTAAGGTCATTCGATGCTGGATTTGGATATACATTAAGTCTAGTAGAGTTGTTTATTCCATTTCCGAATGTTGAAGCAAAAAATACAGAATCACAAGATCCAATAGATACCCATCCTATAGCTGTATATTGGTATATAATACCAAAGTATTTTACTTTAGTTCCGATAGGATAATTAGTTCCAGCTTGGTATTCTGGGATATTATCACAGTTGCCACCTGCAGTGTCTTCTAAAGTGGTAAATGTTATCACAGCAGAATAAGGAGCATCTACCTGATTGCCGCCTGATCCACCACAAGGGCCAATATTTTTCCATGAAGAAGCGGTTTTTTCATATAAATTACCTTGATAAGTAACTTTATCACCTACATTGTATGCGACACCTGATTGATGTGCTGGTACCCCAGCACAAGGATCTGTACCACCTGTAGAGCAAGTGTATTTTACTCTTGCTTCATATTTGGTGTTTGCTGCTAAACCAGATAAATTTCTAGATACTCCAGATACAGTATTGGTTGTATACGAATTATCTGTTGTTTTTTTGTATTCTAAAACATAGCTAGATATACCGTTTATACCTGTCCAGCTTACTGTTGCAGAGTTAATAGTTATGTTAGACGAATGTACTCCAACAACAGCTTTACAATCACCACCACCATCTGCGGTAGTTGTAAAAGTAACTACTGTAGAGTATGGAGCAGCTTCATCACTAGTACAGGTGTATTTTAAACGTACTTCATATGTTGTATCCACAGTTAATCCATCTAATGTTTTACTAGTACCTGTTACAGAAGAAGTAGTGTAAGATGCGTCTGTTGATTTTTTATACTCAAAAGTATAGGTAGAAATCCCAGTAACTGCATTCCAGTTTATAGTAGCACTATTTTTAGTGATATTGGATGCTGTTACTCCACTTATAGCAAGACAATCACCACCGCCATCACAGTTCGCATTACCTGTAAACTTAGCGCCAACACCTACCGCGTTTAATGCATTAGTTACCACTTTTACTTCACAAGAGTTAGCTCCGTATAAATCTTTGGCTGCATTAATTACTGCATTTCTGGCATCCGTATATTGAGAACTTCTTGTTAAATATTTCGTTAAAGAGCGATATGCGATTTTTCCTGCTTTTTCGATACCAATACCTTCTACATCATAAGCTGTTCCACTATCATTAGATCCTTTAGCTCCTTGAGAAACAATATAAAACCAATGGTTCATTACACCACTATTAATGTGTACTCCACAAAAATCATTTTGGTCACTAGGTTGACACCCTTGAGTTTGTAGCCAGTTTGTTCCTCCGTATGTGTCAGGTTGTTTGTGTAATTTAGGATTAGAAAGATCTCTTTTAAGTCTTGGATCTGGGTGTTTATCTGCTAGTTTCCATACCTTAGCATCTACTACTTTATTAAATGTATAATACTCTACCAAAGACCCAAACATATCACTATACGATTCGTTTAGTGCTCCAGATTCTCCTTGGTATACCATTGCTCCAGTTTCTTGCGTAACTCCATGAGTCATTTCATGACCAACTACATCTAATGCAGTAACAGGAGTTCCTTGAAGTTGTTTAGCGTTTCCGTAATACATCCATGTACCTGCCCAGAAAGCGTTGTCATCACCGTACCGACCAGTACCATTTACATACATGTTAATATTACTTCCCTTGTTATCGTAACTAGAGCGGTTAAATTCGGTTTTAAACATATCCCAAGAACGTTCTGCTCCCCAGTATACAGCAGTTCTATGATTTTGTTCTCCACCAATTCTAAAATCTTTAGATTGACTTGAGTAGATAGAACGAGAGTTTATAGGCTCTATTAATGCTGTTTGTGAAGCATTAACTTGTAGTTCCGCTCCTTGCATATCATACAAAACAAGTTTTCTGTCTCCAGATTGTCTCATTTCATATCGACCACCTGTTTGTGTAATAGTAATATTTTTTGGGCCATAATACCCTGTGTCTGTAGTGCCATCTATATGGTGTATTTTTTCTTCAACAAAAAGAATATCACCATTTGCAGCATCAACAAAAACTTCTTTACGTCCAAAAGGTTCAACAGAGTACATGTCGAATTTGTATGCTAATCTTAATGCATCAGCATTCATTTCGTTGTTAGCAGTAATATAAACTAGTTCTCCTTCGTCACTTACTTTCTCACCATTGAAAGTTTCGTTTTTAGTTCTTGGAGTTCTGGCTTCCCAAACATAACTCTTCGCTTTGATTACATCTTTTGCTTTTTGTAGTGCCTGAGCAGAAGATAAACTATTACTTTTTGCAAAAGATTTAGCAGGGGTTGCTGTAAACCACTCTCCGTTGGCAGAAGTTACTTGCCCATTTTTAACGTGTATTAGATACATAGAACTCTCTACAGGAATCCCATTAATAGATTGTTGTAGGCGATAATGTGTAAAGCCTAATTCATCTTTAACTATTTCAGTAGTAATAACCCCTTGTCCTGATACTGCACCAAAGTTTTCTGACATAAAATTCTCTGGAGAAGAGAAAGAAGAAGATTTTTTAGCTATGTTTTGAGTAGCTTCAAAATCGATAGCTCTTGGAGCCATTCCGTTACCTCCATTTTGAATAATGTTATACTTCTCCTGTCCATACGAAGAAATAATCATCATCATTGTAAATACAATTAAGATGTTTAATTTTTTTTTCATGATTTGTTGATTTTGTGTTTATATTAAGTCAACGAAAGTATCCAAAACAAGAAGGTAATTCAATTAACACCTGTCTTAAACGATGATTAAGACAGCTTAACTACCATTTTAAGACAGTTTAATTTATTGATTATTAAATAAGTGTGTGTTTTGAGGTCATTTTGGAGATCATTCCCAAAAATTGTGTGTGAATGAAAAAAAGCCTCTCCAAATTTATGGAAAAGCTTCTCATTGGTTTTCTACAAAACCACTCACGACAAGCGTGAGACAACACAACACTTTTATGCTAAAAAAAAGCTTCAATCTAGATTGAAGCTTTTTGCAATTTTGCGGTCTGGACGGGACTCGAACCCGCGACCCCCTGCGTGACAGGCAGGTATTCTAACCAACTGAACTACCAGACCAAAGCCGTATTGCGGATGCAAATATACACCTCATTTTGATTCTCACAAATGTTTTTTTGCTTTTTTTTTACTTTTTTTTGTTTGGGTTATGCAAATTTCTGTCTTTCAACAAAGTATGTGGTCAAAATTTTATTAAAATCTTTAGTGGTGTCCGCTTCTACATACTTTATGCCGTATTGTATACATTTCATTTTTAAATCATAAAAGTAAGAAGATACTGCTTTTTGGTAATTTTCTTTAATATTATCAGCATATAGGTTGATGAAATCACCAGTTTCAATATCTACAAATCGGGTAGGTTGGTTGCTAAAGTTAAAAGCTAATTCTTTTTCGCTATCAAAAGTATGAAAAAGTACAACTTCATGCTTATTGTGCTTTAAGTGTCTAAGTGCTTCAAATAGTTTCTCAGGATCAGAAGTTGCTTGCAGCATGTCTGTAAATAAAAAGATTAAAGATCTGCGATGTATTTTTTCGGCAATCAGATGAAGAAACTTAAATGTGTCTGTATCTTTATTTTCAGAAACGTTAGTGATGGTTTCATTTAGTTTACTAAGTAGCATTTGGTGGTGCCTTTCACTGCCTTTTTCTGGGGAATAATAGTCATATTTGTTACTATATATACTTAGTCCTACTGCATCTCGTTGTTTTTTTAAAACATTCATTAAACATGCGGCTGCTAGAGCTGAAAAACTAATCTTATTTAAAGATTGTAAATGATGTTCTTTTATTTTAGGATAGTGCATAGAAGAAGAGTTGTCAATTATAATATGACATCTTAGATTTGTTTCTTCTTCATATCGTTTAGTAAAAAGCTTATCGGTTTTAGCAAAAAGTTTCCAGTCTATATGTTTGGTGCTCTCTCCATTATTGTACACTTTATGTTCTGCGAATTCTGCAGAAAAACCATGAAAAGGACTTTTGTGTATACCTGAAATGAAACCTTCTACAACTTGTTTGGCAAGAAGCTCTAGATTAGTAAATCCTCCTGTTTTATTTATCTCTTGTTGAATGTTCATTGCGGAGTTTTTTTTGTATGAGAAGGTCTTTTATATGTATGTTAACGATACCAATATACGGATACAAAATTAGTATTCATAAAAAAAAGGTTTGACATCAAAGTCAAACCTTTTTGCTTATTATAAATAATATGTTTTTTACAAAAGAGAATCTAATGCTTCTGCGTATACATTTTTTGGAGAAACACCTACTTGGCGACCAACTACTTCTCCATTTTGGAAAACTAATACAGTAGGGATATTTCTTACACCATATTTAGCTGCAAACTCTTGATTAGCGTCTACATCTACCTTTCCAACAACTGCTTTTCCGTCATATTCCTCACTAATTTGTTCTATGATAGGGCCTACCATTCTACATGGACCACACCAAGCTGCCCAAAAATCAACTAATACTGGTTTTTCACTTTTAAGTACTACTTCATCAAAAGTTGCGTCTGTTATTTCTAGTGCCATAGTAATTTACTTTTTTTTAAATCTTAATATATCTAATGTTTACAAAATTAGTCAATAATTCAACTAAAACTTACACATAGTGTGCATAATATGTGTAAAATTAGTTAATAATTCTGCGAAACTCTATATATCTAATATTTCTTTTGGTTATAGGGTTATTTGGTTTATTGATACCGAATATAATATTATAAAGGATAAAATATTTCAAAAGTATCAATATAATGAATGTATTTGCGACATATGGACTGTTATTTTCTTTTTAGTTTAGTTTATAATATATAGATTCATCTTCTAGAGCTGTTAATAAATCGGGCGAAATATTAACTTTCTGCTTTCTACTAGGCATGTGTAATTTTAATTGTTCTGCCATTTCGTAAATCACAAAATTTAAAGTATGATTCCCTGTATGTGAGGTTAGTAATTCTTTTAAATCGTCAATTCTGGAGTCAGACAATTCATTTATATCAAGTTGTATAGTGAGTTTTCTGGCGTAGCTTTCCATAACATCATGCAATAATTGAAAACTATTAAATTGTATTCTGGGATCTCCTTTTTTACCAGTATCTCGATTTACCCACCCTTCTTTTATAAAGGCTTTGACATATACAAAGGTACTTTTTACTAAAAAGGGTCGGTGTTTTAGATATTCTTCTCCAAAAACTCTGAATTCATGTGCGGTATTATAATCTTCAATTGTAAATGTAGCCCAGCCTTTACCGTTTTTTGATGTACGATGTTCAACGTTAGAAATTACCCCGCCAAAAGAAATTTCACGATTAAGATTGTTTTCTAGGTCTGCAAAATTATGTAAGGTGCCATTGCAAAAATATTTCATTTCATATTTAAAATCATCTAATGGATGACCAGAAATATATATTCCTACTACTTCTTTTTCTCTTGCTAACTTTTCCATAGTACCCCATTCTTCGCAAGGAGGAACAATAGGTTCCGGAATTTGTACATCACTAGCTTCTCCAAATAAGCTAACTTGTGAAGAGTTTTCACTTTCCTGAAATTTAGCTCCATAACGCACTGCTTTTTCCAAAAAAGTAATTCCATCTCCTTCTTCATGAAAATACTGCCCTCTATGTGTGTCAGAAAAAGAATCAAAGCCTCCTGCCAGAGCTAAGCTTTCAAAAGCTTTTTTATTTGCAGCACGAAGATCAATACGTTTTGCGAAATCAAAAATAGATTTATAATGTCCATCTTCTTTTCTGTTTTCTACTATTGTAGCTACGGCACCAGTTCCTACTCCTTTAACGGCTCCCATTCCAAAACGGACAGCCCCATCTTTATTTACCGAGAATTTACGATAAGATTCATTTACATCAGGTCCTAATACGTCTAATTTCATGCGTTTACATTCTTCCATAAAGAAAGTAACTTGCTTAATGTCATTCATGTTGTTAGAAAGTACCGCTGCCATATATTCTGCAGGATAGTGTGCTTTGAGATATGCAGTTTGATAGGCGATCCATGCATAGCATGTAGAGTGGGATTTGTTAAACGCATAAGCAGCAAAGGCTTCCCAATCTTTCCATATTTTTTCTAATTTATCTTCGGCATGTCCTTTTGCAGAGGCTTGCTGTATAAATTTAGGTTTCATTTTATCCAGAACAGCCTTTTGTTTTTTTCCCATTGCTTTACGCAAGACATCGGCTTCACCTTTGGTAAAATCTGCAAGTCTTTGCGAAAGAAGCATTACTTGCTCTTGGTAAACGGTGATTCCGTAGGTTTCTTTTAAGTACTCCTCACAGGCTTCCAAGTCATATATGATCTCTTCTGTGCCATGTTTTCGATTAATAAAGCTTGGTATATACTCTAGAGGTCCGGGGCGATATAAAGCATTCATTGCGATAAGGTCGGCAAAAACAGTAGGCTTAAGTTCTTTCATGTATTTTTGCATCCCAGGGGATTCATATTGAAATACTCCTACGGTTTCTCCTCTCTGGAAAAGAGCATATGTTTCTTCATCGTCTAAAGGAAAGTTTTCAGGATCCAGATCAATATCGTGTTTAGCCTTTACGATTTTAACAGTGTCTTTAATAAGGGTTAATGTTTTTAACCCAAGAAAATCCATTTTTAACAGACCTGCACTCTCTACCACAGAGTTGTCGAACTGGGTACAGTACATGTCAGAATCTTTTGCTAGCGCTACAGGCACGAATTTGGTAATATCATCTGGGGTAATAATTACTCCACATGCATGGATTCCTGTATTTCTAACAGAGCCTTCTAGTATTCTTGCTTGATTTAGTGTTTCAGCTTCCAGATCATTTCCTTCAGCAATATTAAGAAGTTCATTAACCTTTTCTAGTTCTTCGCTTCTAAATTTTTGTTTTAAGGTTGCTTCGTCTACGCCAAAAATCTTTCCTAGCTTAGACATGTTAGGAATAAGTTTAGAAATACGATCTGCATCACTAAGAGGTAAGTCTAATACCCTTGCTGTATCTCGTATCGAGGATTTGGCAGCCATAGTACCATAGGTAATGATTTGTGCTACTTGGTTGGCGCCATATTTATTGATTACATAGTCCATAACACGACCTCTACCCTCATCATCAAAATCAATATCAATATCGGGCATACTTACACGATCCGGATTAAGAAAACGCTCAAAAAGTAGATCGTATTTGATAGGATCCAGATTTGTGATCCATAAGCAATATGCTACGGCAGATCCAGCAGCAGATCCACGACCAGGGCCTACCGAGACATCCATGTTTCTGGCAGCACGAATGAAGTCTTCAACAATTAGAAAATATCCAGGATATCCTGTTTTTTCAATTACTTTTAGTTCGAAATCTAAACGCTCATCGATCTCTGGTGTTATTTCTACATATCGCTTTTTAGCACCTTCATAAGTGATATGTCTTAAATATTTATTTTCACCACGTTTACCTCCGTCAATTTTATCTTCTTCCGATTGAAATTCTTCTGGGATATCAAATGCGGGTAATAATACATCTCTGGCAAGTTCATAGGGTTCTATTTTATCTACAATTTCTTGAGTGTTTATAATACTCTCAGGTAGATCTTTGAAGAGATTTTTCATCTCTTCTTGAGGTTTAAAATAATATTCTTGATTTGGTAACCCGTATCGATATCCTCTACCACGACCAATTGGGGTTGCTTGTTTTTCCCCGTCTTTTACGCATAAAAGAATATCGTGTGCATTGGCATCTTTTTTTTCGCAATAATATGTGTTATTGGTTGCGACAGTTTTGATATTATGTTTTTTAGCAAGTTCAAGTAATACGGGATTTACTCTATTTTCGTCCTCTTGATTATGGCGCATGATCTCAATATATAAATCGTCGCCAAATTCTTTATGCCACCATAATAAAGCTTCTTCTGCTTGTTTTTCACCTATATTAAGTATTTTACTAGGCACTTCTCCATATAAATTTCCTGTAAGTACAATAATATCTTCTTTATATTGTTGGATTATTTTTTTATCGATACGAGGAAGGTAGTAAAACCCGTCTACAAATCCAGTAGAGGACATTTTTGCTAGATTGTGATACCCATTTTTGTTTTTGGCAAGCATCACTATTTGGTATCCATTATCTTTTCTGGATTTATCGGTGTGATTTTCGCAAACAAAGAACTCACAACCTACTATCGGTTTTATTTCAACCCCTTCGGGTTCTTGTCCATTTTCGATTGCTTCTTCATTAGCAGCAATTACACTTTTGTTATGGTTAGAAACAGCTTGAACAAAATGAAAAGCCCCCATCATATTTGCATGGTCTGTCATGGCAACAGCATTCATTTTATGTTGGGCTGTTACTTTTACTAGATCAGGAATACTGGTTGTGGATTGAAGAACAGAAAACTGGGTATGATTATGTAAATGCACAAAATTGACCTCGTTTAGAGCTGCAATATTGTCATTGATCTCTTTTTGTGATAAATCGGAAGCGTCTTTTTTGGCAAGTGCTTCTCTGATTTTTTTAGAAGCTTTTTTGAGGTTAATATGTTTTAATCCTATTAACTGAATAGTTTCGGGATTAGCTTCAGAAAAACTTTTAAAATACTCTGGTTTTACATCCAGCTCTTCTGTAGTAAAAATCTGTTTTCTGATTAATTCCAAAAAACATCTGGTAGTAGCTTCTACATCGGCAGTAGCGTTATGTGCTTCTCCAAAGGCAACTCCAAAAAGATGCTGGTGTAGTTCGGTAAGTGTTGGTAGTTTAAATTTACCTCCACGACCTCCTGGAATCTGGCATAGCTGTGCTGTAGTCTCGGTACATGTATCCAGTACGGGGAGATCTTGTAGGATATTTTCTGCACCAAGGCGATAGAACTCTGATCCCATGATGTTGACATCAAAACCTACGTTTTGCCCTACAATAAATTTAGTTTTGGATAGGGCAATATTAAATTTTTCTAGTACTTCTTGTAAGGAGATTCCATCTTTTTCTGCTAGCTCGGTAGAAATACCGTGAATTTTTTCTGCATCGTATGGGATGTTAAACCCTTCGGGTTTTACTAGGTAGTCTTGATGTTCAATACAGTTACCCATAGCGTCGTGTAACTGCCATGCTATTTGAATACATCTAGGCCAGTTATCGGTGTCACTAATCGGGGCATCCCAGCGTTTTGGTAACCCTGTGGTTTCAGTATCAAAGACTAAGTACATAAAAAGAAGTGTTTTTTATAGAAATTATCCTTTATAAAGGACTTTCAAAAATAACTAAAATACTAGTTTGTTCTTTTAAAAAGTTATTCAGAATTATTAACCAGTCGTTTTTATAGGTAATATTTAAGGTGAAAACAAACAAAAAGCGATTATCAATCTAAAACAATCGCTTTTTGTAAGTAAAGTTAAATAATAGTAATTATTTTGGGGTGTTTTTTAATTAATAACCAAATTCGAAAGAGCCTTCTGATATTTGAGCGCTACTCCTGGTGTTAAATTCAAAGCTTCCAGCAATACATTTGGTATTGATATCGTGATTAGTGACAATAAGTTTGCCTGATAAAGCAGAAGATTTATCGTTATTTAGCGCGTAAGAGGCACTAAAATCTCCAGATCCTGTAAGAGAATATTCTCCTGGAGCTACATCTGCTTTAAATACTATAGTGATCTCTTGGTTATCATTGGTAGCTGTAATCAATATAGATGCATCTTCTACTCCGTATAAGCTAGCAGTGTGGTTATCTGTGATCATTTCAGAGCCATTAACCATTGCTGTTAAAGAGGCATTAAGTAAACATGGGTTAATTTGTTCTGTTACTTCTTCTTCAATTGTTCCGTTTTCTAAAGGTAGCCTATAGAACCATCCATCACTAAAATTGGATATATTACCGTTTTCGTCTTTAAGGTTTCTGAAATTAAACTTTCCGGAAATTTCGTTATTATAAATTTCAGTAATAGTTACATGACCTTCAGTTTCTTGGTTTTTAGAAACAAATTGTATTTGGTCTTTTTTAAAACTTATCTTATTGATAGTGTTTTGAGAGGTCATATAAGTTCCTATTTTAGTAGAGGTAGTAGTGAAACTTATAGATTTGTCTCCAGAACTTCCTGATATAACTAAAGTTCCGTCATCATAAATAACAGCTTTTTTAATGGAAGATCTAAATAGCTCTCCATCAATTTTTGCTTGTAAGGCAGGATCGTTAATTTCTATATCTGTAGAACAAGAAATTAAAAATATGCATATAAGTATAGGTAGTAGAGTAGTTTTTTTAATCATAGGCTTTGGGCTTTATTATGATTTTTACTGTTTAATTAAACAACATGTATTCTTACAAATGTAATATTAAAGAATCGATAAAACAATTTTTCCATCGAAAAAAAGCATATTTTATCGATGAAATACACAAAAATAAATATTAAGACGAAGAAAAGTAATGGGTTTAAGTGATTAATTCATAAAACAAACAGTGCTTATTTACGTTAGATGCATATATTAGGATCGATAGCGATCAAAATGTTAAGATTGAGTAATGAAAAAAATAGTTTTTTTACATTGATAATTGATTTTTCTTTTTTTAGCGAAACGATTTTCGATTATACCTATAAAAAGACTTGTTAAATAAAAAACTATGTAAGTAATAAACTTTTGATTTATAGGTTTTTTTCGTTTTAAAAAAACTATATTTGCGCCCTTAATTATGAATAGGGTCGCGTACCCAAAAATTAATTTTTATGCCTGTTAAAATTAGATTACAGAGACACGGTAAAAAAGGAAAACCTTTTTACTGGATCGTAGCAGCAGATGCTAGAGCAAAAAGAGATGGTAGATTTCTTGAAAAGTTAGGTATTTATAACCCAACTGTAAACCCAGCACAAATTGACTTAGACGTTGATGGAGCTGTTAAATGGTTACAAAATGGAGCACAACCTACCGATACAGCAAAAAACATCTTATCTCATAAAGGAGCTTTATTAAAAAATCACCTTGCTGGTGGAGTAAAAAAGGGTGCTTTAACAGAAGAACAAGCAGAAGAGAAATTTAAAGCTTGGTTGTCTGAAAAAGAAGGATCAGTTAATGCTAAGAAAGATGAACTAGCAAAAGCAGAAGCAGATGCTAAAGCAAAAGCTTTAGAAGCTGAAAAAGAAGTAAATGCTAAACGTGAAGCAGAAGCAAAAGCCCAAGAAGCTGCTGCCGCTGCTGAAGCTTCAGCAAAAGAAGTAACAGAAGAAGCTAGCAACGAGGAAGAATAGTTGCATTATTAACGATGAAGAAAGAAGAATGCTTCTATCTAGGAAAAATCGTAAGTAAATTTAGTTTTAAGGGAGAGGTGTTGATTAAATTAGATACTGATGAACCCGAAAGTTATTTAAAAATGGAATCAGTTTTTGTTGATTATAACAACAATCTGGTTCCTTTTTTTATAGATAAAAGCGCACTACATAAAAGTGATTTACTACGAGTGAAATTTGAGGACGTAGATTCTGAAGAAGATGCAGATGACCTCATGAAAACAGATATTTACCTTCCACTTACATTATTGCCTAAACTGGAAGGAGATCAATTTTACTATCACGAAGTTATTGGGTTTACAATACAAGATGTTACTTTTGGAAAAGTAGGGATTGTTAAAGCTGTTAATGATTCAACTGCTCAGGCTTTGTTTGAGGTAGATCGAGATGGTATAGAAATTCTTATCCCTATGAATGATGAGTTTATAGGTAAAATAGATAGAGAATCTAAAGTGATTTATGTGGAAACTCCTGAAGGATTAATTGATTTATATCTTTAGTCTAGCTAATTGTAAACTCTAACAAAAGTCTAAAAAGCGTGTTTCGGGCATGTTGTTGCTATGATTAAACCTTTCCAATTTAAAGAATTTACCGTTCAACAAGACCGTTGTGCTATGAAAATAGGTACAGATGGCGTATTACTTGGTGCCTGGGCACCAATTAAAGAATCTGTTACTTCTGTTCTGGATATAGGAACAGGAACAGGAGTTATTGCATTAATGGCAGCACAACGTTGTCAAGCAGAGATTATAGATGCTCTCGAAATAGATGCAGATGCTTATGAGCAAGCAGTTGAAAATTTTGAAGAATCTTTTTGGGGAGATCGATTGTTTTGTTATCATGCTTCTTTTCAGGAGTTTGTAGAAGAAATAGAAGAGACATACGATTTGTTAATTAGTAATCCCCCTTTTTATGTAGAAGAGTATAAGTCTTCTAATTTAAAAAGAGATATAGCTAGATTTGAAGATGCTTTACCTTTTGAACACCTATTAATAGGAGGAGCAAAATTATTATCAGATCAAGGGCAATTTGCATTGATTCTTCCGTATAAAGAAGAAGAAGAAATTCTTACTATAGCCAGGCAAGTAGGTTTGTTTCCGCAAAAAATTACCCGAGTAAAAGGAACACCATCTTCAGCAATAAAAAGGAGTTTGTTATTGCTAGGTAAGGAGCAACAAGATTTTGAATCAGATGAATTGATTATAGAGAGCTCCAGACACGAATATACCGAGGCATATATCAATCTTACCAAAGATTTTTATTTAAAGATGTAGAGATATCGCTTTAATATAAAACACTAAAAATAAATATTTTATAAAAAAAAAGGAAGATATATTACAATCTTCCTTTTCTAAATTCAATCACTCTACAAAGTTTAACTTTTTTGTATAAAGAAAAACTCTTGTTTTTTAATAAAGTTTATTTTTTAGAAACCCAGTTTCCGTCTGCATCACAATAAACTTCCATTTCTTTATCTCCTTGTTTTATTACTAATTTAAATTCAGAAGCATCTTCTTTAGCTCCAGCACTTTCGATAGTTGCTCCAGCATAATCTTTAGCTACAGCGTCTAAAACTGGTTGTGGCAAGTTTTCAATAGCAAGATCAATATATTTGTCTTGCATAGGTATAACTATTTCTGCATTGTCATTATATGCTACTTCTTGAGCATTCATAGTTTGAGTTCCTGTTAATAATCCAAAAGCTAATACTGGTAATACAAATAAATTTTTCATTTTTATAAATTTTAAGTTTTAATAATTCCTTTAAACGATTATGTTCTATCTAAAGGAATAACTATGCCATTTGAGTAAATGAAAGACGGAAGTATATGTAAGTGTCTTTTTTTTAGAATGTTATGATTTTTTTGAAATAAAAATATATTTTTAAAAAATGAAATTTTAGTGTAGAAAAAAATATAAACTGCGGAATTTATACCCAAATTTCAGTACAGTTTTTAGTTTCAAAATAATAAATCAGATATAAAGGATAGTAACTAGGTTTTCTTTTTTACATGATAGATATTATTTAAAGTAAAATATAAGACTCAAGAAGTTTGTTAAAAATCAAATTGACTTTTTTATAAAAGAAAAATAGAAAGGATAATTTTGATTTAGAGTTTTTTTGATTTAAGTGGATTAGATTTATTATAATAATGATCTGATCCTTTTAAAAATGGTAAAAAAATTGGTAGCTTTTTTTTCATTACCTACATTTGTTTAGGACTAGTATACAGTACTTTTGAAAAAAAATGAAAAGATAGATAATATGTATAATAATTTTTTCAACCTATCTATATAGAGTAAAATAATAGTTATGTAAATTATATATTATTGTTGAAGAAATAATAAATAAAAAACAGATGAAACCAGACTTATTTCAGGCACCAGATTATTACCAGCTAGACGAATTGTTAAGCGAGGAGCATAAAATGGTTAGAGATGCAGCTCGCAGTTGGGTAAAACGAGAAGTGTCTCCTATTATAGAGGATTTTGCACAACGAGCAGAGTTTCCTAAGCAGATTATTAGTGGGCTTGCAGAGATTGGAGCTTTTGGACCTTATATACCAGAGGAATACGGTGGAGCCGGACTGGACCAGATAAGTTATGGTTTGATTATGCAAGAGATAGAAAGAGGAGACTCTGGTGTGCGATCTACATCTTCTGTACAATCTTCATTAGTAATGTATCCTATCTGGAAATATGGTTCTGAAGAACAACGCAAGAAATACTTACCTAAATTAGCATCTGGAGAGTTTATAGGGTGTTTTGGTCTTACAGAACCAGATCATGGTTCTAATCCAGCAGGGATGACAACTAATTTTAAAGATATGGGAGATCATTATCTTTTAAATGGAGCTAAACTTTGGATTTCTAATGCTCCATTTGCAGATATTGCAGTAGTATGGGCAAAAAATGAAGAAGGAAGGATTTATGGATTAGTAGTAGAACGAGGTATGGAAGGGTTTTCGACCCCAGAAACACATAATAAGTGGTCGCTACGTGCATCTGCAACAGGAGAGTTGATATTTGATAATGTAAAAGTGCCTAAAGAAAACTTATTACCTAATAAAAGCGGTCTTGGAGCACCGTTAGGATGTTTGGATTCTGCGCGATATGGTATTGCATGGGGGGCTATCGGGGCTGCTATGGATTGTTATGATACAGCATTACGGTATGCAAAAGAGCGTATACAGTTTGATAAACCTATTGGAGCAACACAATTGCAACAAAAGAAACTTGCAGAAATGATTACCGAAATAACCAAGGCACAATTATTAGCTTGGCGATTAGGGGTTTTGAGGAATGAGGGTAAAGCTACTAGTGCACAAATTTCTATGGCAAAACGTAATAATGTAGAGATGGCAATTAAAATAGCAAGAGAAGCCAGACAGATTCTTGGAGGAATGGGAATTACAGGTGAGTATAGTATTATGCGCCATATGATGAACCTTGAAAGTGTGATTACTTATGAAGGAACTCATGATATCCATTTATTAATAACAGGTATGGATATTACAGGGATGTCTGCTTTTAAATAAGATTCTACTAAAAATACTATAATCTATAAAGTTTTGTTAGTTGAAATTTTTCGCAGGCCAATATTGGCTTTTGAAGAGTTTCAACTAACATTTTTTTATGATAGATAAAAAATATTTTTTAGTAATTTGGGGTCCAATACCATTTGTAGTTTGAGTTTACTGGAAAAGAAAATTAAGATTTATTTTTATTCTGATACTGAGGCGAAAAAGAACATTTTATTACGGTAAATTCAAATTGTAAATGGTATAAGATAGTTTAAAACTTATCCTGGTAAAAAACTATGTATATCTTTTGTTTTTCTTTCTTTAACAAAAAAGCCAAACTTAAATCCTACTGTTTTAATATATACATAACTTTGTATACTATAGTCATATTCTAAAGGGGCATTTAAAGCCTTCATGGTTCTAATAGTTCGGTAAAGCTTTGTTTTTGAAATCCCCAATCTTTTAGCTAATTCCTCAGGATTTCCTGTTGCTTTCATACGAATCAGTTGATCGATTCGCTCCATAAGTTCGATGTTTTTAATAATGTGCATAACTGTTTCTTTAATGAAGACTAAATTCTTTTATTAATCAATTTTTATTTGTGGGGATTTATAAGTGTATGTCTCTAAAGAAGGTTATGTTACCGTAACAAAACGTTTTTTAACAAAAAAAAGATAATCCTAAGTTAACTTGTTGATCTTTTTTGATTATGTTTAATTTTTAAGATAATAATCTTATTAAATTTAGAGCTTGTTACCCTATTTATGTATTAAAATTAAATAAAAGCTCTATATTCAAAATGAGTTCGATAATTAGGTGACTATAATTCAAAATAAATAGTGACTTTTGTAACGTATAAATACTTTATAATATGAAAGATGATTTTAAGCAAGATTATGATTTTGAATTACGTCTCGCTTCTGAAAGTGAAATAGCTTCTCTTGCAGAGCATTTAGCAAGAAAGAATTGGGAGCGTACCCAAAAAAACAAAGAAGATATAGAATTAAATGCTAATGCACCTGAAGCACTAGATATAATAGCTGAAGAGAAAAAGGCGATTCTTGATTTGATAAAAAATAAGGTCTTAGTACAAGATTATAAAAAATACAAAGCTTCTATTTTTGTTTATAATTATATAAAGGAGCAAAATAAAGGTGTTATTGCTACAATGACTCTTCGGGTTATTAAAACAGAATACGGAATGAGATCTCTAAATCATGAAGAAATTGTTTTAAACCTGAAGAATTTAAAGAAATTGGTGCAGAATGAAAATCTACAAGATAAAGGACGCCCTAAAGGACCAGGAAATAGAGCTTTACAAAGAACAATTGAAATTGATAAATATTTAGAGTCTAATCCCAAAAAAGATATGGATAATATCTGTAAAGAATTTGGCATTTCTAAATCTACTTATTATAGAACTAAGTGGTGGTTAAAAGGGAAAGTTGTTTTGTAAAAACGGATACTGTTTATCTTTTGAGCCTATTATAGTACAATATCTCTTCGTTTGTTTTTTAGAAGAAATCTGATCATTTTATTTAAGTTTAAAAAGAACAAAAATTAATATATAGAAAAATGTGGATAAACATAGGATCTATCAAGTACACCAAAAAATTCTTACTAATAACTTTTATAGCGCTAAGTTTTTCATGTTCAGATGCAAAAACAAAAGGGAAATCGAGTACGGTAAAACAAACAGAAAACAGAGCAACCATATTATCGGATTTTATTCAACAAAAAATAACGAATAATCTATATATTTTAAAATCAATTAATTATAATACTAATGTTGGTGTTTTTATAGGTGCTAAAGAAGTGCTTTTAATCGACCCTATGACAGGGATAAATAATCATCAACAATTACTGAAAGCGATAAAAAACCTTTCTGAAAAACCTATTAAATATATAATCAATACACATAGCCACGGAGATCATAGTGGAGCAAATTCTTTTTTTATAGAATTAGGAGCAACACTAATTTCTCATGAAAATGTTAAATATTCAAAAGCAAAATATAATATAACATTTAAGAATAGCTATGCCTTAGATATGGGAAACGAGAAAATAGAACTTTACCATAATATAGCACACACTTTTGATGATGTATTGATTTACTTTAAAAAGAACAATGCTATATTTATGGGGGATACCTATATGACGAATTCTTTTCCGCATTTTTACTATGGTGGCGGTAGTAAAGGTCATTTAAGAATTATTGATAAAGCATTGTCACTAGGAAATGTAAATACAGCTATAATCCCCGCTCATGGGGAACTATTATCTAATAAAAAGAAATTGAATACGTATAGAGATAATACTGTAAAATGGATGGTTAGAATAAAGGAACTTCATGATGTAGGAAAAACAATTAAGGAAATTGCTAATGATGAGCAAATTGAAGAATTAAGTTTGATTTTTAATGATGGGAATAGGGTATCGAATCAGACATTATTACAGACAATTAACAAAACAGTTTCAGTAGATTTATTCAATAGTATAGACATTTCTTTAAATATCCTTAAAGGTTATGAAGGTTTTTATGAATATAAGAATGGGCAGATTGACGAAATTATTTTTCAGAACAGCAAATTACTTTTACGAAGTGAAGGGCTTTATATATACGAAATTGCTCCTATTTCGAAAACGAAATTTCATATAAAAGGGCAGATTAATAAGCATGTAATTTTTGATAACACCAATCAAAAGTTTATATTTTTTAATGGAAAAGAAAACTTAGAAGCTATAAGAAAACAATAGAACAGGGTTTACTTCTTCATTGCGATCAGCAATCGATATGCTTTATCTTTATAAGCCCCGTTATATTGTATAATTTCTTTGAGCAGAGTTTTAGCTTTTTCAGACTTATCTAATTTTAAGTAGGTTAAAGATAAGTACCATTGTGCAATTTCATAGTATTTACCTTTATTGGTAATATTTTTAAACTCTTTAACGGCTTTTTCTTCTTGATTTGTATTTAAATAGCTATTTCCCAGATATATTTGTAAAGCTTCATGTTCTTTTAGGCGAGGGTGTTTTTCTAATAGATGAACTACAGAGTCATAAGAGCCGCTGGTGTAATGTTTAACGATTTCTTTTGTTTTTTTATTAGTTTCTCCACGAATTATATCTTCGGTGGGATAAGGTTTATAATATTCGCTGTATAAGTCTAAACCCTGAGTTTGATTTTTGGTATACATAGTATGCCAAAATAAAGACCCGACACCTAATAATATAACTATAGAGGCGGCAACCTTAAATACAGTAAATCTATTGGTTAGTCTAGTATTAGTAGTATCTTCCTGTTTTATTTTATTACTAATTCGTATTAGTTTTTCTTTAAAAGCCAGAGTATCCTGATCAGCAAGAGTGGTGTGCATGATCCTGTGTTTTTCAACCTCTTCTTGTAACTCTATATTAATAGCCATTTCTTGTTCAAAAATAATGGCATCTTCTTGGGATAAGGAGTTACTGAGATATGCTTCTATTTTGTCAAATATTTCTGGGGTTCTTTCCATACAATTATTCTTTTTCAGGGTTACTTTGTAACTCTGGATAAGCGGGATCTTTTTCTATCATTTCTATTAAATGTCGTTTACATTCAAATTTTTTCTTTCGGGTATACGCATCAGAATACCCTGTGACTTTTGCAATTTCCTTCATGTTCATTCCTTGAAAAACCAAGCAAAGTACCTCTCGGCAGGTATCACTTAGTTTTAAAAAATGTTTACGATATATATGTTCCTGTTCTTTACATTCTAAATCTTTAAAAACAGTAGGGTTTATAATTTCAATATCTTCAGGTAAATATTCTGTAATTACTAGTTTTTTATTTTTTCTTACTTTGTTTCTCCAAATATTTTTACATACCCCATAAAAATAAGTACGAATTGACGAATGTATTTCCAGAGAATCTGTTTTTAATCTTTGATAAATAAAAATCATTGCGTCTTGAAAAACATCCTCTACATCCTCTTCATTACCAGAGTTTTGTAGTATATACTTTCGTATATAGGGCAGATTTTTTTTATAAAACGCGGTTATGATGACTTCATCTCCTGCAACGATACCTTCCAAAATTTTTTGCTCTTCGGTAGTACTACTCATAGGTTTATGTTCTATAGCTGAGAATTGTTACCTTTTAAAGGAAAATTAACGAAATGTAAAAGTAACAATTTTAGTTTCTATGCTATTAACCTTAAAGAGAAATCATTAATAAAAACTTTATTTTTATAATAGATTTGTACAAATACGGGGGATCGATTCATAGTGACTATATATCGCGAGCAGAAGTTCTCGAAAGTTACCTCTAGAGCACCTCAGGGTTCGTAGTGGTTATATATCGTGTGAGGCACTTGAAGCTCAGAAAATACAATAGAAAAATAAAAAAATAAGAAAAGAATACACATGAGAATACCGATACTATTACATAAAATGCCTGTATACTTTACGAGGTGTTTAATTTTTTTGTGTACCATTTTTGGATATAGCCAAAAGGCAACCGATACTATTGCTGCAACCCAATATTTTACAAAAGGAGATTCTCTTTTAGTACATGCAGAGTATACACAATCTGTAGCACTTTTTAAAAAAGCAGTATTCATTTATCAAAAAGCAAAAGCTTGGGAAAGAGTAGCAAGATGTTATAATAAAATAGCAGAAAGCTATATCCTAGATTCTAAATATGAAGAATCCTTAAAGAATGCTAATAAGGCATTAGAGATTAGTACAACCTACTTAAGCAGAAATAAAACAGAAAAAGCGTATACATATTACAATTTAGGGAAATACCATGCTTTAAAACATTCAGATTATAAAAATGCTTTAGGCTTTTTTCAAAAAACACTACAAATTCGATTAGCAACTTTACCAAAAAACAACCCTCATATTGCAGGAGCGTATAGTAATCTTAGTTGGGTGTATCAATTAATGGGAGAGTATGATAAAGCTTTGAAGTACCAGAAAAGAGCTCTTGATATAAAAATTAAAGTTTTTGGTGAAAATCATCATAGTATTGCTACTTCATATTATATTATTGGTACTACTTATTTTTATTTGCAAGAATATGATATAGCATTACATTTTTATAATAAATCATTAAATATTCGAAAAAGAGTATTGGATAGTGATCATATAGATATGGGCAATACTTTATTAAGTATAGGTCTAACATATGATAAAAATGAAGAATACGATAAAGCATTAAATTATTTTAACAAATCATTAAACATTCGAAAAAATATATATAATACTAACAATGAAAAAGTAGCAATATGCAACCGAGTTATAGGCAATATATATCGAAAAAAAGGAGAATATGAAAAAGCTCTTCCTTATTTGGAGAAATTTTTATCTGTAATGATCCATTTATACGGGAGAAATGACCATAATGTAGTTTCTGCTCTTAACTTAATAGGAATTTGTTATAAACAAAAAGGAGAACATGAAAAAGCGATGGTCTATTATAATAAAGCAGTTGCTATTAGAACTAATTTATCCAAACAGAATAAGAAAAAATGTTACTCAGTTTATAATAATATTGGAGTTATATACAAACATAAAGGGGAATATGATAGAGCCTTAAAATATTATAAAAAAGCATTGTATAATAATATTGAAAAATTTGGAGAAGACTACATTCATACCGCTCTTAATTATAATAATATAGGTAATATATACCGATTAAAAGGAAATTTTGAGGAATCGTTAGTATATTATAAAAAAGCTTTAGATATACGAACAAGGCTATTTGATCAAAACAATTCTGAGATAGCAGATACGTATAATGATATAGGAGAGATGTATCATGCTAAAAAGCAATACGATTCTGCATTATATTATTATGATAAATCTTTAAAGATTAGAACTTACGTATTTGGAGAGTACCATCCAGATATTGCAAGTTCGTATGAAAACCTAGCAAATACGTATTTTAAAAAAGAAGACCATACTGCAGCAACTAAAAATCACCAAAAATCATTAGAAATACGACGTAGCATATTTGGAGAACACCACCCCAAAGTAGCCCTTACCTATACTCATATAGCAAACGTATACGTTGCGCAAAAAAACGTTGCCAAAGGTCTGGAGTATTATCAAAAAGCAATACAGTCTAATTATATCCCAAAAGATACCATTGTTACAAACAAACTGGATATAGAGCAATATCGGGATCCAAATATCTTGTTAACTACCCTAAAAGATCAGGCAACAGCGTATATGTATCGCTATCAGGAAAACAAGGAAGTACATAGTCTTGAAGATGCAGTTGCTACCTATCAAAAAGCAGATACCATAATTAATTATATTCGGCAAACGTATACCAATTATCAAGATAAAGTAGCTTTTTCTCAAAAAGTAAAAAAAGTATACCAAGGAGCAATAAAAGGACAAATTTTACAGTATGCTTTACAAAAAGATCCTAAATATTTGGAACAAGCTTTTTATTTTGCTGAGAAAAGCAAGGCGAATACATTACAAGAGATCTTAACAGAATCTAATGCTAAAAAATTTACAGGATTACCTGCAGATCTGGTAGATTTAGAAAAACAGTTGCGTATCGATAGATCCTTTTATCAATCCAAAATTACAGAGGAGCGTACCGAGATCAAGACAGATTCTTCAAAAATTAATAATTATGAAAACCAGCTTTTTACTATTGCTAGGCAACAAGATTCGATAACAGAAGTGTTAGAAAAAGAGTATCCAAAATACTACAAGTTAAAGCATCAAAAAAATAGCAGTAGTGTTGGAGATATGCAAGGTGATTTAGGAGAGCGTACTACTTTGCTAGAATTTTTTACAACAGATAGTATCACCTATGCATTTACGATATCCAAAAATAAGAATACTGTACACGAGTTAAAAACACCAGATCTTAATACTGCTGTAGAAAAACTACGAGAGGCAATTATCAATCAAGAGATAAGCGAATATAAAAAGGTAGGACATAGTTTGTATACCCAACTCATTGCTCCTGTAATAGATCAGTGTACAGGGGATCAACTTATTATTATACCCGATGGATCTTTATGGCATCTTAATTTTGAGTTGTTGCTTACCAAAAACGATGTTTCTAACGATCCTGCAAAGTTATCTTATCTGCTTAAAGATTTTGCGATATCGTATGCGAATTCGGCAAACGTATTATTTTCAAAAAACAATAAAAACATATCTTCAAAAACGGAACAGGAGTGTTTGGCATTTTCATTTTCAGATAGTGTGCAAGCCACCAAGACCAATACGATGCGTCTTTCAGCATTAAGAAATGCAGGAGAGGATTTGCCTGGTACACGTAAAGAAATCAAAGCAATATCGTCTATTATCGATGGACAGTATTATTTTGGAGCGGAGGCAGTAGAAAAAAACTTTAAGAAAAAAGCAAATGCATATTCAATATTACACCTTGCTTTGCATGGTGAAGTAGATAATGAACGACCAGAGAACTCTAAATTATATTTTACGAAAAGTACCGATACTATGGAAGATAATATGCTATACAGTCACGAGTTATTTGCATTGGATATCCCAGCAGAGCTTACGGTGCTTAGTGCATGTAATACAGGCGCAGGTAAAATTGCCAGGGGTGAAGGGATTATGAGTTTGGGTACTGCTTTTCAATACGCAGGTACCAAAAGTTTAGTACTAACCAGTTGGGAAGTGTCTGATCAGACTACTCCAGAGATTATGCAATATTTTTACACCAATTTAAAATCGGGAATGAATAAAGCAAAAGCATTACAGCAAGCAAAATTACAATATCTAGCTACAGCAAATATAAACCGAACGCAACCTTTTTATTGGGGAGGGTTTTATTTGATTGGTGATGTAGCACCAATTCCTTTTAGCAATAACACATTTTTGTATTGGGTTCTGGGATTAGGAATATTGGGTATTATAATTTTGATTTTGTTTTGGTATCGCAAAAAAAGTAAAAAACCAGATACATACTAAATAATTAAATTCATTGAATATCATGATGTAACTTTATCTTTGTAATATTGATATAATTCTTGAGAGGAAGCTCCCATCCATCTACGCATATGAATATTTAAAAAATGATATTGTAAACGCCATACACCAACCTCGTTATAGCGCCGTGCAGAAGTAATCACATTTTTTGGGATAATTACAAATTTATCTATTGCAAAAAGGCGATCTACCAGATCATTATCTTCATAAACGATATAAGATTCGTCGTACCCGTCGATTTTTTTAAAAAGAGAGGTAGTAATAAACTGGCTTTGGTCTCCTCCTCGGCATCGTTTACTTTTAAATTGGGTTAACCAACCTAAAAAATGCAACCACCAGTGACTAGAATCAAATTTCATTCTAAAACAGCCCGCTTCATTACCTTTTAGTACTTCATCGATGATATAGGTATCAAAACTTTGCGGAGGAAAAGAATCTGCATGCAAAAAATATAAAATATCTCCCATTGCAACAGCCGCGCCAGCATTTAATTGCTTAGCGCGACCTTTATTAGAAGAAATAATACGAATCGGAATTTTTTTACCCTTCGAAAAAGCAGTAACTATATCTATAGAGCCGTCTATACTACCACCGTCTACAATAACAATTTCTTCTATGTTTTTTGTAGAATGAAGTGATTTAATTAAATGAGTAATCAGAGTATTAATAGTTTCTGCTTCATTTAAAATTGGGATAACGATAGATATTTTCAATTCTATATAAAATTCTATTAGACA
Source organism: Aquimarina muelleri DSM 19832 (assembly GCF_000430665.1). Taxonomy (GTDB): domain Bacteria; phylum Bacteroidota; class Bacteroidia; order Flavobacteriales; family Flavobacteriaceae; genus Aquimarina; species Aquimarina muelleri. Next base: position 58,240 of record NZ_AUML01000016.1, on the reverse strand, counting down.
ACAATAACTGGTATAAATTTACTCATTTAAGCTCCAATCATATTCTTTATATCCTTTTTTTGATTGGTTATCTATTTTTACGGTAGCATACCGATTGATAAAATCTTTAACATCACCACCATTTACCTTAAAGTCTTTTTTGTACCAAGTAAAAATTTTAGAGACGCTTACTTTATCTTTGGTAATTGTATTTCTGGTAGGATCGTTTATAAATTTTTTGGTTTGTGTATCTAATGCATTATTAAGGTTGTCTGCGGTGTAAGCTCGGTTCCAAACTACAGGACAAGAAAAAGAAGCACAGTTAATAGCAAAGTGAATTCTTGGATCTCCAAATTTTCTTAGGATTTTGTGTTCTAATTCTCCCAAACTATACCATTCTCCATCTATCTTGAAGAATTTTTTGCCCCAAGGATCCTCCAGATCTTTAATGCTTTTAATAGGATAACTATCAATAACAAGCTTAATAGTATATGCATTATATGCATTGATCCAGTAGGCTAATTTTTCTTCTCGAGTCCAACTTTCTTTTGGGGTATTTTCAGAAAGTTGTGTAAAATAGGTATACAATTGCGAGCTGTCTCTCATAAAACCATTATAATCTACTTTTCCATCTTCAGATACATTTAATAAAAGGGCTTGGTCCCATACATTATGATCAAAATTGTTTTGTGCTATTATGGGGTTAAAAAATAAGGCACATGCTATTACTATAAATTTAGGGGCTATCATTTTATAATTTTTTTTAAAATATTTGTAATACGATTTACGAATAAAAATCTCGCATATAATCGCATTCTTTTTCTACTATATTTTCTTCATAAAATGAAACAATAGCTATGGCTATTCTTTAATTTGATTCATCAATCTAGCGAAAAACCTTTGCAATTATTTATACGCAATTCTCATCCGTAAATCGTATAAATTATTGTGTGGTTTTTTCTTACGGTAAGCGATTATTTTTTATTCTCATTATTAGTAGTAGGTTGATATATAAACTTACAGGTAAAACATGATTTTTTTATAGTAAAAAGCAAAAAAGAAGCCAAAAACAAAAATTAGTTTTTGACTTCCTGGGTTTATAAATAGTTAGCCACCCTTTTTTTAACAGCATCCGCCTCCATCATAATGGTAGGTAGATTCGCTGATAAATAGATCATTTCTGCCCAAGCTTGCTAATGCGCCAGCAGTTTTATCGCATATTGCGATTGGTTGGTTTTTAAGTAGGATATGTCCTTTTTTATCATCAAAATAATCCTGATCCCCATAGTATATAGCAGCTTTACCAGTAAATATACAAGGGCCATCTGCGGGTATAGGGTCTTTAATTGCAGCAACTTCTATAGATTCTATATAAATAAGCTCGTTAGTATCATAATTATTAGGATCCAGAATTCTATATGGTTTTCGGGCTCTTATTTCTATGGTTCCAAAACCAACATCGGTTAATGCTTTTACATATTCGGAGATTGGCAAACTACCACTTAGGCAGAGTGCTCTTAAGCGCTCGTCGTTACGTAAATTATCGTTCATTGGTTGCTCACAAGTTGGATCACTCATTACTAATCTACCATGTGGTTTTAGTACCCGATACATTTCTTCAATTGCTTTTCGCAGGTCTTCGGCTTTAAAAATATTGAATAAACAGTTTTGCGCTGCTACGTCTATACTATTATCGTCTACAGGCAGATGTAGGGCGTCTCCATATCTTAGATCCACAAATTCACTTTTAAACCAATCATTTTGTTCTTCGGCTTCTTTAAAATTTTTGCGAGAAGCTTCTAGCATTTCCTTAACTACATCGACTCCAATAACACCACTTTTTTGACGAGAAAAATAGGCGAATTGTAGCAATTCCATTCCGCCACCAACACCTACATATAAAATTTTAGGAGTATTGGTTAAATCACGAGCATTAACTGTACTACCACACCCATAATTCATTTCTTGCATGATTTTAGGTATTTTAAGACCGGGTAGCTCCCAAATAGGATTTGTAGTACAACACAAACCCACATCTGGGGTTAATGCAGCTTCTTTATAGACATCGTGAGTGGTATCTAAATAGCTCATAAATTATAAGGATTTAATCAATTCTTTAAATAATAAAATCATGTTTGGTTCTGCTTTTTCTGCCATTGCTATGATCTCACTAATATTAACAGGGTTTAGATTATCTGGATCACACTCATCGGTTAGTACAGATACAGCAGCAACAGGTAACTCTAAATGGTTAGCTACAATTACCTCGGGCACTGTGCTCATTCCTACAGCATCAGCTCCTATGATTTTAAGATATCGATATTCTGCACGGGTTTCTAATTGTGGTCCTACTACAGAGGCATATACTCCTTTATGAAGGGTGATATTATTATTTTTTGCAATGGACTCGAGCGTAGAGTTAATAGCTGAATGATAAGGTGCGCTCATATCTGTAAAACGGCTTCCTAGTTTTTCTACACCTTTAAAAGCCAAAGGAGAGCCTCCTTGTAAATTAATATGATCATCTATAAGCATTAACTCTCCTTTTTTAAAATTTAAGTTAATTGCTCCAGATGCATTAGAAACCAATAATGTTTTAATGCCCAGTTTTTCCATGATTCGAACAGGGTAGGTTACATCTTGCAGGGTATATCCTTCATACAGATGAAAACGTCCTTGCATAATAATAACATTTTTACCTTCTAGTTTTCCGTATATTAATTTCCCCTTATGAAACTCTACCGTTGCGGTCGGAAAATTAGGAATGTGATTATAGCTTACTTCATTAATAATTTCGATTTCATCAATCAATTGTCCTAATCCTGTTCCTAGTATGATTCCTACTTCAGGGTTTTCGAATCCTCTTTTTTGAAGGAATTCGGTAGTTTCTTCGATAAATTTGGTCATGATTTATGGTATTGGTCTATAAATTTCTGAAAAACAGCAATGTCTTTAATATCTTCATAATAATCAATATCATTGCGCTCTTCTAATACTTTTAGGTTTTTTTCTTTAATATCTTTTAAGGTGTCTTCAAGAACAGTTTCTGTTCCCCAGGCTTTATTTTTAAATACTTGTGAATTTAAGGATTTCATTCCAAACAAATAGTATCCTCCGTCTTCTGCAGGACCAATAACATACTCATGGGTATCTAGAGCAAGAAATGCATTTTCAATATCTTTTTGGCTAAGATCATACATATCACTGCCTATAATAATGATGTTTTCATATCCTTGTTCAAACCCTTTTAGAAAAGCATATTCCATTCTTTGTCCTAAATCATCTCCGTATTGTTTTTTTTTAGAGTAAATATGGGGATTCCATAAGTCATTGTCTCTAATTTTTACAGAATAATGGACTTCCTTTTTAACATCTAAATTTTTGGTTATCGCAACCGTGTGTTGTAGTAAAAATGTATAAATTTTTAATGCGGCTTCTTCCCCAATAGTAGCTGCTAATCGAGTTTTACATTTGCCAAGTTCTGGATTTCGGGTAAATATTAAGAGGAGGTTTTTTTCTTTCAATTCGTATATATTTTTATTCCTTTACGTAACCAAATACTCCATTCTTTGGAGTATGTATGTACTTCTTCGGTTACTTCGTTTTTAGGGTTTATTACAGAATAATTTTGGTTTTTCCATTCAAAAATACCACCGTATAAGTTATAAACTTTGGTATATCCAGCTTTTTTAAGTTTTTCTGAAACATCTTCAGATCGAATTCCTAAACTACAATACACAACAATAGTAGAATCTTTGGGAATGTTTTGTTTTAAAACAGAATCGATCTTAAAATCGATATACCCAACATGAATAGCATCTTGTAAATGACTTATTTGGTATTCTTTTTTTTCTCTGGCATCTAAAATAAGTACAGTATCCTTAATTTTTTGTAATTCTGAAACAGAAATGTATGGTATACTATGAGTATTATATTTTTTTAAAAGATCCTCTAATGAATTTTGACCACTTGCAGTAGTAATATAAAGTAATGTAATGAGAAGGGTAAAAATTTTCATCCAGATTCTATAATTAGTTAAGCAACGGTTCCTTGGCAACTACTTCCTGCACCAGCAGTACAACCATAACAATGTTGCGAGATAATAATGTCTCGGTTTTGAAGTAACTCTTCGTTATACTCGCTTATGTGCTTTACTTTACTGGCTACTTTGAGATCTAGCATTTGGTTAAAATCACAATCATACAACCAACCATCCCAGCTTACAGATATGGTATTGGTACACATTACATTTGCTACTGCCGATGGATTGTATGCCTCTACAAGGGCATACATATAATCTTCATAATTTTCGGAAGCAATTAAGTAATCTAAAAATCGACTAATAGGCAAATTAGTAATAGCAAAAAGATGATGAAATTGAATATTAAAATCTTCGAGTAGTGCTTTTTTAAAATCTTTTTCCATAGCCACCTGATCCCCTGGTAAAAATGCTCCAGAAGGGTTGTATACCAAATCGAGTCTTAAATCACTATCAGGCATACCATATCCTCGATCATTAAGTTCTTGTAGTGCTTTTATAGATGCATCAAAAACACCATCACCCCTTTGTTTATCTGTTTTTCCTCTGGTCCAGTGTGGCATAGAGGAAATCACATGCACATTATGTTCTTTAAAGAAATCAGGAAGATCGTAATACTTTTTGTTAGCTCTTATTATAGTTAGATTACTACGAACGATAAAATCTTTAATTCCAGCTTTACTAGCTTCTTCTACAAACCATCTAAAATTCGGGTTCATTTCTGGCGCTCCACCTGTTAAATCCAGAGTGTGTGCTCCTGTTTTTTTAATAACCTCCAGACATTGTAACATAGTTTCTTTTGTCATAATCTCTTTACGATCGGGGCCAGCATCAACATGGCAATGTTCACAAACTTGATTGCACATATATCCAACATTGATTTGAAGGATTTCTAATGTATTAGGACGTAAAGGCGAGTGTCCTATTTCTGCAATTTTATCTGCAAATTTAGGAAGTTCGCCATTAGCAAAGATTCCATTATTTAAAATCTCTAACTGCCTGTTTACATTTGCTAATTGGTTGTTTCGTTTATGTAAAGATTGTTTTGTTTCTGGCATCTTCTTTTCTTGGGTTATCTAATTAATCTGAAAAGAAATTAATTTTTTCTTTTCGATACATTTCAATTTGTTTTAGGTCGAGAAATGTGAGTGACTTTATGTACAAAAAACTACGTTGTACGATTACATCGAAAGTTTTTCGTATTTATTCATCATTTGTACACCATGTACTAAAGTAGCACCACTTTCTATAGCAGCACCAACATGCACAGCTTCCATCATTTCTTCTTTTGTGATTCCTTTTTGCAGCCCGTCTTTGGTATAAGCATCAATACAGTAAGGGCATTTTACTACATGCGAAACGGCTAAGGCGATTAATGATTTCTCTCTTGCGCTTAGAGCGCCTTCTTCAAAAACTTTACCATAATAGTCAAAGAATTTAGTACCTAATTCTTCACTCCATTCTGTTATTTTTCCAAATTTCCTTAAATCCGCAGGGTCATAGTATGTTTTTGACATATTTTTTTTTTTGAGTTACAGACATATTTTATATATGTCGTGAATAGTATACAAATACTTACATTATAAATTACTTATTCCTTAATAAAAGGATTAAAAATTTAAAGATAGGTAAGATAAAAAACCCGTATTAATAAACGAATTATTTTTTTACTAAAAATATAGGGGTAACGTTATAAACTAATAATACAAGTAATACTACATTAAGAAAAAAGCTTAATTTAGGCTCAAATTCCTTTAAGATAGTATTGGAATTTGAAAAAATTGAGGTTATGAGGAGAAAAGTCACACTAAAACAACTTGCAAGAGAATTAAATTTATCTATTTCTACAGTTTCTAAATCTTTAAAAAACGATTCAGAGATTAGCCAAAAAACAATTACCCGAGTACACGAACTAGCAGCTTTTTATAATTATAAACCAAATGCGTTAGCAGTAAGCTTAAAAAATAATAAGACTAAAACGATAGGGATTATCCTACCCGAGATTTTAAATCACTTTTTTGCGAAAGTATTATTTGGAATAGAAAAAGAAGCTTCAAAAAGCGGGTATAAGATTGTGACTTGTATAACCAACGAATCTTATGATAAAGAGGTAGGGTATGTAGAGATGCTAAACTATAGTAGTGTAGATGGTTTTATTGTAGCTTTAAGTAGAGAAACCCAGATGATCAATAAACTAGATCATTTTCAAGTTTTAAAAAGAGATCACGTGCCTATCGTTTTATTTGATAGGGTTAGTGATGAAATTGATTGTGATAAAGTTATTGTAGATGATAAAGAGGCTTCTAAAAATGCATTTGAGTATTTGTTGCAAACAGGATGTAAAAAAATAGCAATAATTACCACGATTAGTAACTTGAGTGTAGCAAAACTAAGATTTGAAGGAGCAAGAGAGGCTGCCGCAAAAAATAATCAAGTTTCAAAAATAGAACTATCGGTTAAAGATTCGGATAACTTTGAGGCAGAAATAGAAAAGTTTATTAAAAATAATGATATAGATGGAGTTCTTGGTTTAGACGAAACCGCTGCGGCTATAAGTATAAATATGTCGCATAAGTTAGGATACAAGATTCCTGAAGATATTTCTGTAGTAGGGTTTACAGATGGGCTATTGTCCAGACATACCTATCCAAAACTTACTACAGTCTCTCAACATGCAGAGGATTTAGGAGCAAAGACAGTTCAAATTTTGGTAAACCAATTAGATAATCCAGACGAAAATTATAAAGCAAAAACAGAAGTTATAAAAACATCTTTAATCATAAGAGAATCTACTAATTAACACGTGTTTTGTTCCAAATAAATTATATATCCTATACATACTTTTAAGTGATATACTACAATTATCCTTGTTGCCATTTGGGTTTTGTTGTATAAAATATCGAGAAAGTTACAACTACCTAATACCTGTTATATGAATAAAAATGAGCTTGCTACTACGAAAAAGGATAGTATGCGTTTTTCGGTTTTGGATAGAGATGTTCAATTGGATAAAGCTGTCGAAAAAAAATTCGATCTGGTAGTTATAGGAGGAGGAGTTACTGGTGCGGGAATTGCTTTGGATGCATCTTCGAGAGGGTTAAAAGTCTGTCTTATAGAAAAAAATGATTTTGCATCGGGAACGAGTAACAAATCTACAAAACTTATTCATGGCGGACTTCGATATCTTAAACAAATGGAAATAGGTTTGGTAAAAGAATCCGGAAGTGAGAGAGCTTTAGTTCATAAACTAGCGCCACATCTTGTAGTACCCGAAAAAATGTTATTACCATTAATTGAAGGTGGAACATACGGTAAAATTATGGCATCTATTGGTTTGAAAGTCTATGATTTTTTGGCTAATGTAGAAGGAGAGGATAAAAGAAAAATGCTTTCTGCGCAAGAGACTATAGATAAAGAGCCTTTGCTTAATAAACAAGGACTTACAGGAGGAGGTTATTATGCAGAGTATAGAACAGACGATGCTCGGCTTACTATAGAATTATTAAAAAAAGCAGCTTCTTTTGGTGCAAATAGTATAAATTATTGCGAAATGATTTCTTTTAATTACGATCTGGATGGTAAAATCAAAAGCTTGCAATGCCTGGATCATAACACCAACAAAAGTTTTATTATTAGGGCTAGAAATTATGTTTCGGCAACAGGACCATGGGTGGATCTTTTAAGAAAAAAAGACCATTCTGTTAACAACAAACATTTGCGCTTAACCAAAGGCGTGCATCTCGTTTTTTCCAGAGAACGGTTTCCACTCACCCAATCTGTTTATTTTGATGTGCCGGGCGGAAGAATGATTTTTGCAATACCGAGAGGCAGAGCAACCTATGTAGGAACCACAGATACAGATTATAATGCTAATTTAAACAGGGTAGTAGCTTTGCAAAAAGATGCAGAGTATTTGCTTACTGCGGTAAATCACATGTTTACAGGGTTAAACCTTACGCAAAAAGATATAGAGTCTAATTGGGCAGGATTACGCCCTCTTATTCATGAAGATGGTAAAAACCCATCAGAACTATCTAGAAAAGATGAAATTTTTGTATCAAAATCAGGACTCATTTCTATTGCAGGAGGTAAACTTACTGGATATCGTAAAATGGCACAAAGAACATTAGATGCGGTAATTAAAACAATGAGTGATAAAAGAAAAGATACATTTTCTAAACCCTATACCGAAAAAATACCATTAACCAGTGCTCCATTACAAAATACGAAAGCTGTAAAAACATATTTAGATCAAATAACCAAAACACTTAAAGAACTAGGGGTAGAAGATCCGTATTGTGGTTGGTATTTAACCTCCACTTATGGTAAACAGTCAGATATTATTATTCATAAAATGAATAGTTTTTTAGATACAGAAATCACAGACCGATTAATTAGGGCAGAACTATGGTATTGTGTGTATTATGAAATGACTAATGGTATTGCTGATTTTTTTGTAAGAAGAACCGGAAGATTGTATTTTGATATACAAAGTGTATATAGATATAGAGCATTAGTACAAAAAGATTTGGTTGCGTATTTGGGTTGGGACAAAACACGTTTGCAATCTGAAAATGATTATATGGATCTCCTAATTAAGGACGCTACTACATATTACCAAAAAGAAATAGATTAAACCCAGATTATCAATGTCGTTAAGTTAAGAATTTAAACTGTTGATTTATAATTTGTTAATGGTGGATTCCGTTCTTCAACGGAATGACAAAATAACCAAAACACAATGCTTTCTGCTTGTCATTCCAACGTAGGTTGGAATCCATGATGGAAGTAAAGCAGTATTTTGCTTTTACAGATGTTTAATCCTCAAAAAGATACAACTTAACTTAACGACATTGCCCAGATTATGTAATAGAAAATCTATTTCATCTGTGATCTACTGCAAACACTGTCGCCTTGCTTTGTTTTTCACTTTAACCATAGCGATGCTATGCTAAAAGTAAGAAAACAACAGTGTTCATTATATCTCAAAGCTTCATAACGAAGTTCTATTGCATAATCTGGATTAAAAACGACCTACAACCCCTATTTGACCTGCTCCTAATTTTAGATTCCAACGTATTGCATTCTTTTTATTACGATAAGTATAACGTTCTGTTTTCTTTAAATAATTATCTATCCCATCAACAATAACTATACTTATAGCAACCCCTAAAGCCACATCGGTAAGCCAATGCGCTCCTTCCCATAAACGGGATACAGGAGATACGAGCCCTACCGCATAGATACCTGCTTTTAGATAAGGGTTCTTAAATTGTTTACCTATTGCATAGGCAGTAGTAAACGAAAGAATAGTATGGCCAGAAGGAAAAGAATGGTAACCAGGCTCATCAGACCAAAAATGAAAACTTAAATTTTCTTCACCCATAGAGGGTCTTGCGCGACCTGCTAAAGTTTTACTTACCGTTTGGATCAGACCACCTGCAGTAGCAGAAGCAATAAGAAGTACTCCTGTTTTTCTGATTTTTTCATTTTTTGTCAATACCCCTATTGCATAAACACTGGCTGTTAATCCATAATTAAGAATAGGTTTACCAAAACGAAAACCAATTTCACGTATACCATTAGGAATATCTTTACTTTGATCTGTAAAATAGGTATTAGCAGGTTTATCTATAGTTAATAAAGCAGCCGTTCCTGCTATTACACCTCCAAAAGTAGCCCAATCTTTACCTTTCCATTTAAAAGGTTGCGTATAAGTATGTTTTATCCCTCCAAATATAGATGTCCCATCATGTTTAAGTAGTTGCCATACAGATTCTGGAGTTTGTGTGTCTAAAGAATCTATACTGTCTTCAGAGTTTTGAGAGTATACAGTAAAGGAAACGAAAACCAATAATAAAATAAAAATAATAGTGGGGTTGGTATGCATTGTAATAAAAATTAGCGATGCAAAAATACTAACTTATACAGGTAATGTTATTTTGTTAAGAGTTAAATTTCTTAAGATGTAGTAGGTTGTTGTAGAAATGTTGAGTTAAAGACTGTTTTCTTGTACAACTATAAACTATATAATTTTTTGTGAAAAAAATGTGTCTTTTTTGCTTTAAAAAAACTTATATCTGTTATATCTTTTAATTTAGCAGTAAAAATAGCACTTTTTGTAGAAGAACTTAGGTTTTCGATTAGCGATCATGAACAAACCTTGAGGTTCTCGAAGAATTAATTTGCAAAAAAATAGATTAAAAATATTGTCCAATGCCAAATACAAATCCATTGGTAGCATTTTCTGTAATCCCATGCCCATAATCGATTCTAAAAATAGCATTAAAAATACGTTTATGCATAAATCGCAGACCTACACCTGGGTATATTCTAAAATTTTGAGACTCCCCAAAGTCTCCAAAGTCTCCACCTGGATTGCGCCAGCTACCACCATCTACAAAAACATTACTTTGTAGTACAAACCAATCTTTTTCGTATATCGTATGCCTGTATTCTGTATTTAAAACAATAACTCCCGTACCTCTATCAATAGTATTTCCAACTCCTCTAATATTAAGGTTATTGTCTACTGCAAAAGGGGCAAAAGGAGAGTCATCATTAGTTGCCAGCCCTAATCGTAATCTGGACGCCCAGTTTCCTTTTTTACCAATCCTTTTGTAATACAAAAAATCATTCCACCCAATAATAAAATCTGGCAAAATATCTTCAGTACTAATTACATATTGCATATTAAATACACTTTTAAATCCAGACACATATTGATAATCATAATCCAAATTATCATATTCGTGTATTAGTTTGTACAATAGCTTATTTACATCAAAATCTAAAGGAACTCCATCTGCAGTAGCTCCTGTTTTGTAGGTATACTCTTCATTAAAATAATTAATCCCCAACTCTATACGGTTTTGAAGATTAAATTGATACAAGCCTAAAATCTCGTATGATGTATTGTTATATTTATAATCTGCTGTTCCATTTTCTAAAAAAACTGGCTCTTGAGTCGTAAGATTACTATAATTAAGTGCTATTCCAAGGTTTTTGCCAAACAAAAACGGGGCTCTTAGGTTTGCCCCATAAGAGCTGTAAATATCATTTTGATATATCGCTCCTAGGGTAATATTACGTCCCATTAAATTAAATTCATAAAGACCTAGTCTAAAAGCAAACTCATCATTATTTGTTGTATAAACATTAACCGAAGGGATTATGGTAAAATTTTCTTCTATTCCATAAACTACTTCATACCCTTCTTCCTTTGTATTTACTTGGTAATATGCATGTGCTATAGATGGTAACCTTTTTAATCTTTTGATATCTTTTTCGATTTGCAAGGAGTCCAGAGCATTTCCTTGCTTAATCGTAGTAAGTTTTAGTATAGAAGCTATTTTGGTTTTATTATTTCCTTGGATATGTATTTCAGAAATTACTTTATCCTGCCCAAAACTTATACATGTTATAAAAAAAACGATATAAAGTATACGATGAAAATTCATTTACTATTGGAATAAAATTCTTGAATCAATTTTTCTGACGGTTTATTTTGTATGGTAAACCTATTATTTTTTTCTCCTCCTACTTCCTCATGGTTATGATACCATTTCCATAGAAATCCTCCTGCAAACCAAGGTTCATTCCAAAATTCCTGATATAGCGCAGTTAATGCATTGCTCTGGGCTTCCAGATTAACATTTCTTTCGATACGGCTAGAATCCCAAGGTTCTTTACCTGTATAGTTTATACTTCGATACCCATACTCTGTAAACAATACTGGTATTTCTACTTCTGCCTGTAATGCCATAATATCTGTTTTATGTTTTTGCCAGCCTTTTTTAAGTTCTTCAATTGTTGGAGTATGTTTTTCAGAAACCGGAAAATAAGCATCTATACCTATATAATCCAATTGTTTCCAAAAAGGCACTTTATCATATTGATCCCAATTTTCGGCATAGGTTAGTTTGCCTTTGTAAACCGATTTTATTTTTACAATTAGATGCTCCCAGAACTCAGGTCTTTTTTGTACAAACGTGTGTAGCTCTGTAGCTATACATAATACAGGAACCTTCATCTCTTCTGCTAATTTTGCATATAACAGTATAAAATCCTCATAGGACTTCTCTAATGTTTGCCAATCTTTTTCAGATTTCATATCAATATTGCCAGTAAACTCTCCTTTCCAAACCCAAATCTGGGGCTTTAGCATTACTTTTATTCCTTTATCGTTTAACAACTCTATGGTTTTTTTAGCACCATCTCTTCGCTCTCCCCACCATTGTCTTTCTATATTAAAAACTACTGTTGGTGTTTCTAAGTTTTTTATAAATCCAAAAGGCATTACTGCTGCCCAATTTGCATTAACTTTTACTACCGGATCTATTTCTGTAGAAGTAATTTGTTGTGGAGAAGCTACAAAGCTTACTCCGTTAATTTTTTGGAGTTGCCCTGTACAATTAACAAAAACGGTACTTAACAGTAGTATCAAAAACTTTTTCATAACAATTTTTCAATTCATTTTACTACTGAAAAGTACAATTTTATATTTATACCATTTTATTTAAAATATAGCTCTAATCCCCAGACTAAAAGTTTGCCCTAATCCTTGAAAATTACTTCCTCGTACTATTTTACCAAAAGATGCTTCTATATTAAACACTTTTGTTAGTTGGTATTTTCCTCCCAAACCAACTTGTGTATAATTTTGAGAAAAATCATTCCCAAGATCTATTAAAAAAGCTTGTTGTGTATTCACAAAAACAGTAGATTTTGAAGAGGGAAAATAACTTAAAAAGGCACTTAGTGGTAAAAACAGACTATTATTTGCAAAACGTTCTCCAATATTAGAATCTGCAACATTAGCATCCACAGATTTTTCTCCGAAATTAAACCCTAAATCTGCTTCTGTAAAAATTTGCCATTTATCTCCTCCAAATGTTTTATCATAGAAAAATTTAGTTTCCCAAAAAAAGCTTCTCTTATCCAGATATGTTGCATTAGGCACATCTTCAAAAACAGGGATATAAAAAGAACTGGTAAAAGAAAAATTACTAATGTTTTTAAATGGCTGTACTCGTACAGATGGTGCAATGGTAGTTAATCCACTTCGTGCATCGGTAGTGTTATCTTTAAAATTTAACACTTCTAAGGCTCCTGCTCCTTCATATGTATTGGCTCTAACTTGAAAAATCAATCCTATATTTACTCTGGAGCTATTGCTTACTCCTGTATATATCTCTGTAGTATTAGTAAAAAAAGTTTGTCTGTCAATAGTATGGGATTTGGATTTAGCATCGGTTTGCTCGGTTTGCGTATAAATACTATTAAAAAATTTAATATCCCATTGCCCTTTTTTTAATAATTTAGATGGTGTGTACTCTTGGATATTGGATGTTTCTGAATCTTGTTCTTGAGAAAATCCTATCGACAGAGCAAAAAGGCTAATTATTAGTAGTGTTATTTTTTTTGTTTTCATTTATGTTATTTTTATGTGTATAAATCCCACCTATCAAAACTATCTTGAATACCAGATAATTTGAATGAAAATTCTTTTAGTTTATTTGATTGTTTTTTTAATACTACTGAATATCATTTAGTCTCCAATCATAAGGATAGTAGGATACCTTAGCTCCTTCTGTAATTTTTTCTTTTCTAAATGTATTTATGTAATCTATTTCAGAGCCATGATGTGTAAAATCTACTTTATACCATTCAAATAACTGCGAAATCTGCACTTTTTCCCCCTTTACTTTTATAAAATCAGGGTTATTAAGAGCTTTTACAGTTTGTTGCTGTAATTGTTTCTCTAAAACCGTAGGTCTGTAGGCTGTAGCTATGATTGGAGGACAACCCAGACCTGCACATACTAACACAAAATGAAATCGGGCTTCGTTAGGAAAATTTTTTCGTAAAATGTTATTTTCTAAATTATTAAGTGTGATCTTGTTTCCCGCTAAAGCATAGGTGTTTTTATCAAAAAAGCCTTTAATGTCCAAAGGTGATTTCGTAGGATAATTATCTATAATTCCTTTTATTACTGCCAAATTATACGCATTAATATAAAATGCTTGATAGGTTGTAGTTTTACTTTTATCTACTTTTATTTTGGAAGCGATACGCAATAACTCGTCTAATCCCGAAGGTTTTTTTTTAATGCTTTTATAATCTACTCTACCGTTAGAAACATGCGTTTTTAAAAACCTGTCTGTTTTATTAAAAAAATCTGCTGTAGTTTGTGAAAACCCAAATTGGATAGAGAGAACAAATAATACGATTAGTGTTTTTTTCATCTTTTACCTTTTTTATCCATCTTGTTTTAAAAATCTACCATTGGTAATGACCATTGAGTCGAATTACAAATCATCTACTTACAAATTGTATTTAATTTTATTCCTTCATAAAAAGTAAAGTTTTTCAGAAATGTATCTTACCCTACAAAACTTAAAAACCTTACAAGTCCTTTGACTTTTAGATTGATTCTAAATTAATCTACTTGTTTAAGTTATTATATTTATGTTCGACTTACTTTACCGAAGTATTCACTTCTTTGTAAATATGGACAACCAATACTTATCTTTATGGAGCACATTGTAATTATCGGAAATGGAATTTCAGGAGTTACTGCTGCCAGGCATATTCGCAAAATGTCTGACAAAAGAATTACTATCATTTCTGGAGAAACCGATTATTTTTTTTCTCGAACTGCACTTATGTATATATACATGGGACACATGAAGTTTGAACACACACAACCGTATGAAGATTGGTTTTGGAAAAAGAATAAAATAGATCTTAAAAGCGGATTTGTTTCTAAAGTAAATCATCAAACCAATGAACTTGTCTTTGCCAACGGTGAAATTATGAGTTATGACAAACTTATAATAGCAGTGGGTTCTAAACCTAATAAATTTGGTTGGCCAGGTCAGGATCTAGATGGTGTTATGGGGATGTATCATAAACAAGACTTGGAAAAACTAGAACATCATGCTCCAAATAATAAAGTATGTAAACGAGCAGTAATTGTTGGTGGAGGATTGATCGGAATAGAATTAGCCGAGATGCTTCGCTCCAGAGATATCCCAGTAACATTTTTGGTTAGAGAAAATAGTTTTTGGAATGGAGTTTTGCCTGAGGGCGAAAGTAAAATGATTAACAGACACATCCTTAACCACCATATAGATTTAAGATTAGGAACTAATTTAAAAGAAATCGTTGCTGATGATCACGGTAAAGTAAAATCTGTTGTTATACAAGAAACGGGAGAAGTTATTGACTGTAATGTAGTAGGTTTAACCGCAGGAGTATCTCCAAACATAGATTTTTTAAAAAATTCTGGGATAGAGCTAGGTCGGGGCATAAAAGTAAATCGATTTCTAGAAACTAATATCCCTAATATTTATGCGATAGGAGATTGTGCAGAGCAACATGAGGCTATAGGAAATCGTCGCCCAATAGAGGCCGTTTGGTATACTGGTCGTATGATGGGAGAAACTCTGGCACAAACTATATGTGGAAATAAAATCGAATACAAACCAGGACATTGGTTTAATAGTGCTAAATTTTTGGATATCGAATACCAAACGTATGGTTGGGTATTTGGTAAACCCAAAGAATATGAACAACAGTTTTACTGGTTGCATAAAGATGATACAAAATGCTTGACCGTATCCTATCATAAAGAAACTAAAGAATTTTTGGGTATAAATACATTTGGTATTAGAATGCGCCATGAAGTTTTTGACCAATGGCTAACACAAAAAAAAAATGTGGATTATGTAATACACCATCTTGCTGAAGCTAATTTTGATCCAGAGTTCTACAAAACGTATGAATCTGAAATTCTTACCGCTTACAAAAAAGTAACGCTTCAAACCGCATAAAAATAAAACAGAATACCTCGCAGGATTTAAAAACTTACGAAACATAAAAAACACAAAAAAATGAGTAATAAATTAGAGCATAGTATGTCGCTTGCCAGTCCTGATCCTAAGGGACTATCTATAAAACAAAAAATAGCATCTGCTATAGGACTCGTAGGATTATTTATTTTAGTTCTTGCCCTATTCAATACTAATTTTCCTAATCAAGGAGCATTTTTAACCATATCCCTTATATTAATAACAGCAGGAACCATCCTATTTGCAAATGATGCATATCTAACTAAATTAGAAGGAATCAAAAACGATGGTGTATGGTTTAAATCCATCTCCTCCAGAGGTGTTTTGGGATGGTTAACTGGGGTTGGACTAACTACATTTTATATCGTATTGTACTTTTATGCCGAATTATTAGGTCTAGGAACTGGCGGAAAAGCCAACACTGGTTTGGTTGCTTTATTCGATCCTTTGAGTAAACTTTTGAGTGGTAATCCCGCAAGCCAATGGTTTGTGTATGGAACTCTATACACTATCGCCATTATTGCATTTGGTTATAAGTTTATTTTAAAATACAGACATAACCGCTACCAACAGATACGAACAGTTTCTGTGATGTTTTTTCAATTAGGGTTTGCTTTTCTAATACCAGAATTTATGGCTAGATTAAATTCTGATTCCTTTAAATTACCATATTATGATTTAAAAAATGTTTGGCCTCTTAATTACTATAATTTTGAACAATACAGGATTGACGAATTTATTAATGCTGGTAATGTGGGATTAGCATTGCTAATTTTTGGAATAGCTTCCATTTTTATCATTACTCCTATACTAACTTATAAATTTGGGAAAAGATGGTATTGCTCCTGGGTATGTGGATGCGGTGGATTAGCAGAAACTGCTGGAGATTCCTTTAGACAATTATCTAGCAAAAAATTAAGCGCATGGAAGTTAGAACGCTGGTTAATTCATACCGTATTAGTATTTGCTGTAGTAATGACTACTGCTGTTGTATATACCTACTTGGGGTATGATCCTAATAAATATTGGTTAACCAAAGATGTATTCCTTGCTAGTGTAGCCGGGTTTTTAACCTTGGTTTTTGCAGGGGTCATGATTTTTAAAAGAAAAGAACTAGGTAAAGATGCCAGATATGGAGCAATAGGGTACTTTGCTATAATTGCTTTATTAATTGGCATACATGTATTTGGCGATGGGGGTAAAATTTTCTTTATAAAAGCAGAAACCCTTAGATCTTCCTATGGGTTTGCAATTGGCTCTATATTTTCTGGAGTAATTGGTACTGGTTTTTATCCTATTTTAGGTAATAGAGCATGGTGTAGATTTGGCTGTCCTATGGCAGCTATTCTTGGATTTCAACAACGATTATTCTCTAAATTTAGAATTACAACTAATGGAGGGCAATGTATATCATGTGGTAATTGCTCAACCTATTGTGAAATGGGAATCGATGTACGTTCGTATGCTCAAAAAGGGGAGAATATAGTACGATCCAGTTGTGTGGGATGCGGTATATGTTCTGCTGTTTGTCCAAGAGGAGTTCTAAAATTAGAAAATGATAAACTGGATGGTCGTATAAATTCGAATGAAATTTTATTAGGTAATGATGTAGATCTAATGAATTACGTTAATAAAAGATAAGTTTTAATACTACAGCTTTTCAATAGGATTCGTAGAAGTAAAACTGAAAATAGTTTAAAAAAAGTGTTTATTCTGTTGGTATTCTCAATAGCTTTCGTCTAACCATGCGTAAATCAATTTTAATGATACATAAAATTTTTATACTTATACTACTCTATCCTTTTATGATAAATCAAATGATTTCTAAAAAAGAATATCATTATGAGTATTATGTGGATGGAAAACTTAAAGGAGAAGGATGGAAAACAGAGCAAGTTAAAATAGGTTTTTGGCACTTTTACTATCCAAATGGAAAAGTTTCTCATGAAGGACATTATCAAAACAATAAAAAAAATGGATATTGGTATTTTTATACAGAAAAGAATAAACTATCAAAAGAAGGACATTTTATAAATGATAAAGCTGAAAAATGGTGGATTATTTACGATATTGCAACCAAAATAACACGGAAATATCAATATAAAAACAATAAAAAACAAGGATATTGTTTGTTGTACAAAAATAATAAACTTTTTAAAGTAGAACTTTTTGTCAATGATAAAAAAACTGGTGGATGGACTGATATTATTAGTTTTAAAAGAGATAATCCAAATGCTTCCCTATAAATGACCCAAATTATAAACGTTATTATACCTGCTTTTAATGAAGAAGATTCAATTGCACACGTGATACATGAGATTCCAGATATAGTATCTGAAATAATTGTTGTGAATAATAATTCTACGGATAATACCGAGTATGTTTCAGAAAAAGCAGGAGCAACGGTCTTGAGAGAAGAACGGAAAGGGTATGGTTATGCTTGCTTAAAGGGAATGCAATATATAGCATCAAAAGATGTAAAGCCTGATATTGTAGTTTTTTTAGATGGAGATTACAGCGATTACCCATCCGAACTTATTTATATAGTATCTCCTATTATAGAAAAAGATATTGACTTTGTTGTAGGATCAAGAGTAAAAAGACTTCGTGAACCAGGCTCTATGACATTTCCTCAAATTTTCGGAAACTGGCTTGCTACAGGATTAATGAAACTTTTTTTTAAAGCAAATTTCACAGATTTAGGCCCTTTTAGAGCTATTAAATATAATAAACTTTTAGCATTAGAAATGGTAGATAAAACCTACGGTTGGACCGTAGAAATGCAACTAAAAGTGTTAAAAAAATGTTATAGTTATGTAGAGGTGCCTGTGCAGTACAAAAAGAGAATTGGTGTCTCAAAAGTTTCAGGAACCATAAAAGGTGCTATATTTGCAGGCGTTAAGATTTTAATTTGGATTTTTAAATATAGCTTTAGATAAATGGATATTGCTATCATCATAATATATACAGTAGCATTACTAATAATTTTTTTATATAGTTTAGCACAATTAAATTTGCTTTTTAATTATTTGAAATCTAGAAAGCAACCCGATAATTCGCCTACTTTTAATTTTTCTAGAGAAGAAGAAATTCCGTATATAACAGTTCAATTACCTGTATTTAATGAATTGTATGTTATGGATCGTTTATTGAAAAATATTGCAGAGCTCGATTATCCTAAAAATAAGCTAGAAATACAGGTCTTAGATGATTCTACAGATGAGTCTGTTGTTACTACGGCTCAACATATTCAAAAATTACAAGAAATAGGTCTTAACATAAAACACATTTGTCGTAAAGACCGAAGTGGATTTAAAGCAGGAGCTTTAAAAGAAGGTCTTAAAATCGCCAAAGGAGAGTTTATTGCTATTTTTGATGCTGATTTTTTACCTGCCAAAAACTGGCTTTTACAAACAATTCCATATTTTAAAGACACAAATATTGGAGTAGTACAAACTCGGTGGGGTCATATAAATAGAGATTATTCTTTGCTGACCAAAATTCAGGCATTTGCATTGGATTTTCATTTTACCATGGAGCAGGTTGGTCGTAATTATAAAAATCATTTTATTAATTTTAATGGAACCGCAGGTGTCTGGAGAAAAACTTGTATTGAAGACGCAGGAAACTGGCAAGGAGATACATTAACAGAGGATCTAGATTTAAGTTACAGGGCACAACTTAAAAAATGGAAATTTAAGTATCTAGAAGAAGTAGAAACTCCTGCAGAACTTCCTGTTGTTATTAGCGCTGCCCGATCACAACAATTTAGATGGAACAAAGGTGCTGCAGAAAATTTTCAGAAATTATACTGGAAACTCCTTAAAGACAAAACAGTTCCTTTTAAGACTAAATTTCATAGCTTTTTTCATTTATTAAATAGTAGTATGTTTTTACTTGTGCTACTGGTTGCGGTACTTAGTGTGCCTGTAATGTATATTAAAAACAGTAACCCTTTATTTAGTTGGTACTTTAATGTAATTGCATTTTTTGCAATGAGTACTGTTATATTCTTCTTTTGTTATTGGCATACTTATAAAAAGATCCACGGTAGTGGATTCTGGAAGTTTATGGAGTATATAAAAATGTTTTTTACTTTCTTTTCTGTTGCAATGGGCTTTTCTGTACATAACTCTATGGCAGTTCTAGAAGGTCATTTTGGTAAGAAAAGTGAATTTGTACGTACTCCAAAATTTAATATTAATACTATTAAGGATTCTTGGAAAGGAAATAAATACGTGAACAAAAATATATCTGGTAATACTATTATAGAAGCTCTACTTATGGGATACTTTGCTTTTGCTTTATATAGTGCCTTTAAGCTTCAGGATTTTGGGTTGTTTTTATTTCATATAATGTTGTTTTTAGGTTTTGGATTTGTATTCTTTAAATCTGTAACATCTAAGATGTAATGTTGCAACAATGGAAATACAATAAAATTTCTATATTATTTATTATCATTGGCATTCTCTTTTACTGGAGTTTTGCATACACCTTACAAAGAACTGATTTTGTTAAAATGATTGGTCTTTGGTCTGCATTGTTTTTTGTTTCTTATAAAATTATACAGATAAATCCTAATAACTGGAAGATCTTAGCAATTACAGCACTACTTTTTCGGATCGTCTTTTTATTTGCTATTCCTAATCTATCTCAAGATTTTTATAGGTTTATTTGGGATGGCAGAATGCTCCTAGAAGGTTTTAATCCATACTTGTCCTTGCCCAAGAACTGGATATCGCAAGGAAATATCCCAATAGAACAAGCACAAGAACTATATAATGGCATGGGAGAGCTAAATGGTAGTCATTATACCAATTATCCTCCTGTAAGTCAATTTTGCTATGGTATAGCCGCGTTATTTGCCAGTAAAAGTATCTTAGGCTCTGCAATAGTATTTAGAACTCTCATTATATTAGCAGACGTTGGGACTTTTTTTATTGGGCGGAAACTATTACAATCCCTTAAGCTTCCTGAAAACAGAATTTTTTGGTATATCCTTAACCCTTTTATACTTATAGAACTTACTGGTAATCTTCATTTCGAATCTGTAATGGTATTTTTTTTAATAAGCTCATTATATCTTTTGCATAAAGGGTATTGGTATTGGGCAGCCATTGTTCTGGGGCTTTCTGTTTCGGTAAAATTAATTCCTTTACTCTTTTTGCCTTTGTTTTTTCAAAAAATTACACATCAAAACAAGAGTATTTCTACTATACAAAATGTAATAAAAGGTATACCAAATCTAATGGGATTTTACTTCATTGTAATTCTTACTATACTCCTTACATTTGCCCCATTTTTATCGTCACAATTCTTAGTTAATTTTAGTAAAACAATAAGCCTTTGGTTTCAGAACTTTGAGTTTAATGCAAGCATTTATTTTATTATACGTTGGGTAGGATATCAAATTGTAGGATGGAACGTTATTGAAACTGCTGGTAAAGTATTACCACTTGTAGTAATTACAATACTTTTAGGGTTAACTTTTATAAAAACCAATAAAAGTACTCTTCAGCTTATTGAAGGAATGCTTTTAGGGATTTGTTCCTATTATTTTTTGTCAACAACAGTCCACCCATGGTACATTGCCGTACCATTATCTCTTTGTATTTTTACTAATTACAAGTTTCCAGTTGCATGGTCTTTTGTGATTATTTTTAGCTATACTGCTTATATGTCCCTTGGTTTTAAAGAAAATTTATGGATGGTAGGAATAGAGTATCTAATTGTATTTGGGGTTTTTATTCTTGAAATATATAACAATTTTAAAATTAACACATTAAAACCTATTTCTGTTGAAGATTAATTTCAAAAAGATCAGAAGACGGTTACTTAGAATTATAATGACGATTATTATTATAATTCTTTCTGGATATCTGTTTTTATATATAAGGCAGGAACATTTTTTCTTTAATCCTAAAGTTTTAGAAAAAGATTATATATACACCTTTGATCAACCTTTTGAAGAGATAACTATTCCTGTAGAAAAAGACGTAGCTCTAAATGCATTACTTTTTAAAAGAAAGAATATTCCTTCTAAGGGGGTTATTCTATATTTTCATGGTAATGCCGGAGCAATTCATGAATGGGGGATGCGAGCACCTTTATATACAGAAAATGGATTTGATATATTATTTGTTGACTATAGAGGATATGGCAAAAGTGATGGTTTTTATAAAAAAGAAAGTGAGTTATATCATGACGCACAAAAAGTATATGATTATGTAAAAACAAGATATGTCGAAAAAAATATTATTGTTTTAGGATTTTCACTAGGTACAGGTTTCGCTTCCTATGTTGCATCAAAAAACAATCCAAAACTTTTGATTCTTGAAGCACCATACTATGCCTGGAACAAATTTATAACTAGTATAGCTCCTGTGCCAACAATACTTATCAATTATGAAATTCCTTCTTATAAATTTTTAGCAGAAGTGACATGCCCGATATATATATATCATGGTACTAATGACTTCTTAATCAAACCTGAAGAAAATTCTAAAAGATTAGAAGCTTTATACCCTAATAAAATAAAACATGTAATGATTAAAGGGGCAGGACATAATGATATTTATGTTACAAAACAATATTATAACGAGATAAAACAATTATTAAATAGATATTAAAGGCTAGATCAACATGTCGTTAATAACCTTTAAAAAACAGCCTATTTTTCATAAAACTCCTTAATAAATCGTTAATCTTTATTTTTATGTTTAGTTAGATCAAAAAAGATCTTAGATTTGCGCGCCAATCAAATTAAAACCTACTAATTATGCGCTTTTTTACACAATCAAAATACTATTACAGTTATAGTTCTCTCATAATAATATTGTTTATTTCTTTTGTTTAGTCTTTCTTTTAGCTAACCATATAACGTTGTCTTTTTTTGTCCCTCTTGAACCTACAATTGCTATAAAGAACAATTTGATATGATTTATGATCTAAAAATAGTGGAGATTTTTTATCTATATATACTTAAATAAGAAGAGCAAATCAGGAAATGAATAAAAAAGAGGTTTTTTCTAGTATTGAGAAAACCTCTTTAAATATTTTGAAACACTAAATTTTTATAGCATTCTTAAATTAATCACCTCTTGTTCAGTAAGAATTCTCCAATGACCTCGGGGTAAATCTTTTTTCGTTAAGCCTGCAAAAATTACTCTATCTAATTTAACGACACTGTAATTAAGATGTTCAAATAGTTTGTGAATAATTCCATTTTTAGAAGACTGCAATTGAATTCCTATTTCATTTTTGCCAGCTCCTTCTATATAAGAAATCTCATCTACATTTATAAAGCCTTCTTCTAGCTTAATTCCTTTTTCTATTTTTTGAAAATCTTCAAATTTAAGATTACGTTCTAGCTCTACATGAAAGATTTTACGAACGCCACTTTTATGGTGTGTTAATTTTTTTTCTAAATCGACATCATTAGTAAACAAAAGTAACCCTGTAGTATTACGCTCTAATCTTCCTACTGGTTTTAATAGAGATTTTGAAGCATTAGCTACTAAATCCATAACCGTTCTGGTTTTTTCAGGACTGGTACTGGTAACAAATCCTTTAGGCTTGTTTAGTAGTACATATTCTTTTTTATAAGGGGTTATCAGCCTACCATCAAATTTAACCTCGTCGGTTAATTTAACTTTGTATCCCATTTCGGTTATTGGTTTTCCATTAACCCATACACTACCTGTTTGAATATACAGATCCGCTTCTCTTCTAGAGCAAACCCCAGAGTTTCCTACGAATTTATTAAGTCTCATCTCATTAGAATCAGAGATCTTTTTTGGAGTAGTATTTGTTTTTTTAGTAAGAGCTTTACCTCTTACGTAAGGCTTGTTTCCAAAATTTGGTTTCTTTTTATCACTTGAGTTATCTCTTGCTTTAGGCATATCCTTTTCATTCGATTTGTTTCTCGCTTTTCCTTCCTGTTTTCTGCTAGCTCTTTCTTTACCAGAATTATCTCCACGACTCATATCTTAATTTTTTTGCAAAGATAATTGTTTAAAGCATAGGTTCAACAACTATTCTTTGGCAAACCTAATCGTGCTTTGTCTCTCTCTATTTATGTGTAACTGTGTTACATCTGGTCTCGAATAATGCCCAACGGGATCAAAATTTTGGCGCTCTTGCAATACTCTATTAAAGTCTAAAATTTCGATAAGTAAGCCTTCTTTATGTAAAACAGGCTCTAGTATCCATTCTCCATCTGGCCCAGCTATGCAAGACCCTCCATTTCCTAAAACATCTGGAGCTTTTTCTAAAATCTCCTCCAAATATGGTGTAGTTATAGGAAAATCTTCTTTTCGCATTAAACTAGATACAGATATTACATAAGAGCGGGATTCTCGGGCAATAAAACGAGTAATATCTTTAGTATTATAATCACTACCAGGCCATACCGATACATGTAAATTCTCTCCTTGCCCATATAATGCTGCTCGAGGTAATGGCATCCAATTCTCCCAACAATTTAACCCCCCAACGGTAAAGGATTTTAAAGGGTGTACTAAAAGTCCATTTCCATCTCCTGGTGACCAACTTAATCGTTCTTCGTATGTAGGTTGCAATTTACGATGTACAGATTTAATCTCTCCTTTTTGATTAATATATACTAATGATGCATATAGGCTGTGACCTCCTCTATCTTTTGGTCGTTCGAGTATTCCTAAATAAATAGCTATATTATTTTCTTCTGCAATATTGCAAATAGAATCTAAATCTCCTCTTTCAATTACAACTGCATTTTGTGCATAGTGCGCATGAATTTCTTTTTGTATAGTACTATTAAATTGAGCCCCATCGGTTAATGATATCCAAAATGGATACCCAGGTAAAAGAGTTTCGCCAAAAACAACTAACTCTGCTTTTTTAGAAGCTGCTTCGGTGATAGCATTTTCTATTTTTTTAATTGTACCTGTTTTATCTAACCAAACTGGTGTGATTTGCGCTAAAGCAACCTTTAATAACGGGTCTTTCATTTATTCGTTTAAATTAGTTATGATTCTTATAACCTATATAGAATACTTTTAAAAAACTTTGGAATGTATTGTAATATTAAAGAATCCCCAAAAAAATATAACAGAGATAACATTAACTGCTTTTAGGATACTGTTTTCAAAAAATAAAAACATTTCGTTAACAAACGAATGGTGTGTAAAAAATTGATTTACAAATAATTAAATGCCTATTGTGGTGTTATGGAAAAACCATAACTTAACATTAAGGTAATATTAAAGCGTTATCAAAAAATCAGTGATCCATAATCTTAGAACCTTAAAATTAAGGATTTCTTATCTAGAAATACATTTCTTATCTATATCCAAAAGGTAAACATATAAAAAGTATTTATTCTTCAAAGTTTAATTTAAGTTAAAACACACCTGTTTTAACTTAAACGTAATCATAGTAATACATTCTAATAAAATAGAAAACAAAAATAATGAAGCATACCATTATACATTTGTACTGTAAAATTGAAACAAAATAATATTTAAATACTCCAATCTAAAAAACACAAAAAATGAGAAAGTTAACCGTTTTATTATTCGCAATCGTACTAGGAACAAGTTCTTTATTTGCTAACAACAGTATTCCTGAAAAAGATTCTAACCAAAAAATAAGAGAGCAAATTGCTGTTCTTTTAGATAAACCTGAAATCAAATTATTAGAAACGGAAGAATTAATTGCCAACATCGAATTTACTTTAAATACTAAAGGTGAAATTGTAGTATTAAATGTAGATGCAGAAAAAGAATTAATAGAATCTTATGTGAAATCAAGATTAAATTATAAAAAATTAGATGTTCTTAAAGCACAAAACCTTAAAAACAAAATATTCCAAATTTCTTTAAGAATTAAAAAGCCAATAGGAGCATAAAGCTAACCACTTATGATTTATAAGGCAGTTGTATTATTGTACAACTGCTTTTTTTTTACCATAAAACTCTATCCAGAATCATATTTACATCTACTAGGATAATACTAAGCGTTCCTACTACAATAATAAGTTTTAAAATATTATGTAACCAAACATAGTGTGTTCTTCCTGTAGATTTCCATAGTCCAAATAAAAATAAAAATAAAAGTACTATACATACATAAAAATATAAGTACATAAGGCCAATTTCGTAACGGATAAGTAATAAATAGACAGGGACAAAAGATGCTAATGTTAATACACTTAGAATTATTTTTGAGATTAACTCTCCATACACAATAGGTATTGTTTTATAGTTTTGAGCAAGATCTCCTCTAAGGTTCCCTAAATCCTTTATCATTTCTCGCATAACCAACATTAAAAATAAAAATGTTGCATGAACAAAAATTACTTCATCAAAATTCTTGTAATAAATAAAAACAGCAAAAAAAGGAGTTATTGCTAATAAAGAAGCAACGATATTACCTGTTATTGGAAATTTTTTAAGCTTATGTGAATAAAACCAAATTCCAAAAATATATAAAGAGAAAAAAACGACTGCTCTAAAAGAAACATAACTAGCACATACTACCGAAAGAAAATTAAGAATAAAATACCCTGTTAATTTAGTGCGCTGACTTACTAAACGATCTAACATGGTTTTTTGTGGTCGATTAATTAAATCTTTTTCTTTATCATAAAAATTATTAATGATATATCCTCCTGCAATAACACCTGCAGATGCTAAAACAATTACAAATAAATTGGG
Source organism: Aquimarina muelleri DSM 19832 (assembly GCF_000430665.1). GTDB lineage: Bacteria > Bacteroidota > Bacteroidia > Flavobacteriales > Flavobacteriaceae > Aquimarina > Aquimarina muelleri. Next base: position 31,670 of record NZ_AUML01000016.1, on the reverse strand, counting down.
ATCAAAAATCACATATTGTAATCTAATATGAGGCGCTAAAATAAAGATAGAAGTAAGGTATTGCGCAAGTATTATAATCAGAATATTGTATCCTCTAACTACAGAAAATAAACTTAAAAGTTTAAGAAGAACAAGTCTATTTTTTCTAGAAAGCATAAATAATGATACTTAATCAATAACCTCGGAGTAAACGTATGAGTATGTTTCCGAAAATATATTTTGTTTTCGAGGCAAGCCTCTAAATATTAAACGCTTATAAGGGATTAAAAAGTATAAACTACTTCTAGTTTGTAATCCTTAAGAGAGGCTTGTGCCTTATCAAAATCTTGTGTAAACCCTAAAATATAACCTCCTCCTCCAGAGCCACATAATTTTAGATAGTAGTTGTTCGTTTCTATGCCTTTTTTCCATAAATTATGAAACTGTTTAGGAATCATAGGTTTAAAGTTGTCTAAAACCACATGCGAAAGCTCTTTAATATTTAGGAACAAAGATTTTACATCTCCTTTTAAAAAATCATCCACACAGGCATCGGTATATTTAACAAACTGGTTTTTAAGCATATTTCTAAAACCTTCCTGTTTCATACTTTCCATAAAAATACTGACCATAGGTGCTGTTTCTCCTACAATACCACTATCTAATAAAAAAACAGCTCCTTTTTTACTTTCTACGCTTTGTGAAGGTATACCTGCTGGCTCGATATTATCTTTAGAGTGAATTAAAATAGGCAAACTAAGATAACTGTTTAAAGGGTCTAAACCAGAGCTGCTGCCATGAAAGAAAGACTCCATTAATCCAAAAATCTCTTTAAGTTTTAATAATTTATCTCTTGTAAGGTTCTCTAATACGGTTGTTTTATTAGCCGCATATTCATCATAAATAGCAGCTACCAAGGCACCACTACTACCTACTCCATAACCTTGGGGAATGCTACTATCAAAATACATCCCAGAATTAATATCAGAGTGTAGTTTTTTTAAATCAAACTGTACAACTTTCTTCTCTTGAATCTCTTCTAGGTAAGCAGCAAAGTTTTTAAGATTTTGGTTAGATTGTATAGCTTCCTGACTTGGAGTTTCAGAAACTTTCAATGCTCCTTTAAAAAAATTATAGGGTATAGAAAGACCTTTAGAGTCTTTAATTATACCATATTCTCCGAACAAAAGTATTTTAGAATAAAATAACGGTCCCTTCATTATCTTTGTAGTATTATATCTAATTTGTTTCCCTATTAGGATAAAGTTACATTTTTTTTGCTCCCCATCCTATTTTGTCACAAATATACTGCCCATTCTGACAATACGCAACTAACTCACTAGTAATGAATTCTAAAACTTGATTTTTCTCAGAATCTGGATATAAAACATGCACATTTGCTCCAGCATCTAATGTAAAACAAACTTTAGATCCTGTTGCATTACGATATTCCCATATTTTTTGAATTACAGATAAAGTGTTCGGTTTCATCAAAATAAAATAAGGCAAAGAAGTCATCATCATAGCATGTAATGTTAGTGCTTCACTTTCTACTACTTTAACAAAAGCATCTAGATCTCCAGATTGTAATATTTCTTTTAACAAAGTAATATTTTCAGAAGCCTGCTCAAATCGTTTAGTAGCAAAAGGATGCCCATGCATTAAATCATGACCTACAGTACTACTTACTTGTTTTTCTCCTTTATCTATCAACAAAATAGTATCCTGATAGTTATCGAAATTTTGATGTATTGAAAATGGAAATGGTACTGCGTAAGCGTTGTTACTACCTTTAATATCAGGGTGTTTCCCCCAAACAGTAATAGGACCTTCAATACTTCTGCAGGCACTACCAGAACCTAAACGAGCTAAGAAGGAAGATTTTTTTAATAGTTCTATATCAGAAATAGCTGGATTTATAATTTTCTCTACTTGCATTAAGCAATAGGATAAAGCGCTCATTCCACTAGCAGAGGAAGCAATACCACTACTATGAGGAAAAGTATTACTAGTTTCTATTGTAAAAGTATATTCCTTTAAAAAAGGCAGATATGGATATGTTCTTTCAAAAAAACTTTGAATTTTGGGTTTGAAATCTGGTTTAGGTTTTCCTTCAAAAAAAAGCTCAAAAGAAAAATTATCTTCTACAATTTTTCTTTTTTTATATTGTAGTTTAGTAGTTGTTTTACAATTATCTAAAGTAAAACTAATAGATGCATTTTCAGGGATTTGTACGGGTCTTTTTCCCCAATATTTAACCAAAGCAATATTGCTTGGAGAAATACAAGTTATTACTCCCTCTTTAGGTAATTCTGAAACTATTAGAGATGCAAACTCAGGATAATTTATCATAACTTACTATAATTTTAAACAAAGATAAGTGCAATAGTATATTTTAAGGGTATTCATAGTAAAAAATTGCTATTTTAGTGCTATACTAACTAATTTAAATGAAGAAAAAATTATTTCGTATCGGTATTGCGGTATTATTGTGTCTTTTAATAGGTTTTTTAAGTAGTATTGCTACTCAAACCTCTATAGATACGTGGTACAAATCCTTAAACAAGCCCTCTTTTACTCCACCTAATTGGATTTTTGGACCGGTATGGATTTTACTTTATGTAATGATGGGAGTAGCTGCAGGAATTGTATGGAGTAAAGGTTTTTATCATAAATGGGTAAAAACCGCGTTATATCACTTTGGGTTTCAATTGTTACTCAATGCTGCGTGGTCCATTTTTTTCTTTGGATTACAAAAACCATTGATCGCATTAGTGGATATAATAGCCCTGTTTATCCTACTTTTATTTACGATTAAATGGTTTACAGTAGTTAATTCTACAGCTGCTTACCTACTTATCCCTTATATTGTCTGGGTTGCTTTTGCAACTGCATTAAATTTTGGCATATGGCAACTAAATTAAAAACAAAGAATAAGGAATAGAATTTTTTATATGAGTAAAAAAGCAATAGTCTTACAGACTACTCTAGAATTAATAACAAAACAAGGTATTAGCGCAACGTCTCTCTCTCAAATTATTAAAGAATCAGGAGTTGCCAATGGGACTGTTTATCACCATTTTAAAAATAAAGAAGAAATCATAACCGAACTTTATTTAATGCTAACACAGGACTTTGGTACTGTTGTTATGCGTAACATACCAGAAGAGGATATAAAAAAGCAGTTTACTATTATGTGGCTTAATCTGTTTTATTACTTTGTAAACAATCCTCTTGCATTTATATTTTCTGAACAGATAGCACGTTCTCCAGATATTCCACAATCTTTGAAAGATAAAGCACGACAATATTATATTGAAATTGAAGAGTATTTTAAAATAGGGGTTAAACAAAAGATATTTAAATCCTATAACACCTTGGTGATGGAAGAGTTGTTTTTTGGCAATGTTGTATCCTTAGTAAAAATTCATGAAAATGAACAAATAAAATTACAGGAAAAACATATCAATCAAGCCATTGAAATATCCTGGAGAGGGTTCTTAAAAGATCAAACTATTATATGATTTTTTTAGATTTAAGTAAGTTTAATCCACATTGTGAAGTTTAATTCTCTAAGGTTTGTCTTGAAAACAACATATATTTTCCAGAAGCATACTCATACGTTTGCTCCGAGGTTATTGATTTTTCTATAAATTTTATCAGCGATATTTGCCTAGAGGGGAGTAACGGATAACAATAAAGGCTTATAGGCTTAACTCTAATAATTTAACTATTGTTTTTAAATTTCGTGTAGTAGCTACAGATTTTAGCTTTTTTTCAAAAAAATTGTTATTCAATTTCGTTTTTCCATAGCCATTAGCAGCAAAAAAGTATACTGTATTGTCGGTTATTTCAAATTCTTCTGGTTTGTAAGAGTTAGATAGTAGTTCTTGTACTCCATTAAAATTTGGTAGTGTAGAAAGAAGTGTAAAATACATTTTTTTATCTTCGATTTCTTCGGTTTTTATCCGGTCTAAATATGGGTTATTCTCATAGATATCCATTAAACCTTCTCGGGTTAGTACCAAAACAGGAACATCAAAACTAAACTTTTTAAGGATTTCTTTTTCTATGATAGCGCTCAAATCCTTTGTATTCTTTTCCTCATTCATAAAGATTACATTACCACTTTGGATATAAGTAGTTACAGAGGTAAAACCCAAATTTTCGAGCATAGATTTAAGATCTGCCATCATTATCTTTTTCTGTCCACTTACGTTGATCCCTCTTAATAAAGCTATATATGTTTTCATGTTTATAAAACTAGTCTGAAGTTATTGCTTGTGCTGCTATAAAAGCTCCTGTCCATGCATTTTGAAAATTAAACCCTCCTGTAATTGCATCAATATTTAATACTTCTCCTGCAAAATACAAATGCTTATGTTTTTTACTTTCAAAGGTTTTAAAGTTCACTTCTTTAAGATCAATCCCCCCTGCGGTTACAAACTCTTCTTTAAAAGTACTTTTTCCTTTTACTTTAAACATCCCTTGTGTTAGTTGTTGAGATAAAGCATTTAAGTGGGTTTTATTGGCATCTGCCCACCGGGTATTTTTTTCTATACCTGAAGCCAGAACGAGACTTTGCCATAATCTTTTTGGTAATTCGAACTGCGCATAGGTATATATTTGTTGTTTTGGATAGGTTGCTTTAAGAGTACCCAGCATATCCAAAGTTTCTTGCTGTGTTTGATATTGTAACCAGTTTATAACGATTTCAAAATTATACTCTTTTGTATGAAGTTCTATAGCTCCCCAAGCTGAAAGTTTAAGTATTGCAGGGCCGCTCATGCCCCAATGGGTAATTAACAAAGGCCCATCGCTAGATAATTTTGAATCTTTAATTTTTATTGCAGCATTAGTTACCACTCCGGGTAAATCTTTAATTCTAGAATCTTTACTATTAAATGTAAATAGGGATGGTACAGGATTTAGTGCTTCATGTCCTAAATCCTGCAAATGTTTCCATATTTTGGGATTACTGCCCGTAGCTATCATTAGTTTTGTTGCTACAAAATTACCTTGACTGGTTTTTAATACCCATTCGTCATCTTTTAAATAAAAATCTTTAACCGCATGGTTTTTTAAAATTTCAATTCCAAGTTGTTTAGCTTCCGATAAAAAACAATCGATAATGGTTGAAGAAGAGTCCGAAACTGGAAATACCCTTCCATCTTCCTCGATTTTAAGAGCTACCCCCCGGCGATCAAACCAATCCATAGTATCGCCTGTCATAAAGGTATGAAAAGGGCCTTTAAGTTCTTTTTCTCCTCTAGGATAGTTTTTACTTAACTCATTTGGTATAAACTCTGCATGTGTTACATTACATCGCCCTCCACCAGAAACACGCACTTTAGACAAAACCTCTTTACCTCGTTCTAAGATAGCGATCTTTAATTTTGAGTTATTTTCAGCTACATTAATAGCAGTAAAAAAACCAGCAGCACCGCCACCAACAATTATTACATCATATTTCATTATACAAAATTCGGAAAATCTGTAATGATACCATCTACTTTCCAGATTTTTGATTGCTCGATTTGTGTTTTTGTATTTACTGTCCAAACATAAACCTTGTATCCTTGCTCTTTTGCTCGCTTTACTGCATCCTGAGTTAAGAATGTTATAGGGGGATGTACCGAAAATGCGTTTAACTCCCTTGCTATATGTAAAGCATTTGCTATATTTTGCTCAGTTAATACACCTACTTTAAAGTTTGTAGAGATCATTTTTACTTCAAATAACTGTGGAGGATCAAAACTGGATAATATAAAATCCTCATATTGCCAATTGCTATTTTTTATATGATTTTCTAACAAAGCTATAGTGGGGACCGCAGTGTTTTCTCCTTTTAACTCTATATTAAGTACACATTTTGCACTTACAAGATCCAAAACCTGATCTAGAGTAGGGATTAAAAAACCTTCTTTTGTAGTAAATTGTTGTAGTTCTTGCAAGGTATAGTTTGCTACGCCTCCGACACCATTGGTAGTTCTGTCTAATGTTTCATCATGAATAACTACCAGTTCTCCGCTTTTACAACAATGCACATCAATCTCGATCCCATTAACTCCATGCTGTAAGGCAACTGTAATAGACTCTAATGTGTTTTCTGCAGCCAAACCTGCCGCTCCGCGATGCCCAAATATTTTCATGAGATTATACTTTTTCCTTTCTGCCAAGGTACTATATCTTTTGTTATATCATATTATTATATTATATAGTTTGTAGGCGTTTGAAAGTCGTGTTTTTTTATCCCTGTCGGGTTATTAAAGATACATGTTGGTTTATCATCTTTTTTTATCAGGATGTAATGTTTCCTTGTAAAAAAAATGTACTAATAATTACTTTTTTATGATATAAAACATGTTCTGTTGGCTTCTATTGCTGCTCCCGGCAGCTGGGGAGATACTTTTGATTGCCGGGAAGGGGTATTGCTGTGCCGGGAAAGGGTTTTGTAGTGCCGGGAGTATAAAAACAAGCTACGGGAAGGGGTATTGCTGTGCTGGGAAAGGGTTTTGTAGTGCCGGGAATATAAAACAAGCTACGGGAAGGGGTATTGCTGTGCCGGGAGAGTAATTTTACCTGCTGGGAAAGAGGATATAGGTTGCAGGAGCGTGTTTTGATCGCTGGGCTTCTGTTTTACTTAGCCTGATACCTTAAACCCAGATTATGTAATAGAAAATCTATTTCCTCTGTGATCTACTGCAAACACTGTCGCCTTGCTTTGTTTTTCACTTTAACCATAGCGATGCTATGCTAAAAGTAAGAAAACAACAGTGTTCATTGTATCTCAAAGCTTTATAACGAAGTTCTATTGCATAATCTGGGTTAAAATATTGAATATGGTAGTGTTTTTAATTATAATTTTTTCTTAGAATTAAAGAAAGATGAGCTTTTTAAAAGAATAAGGTTTACAACAAGAATGTAATCATTATTTTTTTTAAGGAACTAAACTATTGCAATCCCATTGCACCAATTATTGTTTATCTTTGTGAGGTGAAATTTTTTGTAGTCATATTATCTGTTTATTTCTTAGGGCTATCTTTTATACCTTGTGAAGATGCTGTTGTAGAAAATACCTTTATGGATCAAGAAGTAGTTGAATATCTGGATAAGAGTACAGATAACCATCATGCTGATTTATGCTCTCCTTTTTGTTCTTGCCAATGTTGTCATGTAAATGTAGCAGAAATCGGTGTTCAGCCTTATAAAATTATTACACCGCAGATATCTAAAATACCAAACACACGTTTAGTTGCTTCTGAGCAAGAAGTAAATTATTCTATTCTTCACCCACCAAGGGTATAATTCAGATTTACAGGGATACCTATGTCCTTTTTGTTTTGCCTAATGGCAAGTTTTTTTAACTGAATTAAACTTTATTCTATGATCAATAGACTTATTGACTTTTCAATCAATAACAAATTTGTTATTGCATTGTTTACGGTTGCATTAATTGCAGGCGGAATATATAGCATTACAAAAGTACCTGTAGATGCTGTTCCCGATATTACCAATAATCAGGTACAAATTATTACACAAGCACCCAATCTGGGTACAGAAGATATCGAACAATTTGTTACGTATCCTATAGAGGTTGCAGTAGCTAATCTACCAGAAGTTACAGAAATTAGATCAATATCTCGCTTTGGGTTATCTGTAGTTACTATAGTTTTTAGTGACGATTTAGATACTTACTTACCCAGGCAATTAGTAGCCGAAAAACTAAATGAAATTAAATCTAATATTCCAGAAGGTTTTGGAAAACCTTTTATGGGGCCAATTTCTACAGGTTTAGGTGAAATTTATCAATATACCCTAGAAATAGCACCAGAATTTAAGAACACCTATGATGCTACAGAACTTCGTACAATTCAAGATTGGATTATTCGTAGGCAAATGGCAATGGTTCCTGGTGTTGTAGAAGTAAATGCGTTTGGAGGTAGTATAAAACAATATGAGGTCACTATCGACCCAAATGAGCTTAAAGCAATTGATGTAACGATCCAAGAGGTATATAATGCTTTAGAAAATAACAATCAAAATACAGGTGGAGCGTATATAGAAAAAAACCATCAAGCTAATTTTATTAGGGGAGAAGGGCTGGTTCGAACACTAGAAGATATTAAAAATATTGTAGTTACTAATAAAGAAGGGATTCCAATAACAATTAAAAATATCGGAACAGTAAAGTTTGGAAAAGCTACACGTTACGGAGCTTTAACAAAAAACGGAGAAGGCGAAGCTGTTGGAGGCATGATTTTAATGTTGAAGGGAGCTAGTAGCGATGATGTTATTAAAAACGTAACTGCCAGGATAGTTGAAATTCAAAAATCATTACCAGAAGGAATCACCATAAAACCGTTTTTAGATCGAAGTAAATTGATTGCCAGCACCACATCTACGGTTAAAAAAAACTTATTAGAAGGAGCGTTAATTGTAATTTTTATTCTGGTATTTTTTCTAGGAAATTGGCGAGGAGGTTTAGTGGTTGCATCTACAATTCCGTTATCCTTACTCTTTGCTTTTATACTAATGAATATTTTTGATGTATGGGCAAATCTAATGAGTTTGGGAGCTATAGATTTTGGGATTATTGTAGATGGGTCTGTTATTATTGTAGAAAGTACAGTTTTTTATTTGTATCAGCGAATGAAAAAAGGAGAACAAATTACGGATAAAACAAGAGATGAAGTAACTAAACTAGCTTCTTCAAAAATGATGAATACTGCTTTTTTTGGGCAGTTTATAATCCTTATAGTATTCTTGCCAATTTTGGCTTTAGAAGGGGTAGAAGGTAAAATGTTTAAGCCAATGGCATTGACCTTTGGTTTTGCAATGATAGGAGCAATGGTACTTTGCCTTACTTATGTGCCAATGATTACTGCAGTGTTTTTAAAAGCTCCAAAAACCGAAAAACAATATTGGGGAGACAAAATTGTACGTTGGTTAGAAAATAAGTATGAAAACAGTTTGCTAAAAGCCTTAAAAAAAGGAAAGGTTATTATCCTTTCTGCAATTTTACTATTAGTAATATCAACTGTGGTATTTACCAGAATGGGAGGAGAGTTTATCCCACAACTAGATGAAGGGGATTTGGCGTTTCATGCTATCTTAAAACCAGGGAGTTCTCTGTCAGAAACAATTTCGACAACTACTACAATAGAAGGCATTATAAAGAAAAATTTTCCTGAAGTTATAGATGTGATAAGTAGAATTGGGGTTGCAGATGTACCAACAGATCCAATGCCAATGGATATTGCGGATGTTTTTGTGATTCTAAAACCCGTTTCAGAATGGACAAATGCTACTTCAAAAGAAGAACTTATCGATAAGATAAAAGAAAAAGTAGAGCAAATCCCCGGAGTAAATTATGAGTTTACACAACCAATAGAGATGCGTTTTAACGAACTTATTACAGGGGTTCGTGAAGATATAGCAGTAAAACTTTATGGAGATGATCTGGATGTTTTAGCTCAAAAAGCAGAAGAAATGGGTAAAATAATTGCTACAGTAGAAGGGGTAGCAGATATGAAAGTAGAAGCTACTGCGGGACAACCACAAATTACAATTGTTTATGATCGAAATAAAATAGCACAATATGGTTTGCAAATTAATGAGCTAAATAACCTTATTGAAACTGCTTTTGCTGGTGGGGTAGCGGGAACTATTTTTGAAGGAGAAAAACGGTTTGATTTAGTAGTGCGGTTAAAGGAAGAGCTACGCAAAGATTTAAATAGTGTTAAAAACGTATTTATCACGTTACCAAGTGGAGCACAAATCCCATTAAAAGAGGTTGCAACTATAAACTATAAACCAGGGCCAATGCAAATTAGTCGAGATAATACTAACCGCCGTATATACGTAGGGATTAATGTACGAGGTCGAGATATTAAATCCTTGGTAGAAGAGATTCAACAAAAAATAGAAGCAAATGTATCTCTGCCATCAGGATACTATATTCGCTATGGAGGTGCTTTTGAGAATTTAGAACGAGCTACAAGTAAACTAAAAATGGTAGTGCCTATAGCTTTAGGATTGATTTTTATTCTTATTTTCTTTGCTCTAAAATCTTTTAAGCAAACCATAATGATCTATATGGCAATCCCTTTGGCTATCATAGGAGGGATTTTTTCATTAATGCTTAGAGATATGCCTTTTAGTATCTCTGCAGGAGTAGGGTTTATTGTGTTATTTGGGGTCGCGGTATTAAATGGATTGGTGCTAATTAGCGGGTTTAATGAACTCAAAGAAGAAGGAGTTACAGATATTAATGATCGTATTAGAATAGGAACACGAAGACGTATTCGACCTATATTGTTAACAGCACTAACAGATATGTTAGGCTTTTTACCTATGGCATTATCCTCATCTTCTGGAGCCGAAGTACAAAGACCTCTAGCTACAGTAGTTATTGGAGGGCTCTTAACAGCTACCTTATTAACGCTGTTTGTTATTCCAATTCTATACAAATGGATAGAAACTAAAGAGCAGCAAAAAATGAAAAGAATAAAATCAAGCCCCGTAGCTATATTTGTTTTAATGCTATTCTGCTTTGGAATAACTACAGCACAACAACCCTCTATATCCATGGCAGATGCTGTTGCTGTTGCATTACAAAATTACCCAGCTATAGAATCTGCAAGATTATCTGTAGAAAAAGAGAAAACACTAAAAACGACAGCATGGGATTTTGGAAACACTAAGGTTTTTACTTCTGGAGAAGAAATAGGAAATAACAGCAACGATGCAACCTATACAACGATAGGAATAGGGCAAAATGAGATAGATGTTTTTGGGATAGCATCCAAAAGTAAATTGGCTAAAGAAAACATCAAATTAGCCGAAACGAATGTAGAAATTACTGTTTCAGAAGTTAAAAGAAGCGTACAGTCAGCATGGATTAAAGCCTATACTGCAAAACAAATGTATGCATCCTATGCAGAAATAGAAACCGTATTTGCGGACTTAAATAAAGCAATTGATTTGCGATTCGAAACAGAAGCAATTTCAAAGCTAGAGTATAACGCAACAGCCAATCAAGGAAAATTAATCACTTTACAAAAACAACAGGCATATACATCCTATCAAATAGCATTACAAAAATTAAATCAATGGTTGTTTAGTGAGAAGTTTTATGATATAACAGCTATGCCTATAGATAGATTGAATACCGATGTTTTGGTAATAGAAACAACCTTAACAAATCATCCTTTATTGGTGTATTGGAGAACTCAACAAGCAGTTGTTAAAGCACAGTATAACGTTGCAAATAAACAGTTTTTGCCAAAGCTATTTGCACAATATGGGTTTCAAACAATAGGAGATCAGTCTGGGTTTAATAGCTATCAGATAGGAGTACAAATACCCTTAGTTTTTAATAAAACTAAAGCAAAAGCAAAAGCATTAAAAATTAATGCACAAATTGTTGAGCAAGAAAATAAAATTAAAGAAACAGAACTAAAAAGAAGGTTTAGTATCCTGATAACTCAGTTTGAACAATTACAAAAAAGTTGGCTGTATTATAAAGATGAGGCACTGCCATTAGCCGTAGAGCAGCGTAATGGTGCTACTTTATCTTATAAGGAAGGAGCGATGGATTATATTGCTTTTCTTCAAAACATGAAAGATGCTATTCAATTAGAGATCAATACATGGAACGTGCTTCAACAATACTTAGATAGTAAAATACAGTTAGAATATTTTTTAACTTCAAAACAATAAAAACATACAGATGAAAAACATCAAATTATATATAATTATAGCCATTATCAGTTCCGTAACCTTATTAGGTTGTAATAGAGATTCAGGCAAAGCAGACCATAAAGATCACGTAGAAAAGGGAGCAACAGAAAATGAAGAGGCAAATGAGGAACATGGAGAAGAAATAACTTTGACTCAAGAACAGATAGAGTTACTCAATATTAAAATAGATACTATTTCGAAACGTAATATGGGTAGTTTTATACAGGTAAATGGTAAACTTGGTGTACCACCACAAAATGAAGCAGTAGTGACCAGTATTTTGGGAGCAAATATTAGTAGTATTAATAATATAGAAGGAGATGAAGTTCGCAAAGGAGAAGTTCTGGCATATATTAGCCATCCAGATATAATCACTATGCAAACCAAATATCTGGAAGCTTATAATAAACTTACATTTTTAGAGCAGGACTATAATCGCCAAAAAAAGATGTATGATGCAGGAGTAGGTTCTGGACGAGATTATCAACAAGCAAAATCAGAGTTTTCAAGTAGTAAAGGATTGGTTAAAGGATATGCAAGCCAGTTACAATTGTTAGGGATTTCTTCACAAAGAGTAAGAGAAGGAAACATAACACAAGTAGCACCCATTAAAAGTCCAATAGATGGATTTATAGAAAAAGTTCAAATCAAGTCAGGACAATATGTACAACCACAAACTCCAATGTTTGAAATTGTAAACACCGAGCATATACATGTAGATTTAATGGTTTTTGAAAAAGATATTAGTAAAGTTACAAATAGACAGCTCGTTACTTTTTCGATAGAAGCATTAGGGAATCAGGAAATGACTGCTAATATTTATTCTGTAGGAAAATCTTTTGAAGAAGAACCAAAAGCACTACATGTTCATGCAGAAATAGAAAATAAAAATAAAAACCTTATCGCGGGGATGTATGTAAATGCAAGAATTTTAACAGGAAATAAAATGGAGCAGGCTTTGCCAGAAGAAGCTGTTTTTCAGGAAGGAGGTATGTCTTATGTATTTATTGCCAAAAAGAATAATAATGATACGTGGAACTTTACACCTAAAGAAATTATCGTTACATCTACAAGTAATGGATTTACTGCTTTTGATTTTAAAGATAAAATCGACAAAAAGGTATTGGTAGCAAAAAGCGGAGCTTATTATTTAGTAGCAGAAATGAAAAAAAGTGAAGCAGAACATTCACACTAAATAGGATGAAAAAAATAGAAAAAATATTACAACAATACAGTATCAGGCCTACCGCTATGCGAATGTTAGTTTACCAATTTATACAATCTAAAACAACAGCAGTAAGTCTGTCGATTGTAGAAAATAATTTTGAGAAATCAGATAGAACTACTTTGTATAGAACCCTTAAAACGTTTGAAGAAAAAGGTGTTGTACATCAAATCGATGATGGAACAGGTATTCCTAAATACGCGCTATGTAATCATGAAAACAAATCTAAAAAACACAGGGATTTACATCTGCATTTTCATTGTAATAGTTGTAGAGAAACAGTTTGTTTAACAAATCATCAAATACCACAAATAAGTTTGCCAAATAATTTTATTCCAGAAGATATAAATATGCTGGTAAAAGGAGTTTGTGACAAGTGTAACCTATAATGCACATACAATGCAGTGTTGTTCAAAGTATCTTTGTAGCATCAAAATTATAGATTAAAAATGAAACATAAACATTTAGAAAACGACAAGCACGATCATAATCATGGAGGCGTTTTTGGAGAAAATACAGAGTTATATTTTGCGATACTAAGCGGAGTGTTTTTTTTTACAGGGTTAATATTAACCAAGTTTACAAACGTATTCGATTGGGTAGTATTAACAAGTTTTATTTTATCTTATTTCTTTGGGGGGTATTACACCATTTTAGAAGCTTTTGGTAAAATTAAAGAAGGAGAATTTGAAATAGATTTTTTAATGATTGTTGCAGCTATTGGTGCGGCGTATATTGGTAGTTGGCAAGAAGGAGCACTTTTACTTTTTTTATTTAGCATAGGGCACGCTTTAGAGCATTATGCCATGAACAAAGCTAAAAAATCAATTCATGCACTAGGAGATTTGTCTCCAAAAACAGCTTTAGTTAAAAAAGGAAATAAAATAGTAGAAGTTGCGGTAGAAGAGTTACAGCTCAACGATATTATTGTCATAAAACCAAATGCTAAAATTTCTGCGGATGGAGTTATTATAAAAGGTAGTAGTAGTATTAATCAAGCTTCTATAACAGGAGAGAGTATGCCAGTAGATAAAATGGCATACTCTAATCCAGAAAACCTACCAGAGTTTAAGGATATTCATAAAAACAATGTTGTTTTTACAGGAACCATAAATGGAGATAGTAATATTGAGGTACAGGTATTAAAATTAAGTAAAGACTCTACCATTTCTAGGGTAATCAAAATGGTTAGCGAAGTAGAAACAAAAAAATCACCTACCCAACTGTTAACTAAAAAATTTGAAAAATGGTTTGTGCCAGCAGTGATTGTATTAGTCGTTACTTTATGTTTTGCATATTTAGTAATCGACGAAACAGTAAAAGAAAGCCTCTATAGAGCTATTAGTGTATTAGTATCTGCCAGCCCTTGTGCATTAGCTATTTCAACGCCAAGTGCTGTGTTAAGTGCAATTGCAAGAGCAGCAAAAGGTGGGGTTCTTATAAAAGGAGGTCGCGCTTTAGAAGATTTAGGCAGTCTTACCACCATTGCATTTGATAAAACAGGAACCTTAACCGAAGGAAAACCAAAGCTAACGAATGTGGTTCTGTTGAGTGAATTTAATAAAAATGAATTTTTAAGCTTGGTCTTAGAAGTAGAAAACTTAAGCAATCATCCTTTAGCAAAAGCTATAGTAAAAGATATTAAAAAACAGTTTTCTATAGAGCAAAAAAATCTGGCATCTGATATCAAAGCCATTCAAGGAAAAGGACTGAAAGCAATTTATAGAGGAGAAGAGGTGTATATTGGTAATAAAGAGTTGATGGTAGATCAAAAGATATCGATCTCTGTAAAGGCAGAAACTAAACTAGAAGAGTTATTGAAAAACGGACATACAGTAATGCTTGTGTCTTTTAAAAAACAACTAATTGGTTTGTTAAGTGTTATGGATGTACCAAGAGAAAGTGCAAAAAACACGTTAAGTCGTTTAAAAAGGATAGGTATTAAAAAAATGATTATGCTTACAGGAGACCATCAAAGTGTAGGGGATTCTATAGCAAAACAAATAGGATTAACAGAGGTAAGAGGCAACCTGTTACCAGAAAACAAAGTAGCGGCTATAGAAGAACTGAAACAACGATATTCTAAAATAGCAATGGTTGGCGATGGGGTAAATGATGCTCCTGCAATGGCAAATAGTACTGTTGGTATCGCAATGGGAGCTGCAGGAAGCGATGTAGCACTAGAAACCGCCGATGTAGCTTTAATGTCTGATGAGATCGAAAATTTACCTTTTGTAATTGGGTTAAGTAGAAAATCTAAATCTATTATTAAACAAAACTTATGGATAAGTTTGGGGATTGTCGCTTTTTTAATCCCTACAACCTTACTCGGGATAGCCAATATTGGTATAGCAGTAGCAATTCACGAAGGCTCTACATTAATTGTAGTTATTAATGCATTACGTTTATTAAAGTATAACGAATAAATAGTTTGATGATTTTAAAATCAAACAGATATCAAATGGTAGATGAGATTTGGTGAAAAAATAAATTTTTTATTTTAATTCAGGCAATATTAAAAGCGGTACTGGACTGTTAAAACTTATTTTATCGACTACATCTTCCTCAGTAATTTTTTGAAAGAAATTATGTTTGTGATGTACTAAAGAAATTAAATCACTTTCGGTTTGTTTTACGAAATCTCTTAAAGCATTAGTTTCCGAAGTTTCTACATCTATTTTACAAAAAATATAATCCAAATCATTAAATAATTTTTTTAGAGTTTCTTTATTTTCTGTTTGGGTGTCGGTTAAATACTCTTCTTCCATAATCCTGGCAATATTTATTTTTGCATTACAGGATAAAGTAATGGAGATTAATGATTTTAGTTCCTTTTTATTAAAAGCTCTTTTAAAATTTGTAGAAAAAGCAATTAGTGAGGGTGCTTTTACTTTATAACTTTGAGGGACCAAAATTATAGGACAGTTATGTACACCATTAATTACTCTTACAGCATTACTACCTAGAAAAATTTCTTTAGCACCTTTAGCACCCTTGGTACCCATTACTATAAGATCTATATTTTTAGATATAATAACAGTGTTTATAGCGTTAATAAGAGAATCTGTTTTGGTAATTATTTCAAAACCATGCTTAATGTTGTTGTTATTTTCAAGGGTTTGATTCAATAATGTATTAAGATCTTCTTTTGATTGCTTAGTAGGATCTAAGGCTGCATTACTATCGTTATCTTTTAATTTAGTAGATGTATTACTATTACCAATATGTGCATGTAATAAAAAAAAGATACAGTTTTTATTAGCAAATAGTATTCTTGCATAATCCAGTGCATTAGAAGCATTGGTAGAAAAATCAACAGGAACTAAAACTTGTTTCATTAGATTTTTTGGTTTATAGTGGTTATCAAATTTACAAATAAAGAAATTAAAAAATTCATGCAATTTTAATTCTTTATATTCCCTTTTATTTTTTTATCAAATAAATTTTTGATATTACTTTTTTATTACTTTTGATATATCAATGATGCACTCTGTTGTAAGAATGTATTACAGAAATAAATGAAATTTTTTTTCAAATTTGGGCTTAGGAGAATAAAGAAGTCTACTCCAAAAGCAATCTTATGGATAAGGTACCGAATTTTAAGGCTGACTTCAAAAACATACACTACACCTAGTTTACTAGACAGAATCACCTTTGTACCTTAGATATTTAACAAACGTTCAAGTTATCGGATATAAAATATTCAAAATTATAACAGATAAAAAATGAAAAAAGCACAATTCCATTTAGCACTTCCTTGCGAAGATATACAGGATACGATAGATTTCTATACGTACAAACTAGGTGCGCGATTAGGGCGTAACACAGATACATGGGCGGATATAGATCTTTATGGCAATCAAATTACTTTTACAAAAGCAGGAGACTTTAATTTTGATTTTAAAAATTATCGTTTGGGAGAACAAATTTTACCTTCGTTTCATTTTGGAGTAATTATAGATGTAGAGGTATGGGGGAAATTATATTCTAGACTTTTTTCAATGGATTTGGAAGTGACAACAGAAACAACTTTTTTTGAAAATAAAGTAGGAGAACACCTTTCTTTCTTTGTAAAAGACCCTAATGGATATATGGTAGAGTTTAAAAGCTTTAAGAACCCTAATGAGATTTTTACGGTCTAAGTAATGAAAAATAAGGTATATGCTATTCAGGTTGCGGATGCAATTTCAATAAAAAGCTGTAAAATCGATTTCAAAGGGATATTATTGTTTTCGGATACAGATGAGTTGTTTTATCAAAAAGATGCAGAGCAATATATCTATATATTTAAATACGGGGTAATCTGTTTTTATAATGTTGAAGAAAAAGAAATTCAGCAGAGTATTCATGAGATTTTGCAGTTTAGTAAAAACCCTCATCAAGATAAACTTTCTGATCAAATTGAAGTTTTTATAGGAAAAGGCGATAGTGAAATAACTCCGGGCTATGTTAATTTAACAGTGTTTTCGGTAGATAAATTACGTTTGATAATGCTTAATGTGTCTCAGTCTATAGCTTTAGATAACTATGCTTATATATCAGAGCTGATTTTAGAAGAAACCAATACACATACCGTATATCTTGAAGAAAAAGGTAAATTAGATATCAGTGGTAAAAAACTTAAGAAATATATAGGTAAAGTCTTAAATATTAAAAACAAAATATCTGAAAATTTATATATATTCGATTCTCATGATGTAACTTGGGATGATGAGGTATTAAATAAATTTGATCAGGATCTAAAAAAAGCTTTTGACCTTAAAGATAGGTACAGAAGTATCCAAGATCAAGTAGAGGTAATTAAAGAAAATTTAGAATTATTTAAAGATATCATGTTTCACAAAGAGAGTAGTAAGTTAGAATGGATTATCATTATTCTTATCTTAGTGGAAGTTGTCGATATGTTCATATTAAAATTAGTATAAAATAAATTAGATTGGAAATAGAAAATTTAAAAGTAATAGGAAGTGAAGAATGGTGTATATTCGAAGAGTTTGGTATACCAGCAATTAAGGCAAGAGTAGATTCTGGTGCAAAAACCTCTTCAATACAAGCCAATAATATTAAAATTATTCATAGAGGAACCGAAGAATGGGTACGTTTTGAAGTAAACCCTGTTCAGGATAACCGTAGTATTTTTATTACTTGCGAAACAAGGCTTTATGACAAGCGTCTGGTAAAGAGTTCTTCAGGTATTTCAGAACAACGTTATGTGATTAAATCCCCTGTAACTATTGGAGATCAAACTTTCGAAATTGAGTTAACACTAGCTAATCGAGATGCAATGGAGTTTAGGATGCTATTAGGTCGTGAAGCACTAATGAATCGCTATATAGTTAACCCATCTACAACATACGTAGAAACTAGTTTTACGCAAGAGGAAGTTTCAAAAAGATATGCTCCTTTTATAAAAGAAAAATCAGGACTTAAGATTGCTTTATTAGCAAGTAATCCAGAATTATATAGCAATAAAAGAGTCATTGAAGCAGGTATTGCAAGAGGACATGAAATGGTTTTTTTGAATGTAGAGCAAGCCTATATGAAATTAGATGCAATAGAACCAGAAATACGTTATCGAGGAGGTAATATTATAGATGAATTTGACGCAATTATCCCGAGAATTAAACCTTCGGTTACATTTTATGCGTGTGCATTGATTCGTCAATTCGATTCTATGGGAGCATACTGCTTAAATTCTGCCGAAGCCATAACGCAATCTAGAGACAAGCTATTAGCAACACAATTGTTTGCTAAACATGATATACATATACCAATAACAGGGTTTGCAAAATCTCCTTTAGATACCAAAGATTTAATTAAAATGGTTAACGGGGCACCTTTAATTATTAAGCTTTTAGAAAGTACACAGGGTAAAGGAGTAGTTCTTGCAGAAACAAATAAAGCTGCAGAAAGTGTTATTAATGCTTTTAAAAGTGTACAAACCAATATTCTTGTTCAGGAATTCATTAAAGAAGCAAATGGTCAAGATATAAGATGTTTTGTGGTTAACGGTAAAGTAGTGGCATCTATGCAAAGACAAGCTGCTAAAGGTGAGTTTAGAGCAAATATACACCAAGGAGGTACTGCTTCAAAAATCAAAATAACTTCAGAAGAACGTAAACTAGCTATTAAAGCAGCAAAAATATTAAATCTTCCAGTAGCAGGAGTAGATATTATTCGATCTAATAAAGGGCCACTATTGTTAGAAGTTAATTCTTCGCCTGGTTTAGAAGGAATTGAAAATGCAACAGGATTAGATATTGCCAACATAATGATTGAAGCTATTGAAAAAAAACTAAAATTTAAAATATGATTTAAAACAAAAAATGATACATCCATACACCGAAATTAAACACATAAGCCCCGAAGTGGGTTATGGTGTTGTAGCCAAAGAATTTATTCCTATAGGAACTATTACTTGGGTGTTAGATAAATTTGATCGTGAGTTTACGTTAAATGAATATAACTCCTTAGAACCTATATATAAAGATATTTTAGAAACCTATGCTTATAAAAATAACAAAGGGAATCTTGTGCTTTGCTGGGATAACGGGAGATTTGTAAACCATAGCTTTAATTCTAATTGTCTTACTACGGCATACAATTTTGAAATAGCTATAAGAGATATCCATCCTGGGGAACAATTAACAGACGATTATGGGTATTTAAATATTGACAAACCTTTTAGAGGGATTAATGAAGGTACCCGAAGAAAGATAGTCTATCCAGATGATTTGCCTAGATATTATAAATCTTGGGATAAAAAATTATTAAAAGCTTTTAACTATATCTCAAAAGTAAACCAACCTTTACGAGAGCTTTTAAGTAACGATTTATGGCAACAGGTTATGGAGGTTGAAAAAGGAGAAAAAGAAATGGAATCCATATTAACCAATTATTATGGGCTTAAAGAATAAGCTTAGTATCTTAAATTAGTTTAGAGTATCAAATTCAAGTATAAATTATTTGGTATGAAAATAAAGAAGCATAAAGAAAAATCAAGACTGATTGTGTTTCAGGGAGAAAATATATTGGTTTTACAAAAACTAAATAATGAAACCCAATATGGGTTCATAGGAGGTTTTTTAGAACCTGGAGAATCTCCAGAAACGGCTCTTATTAGAGAAACCTTTGAAGAAACTGGAGTACAGCTTTCTGAAGAAGACCTAATATATCATTGCTCAGTTACCATCGAGCAAAGTGAAAAACAAAGATTAACTAAACATTATTTCTTTTGCCGTGACCCATATAAACCATTTGGATTGGCAGAGCCACATAAATTTAAAAGTATTATGTGGGTACATTGGGAACAAGTAGTGAAATCTCTCGGTAAATCGGATAAAAAGATAGCAAAGCAGCTTTTTAAATTGTGCAACATTGATTATTAATATAAAAAGCAATGAGAGGCATAGCTATTAGTCAAAATGTCGAGTATGGGATGTTTAAAAAATACTATAAAGGCTATTATCAGTTTATAATGGATAATGGAGATATATTAGTGTTTGAAGGAATCTCATTAGCTGCAATTAGAAAATTTGATCTTAAAACAAATAAATTTAAGGGTAAAAGTTTTGTGATAACTTATTCTGAATATCAAGAAGATAAAGACGAAGATTTTATTCTCTATAAAATTGAAAAATTAGAACTAGCATAGAGAAAATAAATGTTGTGTTTTATAATAATAAATAAATGTAAGTTGTAAACTCGGATAAAAAATGAGTCTTTTTATAAAAAAGATTCGGATTCTAAATCAGGTATAAAATAATAAGCAATACATCACGCGCAACCTTCTTAGAGAATATTTGCTAAAAGAACCAGACTTGAGGTGATAAACATCTGGAAAAAAATAGAATTATAATTTAAGCTTTATACAAAATGAAATATATAAAAAATTTAATCCCAGTATTATTTGTATTGTTTTGCAGTTATATGCCTGTTGTTGAAAAAGCAGGGAACAATCAAGAAACCGAAACAATAACAGGTGTTTTTGATGGCTATGATGGAGATACCTTTAGTTTTAAATATACTAATGAAGACGGAGAGGAAGATGTAGTTATTTTTCCTAAAATTAGTTCAGAAGTTGATGAAAAAGAAGATCTAAGTGGAGATGTGTACATAGGTAAAACGTTTAACATTACTTATATTTCGGAAGTAGAAACTGAAATTGATGAGGATGGTAATGAACAGGAGTATGTTACAAGGACGATTGTTGCTCTAGAATTAGTAGATTAAATAGGCAGGGAAAGAAAATAGAAACATTTTTCTTCTATTTAAAATGTTGTATAGTATATAATGACCAAAAGTGCTTGCAGAAATGCAAGCACTTTTTTTAAAGTAAGAGATATATTATTTTTATTGAAAATTTATTATAATAAAGTAGTAATGAGATTTATAAAAAACAAAACTTTAAAGTTTATTATTTGTGTTTTTTTAATGGGCTTTTCTTATACATCCCATGCGCAAACAAATATTTATGATATCGTTTTTAAAAAAGATACTATTGGTATTCTAAAAGTATCAAAAAATATAAAAGATGATGTGATTTTATACAGTTACTATCTAGATGTACAGGTAAAATTATTGGTTAGTATACATTTAAAATATAATTTAAAAGCAACTTATACCGCAGAACAGCTTATTCATGCAAGTGTAGATAACACAGTAAATAATAAGGAACATCATTCTTCTGATATTCAATGGAAGGACTCTTATTATTTAATTAATTCAAAAAACAAAAAGAATCATAAGCTTGAGAATAAAATTACGTATAGTGGGGTTAAACTTTTTTTTGAGGAACCAAATACTATTAAAAAGATATTTTCTGAGCATTCAGCGCAATATGGGATATTATCAAGAATAGGAGAAAATTATTACGAGCTCACATTACATAACGGAAAAAAAAATCAGTATTTGTATAAAAAAGGAGTTTTGGTAAAAGCAAGTATTAATAATTCGTTTATTCAATTTCAGCTATTGCTTAGAGATTAATAGATTATTTAAATATGTTTTAGAAATATCCAATCAAAGGTACTAACTCATTTAATTTTTAAGACGATCCATTGCTTGATCTAATCTTTTCTTGTATTCTTTTTCTGTGATCAATTCTCTTTTCTTAGGTTTTTTATAACTATATCCTTTTTTAAATTCAAATCTAGACTTTTTACTGAAAAATCTACAAACCCTCCATATTCTAAATGTATTATCAGCCCAGGAAGACCACCAAATCCTACAGGTCCAAACTGAAGTGGGATTTCTGGTGCATACCACGCAATTATTTCCTTATATTTCGCTTTATAACAATTGTACTTCCCAATTTTTTTGGTTTCATTAATCAATTCCCACTTAATTTCTTCGGATTTCACTATAAACGTTTGCCCAAATCTGCTTTCATCTTGAAAATAAAGGTTTACTGATGTGACCGTATCTTTATCTAGACTAGATTTAATTTGTTTAAATGAATTTTCAAGGTTTTTTAAAAAGCTCTTCAGCTTTTGGATCTTTCTTATAATGTGACTTTCGGGCCACTTTCAATTTGGATTTATGTTTACACCTACAATGAGCGTAGAGTGCGAAATAAGGAACAATTTCTTCTAATTCTTGCGCTATCAATAATTTTAACTCAATATAGGAAGTGATTGAGGTAGTTGAATCGGTTAGATTTTCTGCTATAAAAACTTTAGTGTTATTGCCCCCGCTTTTGATAGTTGTTAAACCTGAAAAACCAACTTGGGAATACTTTTGTAACCAACCTCGAACAGTTTTTTCAGTTCTTCCTAACTTCTGGGCTATATCACTTTGAAAAGCATACTTACCTTCGTTTTATGTAGATCAGGGATTTTATGCGGTCTTTTGATAAACTACTAGGTGATTTTGAGTGTTCTCGAAGTAAAAATTCTAAATCCTCTGCTATTAATAATGTAATCTTTTTTGGCATAACAAAAGATAAAAATTATTCCAGTAAATTCAAAATGGTATGAGATAAAATAAAAAACCCTTGATAATTATTATCAAGGGTTTCACTTTCAAGGTGTGGTGCCTCCAGGAATCGAACCAGGGACACAAGGATTTTCAGTCCTTTGCTCTACCAACTGAGCTAAGGCACCTTGTTGTAAGCGGATGCAAATATATAAACCTTTTTTTAATACACAAAAGAAAACTGTAAAAAAATCGTTTTGTATTTTTACAACTTATAAATTAAGATATGAATCTTGTTATTGATGTAGGTAATACTTTTACGAAACTTGGAGTTTTTGAAGGGTCAGAAATTGTATATAAAAAAATAATTAAACAAGAAAACTTTAGAGATACCATACAAAAAATTAGAGAAGAATACCCAGATATCAAAAATGCTATCATTTCTTCCGTGTCAAATTTGCAGGATAGTTATATCAAATATATACAATTGTCTTTTGATACTTTAGTGTTAGATCACTTAGTGAAAATGCCATTCAAAAACTTGTATGATACACCAAGTACACTTGGGATTGATCGTTTAGCTTTGGTTGCTGCAGCAGTAGATCAATTCTCGGGCAAGGATGTTTTAATAATAGATGCAGGAACTTGTGTAACATATGATTTTAAAAATAAAAAAGAAGAGTATTTTGGAGGCGCTATTTCCCCAGGAATACGATTAAGGTATAGTAGTCTGCATAGTTTTACGGCAAGATTACCACTGTTGCAACTTACAGTTCCTAAAAATCATATAGGAAAAAGCACAGAAGAGGCAATACATTCGGGAGTAGTTTTTGGAATTTTACATGAAATAGATGGTGTAATTACAGAATATTGCAACATTTATCCTGATTTAACAGTTATTTTAACCGGTGGAGATGCACATTTTTTGTCTAAAAGATTAAAAAATAGCATATTTGCCACTTCCAATTTTTTGTTGGAGGGTTTAAACCACATTTTAGCTTTTAATAATAATAAATGATAAAAAAGATTTTAGTGATCATCTTGGTACATGTTGCCATAATATCTAACGCTCAGGAAGGCACTTCGTCTCCATATTCTTTTTATGGAATAGGGATTCCGAAGTTTAAAGGAACAGTTGAAAATAGATCGATGGGGGGGTTGAGTGTGCTTACAGATAGCATTCACTTAAATCTCCAAAACCCTGCATCTTTTGGAGAATTGGCGCTTACTGCTTACACAGTAGGAACCTCATATCGTAATTTTAAATTTAGTAATGCTACAGAATCCTCTTCTGGAGATAACGCTTCTTTAGATTATTTAGCAATAGGTATTCCTGCAGGAAAATTCGGTTTTGGTTTTGGACTTATTCCTGTTTCTTCCGTAGGTTATGAACTTGATAAAACTGAAACAGACGGTAGAGATGTTAAGTTTAAAGGAGTTGGAGGGTTAAATAAAGTTTTTTTAGCAGCAGGATATAAAGTAAATAAAAACCTTAGTATAGGTTTAGATTTAAATTATAATTTTGGAAACATCGAAAATAAAACAATTTTAAGAAGACCAGGTGTTCAATTTGATACCAGAGAGATTACAAGTTCGGATTTATCTTCTTTTAGTTTATCTTTCGGGTTGAATTATAAAACTATGATTTCTGAAAGATTAGAAGTTGTAGGATCTGCTGTATCAACACCTTCTTTTGGGCTCAAAACAGATAATACCAGAGAGCTCGCTACCGTTGTGATAAGTACAAACGGTCAAGAAAGAGTAGTGGAAAGACAGGATGTGCAAGTAGAGAATAAAGATATAGATCTTCCTTCAGAATTTAAACTAGGAGGAGGAATAGGGGAGCCTAGAAAATGGTTTGCTGGAGTAGAATATGTGTATTCAGATTCTGGGAAATTCAGTAATATTGTCTCTAATCGAGAAAATATTAAATATCAAAATGCTTCGAAATTTAAGGCGGGCGGGTATTATATACCTAAATATAACTCATTGACAAGTTATTTTAGTAGAGTCGTATACCGCGCTGGATTTCGTTACGAAGAGACAGGATTGAATATTAATAGTAGTTCTATAGATGAGTTTGGCATATCTTTTGGAGTAGGACTACCAGTTGGTCGATTGTTCTCTAATGCTAACATCGGATTTGAGTACGGTCAACGGGGAACAACAAGTTTTGGATTGGTTAAAGAAGAGTTCTTTAGCATGTCTATTAGTTTATCGTTAAACGATAAATGGTTTAGAGAGATAAAATTTAATTAAATACAATAATTACTACAGCTATGAATACTAAAGTTTTATTTGTGATAGCAACAGGATTGGTTTTAAGCACTGCAAGAGTAAGTGCTCAAGCTACAGACTGTGCAACCACTGCTTCTATTGCCTATGAGCATGCTAAAGTAAAGAATTACGCATCTGCAGAGGAGCCTTTATGGAAAGTAAGAAAAGAATGTCCTACATATAGTTTGGCTACATTTCAATTCGGACAAAAATTGTTAGAAGATAAATATAAAAAAGCTCCTGATACAGAAAAAGTAGGGTTGGTAAATGAAATGATCAAATTATGGAAAGAGCGCCTTCAGTATTTTCCTGCAAAAACTAAGATAGGGGATATGCACTCTGACATAGGGCAGTTAATGTATGATAATAAAATGGGTACTGCAGAAAGTCAATTTGCAGAGTTTCATAAAGCATGGACAGAAGATAAAGAAAATGTTAGTAACCCTAAAAATGTATATACCTATTTTTCATTATTAGTAGATCTTCATGGCGAAAAGAAAAAAGAACTTCAGCAAGTTTTTGATCTTTATGATGAAGTAATCGAAAAAATTGAAGACGAAGAAAGCGATAAAGCAAAGACTATAGCGGAGCTTACAGAAAAAGAAGAGTCAGGAACGGCATTATCTAGTAAAGAAAAAAAGAAATTAAATAGATCTAATAAAATCTTATCTAATTACAGTAAAGTAAAAGCTGGAATTAATCAAAAATTAGGAGAGTTAGCAGACTGTAAGAACTTGATACCATTGTATAATGGACAGTTTGAAGGAAAGAAAACAGATGCTAATTGGTTAAAAGGTGCAGCAGGAAGAATATCTGCTAAAGATTGTACAGATGATCCATTATTCTTTAAATTGGTAGAAGCATTACATAAAGTAGAGCCTTCAGCAAAATCAGCATACTATTTAGGTATCTTAGCCCTAAAGGATAAAAATACAACTACAGCATTGAAATATTTTAATCAATCTGCAGAATTAGAAACTAAAGCAAGTGATAAAGGTAAAGTGTATTTTAAAATAGGTGAAGTAATGAAAAAACAAGGCAGTTTTGGAAAAGCAAGATCTTATTATAAAAAAGCTCTTTCACAAAGACCATCTATGGGAGTTTGTTACCTTAGAATAGCAGATATGATTAGCGATAGTGCAAATAGTTGTGGAAATGATGTTTTTAGTAAAAGAGCTGTATATTGGTTAGCAGAAAGCTATGCAAGAAAAGCAGGGAAAGTAGATCCTAGTTTACAATCAACCGCTTCTAAGTTTGCTGCAAATTATAGTGCAAAAGCTCCTTCAAAAACGGATATCTTCAATAATCCAGGAATAAAATCTGTAAGTATAGGATGTTGGATAGGAGAAACTGTTAGAGTGCCAAAACTATAATGCAAAATAAAAACATATATAATATATTTAACATTGTCATAGTCTTTGCTATGACAATGTTTTTTTCATGCCAATCAATTAAAAAGAAAAAACAGAGCTATTCAATTTCCGAAGAAACACCAATTGCAGAAGTTTTTGAAGTTAATCTTAAATATACAGATTCTGGTAGGCTTGCTGCGATATTAAAAACCCCAAAAATACTAGATTTCTCTAACAAAGATTTTGCTTATTTTGAATTCCCAGAGGGTGTAGTGCTGGATATTATCGATAAAGAAGGAAAAGTAAGTGTAGTTAGATCAGATTATGCTATTTCATATAAACAGACAGGTTTAATCGATATGAGGGGTAATGTAGATATAAAAACAGCAGATAGTACTCATTTACAGGCTCAACAATTGTATTGGGATCAAAATATTAATTGGATATTTACAGATCAACCATATAAAAGTTATCTGCCAGATGGAACAATTAATGAAGCAGATGGTTTTGATGCTAATCAAGATTTTACTATCTTGAATTCAAGAATTAATGATGGAGTGATGTTTATAAAGGAGTGATCCAACTAATATGATGAAAGTTTTTAGATTTTTCGAATATGCCTATTTGGCTATAATGTGCTTCTTTATATATCAAGCATATGTAGAGTGGGGCGATAAAGGTGGAAAAAGTGTACTCTATCTTTTTTTTGCAGCAGCAGCAGTTTTTATGTTTTTCTTTAAAAGAAATTTCAGAAAACGATTTGAAGCCAATAACAAAAATTAATTCATGGAATTACAAATAATAGTTATTGTACTTTCGCTCGTTTTATCAGCTTTCTTTTCTGGGATGGAAATAGCATATGTTTCCTCTAATAAAATACATATAGAGATAGAGAAAAAACAAGCAGGTTTTATTTCAAATATTCTTACCCGATTGACAAAAAAGCCCTCTAAATTTATAGCTACAATGCTTGTTGGTAACAATGTAGCTCTGGTAGTATATGGGTTTTATATGGGAGAGGTTTTGATGACCATTATAGAAGCGTATCTCCCAGGAATGGCTTCTACTGTTAATTTATTATTGCAAACAGTTATTTCAACCTTAGTAATCCTGATTACTGCAGAATTCTTGCCTAAAGTATTTTTTCAGATTTATTCTAATACATTGCTTAAAGCATTTTCGTTTCCTGCTTATGTCTTTTATATTATATTTACGCCTATTTCTTCATTTGTAATATGGGTTTCGGATTTTGTTTTAAAAAAACTTTTTAAAACAAATGGCGACGAGGTGCAATTAGCCTTTAGTAAAACAGAATTAGGAGATTATATTAATGAGCAAATGGAAACGGTAGAAGAACATGATATCGTTGATAGTGAAATCCAAATTTTTCAAAATGCGTTAGATTTTTCAGATGTAAAATCCAGAGAAGTTATGATTCCTCGAACAGAGATAGTTGGGGTAGAAAAATTACAATCTATAGAAGAGGTAAGTAAGCTATTTATAGATACAGGATTATCAAAAATAATAGTATACAATGAAACAGTAGATGATATTATTGGATATGTTCATTCTTTCGAATTATTTAAAAAGCCTAAATCATTAAAAGCAATTTTGCTTCCTGTTATTTTTGTTCCAGAAACAATGTTTGTGAAAGATGTACTTAATCTATTAACAAAAAAACATAAAAGTATAGCCGTAGTGATAGACGAATACGGAGGTACTAGTGGTATTATTACTGTAGAGGATATTGTAGAAGAACTTTTTGGAGAAATTGAAGACGAACATGATTCTATAGAGTTAATAGAGGAGCAGCTATCGGTAGATCGATATCGGTTTTCTGCTAGAATAGAAGTGGATCATATTAATGAATCCTATAAATTAGACCTTCCTGAAGATGAAAATTATGAAACATTAGGAGGAATGATTGTAAATCATACAGAGGAAATACCAAAACAAGGAGATGAAATAAAGATAAATAACTTTAAAATTAAAGTTATAGAAACATCTAATACCAAAATTGAAATTATAGAATTACAAGTGATCTCAGATGATTAATTAAAAGTCGTTTTGATGTCTAAAAAATACACCAGACTTAAAGGTGTTAGGTTTTTTTATAATTTATGTTTTTATTATGTTGTTAGGTCTTGTTTGTAGTAGTGATAATGTCTATTATGTTATACATTACTATATAAAAACTTTAATTCTTATAGTATTAATCCCGTTTTTAAAGATCTAGAAGTAGGAGATATGTTGGTTTTTGTATAACATACGGATTGTTTGTTTAGGAATATCAAACACAGTATACTTAAGAAGAAATGTAGCTTCTAAAAAAAAATATCTTTGTTTTTTTAAGATCGTTGTCTTTTATCTTGTCAAATAGTTTTTTTAGTATTTATAATGT
Organism: Aquimarina muelleri DSM 19832; assembly: GCF_000430665.1. GTDB lineage: Bacteria > Bacteroidota > Bacteroidia > Flavobacteriales > Flavobacteriaceae > Aquimarina > Aquimarina muelleri. The sequence continues at coordinate 2,776 of NZ_AUML01000016.1, read as the reverse complement.
TTTATACGTTGTTAATGTTTGAAGACGTGTTAATTATGGTTTCATCTGTAACTGATTTGATATTAATTGTTTATGATGTGTTGAGATAAAAAAATATAAGTTTTTACAACAATACAAGTAAGTGGAAGCCATATATTTTTATGCTAAAAAGAGTTTGTAAAAAAACTTCTTAACACTTTCAGATTTTTTAATTGGTATTATTACAATAAAATGGTATTTTCGCCCACTATATTTTGAATAAATTATAAAATACCATGGCAGTTTTAAATAAAATCAGACAACGTTCGGTTTTTCTTATCATAATCATAGCATTAGCTCTCTTCTCTTTTGTTTTAGCAGATTTATTCCGTAATGGTGGCGCTATTTCTCAAAAGGCAGAAAACGCAATAGCCACGATAAATGGAAAAGATATTGATAGAACAGAATTTGCTAAGAAAGTAGAATTAGCTTCAAGAAATTTTGGTGGAGGAACTTCCAGTATTCAAGCTGTGAATTATGTTTGGAATCAAGAGCTTAGAGAAACAGTTTTTGAAGAGCAATTCGAAGAACTGGGAATCAGAGCAGGAGAAGATCAAGTAAACCAACTTTTGGAAGAATCGTTATCTACTAATCCAACATTTCAAAATGAAGCAGGAGTTTTCGATAAAGCCAAAATGCAGGAATATGTTGCCAATGTAAAAGCTACCTCAAAAGAAGCTTATCAACAATGGTTAGACTTTGAAATCAATGTAAGTAAAGGCGCAAAAGAGCAAATTTATCTTAATATGATAAAAGCTGGTGTTGGTTCTACGCTAAAAGAAGGAGGATTAGAATATAGAATGGAAAATGATAATGTAGATATTAAATATGTACAATTCCCATTTTCGAGTATTGAAGATGCAAAGGTTACAGTTTCTGATGCAGAAATCAAATCTTATATAGATAAGCATTCAAGTCAGTACAAAGCAGAGCCTTCTAGGAGTATTAATTATGTATTATTTAATGAAGTTGCTAGCGAAGAAGATGAAAATCAGGTAAGAGAAGAAATAGCATCTTTGTTAGAGGATAAAGTAGAGTTTAATACAGCAACTAAATCAACAGATTCAGTTTTAGGATTTAAAAATACAGATAATGTAAAAGAGTTTGTAAATCAATATTCTGCCTTGAAATTTGAGGATAGTTTTAAATTTAAAAAAGATTTACCAGCTACCGTAGCAGATACACTTTATAATTTAGAAATAGGAGGAGTATACGGACCTTACAAGGATGGCGATTATATAAAGATATCCAAAATAGTTGCGCAAAAACAAATGTCAGATTCTGTTCAAGCGAGTCATATTTTAGTTTCTTGGGAAGGATTGGGTACTGCTGGAGAAATAAAGCGAACTAAAGAGGAAGCAAAAGTCTTAGCAGATAGTATACTTAAAGTAACAAAGGCAGATAAAACTAAGTTTATTGCTTTAGCAAAAGAATTCTCAGCAGATAATTCTAATAAAGATAAAGGAGGAGATTTAGGGTACTTTACCCCAGGTAGAATGGTTCCTGCTTTTAATGATTATTGTTTTAAAAATAAAACAGGAGATCAAGGAATTGTAGAAACACAATTTGGATATCATGTTATTAGTATTGAGGATCAGAAAAATGAACAAAAAGCTATACAAATAGCAACTGTTGCTCAAAAAATTGAGCCAAGTGAAAAAACAATAAATAATATATTTACTGAAACCACTAAATTTCAAATTTCAGCGAAAGATAAAGGTTTTGAAGAAATTGCTAAAAAAAGTAAATTAGCAGTAAGACCGGTAAATAGTATTAAAGAGTTAGAGGAAAACATACCTGGATTAGGGGCTAAACGAACAATAGTGCAGTGGGCTTTTAATGAGGAGTCTAAAGTAGGGGATATAAAGCGTTTTGATATTCCTGAAGGATATGCAGTTGTTCAATTAACTGCAAAAACAGATAAAGGAGTAATGACAGTTGCGGATGCAAGTTCTACAATTAAAACAATCCTATTAAAAGAAAAGAAAGCAGAACAACTAAAAAGTAAGATTTCAGGATCTTCGTTAGATGCAATTGCACAAAGTCAAGGACAAACAGTTAAAACTGCATCTGCTTTAAATATGAAAACACCAACAATTAGTGGAGCAGGAACAGAACCAAAAGTAGTAGGAGCAGCTTTTGCTTTAGAGCAAGGAAAAATATCTGATCCTATTGTTGGTAATAACGGAGTATATGTAATAGAGGTGACTAAGAAAACACCAGCAAGTGGGTTAGATAATTATATGAGTTATGCAGCACAATTATCTAAAGCGCAAGCAGGGGTAGTAAATACAAAAGTTTTTGAAGCGCTTAAAGAAGCAGCAGAAATAGAAGATAGAAGATCTAAGTTTTACTAGAATAAATAGTTTTTAAAAAAGACATAAAAAAAACCTGAAGGCACTAAGCCACAAAGTGTGTAATTAAAAAATATCGAGGGTTGCAACCCTCGATATTTTTTTGTTTAATTTTAAATTTTACACACTTATGAAAAAAGAAGATTTATTATCCGACGATTTTTTAAAACAGTTTAAGACTGGAGATGAACTCAGCAGTTTTTTAAAACAAATTCAAAAGCGCGGTATTGAAAAGATGCTTGAAGGAGAATTAGATAGTCACCTTGGCTATGGCAAGCATGAAAAGTCAACTACGTCTAATTCTAGAAATGGCTATTCTCAAAAGAAAGTTCGCACTTCTTTGGGCGAATCACAAATAGAAGTTCCCAGAGATCGAGAGGCTTCTTTTAATCCTATGCTGGTTC
>NZ_AUML01000015.1 GCF_000430665.1 Aquimarina muelleri DSM 19832 | reverse complement strand
TTGGGAAAGCAATGACCTATTTTGTGAACCAATATCATAAACTCCAGAATATATTTCTGGATGGAAAAATAGAGCTAGATAATAACAAAATAGAAAATGCCATAAGACCAATGGCTATAGGTAGAAAAAACTATCTATTCTGTGGATCACACAAAGCAGCACAAAATGCAGCAATGCTGTATTCTTTCTTTGGAAGTTGCAAAATGCAAAACATAAATCCAAGAGAATGGCTCGCTAATACCTTAGAAAAAATACCAGATCATAGCATACAAAAATTAGAAGAATTACTACCTGGATATCAAGAAAATTCTATACTGTAGTTGCTCGGATGCATACTTTATAACTATTAGATTTCTTACATAAAAAAGAAGATTGATTTATATCTTATTATTTTATAAATAGTTAGAATTATGAAGATCTAATACACGTGAATTAAACAGAGATATGAATTATATTTAAGATAAGATTCAGCCGATTAAAACTTGTAATTTTGTTAATATAATAAAACTAGCATATGATTCTAAATTTAATCTAATTCATATCTCTTGTTTTATTTTTCGTTTTAAATCGTTGTATTAAAGTAAAAGCATAAAGGGCTTCCTTCAATTTTAGCAAAATTTAACTTAATAGTAAATTATACTTTCAATTTTTAGTGTTTACTTTGTTAAACACATTAATAATAATTTTCAATTACAACTTTAATATTGAATACTAATTCATAATGAAAACGTTTAAAAACATTATATGTTTTATTCTTCTTTCTGTACTATTCAAAATATCGATTAGTGCAAAAAACACATCGTTTTCAGAAATTTCTATTGATAATTCGATTGAAAAAAACCATTCAGTACAGTCCTTACTTAATTTGGAGATGTACCTGTATATTGATACTGAAACAGAACCTTTAGTTCGCGTATCACAACCTGATAATCTACCTTTATCACCAGATAATAAAACATCCAAAAAAGATGGACTTCTTAATAGAAGTCATCAATTATCTTTAGCTTATAGTCATCGTTTTCAAAATTATGACCGAGATTTTTTTAATAAATCCTTCAAAAAACAAATTATCTTTCCTTTCCATTCCTTTTGGTAATTAATAATAGTGTTTTTTCTTACGATTAAAAACAAGCATTGTTTCAAACGAAACTATGCAAATTCACTATAAATTATATCACAAAATTAAATATCATGGAAACAGGAATGATTGTTATTTTAATAATCCTAATAGTAATATGTACATTACCATTTATACTCATTAATGGTAGTACTAAAAAAAAAGAAAAACAGCTTAAAAAAGCCTTAGAGATAAGCATCACAGAAGATAATGGTATACTTACAGATTATGTGATTAATTATAATTTTGCGCTAGGATTAGATAGTAACGCTAAACAAATCTACTACTACAAAAAGACTTTAGAAGCAGAATATCTTCAAAAAATAAATCTGAAGAACATAGCCACTTGTGAAATAAAAAAAGATACTAAACAAATAAGAAATGGAAAGTTAAATTATGAGCGAATACAAAGTATAGCATTAGTCTTTACTTTTAAAAAAAACAATTTGATTGACCAGTTTAAAGTATATGACTATGATGATAGTCCACAACTTAGTGGTGAATTAGCTCTAGCAGATACTTGGGGAAAAAAAGTAATTGACTTACTAACTAAAGATTCTACAAATTTAAAAGATCCAAAAATTGAAAAGACCCCTCTCAAATTTGCTTAGACATCTATAAACATTCATTATTGTGTTTTGTTAGAAATAAGCTGAATTCTAAGTTAAAAAACAAATAATTTCTAAAAAACTCTTTGTTTCATTCTATGAAACCATCTTTTAGAGCTATTTTTTTTGAGAAATTATGTCTAGTCCTAAATAGTCGATACAGATTAATAAGGATTAAAATTAATTATTTAAAGCTGAAGAATGATATCATTCTTCAGCTTTTTTGATTGATACGTTTTTCTTTTGGTTTCTTGTTTTTTTATAAAATTTACGATATCCTCTCTTTAGTGATGAATCAAAACCAAATAAAAAGAAATCTATTTTGTACAATAAAATCATTTTAACTTTGTTTAAAATCTAATTTATTATTCATCTAACACAAGACAATTAAAATTATTTATATGCTTAATATCTAATAAACAAAATGTAGCTAAAAATCTCACAACGCAAAGTATTAAGCACTTTTTCCTACCTTAACACATCTATAATAGTGGGGAAAATACCCGCACATGTGTAGAATTTCCACATATTAAAATTCCTCAATTATTTTTAAAACTCTATAACTCAACCATATTCAAAATGGTATCAATATTGCTTTGTTTTTAAAAAAACAAGGAAATACTTATGAAGGGACTAATATTCTCCAAATATTCGGAAACATCAACATCTACCAATAAATACCTTACTCTTATCAAGAGTAATATTTTAGATTTATCCTCATCTTTCATTTTAATAGGAACATTTATACTAATGTTTGGTGCTGTATCTTTATTCTTTTTCTTACAACCATATTTTGAGAAAATTTATTTGGAAAGAATAAATAGTGCATGGGGAATTACCTTAATGGTAACAGGGATTTCTCTACTTATCCTTAAGATTAGTTTTTTAATTTATATATTATTTTTATACTTACGTTATAAGTCCATTAAATCAGTACCTAATAAACAATTACCCTCATGTACAGTTATTGTACCTGCATATAATGAAGGTGAATTGGTTTATAAAACCTTAATTAGTCTAGCCGAAAGCGATTACCCTCAAGAAAAAATACAAATAATTTCTATTGATGATGGAAGTCAAGACGACACATGGCAATGGATGAAAAAAGCTAAAGAAAAACTAGGAGATCGTGTTTCGATATACCAACAACCTAAAAACAAAGGTAAAAGGCATGCACTATATCGCGGATTTAATTTAGCTACAGGAGAAGTGTTTATAACTGTTGATAGTGATTCTATAGTAAAAAAAGACACACTGCGTAATATGGCTAGTCCTTTTGTTCTTAATAAAGAATGTGGAGCTGTCGCAGGAAATGTACGTGTGTTAAATAGAAAAACAGCTCTAATCCCTCGTATGTTAAATGTAAGTTTTGCTTTTAGTTTTGAGTTTATACGTTCTGCACAAAGTAAGCTAGGTTCTGTACTATGTACACCGGGTGCCTTATCAGCATATCGTAGAGAAGCTGTTTTTAATTGTCTTCAGGATTGGATCCAACAAACTTTTATGGGACAAGTTTCTAAAATTGGTGAAGATCGTGCTATGACAAATATGATTTTAAAGCAAGGTTATAAAGTATTTTTTCAACGTAATGCATACGTTTATACAAATGTTCCTGAGCATTACAAAAATTTATATAAAATGTTTATCCGTTGGGAAAGAAGTAATATTCGAGAGAATATAGCGATGAGTAAGTTTGCTTTTATAAACTTTAGAAAAGGATCTAAAATCGGTGCTAGAATATTGTTATTAAACCAATGGATGAAAATGATAATGGCATATCCAGCAATATTATTAATGTTATTTTTTATCTTTACTTATCCAATATTATTCCTAAGTTCTACATTGGTTAGCATATTTGCTTTTTCAAGTATACAAGCTTTATTTTATGCAAAAAAACATAGTATATCAGAAGCTCTATGGGCATACCCTTATAGTATATTTTATGCTTTCACCTTATTTTGGATAACACCATACGCGATTGCTACTGCTGGTAGAAGTGGTTGGTTAACCCGAGATTTAACTAAAAAAGAATTAAAAAAACAACAGGTTATTGCCGCTGTTTCTTCTTAATAAAAAAAGAATTGAAATTCCTTAAATTAAGAATACATAATAAATTAGGATTAGGCTTGTAAAAAAATTAATAGAGTTTGTTTTAGTACAATTATATCCTATGTAACTTACTTAAATCTAGATTCTAGATTTAATGACTAATCTTAGCCTTTAGTTTTTAAAAACATAATAATAATATTTTTTTTGTTATCGAAAAACATCTACTCTATCAAAAACAAAAAAGAGGGACTCAAAATTCAGTAGTCCCTCCTTACAATTAACACAACACTATTATAAATATTGATTACTTTAACAAGGTATACTCAAATTTAGGGTTTCCTCTTTCGTTACTTTCGTTTACAACTGCAGTAAAACGAAGTTTATAATAATTACCAGCTACATCTTTTATAATATAATATCTATCATCTAATAACCGCGCTGGTGATGAATATGGATATCGCCAGTCACTTCCAATAATATTTCTGGTTTCGTAGTCTAACGATGCTTCAGTGACATCAGACAGTTTAAAGTTTTCATAAGAAGGTACGTCAAACTCATTGGTCACATTATTTACCACCTCATAAGTAGTAACTTGATACAGACCAGTACCTCCTAATGTATTATGAAGCACATAATCGGTATAAGTAGGACCGTTTTCTGCACCAAATACTCCAGTAAAATTAATATCCCAGTCTTCTTTAGCTGGTTCTACTGAAACTTGATTTCCACTAGTTAAACTAAACGCTACAGAGTTCAAACTTGGATCCTTGCTAATAGTAACTTCTGTAAATGTAGTAGCCTCCAATTCGGCATACTGAAGTTTATAATTCTCCCCTTCCATCAATACTCTAATTTTGTACCATCCCCTATCATCTCCAGAATGATTAGTGCTTCCAGATCCAGGTCCTGAAGGAATCTCAGATCCCATGTATACTAGATAAACTTTATTCTCTTCATCTGTAGAGGAAATTACTGAAATAGCTGTTTTACTACCATTTCTATGATCGGCATATGGACCATACATAGAATAAGATTGTTTTACTCCTGCTTTATATTCTTCTACAGTATTTACCGTTACTTGATCTGTTTGATTTGTTTGAAAATTATATACTTGAAAAGTTAATGGAGATGAAAAATTAGTAGAACTCACTACGGTTTTTAAATCAGTAAATTCAGAAAGTTCTGCTGCAGTAACTCTAAGAGAAGAATTCAAAAACACTTTGTTTTCTGTTCCTGAGTGAAAGGCAATTTCCCACAAATCCCTTCTAACTTCTGTCGTTTTTTGCGAACTTAAATCTATATATACTTGATTGGTATAATTTACTCCACCTACTTTTGGTGAAATAATTCCTCCCAGTGCCGCTGATTCTGTAAAACTTAAAGCCAAATCTGTGTTACCACTAATAACACCATTAAGAACACTCACTTTTGTTAAAGAGAATACTACTGATTTAGTAGCACCTTCAATAGGGTTTTTTAGCTTATTGATAGTAAATGAAGCACCACTATCTCCTTGCTTAAATGCGACTGTAACACTCCCTGTTTCTCCAGAAGGTGTAGTTGTAAAATCTGCATCTGCTCCATAAGCAGCATTTTCTACTGTATAATTTATAGTTAAATTTCCTGCCTCAGGAGCTTTACTTGAAAAAATAATTTTCACTTCTTTGTTTTTATCTGTAGGAGAAAAACTAATAGAAGGGTTTTCAAAGGCTACAGCAAACTCTTGTATTACTGTATCATCATCACTACTACATCCACTTACAATAAAGAGTAGTAATAGAGTTTTAATAAAATTTAAATTGGTTTTCATCGTGACTTGTCAATTAAAAATTAAGGTTATATACTAGTTTAAAAAAATATGACCTTCCATAACCAAGTAATACGGTTGATGGAGATCCAGAATGCGCACCACCTTCTAAGGCGGTGGTATTTACTTCGGTTATATCTAAAAGATTACGAGCACCAAGAGTTAGCTGTATCTTTTTATTTAAAAAATCTTTACGTACAGAGGCATCCAACCAACTATAGTCGCTTTGTCTCCCTCTTATCAGTACTGTTTCATTATTTTCATTTTGCTGCTGTACAAACTGTTGTGAAGGACCATTGTATTTATAATATGTAGAAAAAATCATCCCCAAGCTCTTTGCATAATATGCTGCATTTGCATTGAATTGTATCCTATATAAATAATCATCATTATGTAACACCTTACTATCTAATACTTTTGATTCTCCAGCAAAACCAATTCCCGCACTAGCTTTTAAGTTTTTGTAGTTCATTGTATTGTTAAAAAAAGCTCCAAGAGTTCGGTAAGAATCTATATTGATATATTGAAACTGTAATGGTATTTGATTAACCACAGTAAGTTCGATTCGATCAGATACATTTAAATAGTTTAAAGAAAGCTTACTTAATAGTTTGGATGTACCATCCTTGGTGAGATCAAAACCTTTCTTTATATGCACAAAAATAGAAGATCCTTGTTCTGGTTTTAAATTTTCATTACCTCTTACATCATGATTAGCATCTACAAAATAAGTGTATAACTCCCCATAATTTGGTAATCTTGGGGAGGAGCCTACCACACCTCTTATTTCTACTTCATTCCTGAAAATGTATTTAGCACTTAATGAAACAGCTGCTTGAGTATTAAAAACTGAAGAAGTTAACAACCTGGCTCCCGGACGAATAGAAAATTTATCGTTTACATAAATTTCTGAAGAACCAAAAACATCATAAGATCCCAATTCTCTTTTTATGTTTTCTCCGTCAAAACTTCCAGATACACTGGAAGCATAACCATCAATATGGTTTACTTCATACCCGAACTGGAAATCAAAAGAATCCTGTTTCAAAAAATGGCTGAAATTGCCTCTGGAATAGAATGCTTTTCTAGACTCATATTCAAATTTCTCTACATCAAATTTTTCTTTAGTTTTAATTCTATACTTAAACGTCTCTACATTTCTTTTCTGTTGTTGATACGATAAAGAAATATCATAATTAAAATCATCTCTCCATTTTCCTAAAAAATTGAGGTGATGATAAAATCGCTCTGATGTAAAAACAAGGTCATCTCCGATAGGAGCGCTGGTTTGAGTAGATGGATTATAATTAGGGTTTACCTGTTCTGAATATCTATCAATGTTTTCATTAAAATATTCAAACTTATAAAAGGTTCTAAAAGCATTGTCTCCTTTATAAGTCAGTAAAGCTTTGGCGGTATTCTGTAATTTTGGTAGCCATGAGTATCCTCTTTTACCATCATTCAAATCATGAGATTTACCTTTTTTATCGTTCCAAAAACCTGCAAAATCGTTTCTTGTATATATTGCATTGGCATACCAACTATTAGAAATTTTTCTACCTACTTTTATAGACTGAATATGTCTACCTTTATCAAACAAACCATATTCACCTCCAACAGTTTCTTCTTGTATATAAGGCATTATTTCCCATTGATATTTACTGTTTTTTTTGGTAATAATATTAATAACTCCAGAAACTGCATTGGCCCCATATTGTACTCCCATAGAACCCTCTACAATTTCAATTTGTTGAATATCATCTAAGTTCATCTGAGTTAAATCTGTGTTATTTCCTAAACCTTCATCATTAATTACAGGAACATTGTCTATCAATATTTTAAAATATTGCCCATCTAACCCAAATAATTGCACCGCCGATTTTCCTGTAGACGCACTTGGTATAATATTAATATTTAATGTTTGGTTTAACACATCAGCAAGATTATTACCTGCTTGCTGTTCTATCTGAGCTCTACTAATTACTTTTACTTCAAAAACTGACTTATTTATGGATTGCGGAGAGTATTGTCCCGTAACTACAACTTCTTCTAATTGTTCTGCTATTACAGAGTCTTTTTTTACTTCTTTTTGTTGAGCAAACATGACGTTGCAAAAAAATAATAAAAAATAAAACAAAAAACTGTTTCTATTTAGATTCATTCTTAATAAATTTGCAGCAAATATAATACCTTATTTTAATTCAATCTAAATAAGGATTGATAATTTTTAAAATATTCAAAAATGAAACGATTTAAGATTTCGTCACTTGTGCTGTTAGTATTTGTATTTACTACGAATGCACAGAGCAAAAAAGCTGAAGATAAAAATGCTATAAAAAAAATGTGCGGCTGCTATGAGGTAACTTTCAATTTTGCAGAAACTTTTAGATATAGTAATGATTCGCTTTATAAGCCTTCAACAACAAAAATTGCTAAAGCATTAGAATGGGCTCAGTTAATTGAAGAGGATAAAAATAAAATTTCTATTCAGCATTTATTACAGGTTGGAGATCCATCAAAACCACACATTGTAAAACATTGGAGACAAGATTGGATATTCCAAAACACCGATTTTTATATGTTTAATGGAGATAATTCATGGAACTACGAGAAAAAATCTGAATCCGAAGTAAACGGGCAATGGACACAAAAGGTATTTCAAGTAGATGATAGCCCTCGCTATGAAGGTTCTGCAACTTGGGTACACGTGGATGGAAAAAGTTTTTGGGAAAACACAACAGATGCTCCTTTACCGAGAAGAGAATACACACAGAGAAATGATTACAATATAACTGTTAGAAGAAATAGGCATGAGATTACCAAAAATGGTTGGGTTCATGATCAAAACAATGATAAAGTAATACGTGAGGAAGCTAAAGAAGATATAATCTTAGCTAAAGAAAAAGGATATAACACATATATAAAAGTAGACGACAGTAAATGTAAAGCTGCTACGGATTGGTGGAAAGAAAACAATGAAAAATGGGCTTTGGTTCGTAACAAATGGGAAGAGGTTTATGCCCGAAATTTCGATTTGAAACTAAAAGCTAAAGTAGATAACAAAGCACTTTACAAGTACTTATTTTCTGAAGAATACACTAAAAAAGAAGATGTTAATAAAGTTATAGAATCTTTTGTAACACAATAATAACCATAAAACCAATAAAAGCACAATCACATGTCAGTTTATAAAAAATTACCCTTATTATTATTATTACTACTTAGTAGTATAAATTTTATGTATAGTCAAGCAATTCTACAAGGAGTTGTAAAAAATGGATTCAATGAACCTATCCCCTATGCCAATGTATCGCTTAAAGGTATTGGACTAGGTACTCAAGCACAAGAAGATGGTACTTTTATAATTGAAAATGTACCTTATTCAAATTACAAAATTAGTGCTAGTGCTGTAGGTTATGCAGAAATGAAAAAAAGTATTGAAGTAACCGGAAACATATCAAACATTACTTTTATTCTGGAAAACAACACTCAATTAGAAGAAGTTGAACTTTTTGGGTCAAGAGAAAAAAGAGCCGAAAAACTGGAAACATTAACAAGACTTCCTCTAAAGCCTAATGAACAATTACAAAGTATTTCGATTTTATCGAATAAGCTTATTGATCAACAAAATGCCCTTACACTTAGTGAGGTTACCAAAAACGTAGCGGGTGTATATACATTTTCTACGTATGGAAACATTAGAGAGAGTATGTCTTTAAGAGGTTACAGAGGTATTCCATTATTAAAAAATGGCGTTAGAATTAATTCTGACTTTAGAGGAGTTGGAGTTATTACTGACATGGCTGGTGTAGACAACATTCAAGTACTAAAAGGTATCTCTGCTATTAGCCAAGGGCTAGGAGGTGATTTGGGTTCTGTTGGAGGAGTAATTAATGTGGTTACTAAAACTCCCAAATTTTATAACGGTGGAGAAATAAGTTTAAGAGCTGGTAGTTATGGAAAAGTACGTCCAACTTTTGATTTTTATGGCCCTCTGAATAAAGAAAAAACAATTGCTTTTAGAGTAGCTGGTTCATACGATAGAGCCGATAGTTATAGAGCAAAAGTAAACTCCGAACGTTTTTACATCAACCCATCACTTGCATGGAAACCAGATGATAAAACTTCTATCTTTTTAGAAATGGATTATACCGATGATAGTACGACTCCCGATCAAGGTACTATCAATCTAGGAGACTACAGCACCAATAATATCTTGAAATTATCTGGCTCAAAATTTCTAGGTTTTGAATCAGACAGGTACACTTCTGTAAATAGTACTTATGCTGTAAGATTTGAAAGAGAAATAAATAACAATGTAACTGTAAAAGCTGGTTATTTTGTTTCTGACCTAGAAACTTACTCAGAGGCATCTTATGCTTTTGAAGGAGGAGGAAGATCAGGGCTACCTGAGTTGACTAACACCCAAAGATATAGAGAATATTCTGGTAACGGAAGAAGCGATAAAAACAGTGTATTACAGATAGATTTAGTTGGTAAAGATATTAAAACTGGGTTTTTAACACATACATTTCAAGTAGGTGTAGATTACAGAAATACAACTTTTGATAACACTGCATACACAACTAATTATCCAGATGATAATACTTATGTAGACATCATAGATGTAACTCAACCTATCAATAATGTTTTACCATCAAGCATATCATTAGAGCTAAATCCAGCAGGAGCTTCAGGCTCTAAAACAAAATCTTACGGTTTTACTATTCAAGATAAAATATCCTTCACAAAGTGGGCTGATGTATTTTTTGGGTTGCGATATACATCCTTAGAAAGAACAAAAGGTAATTTTATTGGTCGTAGCTTAACCGGTGCAAAACGGGATGATGCTATCAACCCGTTAGCCGGAATAAATATAAAGCCTAACGAAAACATAATTATATTTGGATCTTACGCCAGTAGTTCTAACCCTATGACTTCTTTTTATAGAGACATTAATGGTAAAGAACTAGGTACAGAAAGATGGGATCAATTTGAAACAGGAGTTAAATCAAACTGGCTAAACAAAGCTTTACGCTTTAATATTACTTACTTTTTAACAAGTAGTAAAAACTTAAATCTACAAGCAATCGATCCTGCAGGTAATTTCTTGGGCTACTATTTAAAAGGAGGAGAAGATACAAGAAATGGAATTGAAGTAGAGCTAATTGGTCGAATATTGCCAAATTTAGAAATAATAGGTGGATACTCTTATCTAGACGCTAAATACAAAGATCACGTATCTTATTACTATAATTCTAGCCCTATAAATACTCCTAAACATACTGCTAATTTCTGGGCTCGTTACAGATTTGATAAATCATTAAAAGGTTTATCTTTGGGCGCTGGAGCTTATTATTTAGGCGAAAGACCTCATAATGTATGGTCAAGAAATTACACCCATAACGGTGTAGTTCCTGGAGTTAAACCCTTTGATTTAAAAGCATATACAACAGTAAACATACAAGCGTCTTACCAATTTAATAATAAAGTAAGTCTGGATGTTTTTGCAAACAATGTATTTAATGAAACAGGATTTAACGCCTATAGAACTGTTTACCTAAACAGAATACAGCCTGCAACATTTGGAACAACATTAAGATATAAATTTTAATATTTAAAAAAATGAGTAGAATAAAAATAATAGTTGCTTTTGTTTTGTTTATAAACATGCTACAAGCTCAAACCAAAAATATTTTTTTTGAAAGAGATTTCTGGAAAACAAACCCGAGTATTGAAATCATAGAGCAAAAAATAACAGAAGGCAACAACCCATCAGCATTAAATCCTTATGGATTTGATGCTGTAGTTTATGCCACTTTAGAAAAAGCTTCCAATACATCCATAATACATTTACTATCTAAAAAAGGAAATGATGTTAATAAATTAACCCACGATAAAAGAACATATGTTTTTTGGGCTGCTTATGCTAACAATGTTGAATTAATGAAACATTTAATAGCCAATAATGCCAGAATGGATTTAAAAGATTCTCATAACTTTTCGGTACTAACCTTTGCTGCTGCTGCTGGTCAGACTAATAAAGAGATTTATGAGCTATGTATTAAAAATGGAATTGATATAAAAACCGATAAAGATGAACATGGAGCAAATGCATTATTATTATTAACTCCATACTTAAAAAACTTTACATTAATAGATTACTTCATTTCTAAAGGATTAGATCTGCACAGTACAGACAATGATGGAAATGGTGTTTTTAACTATACTGCGCGCACAGGCAATAAAGAAATGCTCGATTTATTAATAAAAAAGAAAGTTTCCTATAAAGAACTTAACAAAAAAGGTGGAAATGCCATGATTTTTGCTAGTCAAGGTACCAGAAAAGGATCTAATTCGTTAGCATTTTTTACATATCTCGAAAGTTTAGGTATCGAACCTAACATTACTAATAAAAATGGTGTTACACCCCTGCATAATTTAGCTTATAGTAATAAAGATATTGATGTTTTTAATTACTTTTTAAACAAAAATATCAATGTTAACCAACCAGATAACAAAGGAAATACTCCCTTATTAAATGCTGCTCATAGTAACTCATTAGATGTTATAAAATTAATAGCAAAAAACACTAAAGATCTAAACGCTGTTAATCAAGATGGTCATTCTGCATTAACAAATGCCCTAAAAAATAACACCCTGGATGTAATTAATTTTTTAATTGATCAAAATGCTGATGTAAACGTAATTGACTCTAAAGGAAATCATTTAGGCACTTATTTAATAGAGTCGTATGACCCTAACAAAATAGATGAGTTTAAAAAGAAAAAAGAAATTTTAACTAAAAAAAGAATTGATATTTCTAAACCTCAACAAAATGGAAATACACTCTATCATTTAGCCATAGAAAAAAACAATCTAGAGTTACTAAAAATGATAAATGGTTATGGTTATAAGATAGACATCAATACCAAAAACTTAGAAGGCATTACTACTTTGCATAAAGCAGCAATGATGGCTAAAAATGATATAATCTTAAAATATCTATTATCCATAGGTGCAGATAAAACTATCAAAACAAGCTTTGACGAATCTGTATTTGATTTAGCTAGTGAAAATGAAATATTGAAAGAAAATAATGTAGATATAAAATTTTTAAAATAAGATGAAAAAATCACTCATTTTTAAAACATTCCCAATATTTATATTTGCAATTTTTGCCTTATTTGGTTTCACAAATATTTCAGAAAAAAACACCTATAAATGTATGATACAGATGACTAATTATACTGGTGAAGGTGCATATATTGTTATTTCATTAATTAACCCTGAAGGGAATTATGAAAAAACGCTATTTGTACAAGGTGATGACGAAGAATGGTATCATGATATTATAAATTGGTGGAAATTTTATGGAAAAAAACGCCTAAACATAGATGCTATCACTGGAGCAACCGTAAGTGGTGGTGGACGAACTATAAGTATTATTGAAATTGAAGCTAACAAAATTGATACTGGTTACAAAATACGTTTTGAATCCGCAGTAGAAGATCAAGAATACTATATAAAGGATGTTGAGTTTGATCTAACATCTCAAACTGTAAAAAGTAAAGTTGAAGGAACAGGTTTTATACGTTACGTTCGTATGATGCCTCAATAATAAATAACTAAATGACCATTTCAATTTGGAGATATAGCCACTTAGCTTTGGCTATATCTTCTTTCATTTTTATAATAATCGCATCTATAACAGGTATTATTTTGGCATTCGAACCTATATCGAATCAATTACAACCTTATTCTATAGGTAGTTCAAATAATATTACACTTGCTCAAACTATAATTGTTTTACAAGAACACTATGAAGAAATAATCTCCATTGAAGTTGATAATAATGACTTTGTTTCTGCTTCTGTCATTACCAATGATGGAAAAAATGAAACCTTTTACATCAACCCTTTAACAGGTGAAAAAATAGGTGAAATAATCGAAAAAGCACCTATTTTTAAATTTGCAACAAATCTGCACCGTTCTCTTTTCTTAAAAAGTGCTGGACGGTTTTTTGTTGGACTTATATCCTTTATATTATTTTTAATAGCCATAACAGGTATATTACTTATTATAAAAAGACAACAAGGCATTCATCGTTTTTTTTCTAAAATTGTAAAAGAAAACTTTGAGCAATATTACCATATAATAGTAGGCAGGTTAACCCTAATCCCTATCCTTATAGTAGCTTTCACTGGAGTATATTTATCCTTAGAGAAATTCTCATTATTACCCTCACATACAGCAGAACATCAAATAGATTATGAAAACATAAAAACTACTCCAAAAAAACAAATTAAAGATTTTATAATTTTTAATCAAGTAACACTAAAAAATCTTAGAGCTGTTGAATTCCCGTTTTCTGATGATCCAGAAGATTATTTTAATGTGAAGCTATCCAACAAAGAACTTATTATCAATCAATTTACAGGTCAAATATTAAGTACAATAGAGTATCCTTTTGTTAAACTTGCTTCTCACTGGAGCCTCATACTTCATACCGGACAAGGCAGTATTTTATGGTCTATAATTTTAGGGATCGTATGTTGTTCTATTTTATTTTTTATCTATTCAGGATTTTTGATGACTCTAAAACGGAGAAAGAAGAGTTCCATTCTCAAAAATGTTTACTCTAAAGATAAATCTGAATACATTATTTTAGTAGGTTCTGAAACTGGTAATACTTTTGATCTTGCAAAAATTTTCTATAACTCATTATTAGATCTAAACAAAACTGTTTTCATTTCAGAATTAAACAAATACTCTTCATATAAAAAAGCAAAACATCTTATCATATTTGCTGCTACTTATGGCAAAGGTGAACCACCTTCAAATGCAAAAAACTTTATAACTCTATTAAAAAAAAATATCCCTACAAAAGAGATTTCTTATGCTGTAGTAGGTTTTGGTTCTCTGGCATATCCCGATTTTTGTAAATATGCTATAGATATTGATAAAACTTTGCAATCAAATATGCTTTTTAAGTCTATTTTAGATCTACACAAAATAAATAACCAATCTTTTGAAGCTTTTAAAAACTGGTCCTTACAATGGAGTAAAAATACTGGCATACCAATACAATTAAAAGAACCTCCTAAAAAAAATAAATCTAAAAAAGAATCCTCCTTTTCTGTCGAGAGTAGATCTTTATTAAATACTGATGATACATTTTTAATACGTTTACGCTCTGAAAATAAAATATCTTTTATGTCAGGAGATTTATTGAGTTTTTATCCAGAAAATGATCCTATAGAACGCTTATACTCTATTGGAAAAATTGATGGAGACATTCTTCTAAGTGTAAAAAAACATGAGTTTGGAGTATGTTCGACCTACTTTAGTAAACTTAATAAAAATGACATTATTAAAGCTTCGATAAAACGAAATCCTGATTTTAACTTTCCTGTCTGGGCAACAGAAGTTATCATGATCGCAAATGGAACTGGTATAGCTCCCTTTTTAGGAATGATAAATACAAATAAAAAAATAAAATCTCATTTATTTTGGGGAGGAAGAAATGAAGAATCTATTGAATTGTATCATGAAATAATTCAAAATAGTATTAAAAAAAATGGAACAGCTTATTTTTATCCTGCATATTCCAGAGTACAAGAAAAAATATATGTGCAACATTTATTAAAAAGAAACAGTTCTTTTATTGCAAAAACATTAGATAAAAAGGGTGCAATACTAATTTGCGGATCTGTTGCTATGCAAAAGGAAGTAATTGCGATCATAGATCAAATTTGCCAAAAAATAAACCACAAGCCATTGAGTTATTATCAAAATAAAGGGCAACTCAAAATGGATTGTTATTAAATTATTATTGAGTAAAGAAATCCATTAATAAGGAAACCATTAACACAACTTAAAACACCTGTTTTCTTAACTTTTTACTTCGTTTTTTATGTTTTATTTAAGAAAAAAATATTGCTTTCTAGGTAATATTACATCTTCAAAAAAGATACTTGTATTTTTTAGCAAATTTGATCTATGATGACAACAATATCAAATCGAAATAAACCACGTAATATGTATTACAAAACATAAAAAAATTCTAAAAAAACAAGAAACACACCTACTCTATAAAAAATGCTTTTTAAAGACTATATAAGAATCTTTCAATTTTAAACATTAATGTATATCATGGGGAAAATTACATTACTTATAAAATTGGTTGTACTGATAATTCTATGGGGAACAACCACAAACATTCAATCACAAACTATAATTTGGAAAAAGACAACCACAAATACTTCAAAAAAGGAAATTTTAAAATCTAAACTTTCGATCGATGAATCAATTTTTGAATTACAAACAACCAATCTCCAAAAGACCTTAGAACAATTATCTACAAAAAAAGAGGTCCTTTTAAGTTTTCCAAATACATATGATCAATTTCAAGAATACCGTATCTGGCAAACCTATGTAATGCATCCCGAATTAGCTGCAAAATTTAAAGATATTAAAACTTATGCAGGAAAAGCTACAGATGGGTCCAACAAAACTATTCGGTTTACATACTCTACAACAACTGGTATTCATGGAATTATAATAGACCGCCAAAAGAAAACTTCAATACAACCTATTAGCAAATCCCAACATCGTTTTTATAATACTATACAGGAGCAATCATTATACGACTCTTTTAACTGCCTAACAGAAGAGGTATCAAAAACCTATTCTGCTCCTAAGAATAAATCTACGGTTAAAAGTATTTCAAAAGAATTAAAAAAATACCGATTAGCCATATCTGTTGCAGGTGAATATTCGCAGTTTTTTCTTGATGGTACTGAAAAAAATGACCTGGAACGAAAAACCAAAGTTCTTACATCGATAGTTACTACTATTAACAGAATTAATGAAATATTTAAACGAGATCTTGGTATTGTATTAGAGCTTATTCCTAATACAGATGCTGTAATCTTTCTAAATCCTAAAACAGATCCTTATAACTATTGGTTTCTAGGCGGAAACAACTATGGATCTAGTTTAAAAAGCACATTAAATCAAAATCCAAATATTGGAGTTACTGCTTATGATGTTGGACATTTATTTCAGGTAGAAAACGACAAACATGGTAACGCTGGTAGTGTTGGAAATGCTTGTATCGATGAAGATAAAGGAAAGGCGTATTCTGTACATACAAATCCAGCCTCTGAAGATATGAGATTATTAGTAGCACATGAAATGGGACATCAATTTGGAGCTTATCATGTGCAAAGTAGCAACAGATGCAGAAGTGGTAACGGTATTAGCGAAGTTGAACCAGGAAGTGGTAGTACCATTATGAGCTATGCAGGAATATGCCCCCCAATAGTACAAACACAAATGGATGGATACTATAATTATGTAAATATTAGAGATATTCAAACCTATATTAATACAACTGCATCATGTGCTAAAACTATTACTACAACAAATAATTCGCCTATTGCCAATGCAGGAAATGATTATATAATACCTATCTCTACTCCCTTTGTATTAACTGGAGAAGCCACTGATATTGAAGAAACAGGTAATCTTACTTATAACTGGGAGCAAAACAATCCCGAAAAAACGGAATCTTCGACACCTCCTCAACCTAATTGGACAAAAGGTCCATTATTTCGTTCTTTTCCTCCTACAAATTCACCAAAAAGATATTTTCCAGCCCTAAACCATGTTATTGAAGGAAATCTAACCCCTACCTGGGAGGTGCTTCCTAATGTTGCCAGAACTATGGATTTTGCTTTTACGGTACGGGACAATGATCCTCTAGGCGGGCAAACTAATGCCGATTTGATGACCATCACTGTAGCAGAAGGTTCTGGTGTTTTTGAGATAACGTCCCAAAACATATCTAATCTTGTATGGAATCAGGGTGAGCAAGCTACGATTAACTGGAATGTAGGTAAAACTAATCAAGCGCCTATTTCAGTTTCTCATGTAAACCTGCTTCTTTCTTTAGATGGTGGATATACCTATCCATATGTCTTATCGAATAACACACCCAATGATGGTTCTGAAACCATTATGATTCCTGCTGTAGCTACTACCGAAAAAGCCCGAATCATGGTTCAAGCAGTAAACAATGTGTTTTATGCGATAAATAGTACTAATTTTAAAATTCAGTCATCAGAATTTACATTAAACACTCTAAACCAAACCCTAGATATTTGTAAAGGAGAAGAAGCTATCTCTGTTCTACAATACCAGACTTTTTTAGATTTTAATGAAACTGTTACTTTTTCAGCCAAAAACCTCCCTACAGGAACTACAATCTCTTTTGTACCAGCTACCATAACAGGTAAGCATCTGGCAGAAAAAGAAATAAAAGCTACTATATCTAATACAACTGGATTAGCTATTAACACTTATAATATTACCCTAGTAGGAACAACGGCATCCAGTCTAAAAAAGGAGATTGATATAACGCTTAGTGTATACGACAACACTATGACTTTGTTAAATTTAACAAATCCTACCAATGGGTCATTTGTAAATAACTTAACCCCTACACTTCGTTGGGAAAATGATCCTAATGCCAGTTCTTTTGAATATCAATTAGCAACAAATATCAATTTCACCAACATTATAGAAAATAATATAATTACACAACCTGAAGTTACACTACAGTCTTTAAACTATAATACCAAATATTTCTGGAGAGCAAGAAAAATTAATACATGCCAATCAGGAACCTATACTTCTCCTTTTTCTTTTATTACCAAATGTGCAGATCCCGAAAATTTTGTCATAAATGAAATAGGACATAATTACGCAAATATAAGTTGGGACGATACTAGTAATAATTCCTGGGAATTGGAGTACGGGACTCTAGGTTTTGCCATTGGAACGGGAACCATAAAAACGTTTAACACCCAAAACATTCAATTAACAGATCTATTAAAGCTATCGAAATATGATATATACCTAAGATCTAAATGTGGAATAGGATACACAGGAAATAATATAGGCCCAATCCAAGTAAAAACACTGGCTGATTACTGTAGTGGAGATCGTTTTTATGATTCTGGAGGACCAAATGGAAATTACGATAATCGTGAAGATGAAACTATTGTATTAATCCCTGACAATAATAACCAAAGAGTTAGATTGGATTTTAAACAAGTAGACCTAGAAGTATATAATGATCGATTACTAATTTATGATGGCCCAGATATATATTCCCGACGTATAACATATATTACTGGCACAAGAATTCCATCATCTATATTTTCTACACATGAAAGTGGAAAACTAACGGTTCAGTTCTTATCTGATGAAAACACTACTAATTCTGGGTGGGATGCTATAGTAACCTGTGAAGCAAAGCCTATGTGTAGATTTCCTGATAACATAAGTTCTACTAATCATACTTCTAATTCTGTTACAATTAATTGGCCTACACAAAATACAGTAGAAACTTGGGAATTAGAATATGGTTTAAAAGGTTTTAGTCCAGGCGAAGGAACATTAGTTACGTCTGGCTCTAGTAGCTACATCATCCAAAACCTGGATCAATATACAGAATACCAAGTGTATATACGAGCCAAATGTAAAGCCGGAGGATACAGTGATCCAATGCCTGTTCCATTTGTTTTTAAGACCTTATGTGATAGTATCAAAGCTCCTTTTAATGAATCTTTCCCTAATTACAAAATTCCTGATTGTTGGATCAATAGTGGAGTTCCTAATTGGACCGTAAATTATAGTCATGGAGGTGCAAGTTCTTCTGCTGGTGATCATACTCCAGGAGGAGGTACCCGATACGCCTCTGTTACGGGTAATACTGTAGATCCAATTAATCAAACAACATCCATATCTACATTAGAAAGCCCATATATTGATATTAGTGATTTAGAAAAACCTAGTATTGGATTTGCACTTTTTAATGAAGTTTTTCCAGATGAAAGAAATTCTAAAATAGTCGTTAGTTTTTTTGACGGAAATCAATGGAACACATTACTAACACAACAAGAAAGTTCTAATAGATGGACAGAATATTCATTTGACATTTCGGGATACCCTATTACCAATACCATTAAGCTAAAATTCGAAGTCACTCGCTACCAAGAAAACAATTCTTATTTTGGTTCTGGAGATATTTTAATTGATGATATATTTGTTGGCATTGCTACTGATTATTGTAGTGGAGATCATTTTTATGATTCTGGGGGAGCTAATTATAATTACAAAAATGGAGAGCGCCGTATAACCGTTTTAGAACCTAATGATGAACAATCTCGTGTTCGCCTAATTTTTGATTCTTTTGATATTGCAGCCTGTTGTAGTACTATGAATATTTATGATGGCCCAGATACTTCTGCCCCATTAATAGGCACATATATAGATGCTGCACCACCAGAAATTGTATCAACACACATAAGTGGAAAATTAACAGTTCTATTTGTTTCTAATTCGTTCTATTCGCCAAGATCAGGCTGGGATGCAAGAGTAATTTGTGAACCTAAACCGATATGCCAATCTCCAGATATAATTTCTTTTACAGAAATTACTCTGGATAGTACTAAAGCTTTATGGAAAGAGCATCCAAATAACTCTGAATGGGAAATCTTTTATCATATCTCTGGAGATAATACTACTAAAAAAGTGATTCAAACTGGCTCTAATCAAATCTTATTAGAAAATCTAACTCCAGATACTTTGTATGATGTATTTATAAAAAGTATATGTATTGATAAGAATGGTGATCTCAAAGGGCCTTACTCATTTAAAACAGCTAAACTAGAACCTAAGCCTATAGAAGGTCGATTTGCATATTACCCGAACCCTACACGTGACAATCTTTTTATCGAATCTAGTGACCCAATATTAGAAATTAAAGTAGCTCACATTTCTGGGAAAATTATTTTTATCAATAAGCACAATACTACTGATATTACTTTACCATTAGAAAACTTATCTCAGGGTCTATATTTTATAACTATATACACTAGCAAAAGCAAAAAAGTTATAAAAGTACTTAAAAGATAACATTTGGATTCTATCAATATTAAACCTCTGCAAACAACAGGTGATTGCAGAGGTTTTTCATAGTTATATTATCAAAAATAAAGGCTAATACATTGAACACTAATAACCAAAGTTTCGATTAATATTCGGATGTACCATAAAAACCGTCAATTCGAGTGATTCGATAGTATTTCCGTTTTTAATTTACTAATTCTTTGTAAACAAATCTAAAGGAGTGATTTTTTGTATTAGATATGGAGAAAAACTATATCTAGAATAGATTTTTAGTACTGAAATGCTGGTTTTCGATACAAAATTTTTAGCAGAACTCCACTCAAACTAACGCATTTCAGATAAATTGAGCCCAGGTTATAAAATAAAGTTTATCAATGATATTATTTACACGTTAATAAACAAAACCCTTTGGGTATCCAAAGGGTTTTGTTTGTAAAAAAATTCCAGAATATTCATTATTTCTAATTATTCCTCCTCTTCTAAGATTACTTTTTCTGGCAGTATTTCCTCCTTAGGAGCAGTTGTATCTTTTATTGCTTTAAATTTTTCTAATTGCTCTTCTTCTCCTGTAAAATAAGGAAAAACATCCATAATAGGAGATTCAGAAATAGCAGGTATTGTATAATCTCCCATAGTATTTTTCATAACACTATTCGTATTATCAAAAGCCTCCTTTACATCATTAGCTTGTACCAATAAATATAAGTTAGATTTTCTTTCCTTTCCACTCTCTTCATCATAGGCTATTAAAGAAACTTTGGATTTAAACCAGCGATCCGAATTTTCAAACGGATGTATCTCTGCAAAATTAGCCACTTTTATATTTGTGATTTTGAATTCTTCACTAATATATGCCGACATTTCTTCGTTTATTCTAGACTCTGCTTCTGTATAAGATAAAGCATCTACCAAATAAGGCTCTGTAGTAACTTTTTGCACTCCAGAATCATTAATTTTTCTATACTTTACTTTGCATTCATACCAAGTAGTGTTCATATCGTTTTTTTTTAGGCTGACAAATATAATTTTTTTAAAAAGTTTGAACCGTAAAAAACAGAATAGATATTCACAATCTAAAAATGGAATGTTTTAGATAGCACACTTTTATCTGCTCTAAAAATAATTATCCTAAAATTAATTAGAGAAAAATACCTGATTGGCATTCTACCTTCCAAAAGACTTATAAAAAAATATTTTTTTCCACTAACTCTATAGAATCACTAGTTTTTAAGCATAAAAAACACTTTATCACTAACCTACAAAGCTTATTAAAAGTAAAAAAAACTAAAAAAAATAAGAATCAATATAAAAATTACTGAAATTAAGTATAAAATCGAATAATAAACCTTTAAATCATAATTTTACCCTAACTAAACATTTATTACACAGATCCTTAACGATCTCTAATAAAAAACACAAACTTAACAATGAAAAACTACAAAAACCTCATGCTTAGCATAAGCATGATCGCATTAATGGTATTTGCATTACAAATTAATGCAAATCCTAAAAAATCAGTTTCTAAAGATGGAATAGATAGATCCTTTATTTCACAGAGTAAGCAAGCCTGTGAATGGGGTAATAATTTCCTTACTCCAAGAGTAGAGTTTACAGATTTTGATGGGACTACTATAGGATCCCAAATATTTAAACAAGTTATTCCTAATGCGCAAAGTTATATGCAACAACGTTGTTTGGATGTAGCTAAAATACTATACCGACATTCTGCCAACGCTCCTAAATTCAGGTTATTAAAATTTGAACTAAAAAACGAAGACTTTGTAGCATACAAAGGTGGAAACGGAGATCAAATGACTATCGCCGTAAGCACACAACATTTAGCTAAGATCTACAGAGATTCTGGCAATAATCCACAAGTAATAAAAGATGAAATTGATGGTATATTATACCACGAAGTAACACATGGGTACAACCTATCTCCAACTACAGGAGGTACTTATGATGGATCTTCTCCTTTTTGGGCATATACAGAAGGTATTGCAGATGCTGTAAGAATACATGCTGGATTTCATCAAACAAGAAACCCAAATGTAATCGACTCAAGAAAATGGTTAAGTGGCTACACTACAACAGGGTTCTTTTTACACTATATATCTCAAAAACACGATAAAAATTTTATCTATAAGTTCAATAAAGCCGCTAAAGATTTAGGAAACTCATGGTCCTTTGACAATGCTTTTAAATCTATTCTTGGAAAAAATGTAGAAACGGTATGGAATGAATATAAAAACTATATTAACAGTGGCAATTCTTTGGATTACGATGGAAACTATCCTTGGTCATTAGATTGCGAAGGAGACACTCCTCCTCCTACAGGAGAAACTATAGATATTACTAATGATGGCGGCAGCATATCAAGCCAACACAACGACTCTCCTTCTACTGAAGGGATTTCTAATCTGATCGATAACAATATCAATTCCAAATTTTTAACGTTTAACACTTCTACCTGGGTACAATATAAAGCTACCAAGTCATATGTCTTATCCTCCTATACTATAACCTCTGGAAACGATGCTCCAGAAAGAGATCCTAAAAGCTGGACACTACAAGGATCTACCAATGGTAGTTCTTGGATAAATATCGATCAAAAGTCTAATCAAGATTTTTCTAACAGAAATCAAAAAAGAACTTTTCAAATAAACACTAGTTCTACATACCAATATTACCGATTATCAATGACAAATAATAGCGGAGGCACTCTACAGGTATCAGAACTTGAATTGTTTGGAAAAGAAAAACAGATACAACTCCCTATAGCAGATTTTAGTGTAAATAAAACTAGTATTAAAGAAGGTGAAAGTATTTCTTTTTCTAATTCTTCTACCGATGCCACTTCATACAACTGGACATTTAATGGAGGTGCTCCATCTAGTAGCACACAAACAAACCCAGTAATTAGATATAATACAGCAGGAACGTATTCGGTAACTCTAAAAGCAATAAATAATGATGGTTCTAATACAGAAACCAAACCTTCGTTTATTACTGTAGCCAGAAATGGTGATAGTGGATCAGGAGACATGGTTGACATAACTAATGATGGAGGAACTGCTTCTAGCCAATATAACGACTCTCCATCTTTCGAAAATATATCCAAAATTATCGATAACAACCTTAATTCTAAATTTTTAACTTTTAATGCATCCTCATGGGTACAATATAAAGCTACTAAATCTTATATTTTATCTTCATACACCGTAACTTCAGGAAATGACGCTCCAGAAAGAGACCCAAAAAGTTGGACTTTACAAGGATCCTCGAACGGAAGTAACTGGCAAAATATAGATCAGAAATCCAATCAAGACTTCCCTAACAGAAAACAAAAAAGAGCTTTTCAAGTAAACACGAGCGTTACCTATCAATACTATAGATTATCCATGAACAACAACAGTGGAACCATTCTACAAGTATCGGAACTTGAACTATTTGGAAAAGAAAGCTCTACAGGAGGAGACATTTTGCCTGTAGCAAACTATAGCGCAAATAAAACTAGTATTCAAGAAGGTGAAAGTATTTCTTTCACTAATTCTTCAACCAATGCCTCTTCATATAATTGGTCTTTTGACGGAGGTACTCCTGCTAATAGCACACAAACAAACCCAACAATACGATATGATAGAAAAGGAACTTATTCTGTAGTCTTAAAAGCAACTAATAGCTTCGGTTCTGATACAGAAAACAAAACTGCATACATTACTGTATTACCAAAAGGAGACGGAGGAAACTGCAACTGGGGAAATAGCTTCCTTACCCCTACTGTACAATTTACAGACTTTGATGGCTCTACCCTAGGATCTCAAATATTTAAACAGGTAATTCCTAATGCTGAAAGCTATATGCAACAACGTTGTTTAGATGTAGCCAAAATATTATACCGAAATTCAGCAAATGCACCAAGATTCAGGTTATTAAAATTCAACTTGAAAAACGAAGATTTTGTAGCTCATAAGTTTGGAAATGGCGATCAAATGACTATTGAAGTAAGCACACAACACCTAGCTAAAATCTATAGAGACTCTGGCAATAACCCACAAGTAATAAAAGATGAAATTGATGGTATATTATACCATGAAGTAACTCATGGATACAACCTATCTCCAACCACAGGAGGTACTTATGATGGATCCTCTCCTTTTTGGGCATATACAGAAGGTATTGCAGATGGAGTACGTATATATGCAGGCTTTCACCAAACAAGAACTCCTGATGTGAACAATTCTAGAAAATGGTTAGGAGGATACACTACCACAGGATTTTTCTTACAGTATGTTACCCAAAAATACGACAAGAATTTTATCTATAAATTTAACAAAGCTGCTAAAGACCTTGGTGGTTCATGGTCTTTTGATAGTGCTTTTAAATCTATACTAGGAAAAGGTGTAGAAACGGTGTGGAATGAATATAAAAACTATATCAATGGTGGTAATTCTTTAGATTATGATGGAGATTATCCTTGGACGTTAGATTGTGGTAATACAAACAACATTCTTTCTAACAAAAACACAACCTCTAGTCTTGATTTTAGTATTAAAACACATCCTAATCCAGTAGAAAACAGCCTTTTTATAGTTAAATCTGATCACATACAAAACATAACTCTTTTATATGAAATCTATAATACCCAAGGCATTTTAATTCATAAAGAAAAGACCTTTGGTAAGGAACTTAACTTAAACCATCTTAATAGTAATATGTATTTTTTAATTATTAAAAAAGATGGAGAGGTAATATCCCGAAACCGATTTATCAAAAAATAATTTCGAATATAACATTGATTAATGATATTTTTAAAACACCTGTTCTATAAAAGGAATGGGTGTTTTTTTTTGTGTAAAACACAGTATTTATACAAGTAAATGTGTTACAAATAATATTCTGAAGTATGTTTAATAACTTTTAAAGAGAATGTCGTATTTAAAACTCCTATATTATCTATTTTAGATAACTTAGACCGCATAAATTCGTGATAATCTTCTAGACTTGGCATATTAATTTTTAACAAAAAGTCTACTTGTCCTGCCATGTGATAACACTCTTGTACTTCTTTCAAATTTTTTATTTGATTTTCGAATTTATCAATAAACGATTCACCATGAGACTGAAGAGACACTTGACAATAAGCCGTTATAGGCAAATTAACAAGCTTATTATTAACAATCGCAACATACTTCTCTATAAACCCTCTGCTTTCTAAACGTTTTATACGCTCATATATAGGAGATACAGTCAAATTTAAAAGATTAGCTATTTCTTTTGCTGTTTTTTTAGAATCTCGCTGAAGGATACGTAAAATAGTTTTATCTGTATTATCTAATGTTTCCATATTATTTTTTAACTCTATTAAAATAAAAAACACTTTCATATAAACACAACCAAGTGTTTTTAATTACAAATATAGGCTTATACCAATTTTATTTGTTATTCTATTAAATACATAAAATTAACATTTTTAATGTTTTATACAGCATTTTAACTATTATTCAATGCGTATTTCTACAAAAACCTCTTTTTTTAGTAAGAAAAAACACTTAAACAAAGCTTATTATTTACAAATAAAAGAAATAAAAACTTTTAAAAACATATTTAATAATAATAATCACTGTTATTTATCCATTATTTAAAAAAATAAACTTCATATTATAAATTTGATAACAAATAAATCTTTTAAACATAATAAATTATTAACCCTTTAATAACATAATTGCTTTAGAAGAACAAATTGTAAAAATCAGCAGTCAAATAATTAACTAAATCAATTTTAATATGAAGAATAAACTAGGATACCTATTTTTTGTACTTACCTTCATGTCATTTACCAATAAAATAATTGCACAAGAAGTTACAATTACTGGTAAAGTAACAGATAGTAATGAGATGCTATTGCCTGGTGTTAACATTATCATAAAAAACACTTCTAAAGGAACACAAACCGACTTTGATGGAAACTATTCTTTAAAAGCTTTACCTGGAGAAACATTATTATTTAGCTATCTAGGTATGGAACCTCAAAACATAACAGTAGTAAAATCTGGAGTGTATGATATCATTATGCAAGAAAACTCTAATCAATTAGATGAAATTGTAGTAACTGGATACTCAAAACAATCGGTAAGAAACATAACTGGATCTGTTACCGTTGTAAAAGCTGAAGATCTTGCAGCAACATCTCCTGTAAACATAGAGCAATCTTTACAAGGACTTGCTTCTGGAGTAACAGTAAGTTCTGAAGGAGGACCAGGAGGAGAAGCAATGGTAAGAATAAGAGGTTTTGGAACAATTAACAACAATGATCCTTTATATGTAATCGACGGTACACCAACAACTACAGGAATAAATCAATTAAACCCTGCCGATATAGAATCTATGCAAATATTAAAAGATGCCTCTTCCTCTGCTATTTATGGGTTTAGAGCATCCAATGGGGTTATTCTTATCACCACAAAAGGAGGAAAATATAATAGTGATACAAAATTTACCTTTGATTCATATCTCGGTATAGATAATGTTCCAGAATCTTCTTTTCCAGATTTATTATCTCCACAAGAAACCGCAGACATAGTTTGGGCTCGTTTTTTAAATGATGGCACCGCACCTTCTCATCCTCAATACGGTAATGGGGCTAGACCTATTTTACCTACTTTCTTGACTCCAACAGGATCCTTTGTTACAGATTTATCTGCTTATGATCCAGAAAACAATAAAATCACAAGGGCTAACAAAAATGGTACAGACTGGTTTGATGAGTATTTTAACGCTGCTTTTGTTCAAAATTATAATCTAGGAATTTCTGGAGGCTCTGAAAACGCAAAATTTCATGTAGGAATGGGAGCTTTGACACAAGATGGTGTAACATTGCATACATCATTTAACCGATATGTATTACGAGTAAATTCAGAATTTAAAATATCTAATAATTTTAGAATAGGAGAATCTTTTAACATCTCATACTCAGATAGAGTAGGCTCTACAGGAAGTCAATTTACAGATGGAGATATTTCTTTCCTTTATAGAGCACAACCTATAATCCCTGTATACGACATTGCAGGCAATTATGCTGGCCCACAAAGTGCTGGTTTGGGCAATGGTATTAACCCTGTAGCAAGTGCTACACGAAACAAAGATAATTTAACAAGAAGAATTAGAACTATCGGTAGTATTTATGCAGAAATAGATTTTCTAAAGAATTTTACCTTCAAAACCAATTTAGGTGTTGACTACGATACTAATAACGCTTCCTTTTTTACATTTTTAAATCCAGAAGTAGCAGAACCTAATAATGTTAATAGATTAACAGAAACAAATAATTATGCTATCGCAACTACATGGTTTAACACGCTTAGTTATTCAAAAACTTTTGGAGAACATAATCTTGATATCATGGCTGGTACAGAAAGTAACAAAACACAAAATAAATTCTTAAGTGCATCAAGAACAGAGTTTCTGATTAATGATATAAATTACAGATATCTAAACAGAGGAGAAGGAACAAGAGATAATAATGGTACAGGGAATAAAAGTGGGTATTTTTCAGTATTTGGTAAAGTAGATTATAATTACAAAGACAAATATCTAGTATCTGCTTCCCTACGAAGAGATGCTTCTTCTAAATTTGCCGAAGACAATAGAGCTGATTTATTTCCTGGTTACAGTGCTGCATGGAGAATATCTAATGAGCCATTTATGCAAAATGTTTCTTTTATTAATGATCTTAAAATAAAAGCTGGATACGGAGAATTAGGAAACGAAAGTATTCCACAAGGAAGAATATATAGCCAGTATATCAATAACGATGATACAAATTATGACTTATTAGGTGCCAATTCAAATGTTTTGCCTGGATATAGTCAAATTATTATTGGTAATAAAAATTTAACATGGGAGTATACAAGCACAAAAAATATAGGGATTGATGGTGCTTTATTTAACAATACTTTTCAATTTAATTTAGAACTATATAATTCAGTTACCAAAAAATTATTAATTCAAAAACAAGCTAATGCAACTATTATAGGTAATGCTCAAGCAAAATACTTAAATAGAGGAACAGTAGAAAATAATGGATTCGATCTATCCCTAGGGTATAGTAAGCAAATTAGTAAGGATTTAAAATTTAATACTTCTGTAAATATATCCGCCTATAAAAACAAAGTAAAAGAATTAGGAGATAATTCAGACTATTTTATAGAAGGAAACTTGGCAAGAGAAACTAGACCCGCAAGAACGCAAGCTGGTCAACCCATTTCTTCTTTTCATGGGTTTATTATTGATGGCATTATACAAAACCAAGCAGAACTTGCTACAGCAGCTAAATACTCTGGTTATGATGTTGGAACGTTTAAATACAGAGATCTTAACAATGATGGTGTAATTACAGACAAAGACAGGGGTTTTATAGGAAATCCTCACCCAGATTTCACGTATAGCTTTACTACAGGGTTTGACTACAAAAATTTTGATTTCTCCATATTCTTTCAAGGAAGCCAAGGGAACGATATCTATAATTTCACTAAATTTTTTACAGATTTCAATAGTTTTCCAGGTGCAAAAAGCAGAAACTATTTAAATTCATGGAGTCCTACAAATACTTCGGGCACATTACCACAATTAACAAATAGTCCTGCAGAACATTACTCTAGTGCAAGTAACTATTACATAGAAGACGGATCTTACCTTAGGGTAAAGAATGTACAATTAGGCTATAGTTTACCTGAGCAAATAATATCAAAATTGAAAATTGAAAAATTAAGATTTTATATTCAAGCAAAGAACTTATATACATGGACTAAATATTCTGGTTTAGACCCTGAAATTAATTTACAATATGGAGGTACTTCTGGTAATTTAGATATAGGTATTGATAGAGGAGCATATCCTGTTGCAAAGTCATTTCTTTTAGGGGTTAACCTTAGTCTGTAAATCATACGTTAGAAAAAACATTTTGTTTTACTTAAAAACATATCTGTTATAGTTATTACAAAAACATTCAAAATATAAATACATGAAAAAAATAATCATTTTTATATCCGTAGTTCTTTGCATACTTTCTTGTGATAGAGAACTTGAGATCGAACCACAAGGAGCTCTTGTTGAAGGTCTAATAGAATATAATGAGAAATGGGTAGATCTGCAACTTACAAGTGCGTATGCTATACTAGACGGCAACCCAGGTTATTTCTGGGCTCCTGCATCTAACTGGGCGTTAGGAGATGTAGCTTCTGATGATTTTCATAAAGGATCTTCTATAGATGACCAACCGCCATTGAATGATGTAGAGCGATTCTCCTCAGGAACGACTAACATCTATGTTACCAGAAAATGGGAATCTCTATTTGAAGGTGTATCCAGAGCCAATCAAACCTTAGAGTCTATAGAAAAAGCTATAGAAGAAGGTACTGCTAAAGAAAAATTAATAGTATTTGGTGCAGAAGCACGTTTCTTAAGGGCATATTATCATATGGATGCTAAGAAAATTTGGAATAACATCCCATTTATTACTAGAGGCCTTACAGAAACCCCTTCCAATGAAATAGATGCATGGCCTATGATTGAAGAAGATCTTATTTACGCAATAAATAATCTTCCTGAAACTCAAGATGAAATAGGAAGAGCTACTTCTTGGGTCGCAAAATCATACCTAGCAAAAGCACATATGTTTCAAAAAGATCATCAAGCTGCAAGCACTGTTCTAGATAATATAATTAACGAAGGTCCTTATCAATTAGTACCTAATTATCATGATAATTTTAATGGAGAAAAAGATAATAATTCTGAATCTGTATTTGCTGTTCAAAATTCTGTAAATGATGGTGGAGATGGTTATATTAATGGAAATAGAGGTAACCGATTAAATCACCCTTATGGATCTGATGCTCCCGGAGGAGGATGTTGTGGTTTTTTTCAGCCTAGTCAAAATCTGGTTAATGCATTTAAAACAGACACAAATGGATTGCCATTATTAGATTCTTTTAATGAATCTGATGTTACCAACGATCAAGGCATAAATTCAGACGAACCATTTACTACTCTTTATACCGGAAACCTAGACCCTAGATTGGACTGGACAGTAGGCAGAAGAGGTATTGAATACCTTGGTTGGGGGCCTATGCCCGGATCTAGATGGATACGGGATCAATCTAATGGTGGTCCTTATGTAGGAAAAAAACATGAAGTTCTAAAATCTCAAGAAGGAACAATTTCTGCTGCCAGTGCACCACAATATAATGCTATAAACACCCCATTAATAAGATATTCTGATATACTACTATGGAGAGCAGAGATTTATGCAGAAAATGGATTATTAGGAGAGGCTATGAATTTGGTAAACCAAATAAGAGCAAGAGCTGCTAATCCTGATGGATTTGTAAAAAATCCAGACGGTACCCCAGCAGCAAACTATAGAATTAATCAATATACATCATTTCCTGATAAAGAATATGCGATCAAAGCTGTTCGCTTTGAAAGAAGATTAGAATTAGCATCCGAAGGACATCGCTTTTTTGACCTTGTTCGATGGGGGATAGCTCCACAAGTATTAAACAAATACATTAATGAAGAATCTTCTAAACGAGTATATCTTAATGGAGCTAATTTTACTAGTCAAAAAAATGAATATTATCCAATTCCACTAGACGCAATTAACTCCTCTAAAGGGGCTTTAAAACAAAATTCTGGATACTAAATATAAATGAGTTGCTATATAAATTATTGTTTGTTGTTTTAAGATTAAGGCAGGATCATTTTTAGATTCTGTCTTTCTCATATTACTAAAATATAGATAGTATTAGTCAAAAAATAAGAATTATGAAATGTTTTATAATAAAACAAACACTTATCTTTTTTATACTAGGGGGCTTAGGAATAAGCTGTTCTAATATAAAAATAAAACAGCCTGTAGATTATGTTGATGTTTTTATTGGTACAAAATCCCCTGGACATACATTCCCTGGGCCTATGTTACCGTTCGGAATGGTACAACTAAGTCCAGACACCAGAAACGATCATACCAGCTGGCCTGCATGCGCTGGATATGATTACACAGACTCCTCTATTATTGGTTTTACACACACCCATCTTTCTGGCACAGGAGTTCCTGATTTAGGCGATATTTTATTCATACCTGTTACAGGAAAAATAAAATACAATGCAGGTAGTCCCGAAAACCCTGATTCAGGATATCGTTCTAGATATTCTCATAATCGTGAATTTGCAGAACCTGGATATTACTCTGTCACCTTAGATGATTATAATATAAAAGCAGAATTAACAACAACAAAAAGAGTTGGAGTACACCGATATACCTATCCAAAAACAGATAGCACCAGTATCATTATTGATCTTGAACATAGAGATCCAGTAATCGAAGCAAAGTTTGAAATTATTAGCACAACAGAAATAGCAGGATATCGAAGATCTAAAGCTTGGGCAGGAAATCAACGTCAATATTTTGTTGCACAATTTTCTAAACCTATAACATCCTATCAAATTCTTAATGGACAAAAAATTGAAAATACTGGTTCAGAATTTAATGATAAAAAAATAATAGCAGCTCTTAATTTTGATAGCTCAGAAGATGAAATTCTGGTAAAAGTAGCTCTCTCTGCAGTTAGTATAGAAGGAGCAAGGAAAAACCTAAAAAAAGAACTTACTCATTGGGATTTTGATAAAATTAAAAACGAAGCGAAAGAAATATGGAATACTTCATTAAGCAAAATAAAAATCACAGATAGCGATGAAGATAAAAAAGAAATTTTCTACACCTCATTATATCATAGCTTATTAACCCCAAACTTATATAACGATATAGATGGTAAATATCGAGGTATGGATGATAAAATCCATACAGCAGAAGGGTTTAATAATTATACTGTTTTTTCCTTATGGGATACATTTAGAGGTCTACACCCCTTATTAACTATTATAGAACCAAAAGTAACCAGAGATATTGTAGTTACATTACAAAAAAAACATGAACAATTTGGAGAAATTCCAATGTGGGAACTCGCAGCAAATGACACTAGGTGCATGATAGGATATCATGGAGTCTCTGTCATAGCCGACGCGTATTTAAAAGGAATTACAAATATAGATCCTGAAAAAACCCTACAAGCAATGATAGAAAGCTCTAATGTAAAAAAAAGAGGTATTAATTATTATACCGAATTAGGGTTTGTTCCTTCTAACAAAAGTAGTCAATCTGTATCCAAAACGTTAGAGTATGCCTATGATGATTGGTGTATTGCACAAATGGCAAAAGCTTTAGATAAAACAGACATCTACGAGGAATACTCTAAAAGATCCCGATTTTTTGTTAACTTATTTGATAAACAAACAGGTTTTATGAGACCCAGATACTCTAACCGAGAATGGTACGAAGATTTTAATCCCACATCGGTAGAAAAAACCTACAACTTTAATTTCACAGAAGGAAATTCATATCAATACAGCCTTTTTGTCCCACATGATATAGCTAGTGTGATTGATCTAGTTGGTGGTGATCAAAAATTTAATCAATGGTTAGACAATTTATTTTCTAAAAACTCTGGTGAAGAAATTAGTGAAGATTCAGATGTTTCTGGACTTATAGGTCAATATTCTCACGGTAATGAACCTAGTCATCACCTTGCTTACCTATATAATTATGCTGGTAAACCATGGAAATCCCAAACAACAATCCATAAGATATTGAATGAAATGTACACTTCGGAACCTGATGGATTATGTGGTAATGATGACTGCGGACAAATGTCTGCATGGTATGTACTTAGCAGTCTTGGATTTTACTCTGTAACTCCTGGAGCTCCAGAATATGTAATTGGAAGCCCTACTTTCGAAAAAGCTGAAATTCATTTGGATAATGGAAAAATATTTACCATAAAAGCGAATAATGCCAGTAAAAAAAATATTCACTTTTCATCTTTAAAGTTAAATGGAAAAGATTACCCTAATACATACCTTAAACATGAAGATATTTTAAATGGAGGAGAACTAGTTTTTGAAATGACAGATACACCTAATAAAACTTGGGGTACCGATCTATCCAACAGACCTATGTCTGACACTCAAAAAACAGTAAACATTCCTTACTTAAAATCAGATTACACCACATTTCTGGATACCAAAACCATCTCTTTAGATTGCGACACAAAAGATGCAGAAATATACTATACAACAGATGGTAGCGAACCCACAAAAAATAGTGCAAAATACACTACTCCTTTCGAAATAAAAGAAACTACCTCCTTAAAAATAAAAGCTTTTAAAGGTAATCTAAGATCTAGTTACACTACTCCATTATTTTTAGAGAAACTAGAAAGTGTAGATCCTCAGAAATTAAAAAATAAACTTGAAAACGGGCTTTCTTATAAGTACTATGAAGGTATTTTTAGATCTGTTTATGATTTTTCTGATGATGAACCTGTACAAAAAGGAAAAACTGACAATATAAATATACAATCTAGATTAAGGGATGAATGGATAGGTTTTGAATTTGATGGTTTTATTAATATTCCTAAAAACGGATTATACAACTTTGAAATAGCAGCCAATGATGGTGCGCAATTATTGATTGACAACAAAGAACTATTTGAAAGTGACGGAAGAAAATCGTTTAGTTTCACTCAAAAAAATAATATAATTTTATCTAGAGGGTTGCATAGGTTTACAATAAAGTACTTTCAATGCTCAGACAATATTGGCTTAAAAGTATATTGGAGCGGTCCTGATTTTGAAAAAAAAGAAATTGATTCTTCCAATCTATTTTACCTGAATAACGAACAATAAAAAACAAAAAGTGTAAAAACTATTCTTAAACAACTAATAATAGACGAACACACTAAACAACAAATAGTAAAGCAACAGATGATTTTAGGAGTAGACATAGGAGGAAGTCATATTACCGTAGCTGGCATTGAAACCCAAAACCATGAAATACTAGATACTAATTTAGTATCTATTAAAGTGGATAGTACTGCACAGGCAAATGATATTATAGATAATTGGATCTATGCCTTACAAAAAAGTATTGCTATTAGTAAAAAAGAAGAATTAGAAGGCATATGTATTGCTTTACCTGGTCCTTTTGATTATAACAGAGGTGTTTTTGCTTATACAATGGAGCATAAATTCACTTCATTATATGGTTTAAATATTAAAAAAATCATTGCTCAACGATTATCCTTATCCGATAATATACCCTTACGCTTTTATAACGATGCAGCTTGTTTTGGAATTGGAGAAGCTTGGAAAGGCAAGCTTAAATTTGCAAAAAAAGCAATAGCCATAACTTTAGGAACTGGTTTTGGTACTACATTTTTATCGGAAGGACTCCCTGTACTTCATGGAAATGGTGTTCCTAAAAATGGTGAACTATACAATATTCCATTTAAAGATGGTATTGCAGATGAGTATTTCTCTACTCGATGGTTTATTAAAAAATATGAAAGCTTAACAGGTATTACCATTAACGGAGTAAAAGATTTAACCAATAGTTCAGAGCCTAATATATGTATAACTCAAGTATTCGAAGAGTTTTCTTGTAATTTAGCTACTTTTCTATTGCCTTGGTTACAAGGCTACCATGTAGATGCTATTGTAATTGGTGGTAATATATCTAAAGCATGGGATTTTTTTGCTCATGACCTTAAACATAAACTAAAAAACCAAGGGTGTTTTATCAAAATACACCAAAGTGATCTAAAAGAAAAAGCAATATTATTAGGTGGAGCAAGACTAGTAAACGATACATTCTATAAAAGCCTTTGTTTCTAAATCAAAACAAAGGATTATTTAGGATACAACATAATGAATTAAAAGTATGTATTAAAAAACATACAATTATTTTTAATCTAAAAACACTATTTTGAAAAATAATAAAACATATAAAAGTGCTTTTATATTTTTAACTTCCTTATTCTTTTTGTGGGGATTTATAACAGTACTAGTCGACTCCTTAATACCAAGGCTTCGAGAAGTTTTTACTTTAAATTACTTTCAAGCAGGATTAGTTCAGTTTGCTTTTTTTGGTGCTTATTTTTTATTATCCATTCCTTCTGGATTTATTTTATCCAAAATTGGGTATAAAAAAGGTATTCTATTAGGTCTACTAACCCTTGCAACAGGGTGCTTATTATTTTATCCTGCCGCATCCTATCGAGAATTTAGTATTTTTATGTTAGCTTATTTTGTGCTAGCTAGTGGCATTACTATTCTGCAAGTTGCTGCAAATCCTTATGTTGCAGTTTTAGGCCCAGAAGAAAGTGCTTCTAGCAGACTTAACTTATCGCAAGCATTTAACTCTTTAGGTACCACGATAGCACCTGCTATTGGCGCAATGTTTATTTTAAGTGACAAAGTTAAAAGTCCACAGGAAATTGCTGCTTTAAACACTCTGGATAAAGAAAATTATTATATTTCTGAAGCTGCTGCTGTACAATCTCCTTTTATTGGTATTGCAATGTTTGTAGCTTTATTAGCTTTTGCTTTTATATTTGTAAAACTACCAAAACTAATAAAGAACAGTCCAAAAGGCGGGTATATAAAAGCTCTACAAAACAAGTCTTTAGTTATGGGAGCTATCGGGATATTTGTATATGTCGGGGCTGAAGTTGCAATAGGTAGTTATCTAATTAATTATTTTTTAGATATGAATCTGGCTACTTTAATTAAAGAAAGTGAATTTATGAGAAGTATTTCTGAAAATATTCTTGGATCTAATAGTGAAGATTTAGATAATAATGCAATAGTAGGTGCTTTCCTTACTTTTTACTGGAGTGGCGCTATGCTTGGTAGATTTATAGGAGCACATTTAACAAAAATCATAAAACCAGCAAAAGTTTTAAGTTTCTTTGCAATTGGAGCTATTTTATTAATTTTAGTTTCTATTTCCAGTTCTGGTTTTATAGCTATGTGGAGTATTCTTGCAGTAGGATTGTTTAACTCTATAATGTTCCCTACTATATTTTCCTTATCTCTAGAAGGTTTAGAAGATTTAAAACCACAAGCATCAGGTATTTTATGCACAATGATTGTTGGCGGGGCAATAATCCCACCTATATTTGGATTACTATCCGATCAAACGGGGTTTAAAACTGCTTTTATTCTGGTCATAATCTGTTATCTATATATTGTTTTTTATGGCAGAAAGAAAGTTACTTCTTAAAAATACACAAAAAATCATCTCTTTATAAAATTGATAATAAAAAAGCACATAACAATGAAACATATAATACTTCTACTAACAGGAATACTTTGCTTTTCTTCTTGTAAGAAAAACATTAAAGACTCTGCGATCCAGGCCCCTATATCAAAAACTATTCAAAAACCAGATTTTACCCAATATGTAAATCCTTTTATTGGTACTAGTAAAATGGGACATACTTATCCAGGAGCAACAGCCCCTTTTGGAATGGTACAACTAAGCCCTCAAACAAATTTTGAAGTAATGTTTAATAAAGATGGGAGTTATAATAAAGAAACCTATGAATACTGCGCAGGATATCAATACAGGGACACTACTATAATTGGTTTTTCTCATACTAATCTAAGTGGTACAGGGCACTCGGATCTAGGGGATTTTTTAGTTATGCCAACTACGGGTGACTTAATTCTTGATCCTATAAAAACTAAAGAGAACACAAAAGGATTTTACTCTACATTCTCTCACAAAGAAGAATCTGCTTCTCCCGGATACTATAAAGTAAAACTAAAGGATTATAATATTATCGCAGAACTTACTGCTACAGAACGTGTAGGATTTCATCAATATACTTTTCCTAAAACCAAGGATGCTCACATTCTTCTAGATTTAGTTTACAATGTATACCATCATGATGACAAAAATGTATGGACTTTCTTACGAGTAGAAAATGATTCTCTGGTAACTGGCTATAGACAAACCAAAGGATGGGCAAGAACAAAAAAAGTATTTTTTGCCATGCAATTCTCCAAACCTTTTAAAAGTTATGGACATCAAAAGTATGATTCTGTAAAATATGATGGATTTTATCGCCGATTTAAACAAGAAGAAAATTTCCCTGAAATGGCAGGAAAAGATATAAGAGCTTATTTTAATTTTGAAACGCAAGCTAATGAAAAAATCAACATCAAATTTGCGCTCTCCTCTGTTAGTACTGCTGGTGCTTTAAAAAACTTGGAAGCAGAATTACCTGCTTGGGATTTCGAAAAAACAAAATTAGAAACACAACAAAAATGGAATGATGAGTTATCAAAAATTGAAATAAAAACCATTACCGAAGCAGACAAAACTACATTTTATACTGCTTTGTACCACACCATGCTTAGCCCTATTCTTTACGAAGATGTAGATGGCAGCTATCTTGGATTGGATCAAAATATTCATACTTCCAAAGATTTTACAAATTATTCAGTATTTTCTCTTTGGGACACCTACAGAGCACTACATCCATTATTCAACATTACCCAACCCAGCCGTAATAACGATATGATTAAATCTATGCTTGCGCATCAAGAACAAAGTGTGCATCATATGTTACCTATCTGGAGTCATTATGCTAATGAAAATTGGTGCATGATAGGATATCATGCAACTTCGGTAATTGCCGATGCTATTGCTAAAGAGGTTGGTGATTTTGATAAAAAGAAAGCCTTAGCAGCATCAGTAAGCACTGCTAATGTTTCTTATTTTGATGGTCTAGGTGATTACATAAAGTATCATTATGTTCCAGAAGATAAAAGCCACTCTTCTGTTTCTAAAACATTAGAGTTAGCATATAATGATTGGTGCATTGCACAAATTGCCAAAAGCAATTCTGATAAAAAAACTACGGATATATTCTTAAATCGATCAGAATATTACAATAACGTATATGATCCAAAAATTGGATATATGCGTCCTAAATTAGCTAATGGAGAATTTAGAAAAGATTTTGATCCTTTAGATACACATGGACAAGGTTTTATTGAAGGAAATGCATGGAATTATGGTCTGTATGTACCTCATCAACTAGAAAAAATGGTAAAAATGATGGGCGGTAACGAACGTTTTAGTCAACACCTAGATTCTTTATTTACTATGAAATTAGAAGATAAATATATCGAGAAACATGAAGATATAACCCGAGACGGGATTATTGGAAATTATGTACATGGCAATGAACCAGGGCATCATATACCTTATTTATATAATTGGACAGGAAAACCACATAAAACTCAAGAACGTGTTCGTATGATCATGAATACCATGTATGGACCTACCGTTGATGGATTATGCGGTAATGATGATGCTGGACAAATGAGTGCCTGGTATATATTTAGTAGTTTAGGATTTTACCCTGTTACTCCAGGATCTCCAAATTATGCAATAGGAAGTCCTTTGGTTAAAGAAGCAGTACTACATTTAGAAAATGGAAAAAAATTAACTATAATAGCTAAAAACCAAAGTAAAGACAATATCTATGTCCATCAAATTTTAGTGAATGGCAAAGCTATAAACGACATTACAATTTCTCACAAAGATATAATTAATGGTG
This sequence comes from Aquimarina muelleri DSM 19832, assembly GCF_000430665.1. GTDB lineage: Bacteria > Bacteroidota > Bacteroidia > Flavobacteriales > Flavobacteriaceae > Aquimarina > Aquimarina muelleri. The sequence continues at coordinate 90,528 of NZ_AUML01000015.1, read as the reverse complement.
GAGAGATCATTTTTGAAATGAATAACATTCCGAAAATTAATCCATAATATAAGATTGTATACTAATTTTAAATTTTTAATAAAAAACCTCAAGAAAAAATCTTGAGGTTTCTTATGAAATATCATTAATTTGTCAAAAAAACAATTTAATCACTAACCTCAGAGCAACCTCATGAGATATAATTTCGAAAATATATTTTGTTTTCGAGGCAAACCTTAGGAAATTAAGCTCCATAACGTGGATTAAAAAACTATTTTTAAATTGTTATTTTGTAATTAACTGAAATTTCAAGCAAATGATATTCAATAAAATATACATAAATAAATATGATATTAGGAGTAGATATTGGAGGTAATTATATTACTGTAGCTGGAGTAGACTCCAAAACAAACAAATTATCAGAAACTAATCTGGTTTCTATTTCTGTAGATAATAAGGCGGAAGCTGATGAAATATTAGAACGATGGCTATTTGCTTTACAAAAAGCTATAGACACCCTAGAAAAGCCTATGCAAGGTATTGGTATAGCTATCCCTGGTCCGTTTGATTATTACAATGGTATTTTTGCTTTTAAAATGCAACAAAAATACACTTCTCTTTTTTGTTTTAACATAAAGGAAATATTAAAAAATAAATTACAGTTACCTGACAATCTTCCTGTTCGGTTTTATAATGATGCTGCATGTTTTGGTATTGGCGAAGTATGGAAAGGGAAACTTAGATCTATTCGAAGAGGGCTAGGAATAACCTTAGGAGCTGGGTTTGGTGCTTCTTTTCTTTTTCATGGGCTTCCTTTACTTTCTGGAGAAGGAATACCTAAAGATGGAGAATTATATCATATTCCTTATAAAGGTGGAATAGCGGATGATTTCTTTTCTACTCGATGGTTTATAAAACGTTATAAAGAGCTTACCAATATAGCAATTAAAACTATAGATGAGTTAACAGAAGCTGCTTTAAAAAATGATGCTATTGTACAACAGATTTTCAATGAGTTTTCTGAGAATTTAGGAGATTTCTTAAATCCGTGGTTACAATCTTATAATGCAGAGGCTATAGTTATCGGTGGTAGTATTGCTAAAGCATGGCCATTTTTTGCTATAAATCTGGAAAAAAGGCTTCATTCACTAGGATGCAGCACTATTAAAATATACAAAAGTGAACTTAAAGAAAAAGCTATACTTCTTGGGAGTGCTAGGTTAGTCGATGATACTTTTTATAAAGGATTAGCTTTTTAAAAAGTTAAAAGCTGAATTTCTAAGTTAAAAAAACTTAGAAATTCAGCTTTTTGATATAAATATGCTATTAAATCATTTAATTACATTTTTCCCTTTAAATTTCCATTCTGTAATCCCTCCATCAAGATCATAAATCTTAGTAAAACCTGCTTTTTTCATAAACTCCGAACATTTACTACTTCTTCCCCCTTTAGCACAATATACAGCTACAGGTTTGGTTTTATCTACTTTTAGTATAAGCTCTTCAAAATTTTCATTTCTAAAATCGATATTCGAGGCCCCTTCAATATACCCTTCAGCATACTCCTGAGGAGTCCTTACATCAATAAGCTGTACTTTTTCCATCTGTAAAAGAGAATCCATCTCTTCTACTGTAATCACTTCTATTACAGATTTGGTTTTTGCTTGATTACAGCTAAGTATGGATAAAACAACAATGATTATGATTATTTTATTTTTTAAAACCATATAATAGATTATTCGGAGATTTCTCCATCCCAATTCATAAAACCTCCTATTAAATTGTATGTCTTAGAAAATCCCATTTGATCCATTAATGTACAAGCCTGAGCACTTCTTGCCCCAGAACGACAATACACATAATAGTTTTTAGAGGTATCCAACTTCGCTATTTCATCAAGAAAACCTTGTCCCATACGAATATCTATATTCAACATATTGGGGATAAAACCATCCTCTACCTCTTCTTCTGTTCTTACATCTAAAATAATTGCATTACTATCGTTAGCAATTTGTTCTTGCCATTCTTCTTTTGTGATATCTTCTGCCATTATAACTTTATTATACTTAAAAATTAGACTTTTCTTTTTTTATAATCCTTACAAATATAAACAGTACTTTATAAATTGTATAAAAACTAAACGATTCATTTATTAAAAATAGCAGAATTAAACTTTATAGATAATAGATTAAAAATTATGCTTTAACACTACAACCTATAGCTTTTGTAATTTGGACAGGAACTTTTTCACCTTTTAACAATGCATATACTGCTTCTTCAACATATTTTTTAGTAGCCGCATTGGCATCTTTGTAATTATTATCAATAGCTCCTATATATTTAACTACATTCCCTTTAATTGTTTTTTCTACAACATAAACATGAGGGGTTTTAGTTGCTCCATATTGAGGATATATCGATTGCCCATCATCTAGTAAATAAGGAAAAGTAAAACCTTTTTCCTTAGCTCTTATTTTCATATTATCAAAACTGTCTTCAGGGTAAGATTTTGGATTATTAGGGTTTATGGCAATTACAGGGTATCCTAATGGCTTAAATTTAGTGTTTAATTCTATAATTCTATCTTCATAAGCAACAGAATAAGGACAATGATTACAAGTAAAAATTATAATAAAACCTTTGGCTTCTTTATAATCTGCTAAAGAGACATAACTTTCGTCTATATTTTTCAATTTAAAATCTGTAGCCACATCTCCAATCGAGTATCCTTTAATAATTTTATTTACAGACACTTTATTTAATGCAAAAGCACTTACTGCAATCACAAAAGCTACTGCTACTAGAATTTTTAAAGTTTTCATTTACTTAAATTTTAATTTAGCTATTATATTTATAATATATTATAACACCTTTTTTAGTTCTTTCTCCAACTCATTATAAGTAAAAGATCTTTCATAAAAATTAACAGTTCCATTCTTATATATAATTGTTGCTGGAATAGAACCTGACCAATTCTTGTTCACTTTAGGTATCCAATTGTTAGCATCTGGATCATCTAATAAAACTACTTTACTTTGTATTTTTTGTTTTTTGATAAACGGAATAAGTTTTGACTCTACTTGATTAGGGAGATCTAAACTCACCAAGATAACCTCTACTTTATCTTCGGGATATTTACTATTTATTAATTCAAAATATGGTAACTCTACAACACAAGGTTTACACCACGTAGCCCAAAAATTAATTACTCTGGTTTTACCATCTCCTATTGTTAAAAGAGGTTTAAAACTTTCAAAATCATACACAGGGATTTCTACTCCTTTGCTTTCAAAAACATTGGTTGCATCCAAAGCAACAGTTTGCTCTCCTTTGCAACTTGCAAAAGCTATTATCAAAAAACTATATATAATCCATCTTGACATACCACTAATTTATCAAAACCATTACTTAGGCAAAAGAAAATTAACAAGGTTTCTATACTTTATCTAAATTTTTCAAAAATTTTACTAATACTCCCCCCTAGTAACAACCTTATTTTGAGTAGCAATAATACTATTTAACCTAACTTCTAATTCTAACTTTAACAAAGAATTAATATCAATTCATGTTTTTACAAACAAATATCATCATACATTTGTATATACAAATTTTGTACATACAATTGAATATAGAGAAAATCATAAAAACAGAAGCAGAACTTCCTCTTTCAAAAAAGGTAATAATAAATCTATTGTATACAGAGAATTGGGTTATGGATAAAATTAATATAGAATTAAAAGCCCATGACATATCTCTTCAACAATTTAATGTGTTACGAATTTTAAAAGGCCAAAAGGAAAAACCTGCTAATCTTTCTACTATACAAGAAAGAATGGTGACTAAGATGAGTAACACTACTCGATTAGTAGATAAACTAATTACCAAAGGATATGTAAAAAGAATAATATGCAAATCCAATCGAAGAAAAGTTGAAATTACTATTACCCAAAAAGGAAAATTATTTCTGAATAAGGTAAGTCCTGTGATGACAAATTTCGAAAACGAAGTAACCTCAAATCTAACAGAAAAAGATTTGATACATTTAAATGAATTATTAAATAAATTAAGAAACTCAAATTATTAATAAATATCCATAATAAATATTTTAAAAATCATGAAAACTAGACTTAAATCATTAATCTTAGCCATTGCAGTAGTATTTACAACATCGGCTTTTGCACAAAAAAAAGAAATCAAAGCTTCAGAAAGCACTATAAACTGGACAGGAAAAAAAGTTACTGGATCTCATACAGGAACTTTAAATTTATCTGAAGGTTTTCTTGTATTTGAAGGAGACAAAATAACTAGCGGTGAGTTTGTTGTAGATATGACTACCCTTACTGTAACGGATCTGGAAGCAGGAAAAGGAAAAGAAAAACTAGAAGGACATTTAAATTCTGATGATTTTTTTGGAACAGAAAACTATAAAACAGCAAAACTTGTCGTTGCTAAAACACTAAAAACTAAAGATGGTTACAAAATATCAGGAGACCTTACTATTAAAGACAAAACAAATCCCATAACATTTAATCTTAATATAAAAGGAGACACTGCCTCTACAACTCTTAAAGTAGACAGAACTAAATATGATATTAAATACGGATCAGGAAGTTTCTTTGATAATTTAGGGGATAAAACGATTAGTGATGAATTTGAATTGACCGTTAATTTAAAAATGTAAATTTTATTTTCTCTACTTATAATTAATTTATATATTTGGAGCAACAATAGAAAAATGAAAATAATCTTAACAAAAAATTGGTGGTGGTCATCTCAAAGCGAAAACGTCGTGAGATAGCCCCTTCAATTATGTTAAGTAGAAAACATATCAAAGGCTTGTCGAATTCACGACAAGCCTTTTTTTATTGCTTAAAACCAAAATTATAATTACAAATTATTAAAAAATAAAATGAATTATAAACTAACAACACATTTCAAACAAATTTTAGCAGATACATTTACACCAGTAAGTGTTTACCTAAAGATTAGAGATCGGTTTCCTAATAGTTTATTATTAGAAAACAATGATTACAGAGGTAGTGAAAATAGTTTTTCCTATATCTGCTGCAATCCGATTGCCTCTTTCAAGATAGAAAACGAAATTATTTATCAAAACTTTCCAGACAAAACTGTTACAGAAACACCAATAACCAAAGACACTAATATTCCTGCCGTAGTAGAACAATTTGGAAACCGATTTGAAACCTCAAAAAGTGACTTTAAGTTTATCAACAACGGGCTATTTGGGTACATTTCTTATGATTCAGTTCGCTATTTTGAGGATATATCTATTACTAAAAAAGAAGGAAGTCTTGATATTCCTGACATGCAGTATACAGTATATCAAAACATTATTGCTATTAGTAATTTCACAAATGAGGCCTATATTTTTGCACACTGCTATCAATCAGAAAGCAATATCGCAGAAATTGAATCTCTACTTAAAGTTAAAAATTTTGCATCTTACAATTTTACTACAGTTGGAGACACAACCTCTAATCTTAATGATGAGCAATACAAAGAACATGTTAGTCTAGCTAAAAAACATTGCCAAAGAGGAGATGTGTTTCAATTAGTATTATCCAAACGTTTTTCGCAAAAATTTAAAGGAGATGAGTTTAACGTATATCGCGCTTTGCGAAGTGTCAACCCTTCTCCCTACCTTTTCTACTTTGATTATGGAGATTTTAAAATATTTGGGAGTTCTCCAGAAGCGCAACTGGTAGTAACAGGAGATATTGCCGAAATCCATCCTATTGCAGGAACTTTTAAACGTACAGGAAACGATGAACAAGATGCCGAGCTTGCAAAAAAACTATCGGTAGATGAAAAAGAAAATGCAGAACATGTAATGCTGGTAGATCTGGCTCGAAACGATCTAAGCCGAAATGGGAACAATGTTACCGTAGAAAACTATAGAGAAGTACAATTTTACTCTCATGTAATCCATTTGGTAAGTAAAGTAACTGGTAAAAAACACAAAGACACCTCGACCATGCAAATAGTTGCAGACACTTTTCCTGCGGGTACCTTAAGCGGTGCTCCAAAGCACATGGCCATGCAACTTATCGAAAAATATGAAAATGTAAACCGAGATTTTTATGGTGGAGCAATCGGTTTTATGGATTTTTCAGGAAACTTTAATCACGCAATCATGATTCGAACCTTTTTAAGCAAAAATCACCAATTACATTGGCAGGCAGGAGCAGGTTTAGTAAACGAATCTAAAGAAGAAAACGAATTACAAGAAGTATATAATAAACTGGGGGCATTAACAAAAGCGCTAAAGCTAGCTGAAGAAATATAAATACAAAATGAGCAAAAAAATATTAGTAATAGATAACTACGATTCGTTTGTTTATAATCTCGTTCATTATTTAGAAGATTTAGGCTGCGAAGTTACCGTAAAACGTAATGACCAATTACAATTAGAAGATATAGAACCGTATCAAAAAATCTTATTATCTCCTGGCCCAGGAATACCAGACGAAGCAGGATTACTAAAAGATATTATTCGTAAATACGCGAGTACTAAAAGTATTTTTGGTGTTTGTCTGGGACAACAAGCAATAGGAGAAGTATTTGGAGGCACACTTACCAATCTAAACAATGTATATCATGGTGTTGCAACCAGTGTAACACTATCGGTAACAGATGAGTTCTTGTTTGATGGACTTAATACATCATTTAATGTTGGTAGATATCACTCTTGGGTGGTAGCAAACCAAGATTTACCAGATTGTTTACAAGTTACCTCTTATGATGAAAACGGACAAATAATGTCCCTTCGACATAAAGAATTAGATGTACGTGGTGTTCAATTTCATCCAGAATCTGTCTTAACACCCGATGGAAAAAAAATATTAGAAAATTGGGTTAATAACTAATACATTATTAATACTTTAAAAACCTATAAGGTGTAAAACATAATAGTATGAAAAACTTACTCAACCGATTAATCAATCACGAAACCATCTCTAAAGAAGAAGCTAATAGTGTTTTGGTTAACATTTCTAAAGGTCAATATAATCAAAGTCAAATAGCATCTTTTCTTACTGTATTTATGATGCGTAGCATTACTATAGAAGAGTTAGAAGGTTTTAGAGACGCTTTATTAGAACTCTGCATAGCAATAGATTTAAGCGATTATAATCCTGTGGATCTTTGTGGTACTGGCGGAGATGGTAAAGATACTTTTAATATCTCTACACTTTCCTCTTTTGTGTCTGCAGGAGCAGGAATTAAAGTAACCAAACACGGTAATTACGGTGTTTCTTCTACCTGTGGCAGTTCTAATGTTATGGAGCATCTTGGTATTAAATTTAGCAACGATAAAGATTTTCTAAAACGTAGTATAGATGAAGCAGGGATATGCGTATTGCATGCACCTTTATTTCATCCTGCTATGAAAAACGTTGCTCCAATACGAAGAGAATTAGGCGTAAAAACGTTTTTTAATATGCTAGGACCTATGGTAAATCCAGCATTTCCAAAAAATCAGATAGTAGGAGTTTTTAATCTGGAACTTGCCAGAATGTACGGGTATCTTTATCAAAACACCAATAAGAATTTTACTATCCTCCACGCTCTGGATGGGTATGACGAAATTTCTCTTACAGGAAGTACCAAAACAATATCTAATACTACCGAAGGAATGCTAACTCCTTTAGATTTTGGAGTACCAATACTACGTCAAGAAGAAATTGCAGGAGGAGATACTATCCAAGAATCTGCAACTATTTTTATGAATATTTTAAGTGGTAAAGGAACAGAAGCCCAAAACAATGTGGTTTGTGCAAATGCAGGTATGGCTATTGCAACTGTAGAAGACTTATCACCAAAACAAGGTTTTGAAAAAGCAAAAGAATCCTTAATATCTGGAAAAGGGCTTACTGCATTAAAAAAAATACAAGAACTTAGCAGAAATTAGTGTATCATAAAACCATTCCCACATGAAAGTAGAAACATATAAAATTAAAGATTGGAAGGAAAAAGAAACAGGACTACTTATAGATGAAAATGAAGATTGGATTTTAGTAAAACATATCCCTGTAGATTATGTAGTCGATGGATATAAGGTTTACAAAAAAAGCGCTATCGAAAAAAGAAAATCCAAAACGAAAGAAGAAAAAATAGCAAGAGTTCTACAACTTAAAAAAATCGAAACAAAAACTCCAGAATCTTTATCACTAGACAGTGTTCTTGAAATATTAAAATGGTCTGAAAAAAAATATGGTTTATTCGAGTTTCAGGATAATGAAGGGGATTTATTTTACGGAAAACTAAATAACGTAAAAGTAGATATGTTTTATATCGATTTGATAAACTCTAACGGAAGTATCGAAAAAGAATACGACTATAATTTTTTAATCTATGAAGTTGCTGCTATTGCTTTTGAATCTGATTATTTCGAATCTATTCGATTACTAATGAACGACGAAATAAAAAAAGCGAACCCATTACATAAAGTATAGTATATAACATGCCTATAATGAATGTAACTCATAATAAAATAACGATTATAACATCAGATAAGTCATTTCTTATCAAAAATACACCCCTAACAACTAATCACTGCAGTTAAAATGAACATCCTAGATAGAATAGTAGCAGATAAACATAAAGAAGTAGAACTTAAAAAAAGGTTGATCCCCATTAAACAATTAGAGCAAGCCGCCTTATTTGATCGCAATACCACTTCATTAGCCCATGCCTTAAGAAACAGTACTACTGGTATTATTGCAGAACACAAACGAAGATCTCCATCCAGAGCGGTGATTAATCAAAAATTAAGTGTACAAGATGTAGCTTTGGGGTATGAAACTGCTGGAGCATGTGGTATGTCTGTATTAACAGATGGCAAATACTTTGGAGGATCTCTGGACGATCTTTTATTAGCCAGAGCTGCAGCAACAATACCTTTACTTCGCAAAGAGTTTATTATTGATGAATATCAATTATTAGAAGCAAAAGCATATGGAGCAGATGTAATCCTACTTATTGCTGCAGTTTTATCTCGAAAGGAAATAAAATTCTTATCAGAATTTGCAAAAAGCCTATCCTTGGATGTTTTATTAGAAGTACACAATCAAGAAGAGTTAGAGAAATCTATTATGTCCTCTATAGATATGTTAGGAGTAAATAATCGAAATCTAAAAACTTTTGACGTTAGTACCGACATAAGCAAACAACTTAGTTCCCATATTCCAGATGATTTTGTAAAAGTTTCAGAAAGCGGTATTAGTAGTATCGAAGCTATAAAAGATCTAAAACAATATGGTTATAAAGGTTTTCTTATTGGCGAAAATTTTATGAAAACAGAAAATCCAGGCGCTAGTGCTACAGAATTTATTAAAGAGTTAAACTAACAAAATGAATACTGCACTAATAACGGGAGTAACAGGTAATATAGGTTCGCATGTGTTGTATGAGTTATTGTTTGATTTATATACAAAAAATGAAGAAGCAACTATTTATGTGCTAATCCGAAAACAATCTAAAAAATCAGCAAAACAGCGTTTATTAGATGAAGTTTTTACAGAACAACTAATCCCACAAAAAATAGCATCTTTTTACAAAACTTATGTAGAAAAATACGTACATGTTATCGAAGGAGAGATACATAATTTTGTAATCCCAAAGGAAGCTGGAAATAAAATAACCGTTTACCATCTGGCAGCTTCTGTAAATCTAAGTAATACCGAGAAAGCTAAAAACGAGATTACCAATATAAACTACCATAATACACAAGCTTTTTTTGAGATAATCAAGACCAGAATAAAAAAATTAGTTTTTGTAAGCACCGCCTTTTCCCGAGGCGAAATCGAAGGAAAAATCACAGATGATTATCACTCTGTAACCGATTTTACTTTCAGAAACTTTTACGAAGCTTATAAAATGAAAGTTGAAAAACTAGTCTTGCAAATCGCAAAAGAAAATGATTTTAGCTGTACTATCGTTAGACCAAGTGTGGTATCAGGTAGGCTCTTAGATTTTCCGAAATTTGTGAGTAGCCGATATATCGTTTTCTATTCTATTGGAGAGTTTTTTAAAAAAATGAAAAAGCTATACCCCGATTTAGGAAAAATAAGAATGGCATTAAATATGGATGGCGGACTTAATATTGTGCCTGTAGATTATGTTGCAAAAGGAATCCTTCGAGCAGCAGACACTAAAGAAGAGCAAGTAAACATTACGTTAACCAAAAATGTTCCTACCCACCATATAATTACAAGTATTTTAAGAAAATGTGATGTCGAAATAGAGTTGGTAGATGAAGAACCCAAAGATAAAACTACTATCGAAAAACTGTTCTATAAAACCATTGGTAGCCAATTAGTAAAATATTCGACATCTAAAAAACATAATTTTGAGTCTAAACTAATACGAAAATTATTAGCAGATATCGAAGAACCAAATATGTTAAACAGTTTTAGCGAAGTATATAATTTTGCACATGATATTAATTTTGACAACACCAATATTATAGTAGAACCAAATATTTAATGCTTTGAAAAACAAAGAAGTAAAAATAAAAATCTGCGGAATGAAATTTCCTGAAAATATTCAGGAAGTAACTCTGTTGCAACCAGATTATTTAGGATTTATTTTCTATGAAAAATCTCCAAGAAACTTTGAAGGAAAAATTTTAGCGATCCCAAGTACAATCAAAAAAACTGGCGTATTTGTAGATACCTCTATAGATTTTATTCTACAAAAAGTAAAGCAATACGATTTTCAAGCAATTCAATTACACGGAAATGAATCCGCCGCATATTGTCAGGATCTAAAAGATACTTTAATTTCTGACGACAGACCTCACAGGTTTTTAAAACCTGTGAGGTCTTCTGAAGATGATAAAATCAAAATCTGGAAAGTATTTTCTATTAAAGACACATTTGATTTTGATGTACTAAAACCTTACGAAGGCATTGTAGATTGTTTTTTATTTGATACCAAAGGAAAAGAAAAAGGAGGTAATGGATATACTTTTGATTGGAGTGTTTTAAAAAATTACTCCTCTTCTACCCCCTTTATCTTAAGTGGTGGTATTGGTTTAGAAGAAACAGACTCTATTTTATCTTTTTTAAAAGGACCAGAATCTAACTATTTATATGCTATAGATGTAAACAGTAGGTTTGAAATCGAACCAGGATTAAAAAACATAGAAAAATTAAAAGAATTTAAAAATTTATTATCAGTGGATCGTTAATTATTTTAAATACTAAAACAACAGCATCCATTTACTAAAAACTATAAACTAAAACACATGAATTATCAAGTTAATGAAAAAGGATATTATGGGGTTTTTGGAGGGGCATACATCCCAGAAATGCTATACCCTAATGTAGAAGAGTTAAGAACAACGTATTTAAATATTATGAATGAGCCTTCTTTTAAAGAAGAGTTTAATCAGTTATTAAAAGATTATGTAGGTCGCCCTTCTCCCCTGTTTTATGCCGAGCGTCTTTCTAAAAAATATAACACCAAAGTATATCTAAAACGGGAAGATCTAAACCACACAGGAGCCCACAAAGTAAATAACACTATCGGGCAAATTCTGGTAGCTAAAAAATTAGGTAAAAACAGAATCATTGCAGAAACTGGCGCTGGACAGCATGGGGTAGCAACCGCAACGGTATGTGCCTTAATGGGAATACAATGTATCGTTTATATGGGAGAAATCGATATCAAACGACAAGCTCCTAATGTAGCCCGTATGAAAATGCTTGGCGCCGAGGTTAGACCTGCAAAATCTGGTAGCAAAACATTAAAAGATGCTACTAACGAGGCTATACGGGATTGGATTAATAATCCTGTTGATACCCATTATATTATTGGATCTGCAATAGGACCACACCCATACCCGGATATGGTTACCAGATTTCAATCTATAATTTCTGAAGAAATCAAATGGCAACTTAAAGAAAAAGAAGGAAGAGAAAATCCTGATTATGTAGTTGCCTGTATAGGAGGCGGTAGCAATGCAGCAGGCACCTATTATCATTTCTTAGAAGAACCAAGCGTTGGTATTATAGCCGTAGAAGCCGCAGGAAAAGGTGTGCATAGCGGAGAGAGTGCCGCTACATCCCAATTAGGAAAAGAAGGCATTATTCATGGTTGTAAAACTTTATTAATGCAAACCCCAGACGGGCAAATAACAGAGCCATACTCTATCTCTGCTGGATTAGATTACCCTGGTGTAGGGCCATTACATTCGCATTTATATAAAACAGGTCGTGGGGAGTTTTATTCGGTTACCGATGATGATGCTATGGCTGCCGGATTAGAATTATCAAAATTAGAAGGTATTATCCCCGCAATAGAAACCTCGCATGCACTGGCTATTTTTAAGGAGAAAAAATTTAAACCCGATGATGTTGTAGTGATAAGCCTTTCTGGTCGAGGAGATAAAGATCTGGACACCTATATCGAATATTTTAAATTATAAAAATTACCGTCTTCACGGAAATACACATACTCATGAAAAATAGAATAAAAGAAAAATTAAAAGAAGACAAAAAACTACTATCTATATATTTTACTGCTGGGTATCCATCCTTAAATGATACGGTAACCATAATTAAGGATCTTGAGAAAAATGGGGTAGATATGATCGAAATCGGACTACCTTTTAGCGATCCTTTGGCTGATGGCCCAACGATACAAGAGAGTTCTACCATTGCTCTTAAAAATGGAATGACTACAAATATCCTTTTTGAACAACTCAAAGATATTCGAAAATCTGTACAAATTCCTCTAATTATAATGGGATATTTTAACCCAATGATGCAGTATGGTATAGAAGCTTTTTGTGCAAAGTGTCAGGAAATTGGTATAGATGGTTTGATTATTCCGGATCTACCAGTAGCAGAATATCATGAGCATTATCAAGATACTTTTGAAAAATATGGTTTGATCAACGTTTTTCTAATTACACCACAAACCTCTGAAGAAAGAATTCGATTTATCGATAGCGTATCCAATGGGTTTATTTATATGGTTAGTTCTGCCAGTACAACAGGTGCTAAAAATACTTTTGGAGATGTACAGCAACAATATTTTGAGCGTATTCAATCCTTAGATTTAAAAAATCCTCAAATTGTTGGTTTTGGAATTAGTAATTCTGAAACGTTTACCCAAGCTACAAAAACTACAAAAGGAGCAATTATAGGGTCTGCTTTTATTAAGCATTTAACCAATGAAGGTACCGATACAATTAGTGCATTTATTAAAAAAATAAGAGATTAACACATACCTGCTAAAGTAGCTTGTCAAAAATTTTAACCAATAGATCATACATTGGTCTTCGACAAGCTACTTTAGCAGATTGTATTATTAGCAATAACAATTTGCCTAAAAACTAGAATTTAAGCTCGTCTGCTTATTGGATTCTCTTACCCGTTCATTAAAAGATTGCATAAATCTCTCCAATTCCATTTCCGTTTTGGCATCTACAATTTCTCCTTCCTTACTCACTTTTCCTTTGACACCTTGAATTAATAATGTCGTATCGTTTGTAAAATTAGCTTGTATCGTTTTCATTATCAATTTTAACTCCAAATGCGCTTTTTCTCCACTTGCAGAAGCCGTTATTAATCCAATTGCTTTATCAGAAAAAACTGTAGTCGATACACACCACTCTATAGCATTTTTCAATCCACTCGGAATGCTAAAAACATATTCGGGAGTGCAAATTAGTATTCCATCAGCATTCTCTATTTGATTTCGAAATTCAATGATTTTTTCAGGTGTATTCTCACTAGTTAGCTCTGTTTTAAAATGAGGTAATTCTGTCAAGTCGTCCAAAAAAGTCCAATTAAAATTAGAAGCTCCTTTTTCTGCTATTATTTTTAGAATGGCTAGATTAGAAGAGTTTTGGCTTGCACTACCATTAATTCCTAAAACATTTAATTTCTTGTCCATTATAATTTGTTTTGTTTCATCGTGTTAACTTTTACATAAACCTAAGGTAGATTAATCTAAAAATGGTAGATATTATAAATAATTGTTACCCCGTTTCTTGCTCGACACACTATACCATAAGCGTTTAAAAACACTTACTCTTTCAGAATAAAACTTAGCATGATTTTAAACTTGGCGGGCTTTTTTAATATTTATCAACTTTTAATTTACCATTTACTAAATTAAAAGCAAGTTTGTACTTAAAACACTATTCCTTTTACACATTGTATATCCCCTGCATTTCTGTATTTTTATTTATCGAAGATACATAATTAATCGAGAGAGTATAAACTCCTTATGAATGGAGTAATTAATTTTCTAATGACGTATGTTTAAATTGGTATAATCACTCAGAACAGGTTCTTTAGGCTCTTAATCATTTAAGGCTATGTGATATAAACTTTGGTCTTAGAGACTCAACATGATGAAAACCCATCACGTTGAGCTACTCTATTACTACTTGTTATTTTTTCTTTTCAGGGTTTTCATAAGGCTGTAATTACAAACTCTGTTTTCTGCATATTCAATTTTATGTTCGGATAAAAGTTGTACAATTATTTCTCTTGTTTCATTCTCCTCAAGACCAAGTTTTTCTCCAAGATCAATTTCATTTAGCTGACCGTTATTTTCTATTAATGCTCTAAAATATCTTTCTTTATTTTCCATATGTCGTTTGTTTTTTTACTGCTATCATCATATGTGGACTAAAAGGTAAAAGATAACTATCGTTTTCTGTTACTTGAATAAGTTCTAATAATGTATTTTTACGTTTACTATTAGACATATTAGCAAAATAATCTTTGTCTAACCAAGCCATTCCTTCAACTGCATAAGTATTAAGGTAGGTTAACTTTTGGTTTACAAATTCGATTTTAAGTTGTTCTGGTTTATGATAATACGCCTCCGTTAAAAGCCAAGGAAAATCATCTGGTTGATTATGCATTCCTGTTGTTAACTCTTCTTTACACATTTCAAAAAATGTTTTTTTATGAATTAGCCCGTTTAGAAGACCTACTAAAGTTGATGCTGTATAATTAATAGCAAATCCCAATATAATTCCGTTATTTTTTAGAACTCGTTTAGCTTCGCAAATTGTTAAATCTCTATCTTCCTTTTTTTGAAGATGGTAAAGAGGGCCGTGTAAAATTATAAGATCTGCAAAATTATCTGGAAATTCCAATTTTCGAGATTCACCCAAATGAATAGCAAACTTATTTTTTAATTTATTGGCTCTATTTTTAGCTATTTTGATATGTTTTGAAACTGGTTCTACTAAATGAACTTGATGTCCTTTTTTCGCAAGCCATTCCGAATACTTTCCAGTTCCACCACCAATATCAATTATTTTTGAAGGTGAAGAGGAAATATATTTTTCTATGAGTGATTTACTTCTTTCAAATTCAAATATCCCCATTCCTTTATCAAGTCTGTTTTCCTCTGACATTTTATTATAAAAAAACTCTATATCTCTGCTTATTAACTGTTTATTATTCATTTTTTTTTTAAATCATTGTATTATGATCACAATTTGAAATATTTAATACATTACAGAGTGATAAAGTAACCTATTCAATAATCAATTGTTTTAGTTTAATTTTTGATAAAATAATTGGAATAGTTATCTGTGCATTAAAAATCAGATGATTTTCATACATTAAGTACTCGCTTGTCGAGTTTGCCTTTTTGAGAAAGACACAGATAATATGTTAGATTAGTAAAAACAGACTACAAAGATAAAAATTCTAAATTAATTCTCTTTAGGTTTGTCTTTTTGTTCGTTAAGAGATAAGGTTTAGATAAAATTAGTTTCTAACCTTGTTAATTGTTATTTATTCTAAAATATTTTTTATCAAAAAAACCTGAAAACACTTGCTAACTACTGTTTCTTATATCTTCAATAGTAATATATGTTTTTTTTAGCATAGTAGAACACATATCCAATGGCATATAAACACTTAAAAAAACAATTAGATGTTATTTTCTTATATCTCTTATTAATCTAGCCTATTTTTAATCAACTTAAAATCAACTAGGGTAATTTGATACACAATTCTATTTTATCTACAGACACCTTACCCAATCCAAATTTTAATCTATCCGATATTATTTATATGCTCCTATTAAAAGTGCATGGTCAGATACTTTATAAAATTCTTTTTCAAGTACAACCGGTGTGATTTTTTTTGCACTCCAAATTTGGTCTATTTCAAATAAAGGAATACCATAAAGCCATGTTGCTGTAAATCCCTTAGAAACCGAGTGAAAGCTATTCAGGTTGTTTCTATAATCATTAAAATGAACGCTTTCATAAGGGGTATTAAAATCTCCTGCAATAAAAGAGCAGTTGTTTTTTTTAGTAAACTCATAAATAGTATGCAGAGCAGATTCTCTATTATTAAAAGGCACCGCATTAACATCTGCAATTAGTATGGAGTTTTTTTGATGGTCTAAAATAACGGTTACATAATTAAACTTATAACTCAGGTCTTGGCAATAATAGCTAACATCCTTTATTTTTCCTTTTACTGCCAATACCATATCTCCCTGTAATTTTTGTATACTATATCCAGGAAATGTTTTTTTAAATCGTCCTAAATCTACATCTGTCATTTCTTCAGCTTCTACCAAAGCTATAAAAGAGATTTTCTGCTCCTTTACTTTTTTGATGATGATATCCATAGACTCTCCTCCTTTTCTTCCAACATTCCAAAATAATATGCTACTTGTTGTATTTAGATTATTTAAAGAGGGTTGCCCGTTATAATAATAGCTAAACCAATATAATAGCAGGAATAAAAAACAGACTATCATAGGATAAAACACTTTTTTTACACTAAAAAACAATACGCTTAAAAATAAACTTCCTATAATTAAAAGTAATGGTGGAAATGCATAATATAGAATATGAAAAGGGGATATACTATCTTTTACTACAAAGTGAATAAAAACCAATACGGCATACAATACCAGTAGAATTTTTTTATTTAAAATACGATACTTCTGTTTTACTGTTTTTTTAAGCAACACTAATTATGGATTAAAAATGCGATAAAAACACTCTTGCTTTAATGGGAGATTATATACTATTCAGAATCTCTTTTACTGCCTGTTGGTATGTTCTTGCATTACCTGCTTTTTTTATTTTTTTATACGTTTTCTGGGGATTCGGAAATGCTGTGGCAAAATACTCCCAAAACCCTAACATTTTCATTTTAATGGGTGTTGGTCCAGATAGTGCTTCATCATATTGTTGATATATTGTATCATGAAATTCACTAAAGATTTCAAATCTGTTTTTGGGATATGTAGTCGTATTATTTTTTATCATACTTGGTAAAAAAGGATCTGCAATAAGCCCTCTACCAATCATCCAATGGTCTATTTTAGGAAATCGTTCTTGCATTTCTCTAAATACAGCTACCGAAGTAATATCACCGTTATAATATAGTTTTTGATTGGAAGTATCCAGGCAACGCTGAAACGATTCTAAATCCACTCCTCCTTTATACAATTGTTTTCCTATGCGCGCATGTATCGCAATGTTTTTTATAGGATACTTTTCTAGAATAGGAAACACATGCAAAATTTCTTCGCTATTCTCATATCCCATCCTCATTTTCATAGATACCACAATATCTGTTTCTGTATGCACTCTATCCAGAATATGATTTATCTTTTGGGGATCGCAGATCAATCCAGACCCCATGCCCCGTTTGGTAACCATTGGATATGGACATCCCAGATTCCAATTAAGTTCTTTATATCCAAATTGCTGAATAAATTTAACTACAAACAAAAACTCCTCTGCATCATTGGTCATGATTTGAGGTATTACCTTGGGTACTGTATTATTTTCTGGCAAGATATCTTTCTGAAAAGAAGACTTGATCACCATTTTACCATTAAACCGAATATAAGGAGAATAAAACGTATCAATCCCTCCAAAATAGGTATTAAAAGCATTTCGAAATCGAAAATCTGTAAATCCCTGTAAAGGGGAAGAAAGAAGTGTAAGGCTCATACCAAATAAAAAATAAAACTATCTAAAAAGCTAGAATATATCCAACTATGTATCAGACAACCTTGGACAGAATTCTTTTAGGTTAAAAATCGTGCAAATATACTCGAAAAGCATCACCTTACCCTAAATAACATAAAAAGAATACCTTCGGTTTATATATTATCTAAAAAAATCGCTGATACTGTAGTACCCTAAAATCTATTGTATTAAAATCAGGGTTATTATTTTTTAAGTTTTTGTATTCGTCCAAAGCACCTATGGATCGGTTTGCTGCACCCGAGGGTGCGGTAAGAGATACCGTTTTTATTACGCGATTCTCTATAACAAACCTGTGTATTCTAGGAATATCATTAGATACTATTTCTAATCGTATCCCGTGTTCTTTTATATGTTTTCTAAAAAAATATTCAGGGCCATTTTTACTATTACCCCCTGTAAATAGTAGTGTATTAATCTTAGGGTATTGTTTTAAATACCGTAAAACATTTCTAAGTTTTATGTTTTGCATTCCTAAATCTGATGCATCTATTTTTTGTCGCTCGCAACTATGTACAATATCACAAACTCCTATATTACGAGATACCAAAAAGTTTTTTCTTTGGTTTATTGCTTCTTGCGTCGTTTCAAAAATAAGGTTTAAGTCAAAAATCTGATCCAATACCGGCCATAACAAACCACTAATACTACCGTAACAAAAATCAACATCCCCTTTTTTTAACTCTCCTGTAGCAAATCTTGGTGGGGGTAATGTACCAACAATTAGTTTTGTTGCTCCTTCAGGAAAAAATGGTTTATAAGGATGCGTATGTAAAAACATGATAAATGTAAAAATTAAAAGTAGGCAACACGCAAAAATTTACTTGTTAACAGACTCAAAAATTATCTAAAACTGAAAATAAATAAAAGGCTGAAAATCTGCTGCATAAGTTTGATAGCAAATAATTGCAACAATCATTACCACTAAAGCTTTGATTAGCATATTACTTTTAATAAACAGGCTTTCGATCCAATCTTTGGTACTATATGGCAACCAATGTGTTATATACCCCAAAAGCATAATTATAAATACCATTCTGTACTCCCATAGTACGATTAAGGCATTTTGCCAATCCATATTTGTCATTACTTGCTCATAAAATCGCTGTATATGATCCATACTATTTCCTCTAAAATAGATACGAGTAAAGGTAATAAAGACAAAAGTTAGGGCAATCTTCCATAATATAACATACCATGCGTTTGAGTTTTCATACGGGCTTATCTTACGCCAATATTTATACGCTACTATTCCTAAACCATTAAGTCCTCCCCAAATCACAAATTTCCATGAGGCACCGTGCCATAATCCACCAACCAACATAGTAATCATGATATTCACATTACGGTTAAAATGCTTTGCTAACTTAGTTGAAAATAAAGTCACAATTAATATCCCTCCTACTACTGAGGTTACCGACAGGGCTATTGCATAATCCGAAACTGCAAATACTCCTAAAAACGTAAATACTAATATAAATGCATAAGAAAAAATGGTTCCGTTGCGGTTACCTCCTATGGGTATATATAGATAATCTTTTAACCATGTAGATAAAGAAATATGCCAACGTTGCCAGAAATCTCCACAATGTATGGCTTTGTATGGGGAGTTAAAGTTAACTGGCAATTTGTATCCCATAAGTAATGCTAATCCTATTGCAATATCTGTATACCCCGAAAAATCCCCATAAATCTGTAATGAATATCCAAACATTGCCATGATATTAGTAAACCCAGAAAACATTTCGGGTACATCAAACACACGATCCATAAAATTTGCAGCGATATAATCTGCAAACAACATTTTTTTTATCAGCCCTTTTAAAATCATAAAAGAAGCCCTACCAAAGTCTTCTTTAGTAATACTAATTTCTTTACGTATCTGTGGTACAAAATCTGAAGCCCGTACAATTGGCCCTGCTACCAATTGCGGAAAGAAACTTACAAAAAAACCAAAATCTATAATAGAGTTTAATGGTTTGATTTGTTTTCTATAAATATCTACGCTATAACTAATGGTCTGAAAGGTATAAAATGAAATACCTACCGGAAGTATAATCTTATCGATTGTAAAATAGTCTACTGCTCCCCAAGTATTAGCCCATTGTGCTAAATAATTAACTACTTCATAATTGGTTTGAAAAAGGTAATTATAGGAATCGGTAAAGAAATAAGCGTATTTAAAATAACATAATGTTCCCAGATTAATAATCACACTAACTGCTACCAAAGATCTTTGCAGCAAAACAGATTTACTTTTATAAATGGCTTTACCCAAAAAGAAATCATTAACGGTACTAAAAAGCAAGATCCCTACAAAAAGCCCACTGGTTTTATAATAAAAAAGTAAACTGATTGCAAACAGATATGCACTTCGTAAATTCTTTTTACTATATAATATGGAATAGACAAAGTATATTACAGCAAAGAATATCCAAAAATTTGCTTGTGTAAATATTAACGGAGAGTCCTCTGAAAAAGAGAATATGTCAATAAGTCTATTCATTAATAATCTGATTCAAAATAGAGTTGGACTCTAATTGTAGTTCGTTTTCCCAAGAGTTTGCCAGTGCTTGTAATAATAAATCTGCCTTTATTCTATATCCTTTAACCGTAAAATGTATACGATCCCGAGGCATTAATTTATTAGTATACCAGCTTTGTGAGGAGTTAAACCCTCCCATTATCTCATAAAAATCCCAAACTGCCATTTTTTGTTCTTTGGCAACTTCATAAATAACCTCTCTGGCAATTCGAGTTCTGGGGTTCGGAAATTTCCTTTTATAATAAGAGTCGTTTGGTACGGTTAATAATACTGCACAATCAGGGTTTGCTTGTTGAATTAATTTTATGAAATCCGTATAATATTTTTTATATGCTTTGGGATCAAAATCCGGGTGATATGCATCATTTGTTCCTATCGATATAATAAACAAATCTGGTTTATAAAGTAGCAATTGCTCTTTAAAATATCGGCATCGTTCGTAATAAGAAAAACTCCCTCCATTAACGCCTATAGAGGTATATTCGATTCCTGTATTATCATTCATTAACTCTACTCCCATCATCAAAAACTCTGCATTTACAGTATCTTTTACTTTACGAACACAAAATTCTATTTCTTCTACAGTAGTATTAAGAGCATACTCTACAAAATGTGCTTGCTTATTTTCTGTTATTTTAGAGACTAGGGAGTCTTGTTTAAATGAAATTTCATAATCGTCGCTCCAGTTATCATAAAAAATTCTGATTTTATTAAAATCGTACATATTATCATGATAGTTATTACCATTAGCGATTATTTTTATGTTAGAGACAGTATCTTTAAGAACGGCTGTCACCCCTGATAATCCCCAAGCTACACTATCTTTTCTAACAGAACATCGATATCCAGACCATTTTCCATCATACTTTATTTTATAATTACCAGGGTTATTCGTTTTTGCCATACTATATGGATATATAAATCCTCGCTGCCCTTTGGTTGTTGGGCTCATTGTTTGAAGGTAGGATCTAAGTCGGTTAGAATAAATATCTGCTTGGATATGGGATCCTCCTATATGAAAAATATGTAGTTTTTCTTTTCCTCCTTTTGCAATAGTATCTAGCTTACGAAAAAGAGATTTAAATGCTGGAGAACTTTCTGCCATTTTTATAGTATTAGCTTCCCAGTTTACAAAAGAGTATTTATTTTGTATAGTATCCAAAACATAGGTTTGTGCTACTATAGGCAATGCAAAAAGCCATAAACAAAAAGATATTTTTTTAGGTATTGTCATTATTTTTAGGTTCTTTGAGGTCCAGATATAGGGCTGTAAAAAATAGTTCAGATATTATTTTGGTTCCTTTCCAGGTAAAATGCATATAATCTTTGGCGGTCAGTTTTTCGTCTACCCAGAGTTTCATGGATCCTTTTCCTCCCATAGCAGCATACATGCTCCAATAAGCAATATCGTTCTTTAAACAGGTTTCCATTAATTTATCGTTAAGGTATGGTAATAATGGATAGGTTTCCATCTTACCATTTACAGGCAAACACATGTCGGTAGGTCCAATAAATATAATATTGGCATTTTTTGTTTGTCTTTTGATCCAATTTGCTTGATATATTACATGTTTTGCATAGTTTTCTACACCTGTAGAGTCTTTTAAATATGGCATGGTATTACCTCCGTATTGCATAATAACAATCTCCGGATTCAATTGCCTTATCATTTTACTATAGGTAGCGGTATTGGATCTGGTAAAAATAGTTCCTGAAGCTCCTCGCATTGCTACATTATCTATTTGTACTCCAGATCCCCCATCTAATGTTACTCCATAAAAATCTGCACTTACTTTACCTTCTACCTCTATTTTTAGATTAGCGGGTGTGGTATTTGTTCTAATTTTATACTCATGATATTTACCGTCTGCAATTAAATTATCTTGTTGAAGTAAAGCTCCATCATTATAGACCGATATCTTTATAGGAAAATTAGAATTACCGTAATGCAAACCTATATTTGTAAATCGTCTAAATTTTGCATATGTTTTTTTAGATTTCCCAATTTTAATAGAAGCTTTAACTATTGGCATAGAATCTATCTTGGTACTATCCGGAAGCTTTTCGAGATGTTCTGTAAAACGAGAAACAGACAAATATGCCCCATATTTTTTATGCGAAAACTTTTTTTGAGTTGGATCAAAAAAAGCAAATCGTTGCCAATTACTACTTGGTTCTACTATTGCACTTATTTGTGAATACACTGGTAATACAGGAATAAAACCAGGACCACTGCCTCCATACATGTGTTGTAATCGGTTTCGTAAATACGCAGTAATCCTATCTCCTTCTATTTGGGAGTCTCCATAATGTATAATTCTACAAGATCTGGAAGAGAGCTTGTTTTTTAATTTCTTTGCAAAACCAGGGTTACTATCCGGGTATCTAATTCTAACGATTCTAGTAGTATCTATTTTAGAAAAATCTGGCAGCTGTTTTATTTCTTTGGATAACACTGTAGTATTTTCTTCCTCTTCTGTTTCTACTTCTAGTGGGGTTACGATATTAGCTACTTCTAAAATATCTTTTCTAGTCAAAACAGTGTCTTTATCTAATCCTAAAAAAGTAGTGTAGGTCGGGTATTTTACAGAAACTCCTTCATAGGAGAATCCATCGTCTTGCGTTTGTGCTTTTTCGACTTGTCCTTTTTTACTTAGAAACATAAGTCCAAACAATGCTCCTAGTATAAACAGAATAAATAATGATATTTGAATAGGCCTGATTCTCAAATTTTCTTGAAAAAAATGTTACTATCTTGTAAAAATAGAAAGATTTTCTAAACTACAAAGAGCTTTACTGCCTAGTATGTGAGTGACAGTGAATAGTTTTTAATAATTAGTTAGATAGGGTACCTTATTTTATCTTACAAGTGCTACAAAATATCTCCCAGCGATGCTAAACCCTTTCCCAGCACTTGGATTACCTCTCCCGGCGGTACTACACCCTCTCCTGGCACTTAGATTACCTCTCCCGGCGGTACTAAACCCTCTCCCGGCACTTGGATTACCTCTCCCGGCGGTGCTAAACCCTTTCCTGCTTGCCGGGACTAGTAATAGCAGTGTCTAAACACTACTATTTTATATTCCAGAAGGGAAGTGCTCTATGAAATGTGTCATTTATTTTGTTTTTCCATACTTCGAGAAAACTAGGCAGAGCTATCGAGAGTATTTTTTTTAGACTTCTTTATATAACTTAAGATAATTGTGCATTAAACAAACAAACGCCTCAAAGATCCTTAAGATTTTTGAAGCGTTTGATGTGTATTGTTTTAGTATCTTTTTAGATCACTAAACCTATATTATATAGATGCTACTAGTTTTTTTACATCATTTACCACTGCGTGATATTTATTTTTATTAGGCTTAGACATATTATCTGATTCTGTTATTATTTCGGATAAGATTTCCTTAGCATCTTCTATTTTTCCTTTTCCTATCAAAAATTGAGTAAGCACATATCGTTCTTTATAATTTGAGTATCGCTGATCAATTTGCCTTAACTGTTCTTCTGCTTTTTCTGATTGTTGTTTTTCTTCTAATGCCAAACCATATAAAAATTGACTACGAGATCCTTTAAAATCACGCTTAACCATTATATGTTCGGCACAGGATATAACCTTATCATAGTTTTTTAGATTAGAATAACCTTCTATTAATTTTTTGACTACTCCTACATCTTTATTGTAGTTTTCATTAATTGCTATTTCATATTCTTTTATTGCATTTGCATAATCCCCAGTTTCTAACAAAACATCTGCTAGATTAGTTCTATTTTGAAATGTATCTGCAAAATCCAATTGTTTTTGCAAATCGCTAATCCTTTTGGTAGGATTAATAACATTTACAACTTCTTTCTGAACCTCATCCAGATCTTTTTTATTAAATACCTGACTAAAAAGATAAATAACACTTCCTATCACAGGCAGGAACACAATTACAAAGAACCAATAGTAATTGTTTTTATTCTTAATGGCGTGATAGATACAAAAGCCTTGCAAGGCTATAATTAAAAAGTATTGCATCTTGCAAAAATAGGTAAAACTATTGGTTTTGTTTAAAATATTATACGCTTCTCTTTGAGAAGTTCAGAAAGATATTATAACTTAAATAATCTTTTATCTTATCTTAAAAAAGTAATCATATAGTAATTTTATAAAATAACATGTTTTAGTTAATAATTAATTAATCATTAGTTAATCCAACTTCAAAATCAACTAGATACTATAGTGAAACCATAGATTTGCTTATAACAAAATAACTTTAGTTTATTTGCTCTAACAAAGCCAATTTAAGCTCTTTAAAAATAGATTATAAGTAAGATTTTGTATCCGGAGCAAATCACTTATTTGTATATATTTTAATCTTAAAAAAGATAAACTTAAGTTGTAATTATTATAACTCATTAAAATCTTACACAAATGAAAAAGACATTTTTAAAAAATGCTTCTAGATTACTAATGCTTACTGCATTATCAACCATTACATTGTTTACCTCTTGCGAAAAAGAAGGGCTAGAAATTTTTGACCAACAAGAAATCATTTCTAAGCAAACTAGGGATACATATCTAAATCTACCCCACGACCAGATTAATAGTAAAGGTCTAGTACCTGTTGGCCTTGCAGGTAAAGTTTTTTTAAGGGATATAAAGATATTTTATAATCAAGTTCCTCAAGAATGGGTTACTCCTACAAATAGAGCTCTTACCGAATGGAGTTCCTTTAATAATTTGTTAAATATGAGAAGGGTTTTTTCTCGTGCAGATGCAGATATTGTAATTTCTGGAGAAGCAGAAATTGGGCTTAACAGTTCTCCTGCAGGTGCAGATTTTCCTGATGTTGCAAATGGGCCAGTTGGAAAATTTGTAACTATAAACCTCAACTACGACGACAACCAAAACCTTGCTTTAACCCCTAATCTTAGATATTACATAATGACACATGAATTAGGGCATAACTTAGGACTTACTCATTTTGATCCTATAGGTTTTATGGCCCCTAATTTTACAGAAGTTCATGAAAACTGGGGAGGAATATCACCAACAGAGGCTAATACTATAAGTGAAACGTTGTTTCCTATCGATCCAAGGTAGTTTTAAATCATAAAATATCTTTAGGTATTAATATATCCCATGAGTAATTTTCATAACTCATGGGATATCCTAAAAAAGAATTTTTCCTTACTTAAGTATAAGTATCAGATCATCTGCATTTACCATAGTGCCAGATTTAAGAACAATTTTCTTCACTATTCCGTTTTCGTTAGCTGTGATAGTCGTTTCCATTTTCATAGCTTCAATTATAAATAGCGGATCATTCTTTTTTACTTCTTGCCCATTTTTAACCAATACAGAGGATAATGATCCTTGTAATGGTGCTCCTATTTGTTTTGCATCTGCTTTATCTGCTTTTACATGTATTACTTTATCTACTTTGATAGAGTTGTCTTTTATCTCTACGTTTCTGGTCTGCCCATTTACTTTAAAAAATACAGTTACCATACCATCTTCATTAGGCTCTCCTACAGATATAAGTTCTATTAATAGTACTTTTCCTTTATCTATTTCAATAATTATTTCTTCTCCTGGCACCATACCATAGAAAAAGTTTTTTGTAGGGATATTTACTACGTTACCATATTTTAGGTGATGGTTATATGCTCCTGTAAATACTTCTGGATATAGTTTATAAGAAAGGAAATCGGTAATATCGAGATCTCGTCCCATTCCTTTTTTAAATACTTTAACAAACTCCTTAAACTCGGTTTCAAAATTTACTGGTTCTAAGTGCGCATTTGGTCTGTTAGTAAATGGTTTTTGACCTTTTAGTATTGATTTTTGAAGATCTTTTGGAAACTCCCCTACAGGCTGCCCTAACTCTCCTTTAAATAGATTAACTACCGATTGAGGGTAAGAGATCGTATCGCCTCGTTCTTTAACATCTTCTATAGTTAGATTATTACTTACTAAATATTGTGCCATATCCCCAACTACTTTAGAGCTTGGTGTTACTTTAACTATATCTCCAAATAATGTATTGACTTCGCCATACATTTTGGTAATTTCATGAAAACGATCTGCTAGCCCTAATGCTTCTGCTTGTGGTTTTAAGTTAGAATATTGTCCTCCTGGGATTTCGTGTTGATAGACCTGCCCTGTTCCTGCTTTTAATCCAGATTCAAAAACATAATAATACTCTCTTACCTGTTCCCAATAATTAGAATATTCATTTAATTTTGGTATGTTCATTGTGTTTTCACGTTCGTGAAATCGCATCATTTCTACAACCGAATTAAAGTTAGGTTGGGATGTTAATCCCGATAATCCACCAAGAGCTACATCTACTACATCTACTCCTGCTTCAATAGCTTTAATATAGGTAGCAGACTGTACCGAGGAGGTATCGTGTGTATGTAAATGTATTGGGATATTAATTTCTGTTTTTAATGCAGAAACTAGTTCGTAAGCGGCATATGGTTTTAATAATCCTGCCATATCTTTGATTCCTAAAATATGTGCTCCTGCATTTTCAATATCTTTTGCCAGTTGTATGTAGTATGCTAAAGTATATTTTGTTCGTTTTGGATCCAGAATATCCCCGGTATAGCATAAGGAACCTTCTGCTAGTCCTTTGGTTCTTGTACGTACATGTTCGATACAAGGTGCAATAGATTTCATCCAGTTTAAGGAATCAAAAATTCTGAATACATCTACTCCATTCTCCCAGGATTGTTCTACAAATTTTCCGATTAAATTATCTGGGTATGCGGTATACCCTACCCCATTAGATCCACGAATTAGCATTTGCAATAAAAGATTTGGCATAGCTTCTCGCAAGGAGCGAAGTCGCTCCCACGGATTTTCTTTTAAAAAACGTAAACAAACATCAAAAGTAGCTCCTCCCCATACTTCCATACTAAAAATCTCGGGATGATTTTTTGCAAATCCTTCTGCTACTTTAAGCATATCATACGTTCGCATTCGGGTTGCCAATAAACTTTGATGTGCATCCCGCATAGTGGTATCTGTAAAATGAATTTTCTTTTCATTTTTTAACCATTCTGCAAATTTCTCTGGTCCAAGCTCTGTAAGTAAATTTTTTGTCCCCTTGGCATAGTCTGCTGTTACATCAAACTTTGGTATCGTTGGGGTAACAAAAATTTTGTTAGGATCTATCTTTTTAGCATCCGAATTACCGTTTACAATTACATCTCCCAAAAAGTTTGCTAATTTAGTAGCACGATTACGCGGTTCTTTTATAATAAAAAGCTCTTTTGTATCTCTAATAAAATTAACGGTTACTTCTCCTTTTTTGAAAGTTTCATGTCGCAGGATATTATCTAAAAATGGCATATTGGTTTTTACCCCACGTATTCTAAATTCTGAAAGCGCTCTTAACATCTTTCGGCATGCCCCATCTAAGGTTCTACTATTTGCAGAAACTTTTACCAACATAGAATCGAAAAAGGGAGAAATAGTTACTCCTTGATATACGCTTCCTGCATCTAATCTAATCCCAAATCCAGATGCACTACGATACGTAGTAATGGTTCCATAATCGGGTTTAAAATCATTTTCTGGATCTTCGGTAGTTATTCTACATTGTAAAGCAAATCCAGTGGTTTTTACACTCTCCTGGCTTTCTATTTTTATTTGCTGATCTGATAATTTATAGCCTCCTGCAATAAATATCTGTGCTTTAATAAGGTCTATACCAGTAACTATTTCGGTTACTGTATGTTCTACCTGAACTCGTGGGTTTACTTCTATAAAGTAAATGCTACCATCATCATCTACCAAGAACTCTACGGTTCCTATATTATTATATCCTACCGCCTTACAAATATTAATAGCATACGTATATAGATTTTGTTTTATTTGTTCAGAAACTCCAAAAGAAGGAGCATACTCAATTACTTTTTGGTATCGTCGTTGCACAGAGCAATCTCGCTCAAAAAGATGTACCATGTTACCATGTTGATCTGCTACAATTTGTATTTCGATGTGTTTTGGATTCTCTACAAATTTTTCTAAAAACACGGTATCATCTCCAAAAGCATTAAGAGCTTCTCTACGAGATTCTGGATATGCTTTTTCTAATTCTTCTACATTACGAATTACTCGCATTCCTCGCCCTCCGCCTCCAGATGCGGCTTTAAGCATTACAGGAAAACCAATACTTTTTGCTTCTTTTATAGCTATTTTAATATCTGTAAGATCTTCTTTATTGCTTTCAATAATCGGAATATTATTATCTATCGCAACTTTTTTTGCAGTAATTTTATCTCCTAAAGAGCGAAGTACAGATACTTTTGGGCCTATAAAAATAATATCATTATCTAAACATTTTTGGGCAAAATCTGCATTTTCGGAAAGAAATCCATACCCTGGGTGAATCGCATCTACACCATTATTTTTAGCTACCTTTATGATTGCATCAATATTCAAATATGGTTTTAAAGGCTCATTATTCTCTCCGATCTGGTATGCCTCATCGGCTTTATACCTATGTAACGAGTAGCGATCTTCGTAGGTGTATACTCCTACAGTTTGTATTCCGATCTCTGTACAGGCCCTAAAAATTCGGATAGCAATTTCCCCTCGATTTGCTACTAATACTTTTTTAATTTGCATGATGTGAATTATAAATTAAACCATTTTTTAGCGAACATTCGCTACGAAGATATTGATAACAAAAACGTTACGCAATAGTATTATTAAAATTGATATAAATAAAATCATTCTGTGATATCCTTAACAATTATTAACAAAAGTTAAAGCTGCTTTTTATAAGATTCGCCATCTTATAATCGTTATTAGCTACAATAACCCCAAAGTTTTTTTAATTATTAACTAAAATATATAACAATGAAAAAAAGAATTTTTGTCTTTACTGGTATGTTATGCTTAGCCTGTAGTTTTTTACTAAGTTGTAACAATGATGATAACGATACCCCAACTAGAGCTGTTACTACATCTAAGCAACATAAAGACATTGCATCTGCTAACAAAGAAATAAATTCTATAGTAGAAAATGTTTTTGGAACAGAATCGAGTGTTCGTAGTAAAATTAATTCTAAATTAAAGTCGCCAGAATGTGCAACTATAACTTCTGAAATAATAGATGATATAAAAACAGTTATTATTGATTTTGGAGATCGTTGTGAGTTATCTAATGGCGAAGTGATTTCTGGTAGTATCCGCATGACTTTTAGCCTTCAACTAGATACTGAAAGTAAAATAGAAATAAAATCTACTCTAGATAAAATTGTATACAAAGATATTACGGTTAACGGAAATGCAACTACTATATTTTCATTTCAAAACGATACTGGAAACACTAAGTTTACTACAAAATCTGATTTTTCCTTTGTATGGAAAGATACTCTTACCGCAACCAGTAAAACCAATTTTATAACAGAGTCTTTTTCTGGGCATACTAATCCTGATACTCCTGCTAGCTTAGTTTTTTACACATTAGTTACAGGCAATAGTATAGCAGAATTTAGTAATGGAGATAAGTATACTGTTGAAATCACAACACCTTTGCGAAACGAAAATTCTTGCGAATATATTGTTAGTGGGGTTATAACGACTAAAGAAAATAGTGCTACTACTACTTTAAATTATGGGGATGGTGAATGTGATAATATTGCGACACAAACAGATGCCGATGGCAATGAAACCACTATAGAGTTATAATAAAACATCTTTTTAAAGTAAGCCGTTTCAGAAAAATATCTGAAACGGCTTTTTTTATTATTCCTGTATTTTATTATAGTATGCTTTTTCTGTAATCTCTGACCACTTGGATATCTTTTTTTGAAAACTAGAATAGCTTTCATATACTTCTTTAGATAACGGATCGTCTCCTATCATTTCGTCTATTGCTTCTTTTGTATATCCTCGAAGGGCATCCAATGTTTCTTTAGAAAATTCTCGAATCTCAACCCCTTCTTCATTTACCAATTTATCCAGATAAATTCCATTTTGTTTATCAAATTCTGCCAAAACCCAGACTTGTGCTCGTTTAGAGGCAGCTTGTAATACTGCTTGTAAATGTGGTGGTAAGCCATCGTATACATTTTTATTTATAAAGAACTCTAACTGCGAACCTGTTTCATGCCATCCTGGGGTGTAATAATATTTTGCAATTTTATGAAATCCCATTTTATAATCATGATATGGCCCAATCCATTCTGTAGCATCTATAACACCTCTTTCTAAACTTGTATACACCTCACTACCGGCTACCAAAACTGCTGCTCCCCCTGCTTTTTCTAATACTTTACCGCCAATACCGGGTAATCTCATTTTAAGTCCTTTTAAATCTTCAACAGAGTTAATTTCCCTATTAAACCACCCTCCCATTTGTACTCCTGTATTTCCTCCCATAAAAGGCACCAAATTAAAGGTAGCGTATGTTTTTTTCCATAACTCATAGCCTCCACCAACTTCTAACCAAGAGGTTATCTGCTGGCTATTCATGCCAAATGGTACTGCTGCAAAAAACTGTGCTGCTGGTGTTTTTCCTGCCCAATAATATGCTGCTCCACAACCCATCTCGATAGTTCCCTGAGAAACGGCATCAAAAGCCTCTAATGGTGGCACCAATTCTCCTCCGCCATATACCTTTATTTTGATTTGCCCATTAGATAGTTCTTCTACCCACTTTGAATATTTTTCTGCTACTTCTCCTACTACAGGAAAATTAGGAGGCCATGTCGTAGTCATTTTCCAATAAAATATTTTATCTGGCTTAGCTACATCATACGAATTAACGCTCATACTTGCAGGTGGATCTCCTAAACAGGATAAAAACAATAATGCAACTATTACCATTGTAAACACTTTAATTATACCATATTGTATCTTTACTGCTAATCTCATACTGCTGTTTCTTTATTTGGAAATAAAAATAATCTCAGGAAAAAATACTACGATACCAACAATAAGTAATTGAATGATGATAAAAGGTATAATCCCTCTATAAATCTGACTTGTCTTTACACTTTCTGGAGCTACTCCTTTAAGATAGAACAATGCAAATCCAAAAGGTGGTGTTAGAAAGGAGGTCTGTAAGTTTAATGCTATTAAAATCCCTACCCATAGCATATCCATCCCTAAAGCATTAAAAACAGGGGTTACTACAGGAACAATTATAAAAACAATTTCAATAAAATCTATAAAAAAACCTGCTATAAAGATAACTACCATCACTAACAACAAAAATAACATTGGGGTTAGATTAGACGATAATATTAATTCTTGTAGATAGGTATCCCCTCCTAAGGTTCTAAATACTAATGTAAATGTAGTTGCACCCAGTAAGATAAAAAACACCATAGTGGTTAACTTAGTGGTTTCTTGCGCTACTTCTTTTAGCGTTTTAAACGAAAACTTTTTTTGAATAACCGTTAGAATAGTTGCCCCTATCGCTCCTATCGCAGAAGCCTCGGTAGGTGAAGCTATTCCTGTAAAAATAGAGCCTAATACTAATACAATTAATAGTAATGGTAGAAACAATGCTTTCAGGATTTTTGCAGTAAAATCACCACCTCTGAACACTGCTATTTCTTCCGCAGGAATACTTGGAGCATGGTCTTTATATATAAATGACTTTATTAAAATATAACCTATGTATAATCCTACTAACAATACCCCTGGTAGCATTGCTGCAGAAAACAATGTTCCTACATCTACAGAAGCTACTCCTCTGGAGGAGCTATTAATTGTATCTGCTAATAATACTAAAACAATAGATGGTGGAATAATTTGTCCTAATGTCCCCGCAGATGCTATAACACCAGTAGCTAACTCTGTTTTATACCCTCTTTTAAGCATAGTCGGCAAACTTATTAAACCCATAGTCACCACCGTTGCTCCAACAATCCCTGTAGAGGCAGCTAATAAAGCACCTACAATAACAACAGAAATTGCTAAACCACCGCGTACACGCCCAAATAGCATTGCCATTGTTTCTAACAAACTTTGTGCAAGTCCAGACTTTTCTAACATGATCCCCATGAAAACAAATAACGGAACTGCCATTAATACATGATTATTTACTACTCCCATTATTCGTGAAGGAAGTAAATAAAATGTAGACATCTGAAATTGTTCTGGAGCAAAAATAGAAACTCCAAAAGCAAAAGCTACAGAGATTCCTCCTAAGGTAAAAGCAACTGGATATCCTCTTAGAATAAGGATAAAAATGATTACAAATAATACTATCGCCAGATATTCCATTACGCATCCTTATTAACAATGATTTGAATGGATTTGAGTATATGAGATACTCCTTGAAGCAAAAGAAAAACGAATCCTAAAGTAATACAAAACTTAAGTACATATAATGCTGGCAACCCTCCTGGTTGCGCCGAGGTTTCACCAATTAAAAAAGAAGATAACCCGTAATACCAAGAAGATACAATCACAACATAACACCAAGGGATCAATAAACATACCCCTCCTAAGACATCTACCCAGGCTTTTCCTTTTTTAGATAGTTTAGAATAAAAAACATCTACACGTACATGTTTTTCATACTTAAATGTATATCCCGAAGCTAATAAAAATAACATCCCAAATAGATATACCTCTATTTCTACCATCCAAACATTAGTAAATTGAAAAATATAACGAATAATAACATCCAGACCAATAACTATAGCTAGGCCTACTGAGATCCAACTAACTAATGATCCTGTTTTTTCACCGATCCAATCTAAAAAATTGATAACCTTATACATCCACTAATAATTTGTGTTACTAATATTAAAGTTGAAGATACTAAAATTAGACACATTTAAAAACAGAAGGGTATATCGCAATACTACTTTCAGAAATATAAAATCTGAAATGCAAAAACGTAAAGACTTTTATAAAATATCTTATCTTACAAAAACCAATTCATTAGGTTTAGTAGTATACTCTTCGCTAAAGCCATAACCGTCGTAATTAAAACCTTTTAAATCTTCGAGAGTTTCTGCTCTGGTATCAATAATATATCGAACCATCATGCCTCTTGCTTTTTTAGCAAAAAAACTAATTATTTTAAGTTTATCTCCTTTCCAATCTTTAAATTGAGGAGTAATCACTGGCACTTTCAATGTTTTTTTATCTATTGCGCTAAAATATTCATTACTTGCAAGGTTTACGAACAACTCTTCTTCTTTTAACTCTTCATTTAGGTGATTCGTAATTGTCTGTTTCCAGAATTCATACAGGTTATCTTTTTTCCCTACTTTTAACTTGGTTCCCATTTCTAAGCGATAAGCTTGCATAAGGTCTAAAGGTTTTAAAATACCGTATAATCCAGAAAGTATTCTTAATTTATCCTGCAGTATATCTAATTTATCTTCTGCAAGTGTATATACATCTAATCCTGTATAGACATCTCCGTTAAAAGCATACACTGCTTGCCTTGCATTATCGATAGTAAAAGGAAGATTCCAATCCTGATTACGTTGCCAATTAAGTTGCGCTAACTTATCGCTTATACTCATTAACTCTGATATGTTTTTGGGTGATTTTCCTTTAAGCACTTCATTCAATTTTTCTGCATCTGCAAGAAAATCAGAAGTTGTATATTTTTGTGTTGGCACTGTCGTTTCAAAATCTAAGGATTTGGCAGGAGATATTACAATTTTCATTTAGACAAGATTTTTTTGTTTCTCAAAAATACAATTGTCAATGGATATTTAAAATCTGTGAAAGTATTTATTATTTATTCAAGTATTGTTTTCTTCTATCTACCCATTTAAGAAGATTTTTTTTTCTAGCCCATCAATAATACTCTTAAATAGACAACCTCATCTAAAAACAACAACACACTGATATACAGAGGTTAAATTATAAAAAAATAACAAGAAAATTTTCCAAAGAAGAAAATTATAACTACTTTTAATTTTAATAACGTATCATAAAGGGAATGAAATCTCTATTTTTCGTCATAAAATTTTAATAGAGCTAATGTCTAAAAAGTAATTTATAGTTATTAGGTTGAGCTTGTCGAAGTTTGGCAACTTATACTGTTTTTCAACTTTTTAAGCATTCTTATTCACCTAATCACACACATCTTCTTGCCAAAAAAAGACTTTCTTTTTTGAGAATTTTAAATAATTTAATTTTTGGTAATATGTTACGATCCTATAGTGTTTTTATTATTTATGCTGTTTTATCCCTTATTTTCTTTAATTCTTGCGAGAAAGAAGACCTTAATTTTATCAAAGAAGAACAGGTTGAAGGATTACTCCTTACAGAGAGCTCTCGAGACTCTACTTATACAGATGCTGAGTTATTAAAAGTGTTAAAAGAAGAAACAGAATTTTTAGAACTAGAACAAAAAGGACATATTGCAGATATTTCGGGAATGGATATTGTTAAAGAAAATCCGAAAAAAATCTATGTGCATTATTTACCTTGGTTTCAAAACAAAGCTTTTGATGGGTACTGGGGACAACACTGGACGATGAGTAATCAAAATCCTGATATTCAAATGCCAAATGGCAACCTACAAATTGCCTCACATTACTACCCTCTTATTGGTCCTTATTCCTCTTCAGATCCAGATTTGCATGAGTATCATTTTTTAATGATGAAACTTTCTGGTATTGATGGAGTTATTTTTGATTGGTATGGTAGTAGGGATTTACATGATTATGGTTTGATCAAAAAATCAACAGAAACTTTTATCAAGACTCTTGAAGATTTAGATCTTACATTTTCGATAATGTATGAAGATCGAGTTGCTCTACAAGCTACTGAGGAATCCCTATCTACAGGAGTCATTAAAGCTGCTCAAGAGGATTTAACATATATTAATTCTGTATATTTTTCTAGTCCAAAATACATGACATATAAGGATAAAAAGATGTTGTTTGTATTTGGTCCTAATTATCTAAAAACAGAGGCAGAATGGAATGAGGTCTTTGATATATTACCTCCAGAAAATCATCCTGATTTTTTAACCCTATGGGCTGCAAAAGATCGAGTTGGAGTTAATGCATCTGGAGAGTTTTTATGGGTAGATAAAGATCACTTACTTGCTCATCAATATTATTATGACACCTATCAATCTTTTAACAAAACAACTGTAGGGTCTTCTTATCCTGGTTTTAAAAGTTTTTATACACAAGGTGGATGGCAGGATGGCATCAATGATTGGACTATCGATATCAATGCGGGACAAACTTTTGTAGAAACCCTTAACTACACGCATCATGAACTTTCTGATTTTATTCAAATTATAACGTGGAATGATTTTGGAGAAGGTACTATGATTGAGCCTACTCAGGAATTTGGGTTTACTTTTTTACAAATACTTCAGGAATATACTGGGGTTTCTTTTACTGTAAATGATTTAGAAATAGCTTTAGATTTGTATAATACAAGAAAAGATTATCGAGATAATATAGAAGCTCAAAAATTTCTAAATCGAACTTATAAGTATATAAAAAATCTTAATATACAACGTGCAGATATGATATTAAAAGCGGTTAAAAGGTTTTATTAAATAAAAAAAAGCCCATCGAATTCGGTGGGCTTGTCTGTTCTAAAAAAGTCAAATGTATATTATAATACCTTCACGTTTACCGCGTTCAATCCTTTTTTACCTTCTTGTAGATCAAACTCTACTTCGTCACCTTCACGCACTTCGTCGATTAAACCTGAAATGTGTACAAAATGATCTTTGTTTGATCCTTCTTCTGTGATGAATCCAAATCCTTTGGAGTCATTAAAAAATTTTACTGTTCCTTTGCTCATTATAAAATATTAAAATGCTAATGTACTATTATTTCCTCATTTATTTATTTATTTTTCAAAATAAAATTTTTAATAACCTTTATTTAATATCACACAAACACTTTATTAACAATGGGGTAAGAGGTTTAAATACTAAAGAAATCTATTCTTCGAGCAATTGGTTTTTTGCATAATTTCTCCATTTTTCCACACATTGTTCTATATCCTCTGGGACAGGAGTTTCAAAATGCATTTGTTTTCCAGTTACAGGGTGTTCAAATCCAAGAGTTTTTGCATGCAACGCCTGTCTTGGCAATACTTTAAAGCAATTTTCTACAAACTGCTTATACTTAGTAAAGGTCGTTCCTTTTAAAATTTTTTCACCTCCGTAACGTTCATCATTAAATAGCGTATGACCAATATACTTCATGTGGACACGTATTTGATGCGTTCTTCCTGTTTCTAGTTTACAGGATACCAAGGTTACATATCCTAATCTTTCTATAACTTTATAGTGCGTAACGGCATGCTTACCTTTATCTGCATCCTCTCCTTCAAAAACGGTATTTTGCAATCTGTTTTTAGGATGTCGACCTATATTTCCTTCAATAGTACCTTCTTCTTCCTCGATATTTCCCCATACGATAGCTACGTATTCTCGTTGGCTGGTTTTGTCAAAAAACTGTTTAGCAAGATGTGTCATTGCCTCTTCTGTCTTAGCTACCACCAATAAACCACTAGTATCTTTATCGATACGATGTACTAATCCAGGACGGTTACTACTATTGTTAGGCAAGTTATCAAAATGGTAAATCAATGCATTAATCAAAGTCCCAGAATAATTACCATGACCAGGATGAACTACCATCCCTGCAGGTTTATTAACTATAAGTAACACATCATCTTCATAAACAATGTCCAGAGGTATATTTTCTGGAGTTAATAAGTTTTCATAAGGAGGGTGCGAAAACAATACTCGAACTACGTCCTTAGGTTTTACTTTATGATTTGATTTTACAGCAATATCATTTACAAATACACTACCATCCTTGGCTGCTTGTTGTATCTTATTTCGAGTAGCATTCTCGACAAAATTCATCAAAAACTTATCTACCCGTAACGGAATCTGTCCTGCACCGGCTACAAAACGATAATGTTCATAAAGATCATCCTCATTAGTATCCAAATCTCCTATGTCTCTATTTTCTTTCAAAATCAATTAGAAAGGTTTATGGTTCCTTGTTGTCCATCCCCTAAAACCAAATCGATAGTAGAGGTTTTCATTAGTTTAGTTCCTGGCTTTAATCGCTTGCCTTTATGCCGCAACTCTAGCACCATATCTTTAGCAATGTTAGGTTGATAAGTAACAGTCCCTATCTTAAATCCTAAAGCTATTAATTTTGGCTCTGCTTGTCTTTTTGTTCTTTGTACTACATCTGGGACTTCTATCTTGCGATATCCAGATGGATTTAGTGTTACATAAATCTTTCGGTTTTCTTTTACCTCACTACCTGCTATTGGATTTTGTTCTATTACAGAATATCTGGGAAAATCTGGATTAAAATTTGCAGAATCCTGAACTTCATATCGTAATTCTTTCTCCTCTAGCACCTTACCTACCTCATCTAAAGTCTTTTTACTTAAACTAGGCACTACAATACGTTGATTGTGATTTGTTGTACCATCTAACCATTCTAAGGTTACATAAGATAGGATAGCGATCATCGCAACTGCTATAACCAGTTGAATCAAGAATAATTTGCTGTAAACAAACTTGAAAAGGTTTCTAATAAAACTCATAAATACATTTATAATTTGGACAAATATATAAAAACGGAAAGTTTTAATCTTTTCTTATAAGATAAATGATATTTTTGTTTTAAAAAAACTCCGTAATGAAGAAAAACATAGCCATTTTGATGGGAGGATACTCTAGCGAATTTGATATCTCGATCCAAAGCGGAAATGTAGTATACAAAAATCTAGACAGAGATGTATATAACCCTTATAAAATACATATCACCAATGAAGGTTGGTACTATGTAAATGATGAAAATCAAAAATATTCTGTCGACAAAAATGATTTCTCTGTTACTTTAAATGGCACCAAAATTAATTTTGATGCTGCTTTTAACACTGTGCATGGTACCCCTGGTGAAGATGGATTATTACAGGCATATTTTAAACTTATCGAAATACCACAAACCTCTTGTGATTTTTACCAAGCAGCACTTACGTTTAATAAAAGAGATTGTATTAGTACCTTAAAACCATACGGAATACCTACGGCTACTAATTATTTTTTGAATAAAGGAGATGCAATAGATACCAAAGCTATTTTAAATACCGTAGGTCTACCTTGTTTTGTAAAAGCTAATAAAGCAGGTAGTAGCTACGGAGTATCTAAAGTTAAAACTGAAGAAGAGTTATTTCCTGCAATTGAAGTGGCTTATAAGGAAGATGACGAAATTATTATCGAATCTTTTTTGAGTGGTACCGAAGTTTCTGTTGGAGTTATCCAGCATAACGGTAAAGATTTAGTTTTACCTATTACAGAAATTGTTACCGAAAATGAGTTCTTTGATTATGAAGCTAAATATCTTGGTAAGTCTGAAGAAATAACCCCTGCCCGCCTATCAGATGAAGATACTAAAAAGGTTAAAGATCTCGCTTTAAGAGTATATCAGATTTTAAAAATGAAAGGATTTTCCAGAAGTGAATATATTTTTCATAATGGAGAACCTCATTTTGTAGAAATGAATACCAATCCTGGGTTAAGCGAAGCTAGTATTTTACCACAACAAGCAAATAAAACCGGGATTAGCTTAAAAGAATTATTTTCTAATGCTATTGAAGCTTGCCTGCATTCTTAAGCTATTGACAATATCCTGAGAATACCGAGAAATAAACTCAGAGTATGGAGAAATATCCTCGGAGTGACAAGAAACAACCGGGGAGTGTTGAGAAACCTCCTCGGAGCAACAAGAAATAACCTCGGAGTGTCGAGAAACCTCCTCGAAACGACAGGAAACAACCTCGGGGTGTTGAGAAATATCCTCGAAGCGACAAGAAACAACCTCGAGGTGTCGAGAAATAAGCTCGAAGTACTGAGAAACATTTCCGAAAAGTAGAGAATCCATCCCAAAACATAAGGAAAACATATTAGATCCATAAATTCATTTATATTTGTAATACACATAAATAAATCTACAACTACCAATGAGAAGAGCTGTTTTTCCCGGATCATTTGACCCCATCACCTTAGGACACTACGACATTATAGAAAGAGGACTTACTTTATTTGATGAGATTATTCTTGCTATCGGAGTAAATTCAGAAAAAAAATATATGTTTTCTCTGGAAGAGAGAAAGCAATTTATGGAAGAAGCTTTTAAAAATGAACCAAAAATAACCGTAATGACCTATAAAGGTCTAACGATTGATTTTTGTAAAAAACAAAGTGCTGATTTTATACTAAGGGGGCTTCGGAATCCAGGAGATTTTGAATTCGAAAAAGCAATAGCGCATACGAATAGAAAAATGTCTCATATCGAAACCGTATTCTTACTAACCTCTTCAGGAAAAAGTTATATTTCCTCTTCTATCGTTCGAGATGTGATTCGTAATGGCGGTGATGTATCTGAACTAGTTCCGGATACTGTTCGTGTAAAATAATAAAAGGATTCATTTTTTGCTATTCAAAAAACAAACACAGATAATAAAAATCCCTTATATAATGTTACATTATATAAGGGATTTTCTAAAAGGTAATACAATACTTAATAACCTGATTTTATCAACCTAAAACACGTTATCTTGAATGTAATTCTGTTAAGAATTTTGTATCAAAAACTAATATTTTTCAGATTAATCGAACTTAGGTTAATACATTAATTACATGTCCCAATAGTTTTCCACCAGTGCTCTCCACTTCCTGGAGTTACCCATAATTGCCCAACTTGAGCTTCATATTGTGTTCCTTGGTATACAACTTTATCCCCTCGTGAATACACTTGTGGATAAGCTCTCCATTCTGCGATACCATCACAACCACCACCAGTACCACCTTGCACAGTAATTCTTATACTAGATGAAGTAGTTGATTTACCTTTATTATCTGTTGCTACAGCGGTTAAATTATGAGTTCCTGATATTGTGTTATTCCATGTATACACATATGGACTATTCAAATCTTCTCCAAGTTTTGTAGATCCTCTATAAAATTCAACTTTGGCTACACTACCATCACTATCTGATGCTGAAACGTTTATTGATACAGTAGCTCCTTCTACAAATGTAGCTCCACTAGAAGGAGAAGTGATCGATACGGTAGGTGCTTGATTACCATCGCCACCGCCATACATTGCTCTAATACCTGCAAGATCTCCTTGAGAAAGTCCACTTCTGTTTGTTGTATAAGATGACCCGTCTTTTTTAACAATAGTAGGCTGTCCATTTGTAGAAAATGCTCTTGAGCTATACATCATAATAGATCCAAAGTCTAATGTTGAAGTATACTCATCTCCATCTCTACCTCGTTGCACATAAGTCTGGAAATTATGTTCCATTCCTGGTCGGATGTTTTGAAAATTGATCGTTATATACTGATCTCTATCTTTTCTACTTTGCTCATGCCATAATCCAACAGCATGCCCGATCTCATGAATAGTGGATCCTGTAGAACATCCTCCTGCCAGATTAATGGTTTGTCTTCTTCCTGTTCGTCCTACTTGAGAAGAACATCCACTACCTACCTGAAAATAAATATAAGCAGCTTGATTTGTTCTTCTTACAAATTTAAGACTAGTATTAGCCTCCCAATGCGCAATGGCAGTAGTAACTCTAGTTTGATTAGGCAGACTACTTTGTATATCATAATATACGATGTTGTTTGGCCATCTGCCCGAAGTTCGCCCTACACTTTTTGATTCTTGTGAATCATCTGGATACACAATAATATCTCCTTGTAAGATATAATCGTCTCCTATTTTTTCTACCTGAACAGGATCACCGTTTAATTGAATTGTAACAATTTCCCCCGCTTTATTAGGGTAAGCCAATTCTGTTGACATCTCTTCTACAATAGTTGCTTGATCTGATGGTGTGGTTTCAAAAGATTCTTTCTCACATGAGTTAAAAACCATTGACACAGCAAGGGTAGTTACTCCTAATGCTGCAATTTTTAAATAATTATTCATAATAATATAGTTTATGTTAATATGATTTATAAACTAAGGAATTACAAAAAATATTGCCTAAACCACTTTTTATTTTCTCTCAACACTTTACATAAACACCTAAACAACAAACGTTTCTAACATTATTCAGCAAAAAAAAAATCTGAACAATTAATAAGTTTCGCTCCGCTTTTTTATTTTTTTTATACTTATTAGAACGACAACCATAAAATCTGCTTATGAAATATTTTACTTAAAAAACACCAAGATAAACCTTAACATGAAAGCTCTAATTTTGTGAGGACGTTTTTCATAGCTATAACCTTAAATATATCTGAATTATAGCAAAGAGAGTACATAACAAAAAAATTAAATTCATAATTGTAGAGCCTTTACAATCAGATCATATTACAAAACAAGTTAGTTTGTAATATATATTGAATGATAGCATAATCAGGAAGTGAAAAAAAACCTATGAATCAAATTCTGTAAATTTTACTATTAAGCAAAATTAAATATAAAACAATTGAGGGTAAAGAAGTTAAAAAAGCAATTACAAGACATTAAATTAGAGCGTGATATCTTAAGAAAGATGATTAGCATTTTTTTTCTAAGAGAGACAACTAAGGTATAGATTTATGGAATCTCATCAGAATAAATTTTCTATTAAAAAGATGTGTTTTCTATGTTAAACGGGGCTACAAAAATCGACATAAAAAATAATTCAAGTATAATATAAATATGTGTTTAACAGTTGTTAAAGCATTATTAATCAACAACACATAAAATGAGAACTTTTTTATTAAGGAATATAGCTATTCCTACCTTTGTAACATTTTTTATTTCCTGTTCGGGAGACATTTAT
The DNA here is from genome assembly GCF_000430665.1 of Aquimarina muelleri DSM 19832. Classification (GTDB taxonomy): domain Bacteria; phylum Bacteroidota; class Bacteroidia; order Flavobacteriales; family Flavobacteriaceae; genus Aquimarina; species Aquimarina muelleri. Next base: position 48,198 of record NZ_AUML01000015.1, on the reverse strand, counting down.
CAAACAAATGATGACAACGACGACGATGACATTTCATCAAATGCTAGTATTAATTTTAAATATGCATCTACAATTAATGTAGGGGGACTTACAGCAGCAGAAATAACTACATTTGACCCAGAAACCAATAGATTATTTATTGTTAATAATGATCAGAATAGTGGGACAAGAGAAATATCTGTTTATGATATAAGTGATATCAAAAACCCTACAAAAGAAGCTTCAATTGATTTGATTTCTTTAGGAGGTGCAAATAGTGTTTCTGCTAAAAAAGGAAAACTAGCAATCGCAGTAGAAGCAATCGTAAAGCAAAACCAAGGAAAAATTTTGGTATACGATACCAAAACAATGACATTAGAAAACACTTTTGATGTAGGCTCATTGCCGGATATGGTTACTTTTACGCCAGATGGTAATATAATTGTAGTAGCTAATGAAGGTGAACCAAATATAGATTACACTAATGACCCTGAAGGCTCTATTAGTGTAATTGATCTAAAACACAACAGTGTTAATACGTTAGATTTTCATAACTATGATGCACAAGAGGCAACTCTAGAAGCTCAAGGATATCGAGTTTCTGGACTTAACGCAAACCTTTCTCAAGATACAGAACCAGAATATGTAGCAGTATCGGATGACTCTAAAACTGCTTGGGTATCGTTACAAGAAAATAATGGGATTGCAAAAGTAAATCTAATAACTAAGCAAATAGAAGCAATATATCCATTAGGTTATAAAGATTATTCTTTAAGTGAGAACAAAATAGATGCAAGCGATAAAGACAATGAAAAAGTATTAAAAAACTGGGATATACCATTGTACGGTCTGTATATGCCAGATGGTATCGAATATATATCTATTAAAGGACAAGGTTATGTCATAACTGCTAATGAAGGGGATTCTAGAGAATATACAGGAAATCCTGGGTTTGTAGATGAAACAAGAGTTAAAGATATAGTGTTAGAACCAACCGTATTTTCTACTGATAAAGATTATCAAAACAATTCGAATCTAGGAAGATTGAAAATAATAAGTACCATGGGGGATATAGATAACGATGGAGATTATGATAAGTTATACTCTTTTGGTGGGCGTTCTTTTTCTATCTGGACAACAAATGGAAATATCGTGTATGATAGTGGTTCTTCTATTGCAGCTAAAACATTAGAATTAACACCAGATTTATTTAATAGTAATGATAGTAGAAGTGATGACAAAGGATCAGAACCTGAAACAGTAGAGGTTTTAAAATTAGGTGATGATGATGATGATGATGATGATGATCAAGCTCATGTTCTTTTTGTAGGATTAGAAAGAAACCATCAAGTAATGGTATATAATATTGATAATCCTACAAATCCTGTATTTGTTCAGATATTATCGCATTCTGGTGATGAGGCTCCAGAGGGTTTACTCGCTATACAAGAATCAGATAGCCCAACAGGAAATGCGTTAATGGTAGTATCAAACGAAGGTAGCGGCACGGTTTCTATTTATGAAAATGAAGAATAAATGATGATTAGATAGTATATGGAAAGCTTGTTTCCTAGAGTTGATCTTAAAAAAATCAAGTGACATATTATTATAATCAGCTTGATCATAAAAATATAGCTAAAAACTGATATACAAGTCAATTATAATTCTTTATAAAAATAAAAGTCTCACCAATTTAAAAACTAGTGAGGCTTTTATTTATTTCTAGTAAGTATAACTATTTCATATATAATATTTTAATTATAAATTACTATATGAAACTAATTATAATTGTGATACTACATCTTTCTTGTATTTTTTAAGGAGTGCTCTGGTCATTCCTAAATTTGCTTTTGTAGAATCTACTGCTAAATAAATAAAATACTCACCATTTTCAGAAAGATCTATAATATGGATTTGATTATTAAGAGTTATCAAAATATCTTGAATATTTGATGTTAACCCTAATGCTTTTATAGCATTTTGTTTTGCTTTAACAACTTCTAAGTTATAAGCTGAAGCTATTTCTGGATCAAAATCTGCACTTTCAGAATGAGACACGTAACAAACACCTGTACTTACCTCAGTTACTGTAACTGCAACATAACCAGGTACATTAGTTTTGATATCTTCGATAAATTGGTCTAAAAAATTCGACATAGTTTAATTAGATTTAAGGATTTAAATTATTTTTAGTTATTTAGGGCACTCATGTATTTAAGTAGTAATCCAAGCTTTGATAAATCATTAGTAACGATAAGGATAATTGAGTCTGGATTTATTTTATTAGCTATAAAATAACCTTGAGAACATTTAGCCATTAGTTGATCTAAATCCCCATTTAGCAAATCTTTTGATAAATCATTACACATTGTAAAAGCAGCTTCTAACATTAAAGCAACATTGCTTTCGTATTCTGTTCCTACAGAATCTACAATATTCCCTGTTTTGTCTGCTAACACTACAATACTAGCATCTGTATCTTCTTTGATTTTCTTAAGGTCAATCATAATATTTTAAAATTAAATATCTCTTCTCCTATTGGTTTAGGCAAGAAGAAAATTAAAAAAGCAAATAAAAGGTATTTTAATAAGATAGTATATAATTTTTATCGAGATTTTCTATATATACATAATAAAATTCGATATCTAAAATATTTAAAATTGATTTGTCAGTGTATATTTGTCATACCCAAATATATAATGATTTTATGACCTTAACAACATTACCTAGTTCAGAATTAAAAACAATTTTAGAAAAAAGAAAAAAGGATTTTGCTTCTTACCGAATAGCAAATGGTAAAATTTCTAAAAACACTGAAAGTAAAGAAGATATCTCAGAGATAATAGATCGGTTAACAAAACAAGAAATAAAGAGTTCTTCAAAAAAAGAAGAAACTTTGGAGTCTGTTGCTCAAATAACTGCTGAGGATACTACAAAAGCAACGCAAACTTATACCGAGAAAATAAAAAACGGGTATTTTGGAAAAAGAAAAACACGTTTTTGATGTTTTAAATACTATAATTCTTAAAAAATATCAATGCAAATACATGAAACCGCTTTTATAGTTTCTACATATCGGTCGTATCACGAAGATATAAGTAAAGATATTTATGCTGAATTATGGAACAATCCTAAAACCGACACTTTAATTCCTTCTATATTAGAAACAATTTCTAAAGATGAAGCTATTTTACATAGTATTAGAAATCGTTTTTTTTATGAGCAAATGCGTTCTTTTTTTACAAAAAATAATGGAGGAACTCTAATAAATTTTGGTTCTGGTTTTAGTATGTATCAATTTCTTGTGGAAGATAATGTATCTACTATCGAAATTGACAAGCAGGACATTATTGACTATAAAAAAGAGAAAATTGATTCGTGGGTTCTCGAAGGAAAACTTCCTTATCGGGAAATCCAATATTCTGCAATTGACTTTAATCAAAGGACAGAAAAAGAAATCATCGAAACTCTGCGTCCTTTAATAAAAAACAAACCCATTTTTATTCTTTTAGAAGGCGTTCTTTTTTTTCTGGATCAAAATACCACAAATAAATTATTTAAAGTTTTTAAAGAATTACAAAACCCAGGAGATTTAGTTGGCAGTGTATCCTATTTACCAGAAGTTAAACATACAGATGTCTACAATCGTTTATTAAAATATTTTGATAGCAATAACGATACTAATGACTCTTTTGCTCATCAAACAATTCCTACTTCGTATTATGAAAATATAGAAGGATATCTACTAAAAGAACATATAGATGAATTTCAATTATCAAAAATCTATATTCCAGATAGTGCTTTCAAGGACAAAAATCAGATACTTAATGAAAACATGTATCTTTTAGAAAAAACTTAGAATTCAATTCTTTCTAAAAACCGGTCAAAAGAACTCCACAGATTCCTAATCCAACTACTAAGTATACTCCAGAAAGAATAAAGAAAATTTTTCCTGCTTTACGATATTGTGTTTTAAACAATATCAAGCCAATTATTGCTAAAAAAATTGCAGGCCCTAAAAGAATCAAAAGGAGGAAATAAACTAATCCGTCAAGGTTTCCTACTTCTAATAAAATAGTATTAGTTATCATATGGTTTCTTTTCTTAATTGTTCTAAGTACTCTTGTTTATCATCTCTATAAAACAAGTTCATAGTTTCGAATGGGATTATTTTATAGTCCTTATTTACAATATGCACGCAAGATTTTTTGATTGCTCGTACATCAAAATTATAAGCATCTATAAATTGCATAATTATAATCCTAAATAAGTTATCATACCCTAAATCTGGTGCATCTATCTCTGGCAAACAACACATAATAGATTTTAAGTTTTCTGAGGCTGTTTCTACAGAGTTTCCTGTACTAAACAATTCTAAAACTTTGCCATGTAGTTCTTCGTCTTGCTCATACACAATAGTGTTTTTACCATTATCTAAAAGATCTGCTGGATTTATATACCTTGTTAAAGGCAAAATCCCTTCTTCATTCTTTAATGCATATCCCATTACCAGAGCATCTGGATTACAAGGAACAGGAATAAGGTCATCGGATTCAAAAACAGGAAATTGTTCCAAAATTTTTCTTCTTACCTCTGTTAATGTTATCCTATCCGTTTGTGTATTAAAATCTTCAAGTCTTCCTGCTATTTGAGTAGGCTGAAATGTAACTCCTCTAACACATTTTTGTTGCGTAGCAAAAGTTAATATATCTCCTATTAAATGATCATTCAAACCGTTTTCTAAAGTAACTACTAATGTGGTAGACAGGTTTACATCGTTTAGATTTTTAATAGCTTGCTTTCTAACTTCAGTAAGATCCTCTCCTCTTAATTTTTTTAGAACTTCTGTATCCAAAGCATCAAACTGTAAATAAACTTCAAAATCTGGCATATAGTCTGCCAATCTCTTTGCAAACTTACTGTCTTTTGCTATACGAATACCATTAGTATTTAGCATAAGATGCCGAATTGGCAATTGTTTAGCATAATCCAAAATTTCAAAAAACTGAGGATGTATCGTTGGTTCTCCCCCACTTATTTGAACAACATCTGGCTCTTTTTCATTTTCTACAATAGTATCCAGCATTTTTTTAATTTCCTCTAATGATCGATGTCTTCCATAATGAGGAGATGAGGATGCATAACAAGTAGGACACGTTAAATTACATCTATCTGTTACTTCTATAATAGTCAAACAAGAATGTTGTTCATGATCTGGGCATAATCCACAATCATAAGGACAACCATAATCAGTAGCGGTATTAAACTTATAAGGAAATTCTGATGGTTTATTGTAGTTTCTGATATTTTTATAATATTCTATATCATCTGCAATCAAAACTTTAGATCGACCATGCTCAGGACAACGTTTTAGCATAAACACTTTATCTTCTTCAAAAACAATTTTTGCATCAATCCTTTTAAGACAAGTAGGACATAAACTTAATGTAAAATCGTAATAGGTATAATCTCTAACGGGCATATAATAGTGATCTAATGGTTTTATTATAATAAACTAAGCATAATATACATAAATATTGAATACTACTAAGACCTAGAATTAAAAATGTATTTGGTTTTAAAAATTCGATACAGAATCGAAATAAAAAATAAAAGATCATGAAATATTTAAATAGAGTTCCACTTTCTAGTTTAGATCCAGATTGAACTCGCTTTAAAACACCCCATAAAATGATCAGAAAAACAACTTCAAATAAAGCTATTGGGTATCTTAGAATTCCATCTCCTAAATCCATTCCTAAAATAGACAAAGTTTGCTTACCATACGTAAACTCAGTAATTCCTGCCAAAAAACAACCTATTCTTCCTATAAGAATCCCTAATATAATCGGAAACGTAAATAAATCCCCAGAAGATTTTTTTTCTTTAATTACCTTCTTTGCCAATTCTACTCCGAGCAAACCGCCAAAAAGCCCACCCATGATTGTTTTTACATTTAATAATTGAATTATATACTCTGGAGTAAAAGAAAACACAGGGTTTTCTAAAAAACCAATAATTCGGGAGCCAAAAAACGCCCCAAATATCGCCCCTATAATTATAGAAAGTCTGTTTGCCGAAGAAATAGAATCTTGCTTGTTTTTTTTAAGGTATATATAATATCGAAAACCTATAAAAAAGGCTGCATACTCTAAAATCAAATGAACATTTATTTTATATCCAAAAAAAACAGGTTCAAAAGGGATATTCATTTACTTACTAATTCTATTTTAGAATCGAAATATACATCATATTTACTGAAATAAACTCATAATAAATAAAGAAGGTTATGCAGAAAAATGCTGCTTTCATCTCTAATTAAATATTTTTATTTATAATTATTTTTTTACCTCTCTTTATAAACGAAGAAAATTCCCTCTTTTTTAGTGTGAAATTTCCCCATAAAAAAACAACGATCCTCTTACTTCTAACAGATTTATTTGCTTTTTAGCCTAAACTAAAACTTCATTTGTAAGAATACCCTTATACCACTGGTTATCAATTTAATACACCTGTTTTATTCTTTCTTTTAGTTATACACATCATAAATTCTTGTTAACTTTGCTTTCATTATTATCAATGTAAACAAATTAATCAAAAACACTTATTATGAAAAAAAAGTACTTATTGGGGTATTCTTTTATTGCTTTATTTTTAATTTTTGCTTCTTGTAGCAAAGAAGAAAATGAAGTTATTAAAGATGAAATTATTTTAGAATCTGAAAAAACTAATATTGAACCTGATTTTGTTAAAAACGATGGCTCTGAAGGCTTAAATGATGAAGAGCTAGAAGGAGAAGAGGAAGCTCCTACTACAACTACACCTGGTGCAAAAACATACGGGCACTGCAACTATACACTACTTAGACCATCTGATGTTGATATTGAAGCTTGTGGTAACACTACAAGTATGCCTTTATTAGTTGGTTCTAGAAAGCTACAAGTTGGTAATGTTACTGTATCTAATGATGGTGAAAATCTATATCTAAATTTTGAAGCCAATAGTCGTAACCTTATGAAGAAAGTATATCTTTATATAGGAGCAAAAGAAAACATACCTTTTTACTCTAATGGTTTTCCTAATCTTAGCAAATTTAACTACAAGGCTTTTCCTTATTACTATGGCGGAATGAAGAAGGCTACTTATGTGATCCCACTATCTTCTATAGATCTGGATTGCTTCGAAATAATAGCATATTCTAAGGTGTATAATAAAGATAGTCGTTGTTATTATACTGCTTTTGCATACAACAAAAATTTAACTCAAGGATATAGATATTCTCACTATTCTAATTGTTATTATTATGGAGATTGGGTAAGATCTTTTGAATATTGCAAACAAAAATGTGAAGTTGCTTGTACTTCTGCTTACGGATACCATGAACAATGTGGATTTTGCGAGGATAATGTTTTCTATACTTTTTTAGCGTACTCTTTTATTGATGCTAAAGGCCCTGATGGATTTAGTATTGAGTTAATTACAAATCTCGATGGATGTGATACTACTAATAGTGAAGAAATAGGTCACATTAATATTGCATCTGTAAGTGATACTACTTTAAAAATAGAGTATCAAGTAAATGCAGGATATGAAATGTGTGAGCTAAGTTTTAGCTATGGTACTACTAAAAATAGTATTACCAATAACTATTCTAAACAATTTGACACCGCTACTAGCATATATAGTTTTGAGATAGAAAAACAACTTCCTGCTTCTAATATTTATATGGACAGTAAAGTTGAAGTTAAAACTAGTAAATAAAACTAGGTAATACAGAAACCGTATACTGGTTCCTTTTCTAAAGGAATAAAGAGGTTTATAATTTTCTTAAATTATAAACCTCTTTTTAATTAGTGCATTATTTTAATAATACTTTGAAATTGTATTAAGTCGTTGTTTACTCTCTTTAAATCTTCTTAAAAAAAGAATAAAACACTTTATTTATTTCATAACTTTTGCCATCACATGATATCTTGGATCATCAATATCATGTTCTATCACACCTGCTAATTTTGGAGAAGCTTTAATCATTAATGCCTGACACTCATCGCTAAGGTGTTTTATTTTGATTTTTTTGCCTGCATCTTGATATTTTCCTACTAATGTAAATATTGCCTCTAGTGCAGAGTGATCAGACACGCGGGATTCCATAAAATCGATTTCAACACATTCAGGATCATTTTTAACATCAAACTTGTTATTAAAATCTTGTATCGATCCAAAAAACAATGGCCCCCAAATTTCATATACCTTGGTACCATCTTCTTTTATATGTTTACGAGCACGAATTCGTTTTGCATTTTCCCAAGCAAAAACCAATGCAGAAATAATCACTCCAACAAAAACAGCAATTGCTAAATCATAAATAACAGTTACTGCAGAAACGATAATCAATACAGCTGCATCTGCCTTAGGTATTTTTCTGAGAATACGAAAACTAGACCATGCAAATGTTTCTATCACCATCATAACCATTACTCCTACCAATGCTGCAATAGGAACTTGCTCTATATACTGATCTGCAAATAACAAAAATGTTAACAATGTCAATGCCATCATTACACCAGACAATCTTCCTCTACCTCCTGCATTAATATTTATTACAGTCTGTCCTATCATACCACATCCTCCTGTACCTCCAAATAATCCACTCAAAATGTTTCCAGCTCCCTGAGCTACACATTCCCGATTACCGTTACCTCTTGTTTCTGTAAGTTCATCTACCAAATTCATTGTCATTAACGATTCAATTAATCCTACTGAGGCAGCTAAAAAAGCGTATGGCAATATAAAAGTTAGTGTGTCTAATGTAAAAGGTATATACTGCCAAAACTCCATGTTTGGTGTCGGAAACTCCCCAGATAATCCAGCTCCTCCTCCTTCTCTAATATAAGAACCCACTGTACTTACCTGAAATTTACCTAAAATAACAACAGTAGTTGTTACTAATATTGCTGTTAATGCTGCAGGTATTTTGGTTGTTATCTTTGGCAATAACCAAACGATACCCATTGTGAGTAAAACAAAACCGATTGTAGTATACAACTCAGTCCCTTCCATAGGTATATTTATATATTTTTTTACGCCATCAACACCTATTTCTAATTTTTTATGAGAAAACATCTTTACCTGTGCGATAAAAATTACAATAGCAAGACCATTTACAAATCCCATCATTACAGAATGTGGTATCAAACGCACAAAACGTCCTAATTTTAATACTCCTGCTCCTACTTGGATAATCCCCATTAGTATTACTGTTCCTAACAGATAATAATATCCCATATTTTCTACAGGAACATCAAAAGCCATTCCTTTGGCATGTCCTTCTGATATCATATGGACAAAAATAACCGCTACTGCACCTGCCGCCCCAGAAATCAGTCCTGGCCTACCTCCAAAAATTGCTGTTATCAACCCTATAATAAAAGCTCCTGATAATGCCACCAAAGGATCTATCTGAGCCACAAAGGCAAAAGCCACTACTTCGGGTATCATAGCTAATGATACCGTAATTCCTGCCAACACATCATCTTTTGCATTTGGTATAATCTTTCTTACAAACTCAGTCATGGTTATTATATTTAAAGGTGCAAAAATACAGTTATTTTATAGCCCTACAAGTAAAACAAGAACCTTATCTTGTCGCTCCTAAAACTATACTCTAAATTATCATATAGAGTTTTAAAATTTAAAACTTTAGTATATTTAGCTTTTTTATACACTATACTAATGCAAAAATTCCTTCTGTTTTTCAGCTTTCTAAGCATTCTATCCTGTACTACTTCTGATACAAAAAAATCTCAAAAACTCAACTTTATCACACTATTTGAAAAAAGTAAGGGTACAGAAACCCCTACATACCATGAGGTAATCTCTTACTACAAACAACTTTCTGATACATACCCTGCAATTCATATTCAAGAAATAGGCACAACAGATAGTGGTTATCCTTTACACATTATTACTCTAAATCCAGATGCTATATTTGATTTTGAAACAATACGAGAATCTAAACGTATTCTTTTTATAAATAATGGGATTCATCCTGGAGAAAGCGATGGTATCGACGCTACCATGTTATTGTTTAGAGACCTTGCTCAAGGCAAAACAAAAATTCCTAAAAACACGGTTCTAACAACCATACCTATATATAATATTGGTGGTGCTCTAAACCGAAATTCTGGAACAAGAACAAATCAAAACGGTCCTAAATCATATGGATTTAGAGGAAATGCGCGCAATTATGATTTAAATAGGGATTTTATAAAAAGTGATACAAAAAATGCAGAAACTTTCGCTAAAATATTTCATTTAGTACAACCCGATGTTTTCATAGATAATCATGTCAGCAATGGAGCTGATTACCCATATACACTTACCCATTTATTTACACAACATAATAAACTAGGTGGCGAATTAGGAAATTATTTGCATCAGGAAATGCACCCTCAATTAGAAAATTTACTTAAAGTTAAAAATTGGGACATCACCCCATACGTAAATGTTTGGGGAACAACTCCAGATAAAGGATGGAGTCAATTTCTGGACTCTCCTAGATATTCAACAGGATACACTACATTATGGAATACCTTGGGCATGATGGTCGAAACACATATGTTAAAACCTTATAAGCAAAGAGTAGAAGGAACACATCAGCTCATGAAATCTATGATAGATATTCTCGAAAAGGATGGAGATAAGATTCGTTTACTACGAGAAAAAACTTTTGCGAATCAAATGAAACAAAAATACTATCCGATACATTGGAGCGTAGACACTACTAAAATCACTGAATTCAATTTTAAAGGATTTGAAGGTGAATTTATAAATAGTGAAATTACTGGAGGTAAGAGATTAAAGTATTATCCAAATAAACCGTATACAAGAAAAATTAATTATAAGAATTATTTTTCTCCCGCTACTCAAATAAAAGTACCTAAAGCTTATATAGTTCCAAAAGAATGGTCTAGAGTAATTAATTTATTGACTATTAACGAAGTTACATTTAAAACTCTTAAAAAAGATTCTATTATTACTGCAGAAGTATACCATATCAAAAATTACCAAACATCTAAAAATCCTTTTGAGGGACACTACATACATTATCAAACCTCAGTTAATACAAGTATTGAAAAAATAACGTTTAAAAAAGGAGACATCCTAGTTAATACAGATCAAAAAGCGTTTAGATATCTTATTGAAACTCTAGAACCTGAAGCTAAAGATTCCTTTTTCAATTGGAATTTTTTTGATACCATTTTACAGCAAAAAGAAGGATTCTCACCTTACGTTTGGGAAGATAAAGCTGTTGAGTTATTAAAAAACAATGAAAAACTACGAATACAATTCGAACTTAAGAAGAAAGATACTGCTTTTGCTAACAATTGGTATATGCAATTAGACTGGTTACATAAACAATCCGATAATTATGAAAAAGCACATATGCGATATCCTATATATAGGATATTAAGATGAAGCTCTTTTATCTTAATATCCTTAAAAACATAAAGAGGCTGTAAATTAATTACTCTTTTCGTCCAAAAATATCTAAGGTGTACGACAAATTCCTTTTTTTAGATTTGGGCGTGACCACAAGGGGCGGGCTTTCTGTTTCAATTCCTCGCTCCTCCTTTGTCGGGCTGTGGGATTTGCACTCCAATCCCTCACGCAAAATTTTCACATTAACAATGATAATAGATAAGTAAATTTGTTATACACCCCGTTGTATCTATGATAGATAATCATATGAAAACAACTGTGTTATATTAGCATAAGAATCTAGCAACGCTTTTTTTGCTTTTTTTCTATCTTTCCATTTCACTTTAGTAATTCCTTCGTCTTTTTGTGGTATCAATTCTCCATCATAATCTGTTTTCATCTCAAACCAATACGTTACCTTTAATCTAAACTCTCCATTCCTTTTAAATATATGGTAACTTCTATACAAAAATTTTGTAATCTTTAATCCTGTAACTCCCGTTTCCTCTTCAACCTCTCGTATTGCAGCAGTTTCCATATCTTCATTTTTCTCTGCTTTACCTTTTGGTAAATCCCATTTTCCATTACGCCGAATAAACAAAATTTCATTATTCGTATTATATACCTTTCCTCCTCCTGCAATAACTACAGGTAGCTTTGTATACAAATACTCAATAAGCTTATCTTCTTTTTTATGATAAAGATGATACTTAGTTCCCTTAACTAAAATATCTCTTATAATTGATGGAAAATCAGCATCTTTGATCTGGATTACTTTATAATCCTCAATAGACTTTTTTGTAGATAGAATAATAGGAGTATTATTCACAAAAACTTTATACATTTGCAACTATGATTTTTGATAAAAATACAGCAAAAAAAACTGCTGAACTACTTCTGCAAATTAATGCAATTAAATTAGAACCGCAAGAACCTTTTACATGGGCTTCTGGATGGAAATCTCCTATCTATTGCGATAACAGGATTACGCTTTCGTATACAGAAATACGTAACTATCTAAGCAAACATCTTGCTGAATTTATAAAAAATGAATATGGTAAGCCTGATGTAATTGCTGGAGTGGCTACAGGGGCTATTGGAATAGGAATGTTGGTTGCCGAACAACTGGATCTCCCTTTTATTTATGTTCGCCCCGAGGCGAAAAAACATGGAAGGAAAAATCAAATTGAAGGTATTGTTCCTACTGGTAAAAATGTTATTGTTGTTGAGGATTTAATAAGTACAGGAAAAAGTAGTCTTAATGCTGTAGAAGCTTTAAAAGAAGTGGATGCTACCGTATTAGGAATGGTTGCTATATTTAATTATGGTTTTGATATTGCTACACAAAACTTTATAGATGCGGCATTATCTTTGCACACTCTAAGTAATTATGACAACCTGTTAGAACAAGCTCTGGATACTGGTTATATCACAAAAGAAGAACTACAAACTCTACAAAACTGGAGAATTAATCCTGCTGAGTGGAATATATAATTATTAAATAGTATTATGAACTTAGAAAGCCCTACTGTAAATGTAAATAAAAGTGCAGAAGATATATTCGAATTTTTAACTAAAGTTGAAAATTTTGAACAACTGATGCCTGAAAGCAAACAAAAATTTGAAAAGATAAGTGACTCGCGATTTCTTTTTCAATTAAAAGGAATGCCTGAATTAGTATTAGACCAAAAAGAAAGTACCTGTCCTAGCCAAGTAGTTTTAGGAGCAGCAAGTGACAAACTTCCTTTCACACTTACCGCAGACATTATAGATTGTGGAGATGGAAAAAGCACCACAAAACTTACTTTTGACGGACAGTTTAATGCAATGATGTCTATGATGATTAAAAAACCTATCCAAAATTTTATTAACACTCTTAGTCAGAACATAGAAAAACTATAATCAATCCAGAATAATTTTACTACCGAGTAGCTTTATTAAAGTTATTACAAAAGCCCGCAGTTTTAATACAGTAGTTTTAACTCTTTAAGATCAAAATCTGAGACGACTTCATCCTCTATTAAAACCTGCAACTTTCCCTCTTTAGTAATATTTTGAATAATTCCAACAAAAAAATCACCCTTTGCATCCAAAAATGTAGAGGGTTTATTTTTTCTAAAAAGCACAGATTCATATTCTTCTTTTAATTTAGAAAAACTAGAAATATGTAATGAAGAAAATCTTTCTTCTAATCTAGCCAATAATAAATATAAAAGTTCCTCAATATGCAAACTCTTTCCTAAAATATATTTTAAAGAAGCTGCCTGAGGCAGATTATCAAACTCCATTTGATTAACATTAATCCCAATTCCTATTATCGCCCCCTGTATACTGCCATTTTTAACCACATTTTCAATCAAAATTCCACAAATTTTCTGCCTATCTGACAGAATGTCGTTAGGCCATTTAATAGCTAATTTAGGCACCATTAAACTCTTTAAAGTGTCATAAACGGCTAATGATGTAGCTATAGAAAGATAAAACTGATCCATTAATTGTAAATCCTTAACCTGCATAAATACACTACATGTAAGGTTTTTTCCAGGATTACTTTGCCAAACCGACCCCATTTGCCCCTTACCAGCAAGCTGTTCTCTTGCAATAACACAAACTGAGTTGGTCAAACGTTTTTCACGATTAAGGTTTCTAAGAAAAGTATTTGTAGAGTCAATGGCATCAACTTTGATTATATGCATACATTAAGGTGTAAAAGTTTTACAAATGTCCGACTAATAGAGACATTAAAATCATAAAAAGTAATAACTTTACACAAATTAAAAAAATGCATGACTAAAAAAGAAATTGGTAACGATCAATTAATTGCTCAAATATTAAAAGGTATTGAAGAAGTAAAAGGGAATGACATTAATATTTTAGATCTTAGAGAGATTGAAAATACAGTATGTAGCTACTTTGTAATCTGCAATGGAACTTCTAATACCCAAGTAAACGCAATTGTTAACTCTATCCAGAAAACGGTAAGTAAAGAACTTAAAGACAAACCATGGCATGTGGAAGGAAGCGAAAATGCAGAATGGGTATTAATTGATTATGTAAATGTTGTGGTACATGTTTTCCAAAAACACATAAGAGAATTCTATGATATAGAAGGCCTTTGGGGAGACGCAAAAACTACAGTTATCAAAACAAATTATTAAAAGAAAACCGTAAATGGGCAAAGAGAATAAAAAAACAGAACCAAATAAAAAGCCAAAATTTAGCGCGTATTGGATTTACGCTATTATTATAGTTGGTTTTTTAGCATTGAATTTTATGGGAGGTAGCGGATTAGGATCTGCACCGACAACCTCCCCTTCAGAATTTCAGGATTTTTTAAAAAATGGAGAAGTAGAAAAAGTAGTAATTGTCAATCGTCGAAAAGCGAAAGTTTTTCTTACTTCAGAAGCTAAATCCTTAGAAAAACACCTAAAAAACCAAAATAAATCTATACTTCCTACAAGTCCTAATGACCCTGATTATCAATTTGAATTTGGTGATTTACAAAACTTTGAAAACAAAATTGCTACAACAAAAGCAGATAATAACTTAGACACACAAGTAAGTTACGATACAGAAAGCAATGTTTGGGGTGAAATTTTCATCACCTTATTACCTTTTGCATTAATAATAGGAGTCTGGATATTTATTATGCGTAGAATGAGTGGTGGTTCTGGAGGCGGTGCTGGAGGACAAATTTTTAACATCGGAAAATCTAAAGCTAAACTTTTTGACCAAAACACAGATGTAAAAGTTTCTTTTGAAAATGTAGCTGGTTTAGAAGGTGCTAAAGAAGAAGTACAAGAAATTGTAGATTTCTTAAAAAATCCAGAAAAATACACCTCCTTAGGAGGAAAAATACCAAAAGGAGCATTATTAGTCGGCCCCCCAGGAACTGGTAAAACATTACTTGCAAAAGCTGTTGCAGGAGAAGCAAAAGTGCCTTTCTTTTCTTTATCAGGATCTGATTTCGTAGAAATGTTCGTTGGTGTTGGAGCTTCTCGTGTTAGAGATCTATTTAAACAAGCAAAAGAAAAATCTCCTGCTATCATTTTTATTGATGAAATTGACGCTGTTGGTAGAGCCAGAGGAAAAAGTAATTTTTCAGGATCTAATGATGAAAGAGAAAATACATTAAATCAGCTATTAACAGAAATGGATGGTTTTGGTACCAATACTAACGTAATCGTTATTGCTGCAACTAACAGAGCAGATGTATTAGACAAAGCACTACTTAGAGCTGGTCGTTTCGATCGCCAGATTTATGTAGATCTACCAGACATTCGCGAACGTAAAGAAATATTTGATGTTCATTTAAAACCTCTAAAAAAAGTTGAAAATGAACTAGATACAGAATTCATGGCAAAACAAACTCCTGGGTTCTCTGGAGCAGATATTGCCAATGTATGTAATGAAGCAGCTCTTATAGCTGCCAGAAAAGGCAATAAAGCAGTAGGTAAACAAGACTTTTTGGATGCCGTTGACAGAATTGTTGGAGGGCTTGAAAAAAAGAATAAAATCATTACTCCTGATGAAAAAAGAGCTATTGCATTTCATGAAGCTGGTCATGCTACTGTTAGTTGGATGCTGGAACATGCAGCTCCATTAGTAAAAGTTACTATTGTACCAAGAGGACAATCCCTTGGTGCTGCATGGTATTTACCTGAAGAAAGATTAATTGTAAGACCTAATCAAATGCTAGATGAAATGTGTGCTGCACTAGGAGGTCGAGCAGCAGAAAAAGTTATCTTTAATGAAATTTCTACAGGAGCATTAAGCGATTTAGAAAAAGTAACAAAGCAAGCAAGAGCAATGGTTACTATTTATGGACTTAATGACAAGGTAGGAAACCTTACTTACTATGACTCTTCAGGACAAAGTGAATATAATTTCACGAAACCATATAGCGAACAAACCAGCGAATTGATCGACAAAGAGATTTCAAATATAATTGAAGAACAATATCAACGAGCAATTAGTTTATTAGAACATAATAAAGATAAATTAACCGAATTAGCAGAAGTATTGTTAGAAAAAGAAGTTATCTTTAAAGATAATCTAGAAAAAATATTTGGAGAAAGACCCTTTGGTAAAAAAGAAGAAGAAATTGTTAAAGAACCTTCTTAAAACTATTATTTTTACTAGTAATTTAAAAAATCTTAACCTAATGGAATATTAGGTTAAGATTTTTTTTATCTTTGGAAGTAATGTAAAACCGTAATCCCCAATCTCAATCTAAAATATGAGTCTATTTAGAAGATTATTTTTCTCCAAATCTAAATCAGACCAAAAGAATAAAGAACGTCATATAGATAATCGTAGTAAATATATGCCAGAAATTGATCTTCCGATTGATGAAAGCTTTATGATGAACTTCAAAAAAAATGGAGGTAAGTTTCTTTATTGTGATAACGACAATGAAGTTTCTGATTCTTTTGACAAAATTCTTTTGGAAAATGACTGGTACGAAAAAGACGTATGTTGTTTTGACACAACTCTGGAACAGAAGTTTTCTGGTTTTAATTTAAATTTTGTAAAAGATATTTCTTCTTCTTTCTTTTTTGCGACTTGTGAATATTTAATAGCGGATAACGGTGCCATATTAATCTCTTCAAATCAACTTAAAGAGAAGAAATTAATAGAATTACCGGATAATTTTGTGATTTTAGCAGCTACTAGTCAACTGGTTAAAAGTATTGGAGAAGGATTAAAAGGCATAAAAAATAAAAATAAAAATTCAATACCCTCTAATATTACTACGATTAAAGATTTTGAACCTCAAAAAGAAAAGGATTTCTTAAGCTATGGAAGTAGTTCAAAAAATTTATATTTGCTCCTGCTGGAAGATTTATAATATGAAAGAACTGCTCACAAGATCTCTATCGGGATTTTTTTACATACTAATATTACTACTATCAATATTCATTTCTAGATATACTTTTATAGGGGTATTTTTGGTTTTTGGCATCATTGCCATATCTGAATTCCAAAAGCTAATCTACCTTAAAAACAAGAGGCTTTACTTAATATTTATCACCCTCATTGTATTATTAAATTTATACCAGGACACACTTTATCTTTATGCCATCCTTCCTGTTTTGATATTTACCATTATTACAGAGTTGTTTTTAGTAAAAGATCTTTTTACTATTCGAATCATCCCCATGTTTGAGAAAAGAAAATACTTTACCAGTATTTTTTATCTAATTAGCTGTATAGTTTTTACTACTCTTATACCTAATTATACGGGAGAATATCAACCTCTTATAATTGCAGGAGCCTTTTTAATCACCTGGGTTAATGATACTTTTGCTTATTTAGTTGGAAAAAACCTTGGTAAGAATAAACTTTTAGAAAGGATCTCTCCTAAAAAAACTATTGAAGGGTTTATTGGTGGCCTTATATTCTCTTTATTAGCAGGATATTTAATTGCTATTTTTTCTGATATTTTATCTATAGAAATTTGGTTGATTATAAGCATAATTATGAGTATTTTTGGCACGCTGGGAGACTTAATCCAATCTAAATTTAAAAGACAGGCTGGAGTTAAAGACAGTGGCACTATAATGCCAGGCCATGGAGGTATCTACGATCGTTTAGATAGTATTATATTTGCAAGCCCATTTTTGTACGCATTTTTACAAATATTAAAGCATGTTTCATAAAGAAGGATATAAAATAATATCAATAGCACTTATTATATTTATAGGTGTTAATGTAGCTGCATATGTCGCTATTCAAATCAGAGAATGGCAATTTGCCATATTAGCAATAACTTCAGCATTTTTAATTTTAGTTTTACAGTTTTTCAGAAACCCAAAAAGAAATACTAAAATTAACGAGGTTACTATAGTAGCACCAGTTGATGGAAAAGTTGTTGTTATTGAAGAAGTGTATGAAAAGGAGTACTTTAAAGATAATAGATTACAGGTTTCTATTTTTATGTCTCCTATAAATGTACACGTTACCAGACATCCTATTAGTGGAGAGGTTGCTTTTAGCAAATACCATCCTGGTAAATATTTAGTAGCTTGGCATCCTAAAGCTTCTGAAGAAAACGAAAGAACTACAGTCGTTGTAAAAAATAATCAGATAGAAATACTATATCGCCAAATAGCAGGAGCATTAGCAAAGAGGATTGTAAACTATGCTAAAGAAGGAGAAAAAGTAACTCAAGGCTCTGATAGCGGATTTATCAAATTTGGATCGAGAGTAGATGTATATTTACCTATAGGCACTAAAGTAGATGTTACTTTAAACCAAAAGGTAAAAGGAGGAGAAAGTATTATTGCTTTACTATAAAATCATAGACAAACTCTAGATCCTGATAAATACTAAAAACAAATCTATCTCTGATAGATATAAAAATTAGTATAAACCAAAGATAGTTCAACCACCGTTTTTGAGTTTTTTCTGAAATAAATTCTCAAAAAGGAGTTTCGTTTTTTCTTACATGACTGAAAAAGAATTAAATATAGCCTTTAATAATGCGTACGAACGTGCTAGTAACACCCAAACGCAATTAGCTCCAGACATCATGCTTCACTTATACGCATACTATAAGCGAGCAACGCACACTGAGGGTTTTTTTACCCCATCAGGAGATAATGAGATTAGAAATGCATTCAAACTAAATGCTCTTTTACAAGTAAAAAATATTTCTCCAAAAAAGGCTAAAACAAAGTACATAGAATTAGTAAACAAACATATCAAAGACTAAAAAAAACGCTTCATAATGCTATGAAGCGTTTTTTTTAGTCTTTGATATGCAACCTATACCTATAAATCTATTTTGATAAATTTTCTAGACTAGACTTTAAAGTTACTATTTTAGCCTCTGCATCTGCTTCTTTTTTTCTTTCGTTAGTAATAACTTGATCTGGTGCATTATTTACAAAACGTTCATTTTGCAATTTTTTCTGTACGGATTTTAAAAACCCTTCGGTATAAGACAACTCTTCTGTTAGTTTTTTGATTTCTTCTTCTACGTTAATTACTCCAGAAACAGGTATAAAATATTCATTAGATTTTACTCTAAAAGAGATTGCCCCCTCTACCGTTTCTTGCACATAATTTAATCCTGAAAGATTACCAAGTTTGTTAATTATAGCATCAAAAGTAGTAGTCCCATTACCACTATTTAACACTGACAACTCAATAGTTTCTTTAAAAGCTATGTTTTTTTCTTTTCGTATAGTTCTAATTCCTGAAATCACATCTGCTGCAATTTCAAATTCAGAAATCAAATCTTCATTAATAGATTCTATTTTTGGCCAACTAGCAATAATCAATGCTTCTTCTTTAGTTCTATCTTTTATTTGGTGCCAAATCTCTTCTGAAATAAAAGGAACAAACGGATGTACTATTTTTAAGTTATCCTCTAAAATAGAAATCACCTCTTGGTATGTTTTGGCATCTATGGGAGATTGGTATGCAGGCTTAACAGCTTCTAACAACCATCCACAAAAATCATCCCATATAAGTTTATAAGAAGTCATCAAAGCATCACTAATACGATATTTATCATAGTTATTTTCTAGCTCTAATAATGCTTTCTGAAATTTTGATCGATACCATGCAATAGCAGCAATAGAAGCTTCTGGTTGGCCAATAGTATCACTAACCTCCCAACCTAAAATAAGCCTTGAAGCATTAAATATTTTATTTACAAATTTGCTTCCCTGATCACATAAATCCTCATCAAACATTAAGTCATTACCTGCAGGAGAACTTAATAACATTCCTACTCTAATCCCATCGGCACCATATTTATCAATCAAGTCTAATGGATTTGGAGAATTACCTAATGACTTAGACATCTTACGTCTTTGTTTATCTCTTACAATACCTGTAAGATAAACATTCGTAAATGGTTTTTCTTTTCTATACTCATATCCTGCAATAATCATCCTTGCGACCCAGAAAAATAAAATCTCAGGTGCTGTAACTAAATCATTAGTAGGATAATAATAATTAATCTCTTTATTCTCTGGCTCTAAAATACCATTAAAAACACTCATTGGCCACAACCAAGAAGAAAACCAAGTATCCAAAGCATCTGGGTCTTGAGTTAAATCTGTATCTATTAACTTGTCATTTCCTGTTTTTTCTTTAGCAAAAACTAAAGCTTCTTCTCTACTTTCTGCAACTACAAAATCCTCTTTACCATCTCCATAAAAATAAGCTGGGATCTGATGTCCCCACCATAATTGCCGCGAAATATTCCAATCTCTCACGTTTTCCATCCAGTAACGATAGGTGCTCACAAATTTTTCAGGAACTAAATTAACCTCTTTATCTAAAACTGCATCTAGCGCGGGCTGAGCAAGATCTTTCATTTTCAAGAACCATTGGTCACTTAACCTTGGTTCTATAACTGCTTTGGTACGCTCACTAGTACCTATTTTATTAAGATGTGTTTCTATTTTATCTAAAGCACCAATACTCTCCAATTCTTTTACAATCTCTTTACGAACTACAAAGCGATCTTTACCTTGATAATGCAATCCAAAAGTATTTAAAGTAGCATCTTCATTAAATATATCTATTACCTCTAATCCATGTTTATCCCCTAACACCTTATCATTTGTATCGTGAGCAGGGGTTACTTTTAAACACCCAGTACCAAACTCCATATCTACATATTCATCTTCAATTATTGGTATGACACGATTAGCTATTGGCACAATTGCTTTTTTACCTTTAAGATGCGCAAACCTTTCATCATTTGGATTAATACAAATTGCTGTATCTCCCATAATAGTTTCTGGTCGGGTAGTTGCAATAGTAAGTATATCTTCGGTTCCTTCAATTTTATATTTAAGATAGTATAAATTACCTTGTTTTTCTTCGTAGATCACTTCTTCATCAGACAAGGTAGTCTTAGCTTCGGGATCCCAATTTACCATTCGATACCCACGATAAATCAATCCTTTATTATATAAGTCTACAAAAACCTTAATTACAGATGCAGACAAATTGTCATCCATAGTAAAAGCTGTACGTTCCCAATCACAAGAAGCTCCTAATTTTTTTAACTGTTCTAAGATAATTCCTCCATGCTTATGTGTCCACTCCCAAGCATGTTCTAAAAACTGTTCTCTAGTTAAATTATTCTTATCAATACCTTCTTCTTTTAGCTTGGCAACAACTTTAGCTTCTGTAGCAATGGAGGCATGATCTGTTCCTGGAACCCAGCAGGCATTATACCCTTTTAAACGGGCTCTACGAATTAATACATCTTGTATCGTATTATTAAGCATGTGCCCCATATGTAAAACACCTGTAACATTTGGAGGAGGAATGACTATGGTATACGCCTCTCTTTCATCTACTTCTGAATGAAAATAATTATTCTCCATCCAGTAGGCATACCATTTTTCTTCTATCAATTTCGAGTCATATTTTCCTGCTAAAGCCATACTTTGGTCTGATTTTTGATTTTTAAAATGCAAAAGTAATTATTATATCTGACAACCAGAAAGTCTTTTATGATTTTGCAGTTGAATAAAAAGTAAGTACTTTTACATTTAATAAAAACCTACATTATGAAAAAAATAATGATAATTTTATTTATTGGTTTTCTTGGCACAACTTTATATGCACAAGATACTAAAGCTCAAATAAAATTTAAATCCGAAGTTGTTGACTATGGAGAAATAGCAAAAGGTAGCGATGGTGTTCGTCAATTTGAATTTACAAATACTGGAAATGCTCCTTTAGTTATTTCTAAAGTTTACTCAAGTTGTGGATGTACTATTCCTAAAAAACCTGAAGCCCCTATTGCTCCAGGAGAATCTAGTGTTATTGAAGTTAAATACGACACCAACAGAGTTGGACCTATTCGTAAAACTATTACAGTTACATCTAACGCAGGAGACAACCCAACAATGGCTATAAAAATAAAAGGTAGCGTACTAGACGGAAGCGTTTTAGAAAAGAAAAACTAATACCTAATATTTTTTAAATTATAATTAAAAAGCCACTGTACAGTGGCTTTTTAATTTAAAGCACTTTCTTAAGATAGAATTCATAATTTATTACCACTCCTAATCTATCTACCATTATTTTTATCTTTTTTCCCTCTTCGAAATAAAATAGATCATTCAAACTAGAAAGCTTATACCTATATCCTTTCTTTCCATTTATTTCTAACACAATATCCCCTTTTTGTAACCCAATAAGTGCTGCTGGAGAATTAGGTCTAACATCTGATATTTCATATTTTGGCTGAAGAACAAAATTAGTAGACAACTCTAATGTTTTTTTACTTACAACACCATTTAAACCCATGTAAACCCTATTTTTCTCTATGATATAAGAACCATCTTTTTTAGATTTCTGTGAGAGTAAAAAACCACTATGCTGAATAGTAAGTCCACTCATATTATAGTGAAAAGGTTTATCAAAGAAACTATTCTTTTTAAAAGATATTTTTTTTCCTGGATAATCTACAATAAGAGTAAATCTTCGTAAAACATCTCCTCCTAGTGATCCTTGCCTGTC
Organism: Aquimarina muelleri DSM 19832; assembly: GCF_000430665.1. Lineage (GTDB taxonomy): Bacteria > Bacteroidota > Bacteroidia > Flavobacteriales > Flavobacteriaceae > Aquimarina > Aquimarina muelleri. The sequence goes on along the minus strand of NZ_AUML01000015.1, from coordinate 25,236 downwards.
TTCTAAAGATATACCTTGTATATAAATAGAGTCTGGAAAAGAAGCTTTAACTTCCTTTAATCTAAAATCTCCTATTCGAAGCTCCTCAATTTTGGTTTTATGCCCATATATATCTCCATTAAATCCTTTTCCTAAAAAATCTCTAAAAGAATTATTGTGTATCGAAATGCCTTTTTCTTTATTTTCAAATAACCACAAAGAGGAACCCGAACCAGAATCTATTAAAAGATTTACATCTATAAGATCTTCCCCGGATTTATATTTAGCAGTTAAAAATGGCCTTTTCTTTTGATTTACAAAACTAAGTTTAGCTTGATAGCATTTTTCACATTTCTTATATGTGTACGATTCTGGGCTATAAATCTTTATTGTTTTTTTTATATAATTAATATCTAGAACAAAATCTTTAAAAAAATCATACCCTATAATCCCATGTATAGGAAAACCCATTCTTGGAGAAAAATTAATGGTTTCATCTAATACTAAATAAATTTTATGGTTTGCACTAACAGCTTTACCTATTTTTAGTTCATTCTCAATAGATTTCATTGCCTCTACTGGTTCATTATCTCCTAATCCTCTAAGATGAATTTTTGAAGCATTCTTGAGTTCTAAAGAACCTTTGTTATCCACACTAAAAATAATTGTAGACCCTACTCCTGTATCCAAAATAAAGGAAAGCTCTACACCATTTACTACTACAGGGATTACAATAAGGTTGTTTGCTAGTTCAAATTTAATTTTCTCATATTTTTTTCCTTTAGGAAGAACAAACTTGCTCTGTGCAGACAGAACAATACTAAAAAGCAGAAACACTAATACAATCTTACTTCTTAAAAAATGACAAAAATCTAGAGATAAAATCTTCATTACACTAAATATAGAAAAATAGTTGAAAAATCGCATCAAACATGTCTCTATTTCTTAAATTATTAAGAAATTTACCACTATTTTATTTTTATAAACTAGACCAGATGCCAATAGTATCAAGTAAGGGTAAAGCTATGCCAGAATCTCCAATTAGAAAATTGGTTCCTTTTGCAGAAAAAGCAACAAAAGAAGGCAAGCATATATATCATTTAAATATAGGCCAGCCAGATATCAAAACACCAGCAGTTGCAATGGAGGCAATACGAAACCACCAATTAGATATTTTAGCCTACAGTCATTCGGCAGGGTTTGAAAGTTTTAGAAAAAAACTTACTATATATTATGCGAAACATAAAATTAATGTTACTACGGATGATGTACTGATTACTACTGGTGGTAGTGAAGCTCTTATTTTTACTATGGGAAGTATAACGGATCCTGGAGACGAAATTATAGTTCCCGAACCTTTTTATGCAAACTATCATGGTTTTTCTACACAATCGACTATTAAAATAGTACCTGTAATATCTAAAATAGAAAATGGATTTGCTTTACCATCTATAGAAGAATTTGAAAAACTAATTACCAAAAAAACTAAAGCTATTCTTATTTGCAACCCAGGAAACCCTACAGGTTACCTATATAGTAAAGAAGAAATAAAACAATTATCAAAATTAGCTATCAAATATGACTTTTTTTTGATTTCAGACGAAGTATACAGAGAGTTTGTTTATGATGAATCAGAGCATTATTCTATCTTACAAGAAAAAGGACTAGAAGAACATGCTATTGTCATAGATTCTGTTTCAAAACGATACAGTATGTGCGGAGCTCGTATTGGCTGTATGGTAAGCAAAAATAAAAGTGTTATGCAAACCGCTATGAAATTTGCCCAAACCCGATTAAGTCCGCCCACCCTTGCCCAAATAGCAAGCGAAGCAGCATTAGAAACCCCTGAATCTTACTACACAGATACTGTTATAGAATACAAATCAAGAAGAGATATTCTCATCACTAAACTTAATGAAATTCCTGGTGTAAAAGTGGCTATTCCAAAAGGAGCTTTTTACTGTATTGCAGAACTACCTATCAAAAACGCAGAGCATTTTTCCAAATGGCTACTTAATGAATTTGACTTAAACAAAGAAACAGTTATGCTTGCCCCTGCTTCTGGATTTTATTCAACCCCTGATAAAGGAAAAAATCAGGTACGAATTGCCTATGTATTAAACAAAGAAGATTTAACAAAAGCAATAGAAATATTAAAATTTGCATTAAAAAAATATAACGATTAATGAGAATTGAGTATAATAAATCCCTGAAAAAATATAATACTTTTGGAATTGACGCTATTGCTAGCGAGTTTACATCTATCAAATCTGAGCTTGACCTTAACAATTTACTTGCAAAAAACAATACGAAACCTATTTTTGTATTAAGCGGAGGCAGCAATATGTTGCTAACAAAAAACCTTGACTATCTAGTTATACATATCGCAATAAAAGGCATAGAAATTATAGAAGAATCCAGCGATTTTGTAGTAGTATCTGTTAATGCTGGAGAAAAATGGCATGATTTTGTAAAATATTGTATTAAAAATAATTTCGGAGGATTAGAAAATCTCTCACTAATCCCTGGATATGTTGGTAGTGCACCAATTCAAAATATCGGTGCATACGGTGTTGAACTTAAAGACACAATGACACATTGTGAAGCTATTCATATCACTACCAGAGAAAAACATGTTTTCTTAAACAAAGATTGCAAGTTTGGATACCGTAACTCTATTTTTAAAGAAGAAGCTAAAGGTAAATACATCATAACTAAAGTTATATTTAGATTAACCAAAAAAAACCACATCCTTAACACAAATTATGGAGCTATAGAAAATGCTTTACTGAATAAAAAAATCACACAACCAACTATTAAGGATATATCAGAAGCAGTAATTAAGATCAGACAAAGTAAACTGCCAGACCCTGCCTTAATAGGAAATAGCGGTAGTTTTTTCAAAAATCCTGTCATAACTACTCATCATTTTTTAAAAATACAAGAAAAATATCCAAATATTCCTTCTTATAAAATAGACCAAGAACATATTAAAGTTCCTGCAGGCTGGCTAATAGAACAATCTGGTTTTAAAGGAAAACGATGGGGTGATGCTGGCATACACGAAAAACAAGCTTTAGTCTTGGTTAATTATAATAATGCATCTGGCAAAGAAATATTAAATCTATCAAAAAAAATTCAAACAGAAATAAAAGAAAAATTTAATATTATTCTAGAAACAGAAGTTAATATTATTTAAAAAAACTCACAGATGAAAGCTAAAAATAATTTTATAAATTTCATTGATCTATAGCAAATCTTACAAAAATCAATAGTTTAAAAAAGCTAACGAGATATGCTTTGTTTTCGAAGCAAGTATTCAAAAATTAAATCCTTAATAAAGGGTTAAAATAAAGATCATTCTCTTAATTATTTATTTATTATGAGCATAAAGACACATTCTTTGTATCTTTGTATATAAATTTTGATTTTATACGTTTATGAAACTCCTATTACTTACAATTGGTTTATTACTTTTAGCTTTTGGTGGTATTGCTATTAAATTATGGGCTAAAAAAGATGGTAAATTTGCAGGCACCTGTGCTAGTCAGAGCCCTTTTTTAAATAAAGATGGTGAATCCTGTTCTCTTTGTGGAAAAACACCAGATCAATTTTCGAACTGTAATGATGATAAACATTCTAAATAGTTCTTTAAGCTGATCTATTTTACTCAAAAAAAAATAATTGAAAAAAGAAAACCTTACGCTCTTAGAAGATCATATCAAAAAAGCTAAAGAAGGAAAACAAACATCTTTTAATTATCTTCTGGATACTTTTTGGAATGAAGTGTACAATTTCCAATTAAAAAGAACTCACAATGAGTATGAGGCAGAAGATATAACCATACAAAGTTTTTCTAGAGCATTTGATAAAATTAACACCTTTAAAGAAGAGTATAATTTTAAAACTTGGTTAATTCAAATTTCAAAAAATATACATATAGATTTATTACGAAAAAAAAATGCGTCTATCCGATCTAAAACTACTACAAAAGTAGACGACTCTGTCTATAAAATTATTGACGCCAACCCTACCCCCGAAGATAAATTAATTACAGAACAAAATTTAGCACAATTACTTCTGTATATAAAACAATTAAAACCTAATTATCAAAAAGTAATCAATCTACGCTATTTTCAAGAACTAAGCTATAAAGAAATCGCAGAGCAACTTAATGAACCTATTAATAATGTAAAAATAAAATTATTACGTGCAAAAAAATTATTAGCGGAGATTATCACTAATGCTAAGCAAAAAAAATTACCTTAATGTAAAAGAAGTAAATTGTTTGATAACACTGTATAACGGTTCAATCCATTTATCATTAATTTTTTTATCATATTTTACAAACTTTTGAACAAGTCCTTTTGGAGCAGAAATCTCTTTTTCTATTGCTGTAATATTAATATACTTTTGATTATTCAATAACCATTTCTCTACACGCTTTCGATTATTTTTTGTTTTTTTAGAGCTTACCAATTCTTCGAGCATGATATTATTTTTCTCTTTTTTAGAGAGAATAACTAATAAATCATAAAAAAATTTTAAGTTAACCTAATTTTAACTTGAAGTTAACACTCTGTAGGATTAAGGTTTTTCTACAAAATCTATTTTCAAAAAAACAAAAACCTAAATTAAACATAAAGCACTGTAAAATAACAATTTTACTACTCCTACCACACTATCTTCAACATTATTAAATCAAACTTTTTAATCCATACTTATCTTTTTCACACAACTTAAAAAAACATAAATAAAAAGATATTTCTTATAATATTAGTACAAAAGCAACTAATATTTGACAAAAATTATTCCATAAATTGAAATTAAAAAATCCAGTAGTCTTTTAACCTCTTAGCGGCTTTTTTTGTTTTTTATAAAGAATATTCAAATAATATTGAAACTATAGGCGAACTTCCCTTAAAAAAATTTTCCAAAGTAGTAAAAACAGGTTTTAACCTAAATAGATTAGAAAAGTGAATAGTTACCGCTATCGAGTAAACTATGAAAAGAATTATACTTGTCAAAAAGTGATTTTAAAGTGATTTACGACTAAATCATGAAAAAAAACAGAAGAGATAAGCTATAAAAAAACAATACAGAATTACTAATTACAATGCTTTAAATATTAACATACAACTTAATCTAGTTTTTTCTAGCTTAATACCAATAATGCTGTTTCATATAAAGAAACCTCTTCTCTATAATAGCTCACAATAGAAGCTGAAATCCCCAAATCAAGAGGTTATTTAAAAAAAGTAAAACTAATGATAATGTATTATTAAAAGAGCTATATTCCCCATAAACTAAGACACTGTTTTATATTAAGATATAAAATTTGAAATACGAATAGTCTTAACCTACCGGACCTAATAAAACTGTTCTTATAGTAAATACCCAAGGAGCCTATAATAAATTTTATTATATATTGAATACTTGTTTTCCTCATACCAAGATGAATTTAGAAAATACAATAAAACAGCCTTAGAAAATCTTACCTGTATTAAAACCTTCTTTTTATTTACTATAATTCTTCTTAATAGTCATACAAATAAAGAAAACTTGTTCAAAATCACATCAAAATCATAACTTTTGAATCTACTAGACAGTAATCTAAGCTTTCTTTGTATTTTTGCTAAAAATATTGCTTGTATGAATAATGATATCACTAGCGTAGCACCTCCTAAAGGAAAACCAAAATGGTTACGAGTTAAGCTTCCTACAGGAAAAAAATACACTGAACTAAGAGGGTTAGTGGATAAATATAATTTGCATACTATATGCACTTCTGGTAGTTGCCCTAATATGGGTGAATGTTGGAGTGAAGGTACCGCAACTTTTATGATACTAGGTAATATCTGTACACGTTCATGTGGTTTTTGTGGCGTAAAAACAGGAAGACCTGAGACTATAGATTGGGAAGAGCCAGAAAAAGTAGCTAGATCTATAAAACTCATGAATATAAAACATGCTGTTATCACCTCTGTAGATAGAGATGATATTTTGGATGGAGGATCTATTATTTGGGCAGAAACGATTCAGGCAATTCGAAGAATGAATCCAGATACGACATTAGAAACATTAATACCTGATTTTCAAGGAAAAACAAATAACATAGATAGAATTATAGCTGTTAAACCCGAAGTAGTTTCTCATAACATGGAAACTGTAAAAAGATTAACTAGAGAAGTTAGAATTCAAGCCAAATACGAGCAAAGTCTACAAGTATTAAATTACCTTAAAGAAAATGGCATAAATCGTACAAAAAGCGGTATTATGCTTGGTCTTGGAGAAAAAGAAGAAGAAGTTATACAAACACTTAGCGATCTTAGGTCTGTCAATTTAGATATTGTAACTATAGGACAATACTTACAGCCAAGTAAAAAACATCTTCCTGTAAAAGAATTTATAACTCCAGATCAATTCAAGAAATATGAAGAAATTGGTTTAAAAATGGGCTTTAGGCATGTTGAAAGTGGTGCACTTGTTAGGTCTTCTTATAAAGCACAAAAACACTTAACATAATCAAAAAAATAACAGCAAATACTTAATGAATACTCCTGTTAAAATCGCCATAAATGGTTTTGGAAGAATTGGTCGTAATTTATTTAGATTATTAATAAATCATCCTCAAATACAAGTTGTTGCTATAAATGATCTTGCAGATTCAAAAACCCTAAGCCACCTTTTAAAATACGACAGTATACATGGTGTACTTCCTTATGAAGTAACACACAATAAAGATCATATAATAGTTCAAAATAAAGCCACACCATTACTTAATGAAAAAAACCCAGAGCATTGTAACTGGAAACTATATGATGTAGATATAGTTATAGAGTCTACTGGAAAATTTAAAACAAAATCGGATGCAGAAAAGCATTTAAAAGCAGGAGCAAAAAGAGTAATCCTTTCTGCTCCTGCTATAGAAGATAGTATCAAAACTATTGTAATGGGAGTTAATGACCATATATTAGATGGATCAGAAACTATTTTATCAAACGCTTCATGCACCACCAATAACGCTGCACCTATGATCAAAGTAATCAATGATCTATGCGGCGTCGAACAAGCGTACATTACAACTATACACAGCTACACTACAGATCAAAGCCTACATGATCAACCACACAGAGATTTAAGACGTGCACGAGCCGCTAGTCAATCTATTGTTCCTACGACTACAGGAGCAGCAAAAGCTTTAACAAAAATATTTCCAGAATTAAGTAATGTTATTGGAGGCTGTGGAATAAGAGTCCCTGTTCCTAATGGTTCGCTTACTGATATTACGTTTAATGTAAAGAAAATAACTTCTATACAAGAAATTAATGATGAATTCAAAAAAGCTTCTGAGACTAACTTAAAAGGTATTTTATCCTATACAGAAGATCCCATTGTTTCTGTCGATATTTTAGGAAACCCATACTCTTGCACATTCGATTCTTTAATGACTTCTGTAATAGGTAAGATGGTAAAAATCATAGGGTGGTATGATAACGAAATTGGATATAGTAACAGAATAATCGATTTAATTATTAACATTTGTAAGAAATAACTATCTTAGTTGACATATTTCATAGGAAAAAATGCCAACCCAAATCAGATATTATATAATCAAAATTTTTCTTATTTGTTGTTTTTTTGGTTTCTCCCAAACTACCGAACACCTGGAAAACACTCAAATAAAAGACTCTATTGATAAATACCTAACTAATGCTTCGCGATCTATTGATAAAGCTAGTTTACAACCTGCACTTTCTAATATTATAAATGCTAAAGAACTTGCAGTCCTGAAACAGGATAAAATCTATATAGCAAAAACTAATATGATACTTGCAAAATTGTATCGTGAACTAGGAGATTTAAAGAAAGCAGAACAGCAAATTCTTGACGCTATAGCATTTCAAGAAGAAGACAATGATGAATACATGCTATCCTGCTCCTATACTATTTATGGATCTATAGCTATAAAGCTTAAAAAGTATAATACTGCATTAAAGACCTTAGAAAAAGCTCTTATTCTAACCAGAAAAAATAAAATTAAAGACCAAGAAGGTATTATCAAGTTAAATCTAGGGCTTTTAGAGCTTGCTCAAGAACAACCCGAATTAGCTATACTGCATTTCAATAGCGGACTTCCTATTATACATTCTTTTGACCAATACTACTACAAAGCTAAACTATACACAAATAAAGCCAAAGCACAGTTATTACTTAATAAACCAAACGAAGCAAAACAGACTAATGATCTGGCTATGGAAATTGGCAAAGAAATGAACTATTCAGAAATACAATCTGAATGCTTTGGTTTATATAGTCAGATATATGAAAAAAAACAGGAATACCCTACTGCTTTACGTAATCTTAGGGCCCACGAAAAAATAAAAGACTCTTTGTTTAATACCAATAAAGAAATTATAGCCCAAGAAGCTGGTGCTAAACTAAATTTAAATGAACATAATGTTTTAATTGAAGAATTAACCGAAGAAAACATCCAACAACAAAGGTCTTTAAAACTAGGCCGTCTAACAACAATACTAAGTATTGCTTTAATTACAATACTATCTCTTTTGACACTATCCTTATACAAAAACAATAATTTAAGAGCAAGAGCAAACGAACTATTACAAAACAAAAATACCGAACTTATACTTGCTAAAGAAAATGCAGAAAGAGCGAGTGAAGCAAAAGTTCAATTTTTATCTACTATTACCCATGAATTAAGAACACCCTTGTATGCTGTCACGGGATTAACCCACTTGTTACTTGAAGAAAGTCCAACTCCTAACCAAAAAGAACATCTTAATTCTCTTAAATTCTCTGGAGAATATCTTTTATCATTAATAAACAACATACTAGACCTTAATAAATTAGAAGCAAACAAAGTTGAAATAGAAAACACTTCGTTTAATTTAAAGAAACGAATAAATGATGTACTGATTGCTTTAGGCAAATCTGCAAAAGATAGAAACAATAACTTCCATTATGAATTCGACGAATCTATACCTTCAAAACTTAAAGGAGATCCTCTAAAGATTTCTCAAATCCTTATCAATCTTATTGGCAACTCTATAAAATTTACACAAAATGGAGATATCTGGATTCGTGTAAAAAAAATTAGCCAAATCGAAAATAGAATATCTCTTAATTTTGAAATTGAAGATAATGGTGTTGGAATATCCGAAAAAAAACAGCTTACTATCTTTGAAAATTTCACACAAGGCTCTGTACAAATCAACAGGAAATTTGGAGGAACAGGACTAGGCTTATCTATCGTTAAAAATCTATTATCATTAATGGATAGTGAAATAAAACTGGAAAGCGAACCAGATAAAGGCTCTAAGTTTTTATTCGATCTAGAGTTCGAAATCTTCGAAGATAAAAGCCCTAATTATATAGAGGAAGCTAAAAAAATTGATCATAATTTAATGATTGACAAATATATCTTAGTAGTCGAAGACAATAAAATTAACCAATTAATTACTCGAAAAATACTAGAAAAAAATAAAATAAAATGTGATGTTGCAGACAACGGAGATATTGCAGTAGCCAAAGCTAAAGAAAATAACTTTGATTTAATTCTTATGGATATTCACATGCCTGGAATTAGCGGAATAGAAGCAACCAAACAAATAAGAATATTTAATAAAGATATACCTATTATAGCTTTAACAGCAGTTACTCTGGATGATAATTTGGATGAATTTTACGACAATGGTTTTAATGATATTATACCCAAACCATATAAAACTGAAGAGTTTTTCACTAAACTTCATAAAGCCCTAACAAAAAGCCAAACTACTTTCTAATACTTTAAGTATATTTTTAAGTAATAATCCAATTAACTTATAGAACCTCTTATTTAAGAGGTTCAAAAATCAATAACATCAAAGCAAGCTCACGAGCTATACTTCTGAAAATATATTTTGTTTTCGAGGCAAGCCTAGGAGAATTAAACTCCACAATGTGGATTAAAAAAAGGAAAAACTTATGGTATATCCTTTTTTATATAATCAGATATCTTACAATCAAAAATGCCCGAATTCTCCACAAACATAACTTCCATAGGTTGATACCACAATTTACCTTCTAAGATACCTGTATTTAATCTAACATAATCTTTTTCTGTAGTAATAATAAACTCAAGATTATTTAATTTCTCCATTTCCTCATTAGTGAAATTATGATGATCTGGAAAATTAATGTGATTAAATTGCAAACCTAATGACATATAAAAATCCAATAAAGGCTTTGGATTTGCAATACCTGTTACCAAAGTGAAATTTATATCTTGTAAAGAATCTAAAGTTTTTACTCCAGAAGCATTCACTATATTTTTTTGGTAATTAATCGTCGTAAAAAACAAATCTTGATTAGATTGAATTTTCAGTTTTTTAGTAATCCTCTCTCTTTCTTCAAAAGATATATTGCTAGGACACTTTGTAACAATAATTACATCTGCTCGATTTGCTCCTTTTCTTGACTCTCTTAAGTTTCCTGTAGGCAAAACAATATCATCACAATAAAGATTATAATACGCTGTTAATAAAATATAAAAACCTGCTTTTACCTTACGATGTTGGTATGCATCGTCTAGTATAATAACTTCTGGACAAGGAGATAATGATCGTAAATTTGATATTCCGTTTTGCCTATCCTCATCTACAGACACTATAATGTCTTTAAATTTTTTTTTAAACTGAAGAGGCTCATCCCCTACTTGTTTTGCAGTACACGAAGGCTCTACTATCTGAAACCCTTTTGTTTCTCTTTTATACCCCCTACTAAGTGTTGCTATTACAAATTCATCTTTCAATAATGAAATTAGATATTCTACCATTGGTGATTTACCCGTTCCTCCAACACTCAAATTACCAACAGCAATAACCGGAAAATTATATGTGCTAGATTTTTTAAGTCCAAGATCATACATTATATTTCGTAACCATGTAACCAAATAATAAAAAGGAACAAAAGGCAAAAGTAATTTTCGAAGTAAATTCACACACTTAATATTTTTAATAATAAATTTATCTAACAAAAGTATAAAACGAAACTTTGATTATTGATAAAAGTTTTTTTACATTCCATTTTTATCACAAAAAATATTGTTTTTTTACATTTTAATAAAAAGAAAAACCTATCCTAATGCAAATAAAAGAGGTTATAGAACACCTAGAGGACTTAGCTCCCACAGCCTACGCAGAAGACTTTGATAATATTGGTTTATTAGTAGGCGAACCTAAAACTATCGTTACTGGGATTTTAGTTACCCTAGACACTCTCGAAGAAACAATAGATGAAGCGATACAAAATAGTTGTAATCTAATTATTAGCTTTCATCCTATTATTTTTAAAGGAATCAAAAAGTTTAATGGTACTAATTATGTAGAGCGAGTTGTAATCAAAGCTATCAAAAATGATATTTCAATCTTTGCTATACATACAGCTCTAGATAATACTTTACACGGAGTAAACAATATGATATGTGAGCAATTAGGATTAATAAATCGCAAAATTCTTATCCCACAAAGCGGAAACATAAAAAAATTAGTAACCTTTACCCCTATCAATCAGACTGAAGAATTACTTAATAAACTTTTTGAAGCTGGAGCAGGAACAATAGGCAATTATACTAATTGTAGCTTTTTATCCAATGGAATAGGATCTTTTAAACCTACAGAAATTGCTAATCCTGTTATTGGTGAAATTGGAAAACTTCATAAAGAAAAAGAAACACAGATACAGATTACCTACCCTAGGCATTGTGAAAACAAAATACTAAAAGCTCTTTTTGAAAATCATTCTTACGAAGAAGTCGCATATGAAATCACTACACTAGAAAATAAAAATCAAAATATCGGAATAGGTATGATAGGAGAACTAACAGAATCTATAGAAGAAATTCATTTTTTAAAACATATCAAAAAAGTTTTCAATTCTGGATGTGTAAGACACTCCTCTTTATTAAACAAGCCTATCAAAAAAGTAGCAGTATTAGGAGGTAGCGGAAGTTTTGCAATCACCAATGCCATACATGCAGAAGCAGATATATTTATAACAGCAGACTTAAAATATCATCAGTTTTATGAAGCAGAAGGAAAACTAATACTTGCAGATATTGGCCATTATGAAAGTGAACAGTACACAAAAAACTTAATTGTTAGTTATCTTCAAAAAAAAATCAGTAATTTTGCAATCATTTTATCGGATAAAAATACCAATCCTATTCAATACATATAAAATATGGCAAAGAAAGAAGTTACTGTTGAGCAAAAATTAAGAGCTTTATATGACTTGCAATTAATTGACTCTAGAGTTGATGAGATCAGAAATGTGCGCGGAGAATTACCTTTAGAGGTGGAAGATCTTGAAGATGAAGTAGCCGGATTAAACAAAAGATTAGAAAAGTTAAACAATGACCTTGACACTATAGATGAAGGCATTAAAACTAAAAAAAATCTAATAGAAGAAGCCAAAGCACTGATCAAAAAGTACGGAGAACAACAAAAAAATGTTCGTAACAATCGCGAGTACAATTCCCTTAGCAAAGAAATTGAGTTTCAAGAATTAGAAATTCAATTAGCAGAAAAACACATTAAAGAGCACAAAGCTCAGATTATTCAAAAAAATGAAATTATTGACCAAACAAAACAAAAAGTTACCGAACGTAACAATCACCTTGGTCATAAAAAAGGAGAATTAGATGCCATTTTAGCAGAAACAGAAAAAGAAGAAAAAGCTTTACTTTCTAAATCTGAAGATTACCAAAAAGAAATTGAAGATCGTTTAGTCACTGCATACAAAAGAATTAGAGAGAATGTAAAAAATGGACTTGCAGTTGTAGCTATCGAACGAGGAGCATCTGGAGGATCCTTCTTTACAATACCTCCTCAAGTTCAAATGGAAATCGCCTCTCGTAAAAAAATTATTACCGATGAGCATAGCGGTAGAATTTTGGTAGATCAAGAACTTGCCAGAGAACAAAAAGAAAAAATGCAAACACTTTTTACTAAATTATAGTAAAAAAAGTACCTAAATAACACATAGCCTCAGTCCAACTGAGGCTTTTTTTGATTTTATAAACCATGAATCATCTTTTTATCATAGGATTTGTTTGGCCAGAACCCAACTCATCAGCTGCAGGAAGTAGAATGCTACAACTTATCGATTTATATATTGCTCAAAACTGGAAAATCACCTTCGCTAGCCCTGCTATAGAGACAAAACACATGTTTAACCTTAAAGATATTGGCATCTCTACAGTTAACATAAAACCAAATAGCACAAGTTTTGACACCTATCTTAAAAAAACACAACCAAACATCGTTTTATTTGATAGATTTATAATGGAAGAACAATTTGGATGGAGAGTATCTAAACAATGCCCAGGTGCCTTAAAAATATTAAATACAGAAGACCTTCATTGTCTTAGAAAAACACGACAAGAATGCTTTAAAAATAAAAAGGAATTTGAAATCACTGATCTTTTAAACAATGAACACACCAAAAGAGAAATTGCCAGTATATACAGATGCGATCTTTCTTTAATCATTTCAGATTATGAAGTAAAAATATTAGAGGATGTTTTCAAAATAGACAAAAACCTATTGTTTCACATTCCTTTTTTATTAAACACAATTACTACAGAAACAAAAAAAGAGTGGCCTAATTATAATAGTAGAAAACATTTTATTACTATTGGTAATTTTCGCCATGAACCAAATTGGAATAGTATCCTATATCTTAAAGAAACCATTTGGCCCTTAATTCAAAAAGAACTCCCAGAAGCAGAATTACACATCTATGGTGCATACCCTCCCCCAAAAGCAACTCAGTTACACAACCCAAAACAAGGGTTCCATATTAAAGGCTGGGCAAAAAATGCAAACGAAGTTATGCAACAAGCCAAAGTTTGTCTCGCTCCATTACGATTTGGCGCAGGAATTAAAGGAAAGCTAGCTGAAGCAATGCTTTGTGGCACACCTAGTATCACAACCACAATTGGAGCTGAAGGAATGCTTAATAAAGAATCAGATTGGAACGGATTTATTACCGATAACCCTATAGAGTTTGCTAAAGCAGCTATACACATTTACACCAACTCTAGTACCTGGAGCCAAGCACAGCAAAATGGAATAGAAATTATAAATACAAGATTTCAGAAAAAAATATTTTCTGTTTCATTCATGAATAAAATCTCAAAAATCCAACACAACATAAAACAACATAGAAACAATAACTTTATAGGTGCCATGCTACAACATCACTCTATAAGAAGCACAGAATTTATGTCTCGTTGGATAGAAGAAAAAAACAAAATTAAATGATTAGATTCATGTAATCATGTAAATACTAAATCCCACAACAATTGGGATTGATCCGTAATCATTTCCTATTTCAATCAAAAAATTGTTTTCAATATTGAAAACAAAAAAAAGCTTTTCCATATTATGGAAAAGCCTCTATATTTTTAGCGCAATTGTATATTACAATGCAGCTACGTACTTTGCTAACTGAGATTTTAAATTAGCTGCTTTATTCTTATGAATAACATTATTTTTAGCTAACTTATCTAACATAGAAACAACAGTAGGAAACAAGGTCTCTGCTTCTTTCTTTTCAGACTCACGCAGTTTTTTTATAGCATTACGTGTAGTTTTATGCTGATATCTGTTTCTAAGACGCTTTGTCTCGTTACTTCTAATTCTTTTTAATGCTGACTTATGATTTGCCATCTCTCTTCTCTAATTAAATTTCTTACTATAAAATTTGTAGCCCGTAGGGGAATCGAACCCCTCTTACCAGGATGAAAACCTGGCGTCCTAGCCGATAGACGAACGGGCCATTTTCTTTTTCAAGGATTGCAAATTTATAGCTTTAACTTTAAATTTGCAATTAATTTCACTATTTGTAGCCCGTAGGGGAATCGAACCCCTCTTACCAGGATGAAAACCTGGCGTCCTAGCCGATAGACGAACGGGCCATTGTTTGCCTAATTGCGGATGCAAAAATACAACTATTTTTCAATCGCGCAAGTGTTATTTTATTTTTTTTTCAACCTTAATACGCCTTTGCAAATAACACTCTGATTTTAGACGGATTACCACTATATACACAAACACCATTTTCTTCTTTTCCATCAAAAGGAATGCATCGTATAGTCGCTTTTGTGATCTCTTTAATCTTCTGTTCTATTTCTGCAGAACCATCCCAGTGCGCCGATATAAAACCTCCTTTAACCTCTAAAACATTCTTAAACTCATCAAAAGTGGTTACTTCCGTAATGTGTTCATCCCTAAACTTAGTAGCTTTTTGATGTAAGCTTTCCTGAATTTCGCTAAGCAAAGAAACTACAGTATCTATCACTTGATCTTTTTCTACAAATTGCTTTGTTAATGTATCTCGTCGCGCAAGCTCCACCGTACCTTTTTCTAGATCTTTAGGGCCTATTGCAATCCTAAGAGGAACTCCCTGTAATTCATATTGAGCAAATTTTGCTCCTGGTCGATGCGTATCTCTATTATCAAACTTAACAGAAACTCCTTTAGATCTTAAATCCATAACTAACTCATTAGCTACTATTGAAATTTGATCTAACTGATCTTCTCCTTTATATATAGGAACTATTACGACTTGAATAGGAGCCAAATTTGGTGGCAATACCAACCCATTATCATCACTATGCGTCATGATTAGCGCTCCCATCAAACGGGTAGAAACACCCCAAGAAGTTGCCCACACATAATCTAACTTACCTTCTTTAGACGTAAATTTAACATCAAATGCTTTTGCGAAATTTTGCCCTAAAAAATGCGAAGTTCCCGCCTGTAGGGCCTTACCATCCTGCATTAAAGCTTCTATACAATACGTATCTTCTGCCCCTGCAAAACGTTCACTTTCTGTTTTTCTTCCTTTAATTACAGGTATCGCCATAAAATTCTCAGCAAAATCGGCATATATATTATTCATTTGTTCTGTTTCTGCAATTGCTTCTTGTTTTGTGGCATGCGCTGTATGCCCTTCTTGCCATAAAAACTCAGCTGTGCGCAAAAACAATCGAGTACGCATCTCCCATCGCACCACATTTGCCCATTGATTAATCAACAAAGGCAAATCTCTATAAGATTGAATCCACCCCTTATAAGTGCTCCAAATAATAGCCTCAGAAGTTGGTCTTACAATTAGCTCTTCTTCTAATTTTGCATTTGGATCTACGATAAGCTTAGACGCATCTTCAGGATCTGTTTTTAATCTGTAGTGAGTAACAACAGCACATTCTTTTGCAAACCCTTCTGCATTTTTTTCTTCGGCTTCAAATAAACTTTTAGGCACAAATAATGGAAAATAAGCATTTTGATGACCTGTTTCCTTAAATTTTTTATCTAATTCAGCCTGCATTTTTTCCCAAATAGCATACCCGTAAGGCTTAATTACCATGCAACCTCTTACTGCCGAATTTTCTGCCAGATCAGCCTTGACAACTAATTCATTATACCATTTTGAATAGTCTTCACTACGTTTTGTTAGATTCTTGCTCATATACTTCTATTTGGCACAAATGTTGTGACTCTGTTAAATATAATTTAATTAGCGCAAAACTAACTAAATTTGTAATGTTCAACAATAAAATAAGAAGATATGCGACTTAAAAATTATTTTCAGAAGAATGGAGCTAAAGGATTTCTAATTGTAGCTTCCATACTAATGTTGACATCTTGTGGTTCGTATGAGTATGTTCCTTATAGAGATGGTATTTATGGAGAAACAGGAAACCACAGAAAAACAGAGAACTACGCAGAGAACACCAAGCATAGTACAAACGAAAAACCTAGTTATTATACTAATTATTTTTCTGAAAAATCCGCCCAAATTGATGATGCGATCGAAGAGGATCCTATTTTTACAGATATAGATACATATTCAAGTAAAGATTACAATACTGCAGATACAATTACCACAGCTTTAAACTATCAAGTTGGACAACCATCATGGGGAAGTAATCCTTCTGAAATTAACGTCAATGTAATTAACACTGGATGGTCTGGATACCCGTATGGAGGAATTGGATATGGCGGATGGAATAATTATGGATGGGGTGGATATTACAATTCTTTTTGGGGAGCAGGATGGAACACTCCATATTGGTATGGTGGTTTTTATTGTCCTCCTTATTATTATGGCGGTCATTATGCAGGCTACTATAGAGGTTATCAATCTTATTATAATAGGTATCCTTATTACTACGGCAGAAGTCGCTATTATACCCATAACAGAAGATCAAGAAACGCATACTCTTATTCTACCAGAAGTCGTAAATCTTACCAAACTTATAACAATTCAAGATCCAGAAACTCTTCAAATTACAACAGAAATAGACAAGGGTATTCTAAAGGAAGAGTTAATGCAACAGGTAGATCTAGATCTTCAAATAATTATTACAACAGATCATCAAATAGTGCAAACTCTCGTTCCAGATCAACGATAAATAGAACAAATTCTCGATCAAGCTCTCCGAGCAGTACTCGTTCCAGAAGTAATTCCTCTTCCAATAGAAGTCGGGGATACACTCCTTCTAACAGTAGATCAAGATCCAATAACAATTCTGGTTATTCCAGAAGTAGTTCCTCTCGTAACAGTGGCTACTCTAGATCCAGCGGTAGTAGTAGATCTAGAAGTAGCGGAAATCGAAGCAGTGGAAACAGAAGCCGTGGAAGAAACTAATTCAAAGTTCAATATCATACTATTTTTCCTCTCTAAAACCCTATGATTCAAAAACTAAACTACTAATGAAAAAAATATTTTTATTCGTAAGTGTAATATCTATGTCTTTTTTAAACGCTCAAGATATTACCGATGCTTTACGATATTCACAACAAGAAATATTAGGAACTGCTCGTTTTAGAGCTATGAGTGGCGCTTTTGGAGCCCTAGGAGGAGATATATCCTCACTACAAATAAACCCAGCAGGATCTGCTGTTTTTCTTAATTCTTATGGTTCTCTTACTCTTTCTACAAAACATACTGATAACGATGTAAATTATTTTAATAGATTTAATAATCGTAGTTTCAGAAGCACAAACCTAAACCAGCTGGGAGCAGTTTTTGTTTATCAAAATAAAAATTATGAATCTTCAGGAGTTAATAAAATCTCTTTAGGATTAACTTATGATCAGACTACAGATAATGCAAATAAGTTATTTGCTTCTGGAAGAAGCTCAAACTCTATAAGTAGCATTTTCCTAAACGAAGCGCAAGGATTACCTTTAAGCTTGATTTCGAGAAGAACAGGAGAAACCATTGAAGATTTATATAGTTTTTTAGGTGAAAATGAAGGATATCGAGCACAACAAGCTTTTTTAGGATATGAAGCTTTTATTATTGAACCAAGCAACTCTAACAACCCAGATAACACTTCTTATTCTTCAAATATTTCATCTGGTTTTTTTGATCAGGAATACTATCTTGAAAGCACTGGTTTAAATGGAAAATTTACTATAAACGGTGGTGCGCAGATTAACAATAACTTCTATTTAGGGATCAACCTAAATTCTCATTTTATTAACTATGATAAAGTTACTGAGTTTTTTGAAGGGAACAATAATACCGGAAGTACTATAAATGAGATAATATTTACTAATAAATTATCTACCGCAGGAGCTGGATTCTCTGCTCAAATTGGAGGTATAGCCAAAGTAAATAAAATGATTCGTTTAGGCGCTTCTTATGAGTCCCCTACTTGGTATCTTATTGAAGAAGAGACTACGCAAAGGTTAGAAACAATAAGTGATACTGACGGTAGAGCTGTTATAAACCCTCGAATAATCAATGTTTTTCCTGAATATAAATTAAGAACTCCAGCAAAAGCAACTGGAAGTATCGCTTTATTATTTGATCAACAAGGTCTAATAAGTCTAGATTATTCTTACAAAGATTATTCTACTATAAAAACAAGTTCTAATGAAGGTAGTAATTTAACTAACCTCAATAACGATATAGATTCTAATCTACAAGGAGCATCTACCATAAGAATTGGAACAGAATGGAGATTTGACAACTGGAGTTTTAGAAGCGGGTACAGTTTTGAAGAAAGCCCCTATAAAAACAATTTCATTTTAGGAGACAAGACTGGGTATTCGATTGGAGCAGGATATTCTTTTGGAAAATTTAAAATTGACGCTGCATATAATTACACAGAGCAACAACGTACAGAAGAATTTTATTCCAATCCAAGTTTCACAAATTTTGTTTTAATAGATAATTATACTCAAAATATTACTATTTCCGTTGGAATGAATTTCTAAAAACATTTCAAAAAATAAGGTTTGTGGTTTAAAAAACCACAAACCTTATTTTTTTCACATAACTTATGTTAGCCGCGCCGCTATCGAATCAAAGAAAAATTCCCTGCAAAAACCCTTCTTCGCATATTAGGGTCTCTTGGCTCATTAAACTCTACTCTAAACCAATAGTCTGCAGAGGGCATATTTCTGCCATTATAAGTACCATCCCAACCAGGACCTCCTGCTCTTAATTGTTTCAAAAGCTTACCGTATCTATCAAATATATAAATTTGTGCTGTAGGCTGGTTTTCAATATTAATAAGACTCCAAGTATCATGAAAACCATCTCCATTTGGGGTAAAGTATTTAGGATACCCTAATATCATTATTATTTCTGATCTCTCTTCACTGTCTGGGCAATTAGCATACCTTGCTCTAATAAAGTAATCTCCTGGAGGAACATTAGAAAAAGCTGCAGAAGACTGGTAGGATCTGTACTCTACAAAACCATTACCTAAATTCCTATAAAGGCTATATTCAAAATTATCAAAACCTGCTGTTTCAATCTCAGGAGTAGTCACTACTTCTGCGGTAATTGTATAACTTCCTGCAAAAGATTCTTCTGCAATCGCATACCCTACAGAAACAACCGCATTAGAAACATCTAAAACTACTAGCTCATCTGGGGAATCAGGAACTTGGTTACCAGAAGAATCAAACCCACTTAATCTATATACTCCTTCAGTATTTACTTCTAAAAAAGGAACCATCCCCTCTGGATCTGGAATATCTATAAAATTTGTAGTACCAACATCTGCTCTTGCCCATCTAAAAGATACAGCTCCAGGCACATCTGGAGGATCCCCAGGGAACCTTCCTTCTATTGTAACTGGGTATTCACCACAAGTTGCTATATCAGGGCCTACTCCAGGTTCTAAAATAGCACAATCTGTTGTACCTGCATTAGGCTCATCTAAATTGGTTTGCTGTAGTTGTATAACCCCTTCTTCATTCGCAAAGTTTGTTATTAAAATAAGGTAATATTCTTTGGATAACGCATTAGGTATTGTAAATGTTTCTGTATAAACATCATCATCTGGTGTTCTTGCATAGCTACAATCTACAATATTTGTATTATCACTATTTTCAATATAATAAAATGGATCATCTACATTATTCACACATTCTGCTGGTCTAATATTATCCCCATCTCCGTTATTATCGCACCCTTTAGAAAGTATATCGCATGCTATAAAAGAGGTCTTGAAGGGTCCCCATGCCACAAAATCCACATCCAATTGACGCTCTCTTTTATCTAAAACACTATCTCCATCAGCATCTATCCATTGTTGGATATTAAACACCAATTTTCCTGGCTGATCGATACGAATAAAATACCAAGATGGATTAGGAGTTGTGTTTAAACAACCTATTTCTCCTAAACCATCCATGTCACCAATGGTGTTAGAAAATGTTAACTCGCGAGAAGCGTCTGAGCAAAATGGCTGCGCTCCTCTACAGGCAACATCAAAATCTTGGGAATAAAAAAAAGTACTTTTAAAAAAAAGAATACTAAAAAATAATAAAATCTGAGGTAATGTTTTTGCCTTTTTCATATAACGTTAAAAACTATGTTTTTCGTTTGTTTTAGTTCTATTCGGAATTTAAATATACGTAACTTCTGCAAAAAATCTAACCAAGTTAATTGTTTAACATAGCTTTTACTAAGTAAAACAACAAAATCGTATCTTTGCAACCCATATAACGGAAGCTATTGTTTAATAATCTTCTTTTGTATATTTAAAAAGATGGCAAAGTAAAGAATGGTTTTCATAAAATCGCTTTACTTTATTATTTTTTAATGAAGTTTTAATGAATTATAAATTTTGAAGTGTGAAAATTGACAAGGCCCTTGAAGCTATTGAAGCGCTAGGTGATAATCATATAGCTACTAGCGCTACCACTCCTCTTAGAGAAGATGCCTTTAAACTTAGTGATAATGAAAAAATCACTTTGATTAGAGAAGATGTAAAGCATATTATGGAAACACTTGGATTAGACTTAACAGATGACAGTCTTAAAGGAACTCCACAACGTGTAGCAAAAATGTTTGTAAATGAAATTTTTTCGGGTCTTCACCCTCTACGCAAACCAGATGCTTCTACGTTTAAAAACAATTATAAGTATGGAGAAATGTTGGTAGAAAAAAACATTACTCTTTATTCTACCTGTGAGCATCACCTGTTACCTATTGTTGGCAGAGCTCATGTTGCCTACATCTCTAATGGTACTGTAGTTGGATTATCTAAAATGAATCGTATTGTAGATTATTATGCTAAACGCCCACAAGTACAAGAACGTTTGACTATGCAAATTGTGCAAGATCTTCAAGTAGTTTTAGGAACCAAAGATGTGGCATGCGTAATAGATGCTAAACATTTATGTGTAAACTCAAGAGGTATTAGAGATATCGAAAGCAGCACAGTTACTAGTGAATTTGGAGGGAAATTTAAAGAAGACTCTGTAAAAAGAGAATTTTTAGATTACATTAAACTAGACACTACTTTTTAATTTTTCAATATAAACTTACACGTATTATTCTATTATTATGGCAGCAACTCCGTTGTATAAAACTCAAGAATTACAGATTTACAATTCTATCTCGGGACAAAAAGAAATATTTAAATCTATTATAGAAGGTAATATTGGCATGTATGTATGCGGTCCAACAGTTTATAGTAATGTACATTTAGGAAACTGCCGCACCTTTATTTCTTTTGATTTAATTTTTAGATATTTAAAACATTTAGAATATAAGGTTCGTTATGTTAGAAATATCACAGATGCTGGGCATCTTGAAAATGATGCAGATGAAGGGGAAGATAAAGTAGCGAAAAAAGCCAGAATAGAGCAGTTAGAACCTATGGAAATCGTACAACGATATACCTTAGATTTTCATCATGTCATGTCTAGGTTCAATGCTATTTCACCAAGTATAGAACCTACAGCTACAGGGCATATTATAGAACAAATTGAAATTATTAAAACCATAATAAATAATGGTTTTGCTTATGAATCTAATGGCTCTATCTACTTTGATGTTCAGAAGTTTGACAAAACCAATCATTACGGTAAATTAAGCGGACGTAATCTTGAGGATATGATTGCTAATACCAGAGAACTGTCTGCACAAAGTGATAAGAAAAATCCTCAAGATTTTGCACTTTGGAAAAAAGCAGAGCCAAAACATATCATGCGATGGCCATCGCCATGGAGTGATGGTTTCCCTGGTTGGCACTTAGAATGTACTGTAATGAGCACCAAATATCTTGGAGAACGATTTGATATTCACGGAGGTGGAATGGATTTAAAGTTTCCTCATCATGAATGTGAAATTGCGCAAGGAGAAGCTGCTTGTGGTCAAAATCCTGTAAATTACTGGATGCATGCCAATATGCTTACACTTAATGGCAAAAAAATGTCTAAATCGACAGGTAACACTATATCTCCAGGAGAATTATTTTCTGGAAATAATGATATTTTAAGCAAACCTTTTGATCCTACGATCGTTCGGTTTTTTATGCTTCAAGCTCATTATAGAAGTATTTTAGATTTCTCTAATGATGCTCTGGAAGCTTCAGAAAAAGGTTTCTATCGATTAATAGACGCTATACAAACAGTAAATACATTAATAGCTAATTCTAGCACAGATGGTTTTAATGTACAAGCATGGGAACAAGAATGTTATGACGCAATGAATGATGATTTCAACAGCCCAATCCTAATTGCAAAATTATTTGACGCTGTTAAGTTTATTAATACTGTTAAAGAACAAAAGGCTACTATATCTAAAACAGATCTTGATTTGTTACGCCAAACTATGTATAATTTTGTATTTGACGTATTAGGACTGGTTAATATAAATGAGACTTCGTCTGACATAAGTGAAAAACTATCTGGTACTGTCGAATTATTAATTAACCTTAGAGCTGAAGCAAGAGCAAACAAAGATTTTGCTACAAGTGATAAGATAAGAGATGAGCTTCTTGAAATTGGTATTCAGCTTAAAGATGGTCGTGAAGGAACTAGTTTTTCTTTAAACTAATATATTTTGGCTAAAACAATAATAAAAAAAATTCTGATATTTCCTTTTATCATTTTGGTACGGTTATATCAGAATTTAATTTCTCCTTTAACTCCTGCTACTTGTCGTTATCATCCAACTTGTTCTCATTATACTATAGAAGCTTTACAAAAACATGGTTTATTTAAAGGAAGTTTACTTTCTTTAAAACGTATTTTTAGCTGCCACCCTTGGGGAGGAAGTGGTTATGATCCTGTACCAGATGTCAACAAAGATATTCAAAATAAAAAAAACAAGTAAATAAAACTATCTTTATGAGTTCTATTTTAATTTTCATATTCCTTCTTTCATAACAGGAATACATCTTCATTTTAGCTTATAAATACCTATATTTACTTTCCAAAAAATAAAATTTACGCATGATATTATCAAAAATTATATGGAACCCTGTTGAAGGAATAGATCTTGGCTTTTTTGTTATTCGTTTTTACAGCTTAATGTTTGTAATTGCATTTACATTAGGTTGGTATTTAATGAAGAAAATCTATATCCGAGAGAACATCTCTATGGAGAAACTAGATTCTGTATTTATATATGCAGTTATTGGTACATTATTAGGTGCCAGATTAGGGCATGTGTTTTTTTATGATTGGAGTTATTACAAGAACAATCTTTTAGAAATTCTTTTACCTTTTAGGTTTGACCCAGCCTTTGAATTCACAGGTTTTCAAGGATTAGCAAGTCATGGAGCTGCTATAGCTTTTATTATTGCAATGTATTATTATTCTAAAAAAATAATACACAAACATCCTCTTTGGGTTCTGGACAGGGTTACTATTCCTGCAGCATTCGGAGGTATTTTTGTTCGACTAGGTAACTTTTTTAACTCTGAGATTATTGGTAAAGAATCTGGTGATTCTTTTTTTGGAGTAAAGTTCGTCCGTAATGGTTTTAGCAAAAGAGAAGCTTTAAAAGAAACAGGAATGGACAGTGTTAATAAAGCGTATTCTGCTATTGTAGAAAACCCTAAATTCTCTAACTTATTAGAAGCTATTCCATATCGCCATCCAGCTCAATTATATGAAGCTTTTGGATATATATTTGTATCTATTATCTTATGGCTGATCTACTGGAAAACGGATAAACGAAATAATAGAGGATTTCTTTTTGGAATGTATTTAATTTTAATATTTGCAGTGCGTTTTATTGTAGAATATGTTAAAACCAGTCAAGGAGGCTTTGAAGATTCATTAGGTGATTCCTTATCTACAGGACAATGGCTAAGTATTCCTTTTGTTATTGTTGGTTTGTATTTTGTGATACAATCCAAAAAGAAAATTTCTGACTAAAAAAAACAAACCTTACAGAATATAAAAGCTGTAAGGTTTGTAAAAGATAACTATATTATTGGCTAGAGTATTTTGTATTATTATGTTTATTACTCTATAAAACTGTTTTTGTACTAAAAATAAATCCTGATTTAGGAATTTTTACTATTATACAGTAAGCCTAAAAACAGGATTTATAACGACAAAGAATATTTCTACTTAAAAAAACAACTACTATAATACGAGGCTACTGAAAAAGTCACGAACTTAAATAAAAGCGGTAAGTATTTTAGATACTTGCCGTTTTTTGTATTTTGTATTCATGATAGTTCAACAGGAATCTCTTCGATTAAGCGAGTACAGTTCTTTATATGATTTAATTGTTCCTCACACCAACTTGTTAAGGCGTATAAATGATTTAATAGATTTTAATTTCATCTATGAAGAACTTCAATCAAAATATTCTCAAACTCAAGGCAGAAAAGCAGAAAGTCCCATAAGACTATTCAAATATCTTCTGCTAAAAGTAATTTATACCATTTCAGATGTAGATGTAGTGGAG
>NZ_KE387190.1:9061-130809 GCF_000430665.1 Aquimarina muelleri DSM 19832 | reverse complement strand
AATATTTTTTAGAGATATAAAGCAACAACTACATATTAAATCTTTTATCGGAACTACCCAAAATGCCGTGATGATACAAATTTGGACTGCTCTGATCACAATTCTTATCTTAAAAGCGTTAAAAACACAAGCAAAACATCCTTGGTACTTGTCTAATTTAGTAGCCTTCATAAGACTTAACCTTTTTGTAAAGGTTAACCTCCATAAATGGCTCGACAATCCGTTTCAGAAAAAGCAACCTCCGCCAAATCAATATATACAAGGGGTTCTTTTTTGAATATTTACTTAAATATAGCGATAGGTATGTAAAATGGCTAAAATTTTTATGATACAAATTTATTTAGGACAGGATTGAAAAAAGACAATAAAAAAGAATAAATAAGGTTAGACTTACTAACAAAAACCTACATATTAATAGCATGTAGTGATCCTAATCCATTCTTGCTATATTTTTAAATTGCTATGTAATGAAAATAAAATGTTTATTAGTTGATGACGATCTTTTATCTATTCAAATTTTAAAAAAACACTTAGATTATTTTGATGATTTTGAAATTATTTCTATTTGCAATAATGCAGTAGACGCTTTTGATTTTATTCACAAAAACACTGTTGATTTAGTTTTTGTAGATATTTGCATGCCTATTCTTAATGGTATTGATTTTATAAAAGGTTTACATGCATCTCCTCCTATGGTTATTATAATTTCTTCTTGTAAAGATTATGCTGTAGAAGGTTTTGAACTAGGTGTATTAGATTATTTAGTAAAGCCAGTTTATATAAAACGATTAGTGAAATCCCTACATAAAGTATCTAGGATGTTTAATATTTCTAAAAACACAATGAATATTTCGGAAAGTCAAACAGAACCCGAAGACCATATTTTTATAAAAGTGAATAAGAAAATGATCAAAATCTACTATGACGATATTCTTTATATTGAGAGTCTAAAAGATTATGTTATTGTAAAAACAAAATATGGAGATTATGTGACTCACTATAATCTAGCTGCAATAACTAAATTATTACCTAGCTATCTTTTTATACGAATTCACCGATCTTACACCATCGCTATCCATAAAGTAGAAGCTATAAATAAAAATAATATTGAGATAAATGGCAATTTAATTCCTATGGGAAGAAACTATATTAAAGAAGCTAAGGATATTATTATAAATGGCGTAACCTCTATATTCTAATTTAAAAACAAAAAGATCTGGGAAATCCCAGATCTTTTCTTAAAACAAATAATCACAGTGGTAGATTATTCTAAACATAACAAACAAATTAGTTGGTGTATCTTCTGATTCCATATCTCGTTATCAGATCTTCATTTTTATTATTCAATAAATCAAACATCCTTTCTTATATAAAAAATGCTTCTGTTGATAGAGAGTTCTTGAATAGATACTTTATATCAACTTTCTTCATACTACTAGAGACTGTAATATATAAAGGTGCATTAGTTACAAAATCATTAAAGTCTGTTAATTCATTTAAAACTAGATTTAATCCTGAGAGGGATATAGGTTTACCCAAAACTTCATAATCCTCTGACCATGAATATTGAATAAATTCATTGGAACCAATTGGTTGTAAATTAACATTATTAGTCGAACCAAAATCTTTACTTAGATTAACTTCTATTATATTACTACTAGAGGAATCAAAATTTTCAATGCGCTGTAATTCAGATGAAGTTACAATAAGTAATAGCATTATAGCTAATCCTAAATAATTGACGATTGTTTTCATTATTTTGATTTTAAAAAATTAAACATTACTTAATTTTGGGTCGTTTATTAGTTTTTTTATATAACTAAATTAAAATCGCTAACTAAATTTTTTACTTCAAGACCCCCTCCTCGTATCCTGAAGCAAAAATTTAGTTGCGATTTGATTATTAAATTTTGATTATTTTCTTGGTATGTACTTTGTTATCTATGATTATTTTATAGATATATATTCCTTTATTTAAACCAGACACGTCTTGATTAACCGTATTAACTCCACTATCTATTAGTCTATCTAAAGATAGATTTTGAAGTTTTTTACCTGAAAAATCATATAATTCTACTGTCATCGTTGCTGGCTCAGAAGCTTTTATCTTAAGTTCAATCTGATCTTTTGCTACTGTAGAAATTATTACTGAACTATTTGATGTTGTACAATCAGATAAGTAACCCCATGCCGAAGAAGTATCAGGAGTTTCTCCTTTAATCCACCATTTAGCACTATATATTTTGTTTTGGTACGTTGCTTTATCCCCTGCATTATATGCTATAGAAACAGACCATAAAGGTGCAGTACAAGTACTTCCATTACCTCCACCGTTACAATCTCTTACAAACTGCCAAACATCACTACTTCCTGGAGTTTCGTTTTGAGTCCACCATTTATTACGATAAACTGCTCCTTGATAACTCACTTCTGTAGCAGAAGAATAGGTTTGTGTTGAATCCCATTGAGGTATTCCTTCACAACCTCCTCCGGTTTTTTCGACCACAGTAAACGATATTAATTCTTCTGAAACTAATCCCTGATTATCCTTTGCAACGATATTTAGAGTAACAGTTCCAAATGTTTGTGGTAGCCAATCTGTAGTATACACATTGGTATTAGCTACTATTGTCGGAGTAACACTTACATTATTAATAATGAACTCTACAGAATTTACTTGTACATCATCTGTTATAGTAGCCTTAATATTTATAGGGGCTAAAACAGGTAATTCTATAGTTCCTTGTGGTACTACTTGAGTAATCACCGGAGCTGTATTAGCTCCCTTTTCTTTTATAGTAAAAGAAATTAATTGCTCTGATGTATCATTTTTATTATCTGTAGCAGATGCTATAATAATTACCTGTCCAAAAGTATTAGGTAAGAAATTAGCAGTATAGTAGTCTCCATTCTTAGTTGCTACAATCTCTGTATTATTATGTTTAAAAACAAATGAAGTTACTGTACCATCACTATCTGTCGCTTTTGCTTTTAAAGCAACGTTAGCAAACGTTGTCATTTCAATTATCTGATTATTAGTAGGGGTTTCCCAAGTAATCACAGGGGTACTATTTATAGGGGTACCGTTTCCAGCAGCTACATTTACAGCTTTCAGAATACTAGAAGACTCGTTGTAATCGGTATCTTGAGTAAGCTCCCATAATATCAATCCTTGATGTCCATACTGCTTAGAATATTTTATTTTTTCTCCTGCTAATTTTGGAGTATTATAATAAATTTTCTTTCCGTTTTCTCCTATAAATCCTCTTAGTTTTTTAGGGTCTTTAGCATCATAACTTGTAGCTGCATTAGGAAAATCTTTTACAATATCTTTATAAGGTACAAATTTAGCTCCGTTACCTCCATTAGGTTTTTTTTCAGAAAAATCGTATCCATACACTGGTAATCCAAAAACTAATTTTGATTTTGGCACTTTAAAACCACCTGAGTGATTCCAAGCTGGAGGAGCAAACCCCATCCAATACTCTAATGCATCTTGCGCAGAATAAATAGGATTATCTGCTGTCTGCCCTGTATAAGTTCCTTGTTCTACCTTATATAAAGAAGAATGTGGCCCTTCTGGAGATTTATCCCAAGATCCTGTGAAATCATAAGACATAAGCCCTATCCAATCCATATAATCTGCAATACCATCATCATAATTATTACCATACCATGAGGTTCCAAAAACAGCTGCTGTTATTAATTTATTAGGAAGTTTTGCTCTTAATTTTTTACTTAATTTGGTTAAACCTATTCCTGCTGGGTGAGGACCTTGATCGCTATCTCCCCATTTACTTCCTCTTACTCTTCCTCCTTGATCTGATGTTCCGCTAATAGCAGGATCAGCCCACCAGCATTCCATATCCAAATCAATACCATCCAAATTGTTTTGAATAACATAATTAGCAATTAAAGTAGCCACTTGTTCTAATTTAGCATCATCATTATGATATTTGTCCATTAACCATATAAACGCATAATCGGTAGCTCCACCAAGAGCAACTGCTACTTTTACTCCTTTAGCCCTAGCCTTTTGAAGAACTCCTAAATCATTAAGAACAGAATCTACTTTTCTAGCCTGAAATTCATCAAAAGATATAGAAGCAAAATCTGTACTGTTATAATCATTGTTATTCTGTTTAAACATTAAAAAAGAAATGTTTAAGTTAGTTACCACCTCTGGCTTGAACTTATTTTTGATATCATAATCCGCCACCCATGTAGGCAAATACCCTATAATTCTTTGTTTTCCTGAATAATCAGGCCCTAATCCACCATCACCACAAGGGCCTATTAACTGCCATGAACCCGCTCCTGGAGCATCACTGGTATAATATTTACAACGATAATTAATACCGTTGACAGAAACTTCTTGTCCTTGTGTATAAGGAACTTGGCTTACATCCCAAGCTGGAGAACAGGCTGGAAAATTATATTGTGCCTGTGTCAACAGTGCACAAAAAAGCATACTAAAAAAGATATAAATTTTTTTCATGATTTGTGTAATTAATTATTTTTTTGATTTTATAAAACTACCTATCTAGAGTAGTCTAATTATATTATTTTAAGACTACCCTATATAAGTTTTAAAAGAGGATTATTTATTTTTTTAGAATTTTTTCATGATAAATAGTATTATCTATCTGAATTTTGAATATATAAAGTCCGTTTTTAAGATGAGATACATCTTGAGAAAATAACTTTTCAGTATTTTTTTGTAATTCACTAAAAGTTTGTGAATACAATAATTTGCCTGAAAAATCATATAAACCGATTCCTATCCAAGATCTGTTTTTCGTATTTATTGTAATATTTACAATATCTTTTGTTACTGTAGGAAACACAGAATAATCTTTTGTTTTTATATCTGAAATACTTTTGCTACAAACTCCTGTTTTTGTCCAAGCCATTTGCCAGTAGGACCCTGTTCCTGGAGCATATGCCCATGTAGCTGCAGAAGAACACCATCCTGGTATATCGCAGCTAAATTTTCCTCCTTCATTTACAACCTCATCATTTAATCCATAAGAGGTACCTGCTACGTATTGTTGTACACTTGTACAGTTACCGTTGCCTCCACCACTAGTTACAGTAATTAGAACTGCGGCAGATATAGATATTGCTCCTTTGTCATCTGTTGCTTTAGCTGTTAAAGAATAATCCCCTGTAATAGTATTTGTAATAGTATAACTATATGGACTAGAATTGTTTTCTCCTATTTTATTACCATTACTAAAAAACTCTACTTTAGTAATCGTACCATCACTATCTGAAGCTTTTGCAGTTATATTTACAGGACTACCTGCTTCAAAGGAGGTATTGTTGCTAGGTGAGGTAATCGAAACTGTTGGAGGTATATTATTCCCCCCAGTTATTTTCTCTTTTACAGTAAAAGAAATAGATTTTTCTGAAGTTTTATTATCATTATCTGTAGCCGATGCTATTATGGTTACTTGACCAAACTGTGTTGGAGTAAAACTAGCAGAATAACTATCCCCTGAAGAGGTAGCTACAATATCTGTATTATTATAAATAAACTTAAAAGACTGCACTGTACCATCTGCATCTGTAGCTCGTGCACTTAACGAAATTGGAGTAAGTTCAATTTGTTCAATAACCTGAGTATTAGATGGAGAATTCCATGAAATCACAGGAGAGCTACCTACTACAGCCTCACAATCCTTAACTAATTCCCATACACCATCGATCCCTGGGATATTACTACTAGCTGCATACCATTTATTTTTATAAACTTTATTTTTGTGTTTTACAAAAGTATCTTTGTGTTGATATATTCTTGTTTCTTTCCAGTCCGCAACTTCTTGACAGTCTAGATTTATACCATCCCAAATAACTACTTTAATAGATGAAGTCGCTGTAGTTCCATTTTCAAATTTCGCATTAGTTGTTAGAACATGACTCGCATAACTAGATGGGGTCCAACTGAATGATACTCCATTAAAAGTTTGATTATCCACAGAAGTAGTTATACTAACTAATTTTGTGTCTTTTTCATCTATATTTAAAGAAACAGAAACAGAAGAGAGCGTTTGTTGCTTAATTAACTCATCATTTTTTGGAGAAGTAAACGTAATTTTAGGTTTCTGAGCACATGGTTCTGCGGTTAAATCAGCAGAGTCTCCTCCATATTTAGCCATATCCTTACAACCACAGTCAGACAGATCGTTAACTCCATCCATATCTGTTCCTATTTGATAAATACTAGTAAATCTTTGATAGTACCCTATTCTATCTAATACCTGAGGTTTCTCTGTTCCTTGTCCACATTCTACCCCTCCGTTAATAATATTTACAGTCATACCAAGTCCAGGAACTCTATTTTTTGTTTTATCAAGATCATTTGGCATCCATTTGTTTACCATAACATTATGAGCTGATGGTTTTGGATATTGTGGTGTCATCCAGAACCATATTGCTGTTTGAAAAGCTAAAGCAGCATCTTCGATTACTTTTTCTGGATTATCTAATAATATTTGTTTATCTCCAAATATAAATTCACTAGCAGGTCCATAATTATAATTATAAGATAATTGTATTGGTCCTCTTCCTTTATAAGATTTACCTGCTGTTGGAGGATAGTTTGTATCTGGATAGGCATAAGAAGCATTTGTAGGTTCTTCACGAAAATGTAATCCCCATGAAAATTGTCCACCAGGAGCAGTTGACCACCCTCCTGTGGTTTCATGAGAAATATTTGCAAAAAAAGCGGTAATTTCTCTTTTCCTTGTTTCTAAATTTCCTTCTTCTAAAAAAGCACCATAATCTACTTCTTCTGTTATAATTTCTTTTTCTGCATTTCTGGGCGCATCAAAATCCACATCAGTTCTAAGAAGTTTTGATACCCCAGTAGTCTTATCAATACGAGTAACTCGATATGCATTAGTACCACATCTTCTATCAAAAATTACTTTAATTTTACTCATTCGATTAATAGCTTCTACAAAAGAATCAAATGTGTAAAAGTCATCTTTTGGATCTAGTTCCCATCCATTTCCAGTATTTTTAGCACCAAAACGATAAGGAAACAAAGTATTCCATAAATCTTTATTTATTAAGTCACTAACCTGTATAGGAGGTACTACTTCAGTAGATTTATAAGTATGTAAAGAAGTGTTTGCTTTTGAATGTATTTTATAAGAATTAGAGAAACTTAAATTAACAGCTAGTAATAACGCCGAAAATATAAGTAGCCATGATTTCTTACATAAACCCAAATAGGTTTTTGGAGTAAAGAGTTTGTGTTTCATCGTTAAGACAATTTTGTGTAAAGAAATAGTTAGTTTCTTATGTGTTATTTTATTTAAAGATATAAAGTACTGTATTTAAGTATCTTTAAAGAAATAAAATATACGAATAACACTTTTTAACGTACAAAAAACCATTTAAGCAGGAATAAACGAAAACTAAAATTTCTATTTTTAATTTTTACTATGAAGATAATTCTACTCGAAAATATCCAATATAAGTAAGAGAGATTATTAAAAATTAAATATTCTATTTATTGATATGTAATTAAATTTTTAAACTTTAATAAATATTTTTCTCTTATACAAAAAGTAAGCAAGAAGGATATAAAAACCAACAACAATCAACGCATAAAAAAGAGAAGATAGTGGCATAGCAATTCCTTTGTAAACAAAAAAAGTTTCGAACAAAAATTGATGTATTGAAGTCTGAGAGTTTATTTTAATTAAATACAAGGATCGGGCAAATACCATGGATAAAAAATAAATAACAATCGCATTAGCTCCTACGTACTTAAATAGGTTTCCAAAGTCATATTCCCTATCATCCATTAGATAATGAAATATTACTAAAAATAATGTTGCATAACCAGATGTAACTAATACAAAACTACTACTCCACAATGCTTTATTTATAGGAAAAAACACATCCCATACATACCCTGTAACAAGTAAACACATACTTATTATCGTTAGTAAAATAAGTTTTTGTTTTATTTTACTCACTAAAATTTCACCAACAAAAACCCCTATTAATACCGTTACTATTGATGGTAAAGTACTGAGTATCCCTTCTGGATCATAATCAGGTTGCCATATATTTCCTTTTAGTAATAAAAAATCAACATAGTTAGCCCAATTATTAACCCCTCTGTCTAATGTTGGGAGGTTTCCATTTGGTAAAGGAATATATGCTAGCCATATCCAATACCCCAATAATATAAAAAAAGAAATATAAAGAAGTTGCTTTTTATGAAGGTTTAGATATAATATCGAAACTATGCAGAAAACAATTCCTATGCGTTGTAAAACCCCTGGAATACGCATAGATTCTATTTTAATAAAAGGGAAATACGGTAAAAAAACATTAAGAAACAATCCTAGTAGAATTAATTTAAAACTACGAATAAAGATCTTTCTATATACAGAAGCGTTTGCTTTTCCTTTTTTATTCTTATACACAAAAGAGATAGATATCCCAACGATGAATAAAAAGAATGGAAATACAAAATCCGCCAACGTGAGACCATTCCAATCGGCATGTAATAACAGCGAATACACATGGTTCCAATCCCCAGGTGTATTCACTAATATCATTAATACTACTGTAAAGCCTCTTAAAAAATCGACTGACTGTACTCTCTTCATTATTCTATGAAACTAATTTTTTACCAAGTGATCTCCAAACCCTGATTAATAAAAAACCAGAGACTGTTGCGATAAGTCCGGTAATACTTGCCTTTGTATAATCTCCATAAAGTAAATTACCCACTGTAAATAAACAACTATATACTAAGACACATCCTAACAACATCGCCAAAATTCCAGAGGGCACTGTCCATTTTCCTTTATCTCTAATTATCTCAACTCCATCTGCATTAGCTTCATCTACAACTTTTTTCCATCCTGGTCCACCAGGTTGTATATTTTCATAAAAAGAACGTAGAGTTTCTTTTGGCTCTGGCTTTGTTAAATATGTAGCTACTATCCAAACAATTGATGTTACAATTACCATAGAAATAAATCTAAACCAAGAAGGAAAGACACCTGATGTTACTACTCCAGAATCGTCTACATATCCAAACAAAACATCTCCTAGTGGCGTAAAAGTAAGAACCAAAGGGATAAGCATAGCAGAAAACATTACAGATATTTCACTCCATGCATTTATACGCCACCAAAACCAACGTAATATATATACTAAACCTGTTCCTGCTCCGAACATAAGAATAATATCAAAAAGCTGTTTTGCATTGGTTAAAAAAAGTGCAAAAACTGCACTTGTTACCATAAGAACAACTGTAGTGATTCGCCCAACATTTACCAATTCTTTTTCACTTGCATCTTTTTTAATTTGTTGCTTGTAAAAATCATTTACTACATAAGATGACCCCCAATTAAGGTGTGTAGATAAAGTTGACATATATGCTGCTCCTAGCGATGCTAAAACGAGTCCTAATAAACCTGCAGGAAGCATTGTTAACATTGCAGAATATGCTAAATCATGCCCTAATTTACTAGATTCTATATTCGGAAACGCTTCTTGAATACTTGCTATATCTGGATATATTACTAAAGATGCTAATGCTACTAATATCCATGGCCATGGACGTAATGCATAATGCATAATATTAAAAAAGAATGTTGCTCCAATTGCATGATTTTCATTTTTAGCCGCAAGCATACGTTGCGCAATATATCCCCCGCCACCAGGCTCTGCCCCAGGGTACCATGAACTCCACCATTGTACAGCTAATGGTATAATTAGAACCCCTATTAATGCTTCGGTATTAGAAAAATCCGGAAAAAAAGAAAGCTTATCAGATACATTTGGATGTGTAACTAAGTTACTTAAACCTCCTACTTCTGGAAGATTAACTAAATAATAAGCAGCTCCTACTGCTCCTATAATAGCAACAAAAAAAAGTACAAAATCTGTATAGATAACTCCTCTAAAACCACCTACAGAACTAAAGAAAGTAGTTACTAACCCTCCTATCAAAACAGTTTGTACTGGCGTGAGTCCTAACATTATTTGACCAATCTTAATTGCAGCAAGATTTACAGCAGCCATTGCTATTATATTGAATACTACTCCAAGATATATAGATCTAAAACCTCTTAAAAAACTTGCTGGTTTCCCACTATATCTCAATGTATAAAACTCCATATCTGTAGTAACATTGGATTTACGCCATAACTTAGCATATACAAATACAGTTAAAAGCCCTGTTAATAAAAAAGCCCACCAAACCCAGTTACCAGCAACACCATCTTGCCTCACAATATCTGTTACTAAATTTGGTGTATCGGTAGAAAATGTTGTAGCAACCATAGAAAAACCAAGTAACCACCATGGCATATTACGTCCGGACAAAAAATACTCTGACGTATTTTTTCCAGACCGTTTTGAAACCACAATACCAATAATTAATGTGGTTAGAAAAAAGGAAGCTATTATTATGTAATCCAATGTTGTTAGAATCATTATTTTTATTTTAATAAGTTTGATTTATTTTTTAGTATTCGTTGTTTGGCATGAGCAGCATAATTCCTTCCTATAGGAATTCTTTTTTCTCCTACTTCTACCAAGTTCCCTTCTATAGATTTAACTTTATCTATTGCTATGGTATAGGATTTATGGATTCTTATAAAATTTTCTGATGGAAGCTCTTCACTTATACTAGTCAAAGATTTGTGTGATAGAAATGTACCTTCTAGAGTACTTACCCTAATATAATCTTTCAAGCTTTCTATAAAAAGAATATCGCTGAGAAGGATTTTTACTAATTTCTTATCTACTTTAAGAAAAACGTGAGCAGGTTGCTGTATTACATCAACAGATAGCTCCTGTTTTTTTATAGAAATAAGCCTTGCTGTTAATTTATTGATAGATTTCAAAAACCTATTAAAAGAAATAGGTTTTACCAGATAATCAAGAACTTCTAATTCATAGCTTTCTAACGCATACTCTTTATATGCACTAGTAATTATAGCTTGAGGATAATCTTTCAGGCTTTTTAAAAACTCTAACCCATTCATTCTTGGAAGATTTATGTCTAAAAACACAACATCTATATCTCCTTGTTCTAATATAGATAAAGCTTCAATTGGGTCTTTAAAGGTATCTACTACTTGAATGTTTTTAAACTCTTGTAAAAAAGACTCTATAACTTCAACTGCCAGGGGTTCATCATCAATTATGATACATTTAATATTCATGATAGAGGAATTTTAAGTAAAACCGAATATTCATTATTTTTTTGTGTTATGTTAAGTGTGAAATTTTTAGGGTAGAGAATCTGTAATCTTCTTTTTACATTTTTTATTCCTATACCATGTGTTTTTATTGATTGATATTCTTCTTCGTAATTATTTTTAGAAATAAATATTAATTCATTTTGTTTTTTTTCAAAAGAAATTGATAATTCCATTTGATCTGCATTCTTTAATCCATGTTTAAAAGCATTTTCTATAAACGGCAAAAATAACATAGGAACTACTTTTACACCATCTATATTGCCATTTATATCTATAATAGAGGTAACTCTATCGCCATACCTCATTTTTTCAAGTTCAATGTAATTATCAATATGATCAATTTCTTGTAAAAGCGGAAGTTTCTTCTTACTTGTATCATAAATAACATACCTCATAAAATTGGATAATTTTAACACCATATAAGGAGCTAGATCAGATTTTTTTATGGTAAGTGCATATAAACCATTAAGAGTGTTAAAAAAGAAATGTGGTTGTATCTGTGCTTTTAAATATTTTAACTCTGTTTTATATTGTAATTCGCTTAAATATCTATTTTTATTTTGTACAACTAAAAAATCTACAGTAAATTTTATTGCAGAAGTCAATCCCACTACATACAGTTCTCCTATTGCTACTGCTATTATATGATTAAACCCAAAAGGAGCTAATCTACCTTCTACCTCAGGCCAAATATCTTCTGTTACTAACAAAAAATTCAAACTTGACCTTAATATATAATGCATTCCTAAACTCATGCATAAAAAAAAGACGTAATACACATATCTTTTTTTAAATATAAATTTAGGTACCAGATAATATATATTAAAGTATACCAAAATAATATGCAAAGGAAATTCTACCAAATTGGATTTTAATGAATATAAATAATCATTAAAATAACTTCCCCATCGAATAACATTAAATAAAAAATAAAAAATCCAAAAATATAAGTGATGTTTTCGTTTAATAGTTCTTTGCACTTTCTTGTCCCCTTTCTGAAAAATGATTAAATAATACTGATCAAAATTACTTTTTTAACAAAAATTTTTGAAAAATGTAAGACTATTTGTAGAGAAAAACAAAAAAAATAAAGATATCAATTTTTCAAAAAACCGTTATCTATAAATGCATGTCGATTATTACAAAAACCATGTCGTTTGTCTAAAAAAAATTTTGTTAAAAATTTAAAATACTACTTTGACTCATTCAAAAAAACTACATTTTAATATGAAACAAAAAATTTTAACTCTAATCACTTTATTATTTTTTTCTTATCTGAGTTTTGGGCAGGGAACCCAAATCACAGGTAATGTCAAAGGGGCTTCAGATAATATACCATTACCTGGAGTAAACATTATAGTAAAAGGAACAACAAATGGAGTACAAACGGATTTTGATGGAAATTATGCAATTAATGCATCTCTAGGAGATGTAATTGTATACTCTTATCTAGGAATGGTTAGTAAAGAAGTAACTGTAGGTAGTAATACCATAATCAACGTACTATTAGATGCTGATACTGAGCAATTAGACGATGTTATTGTAACTGCTTTAGGAATTTCAAAAGCAAAAAAAACTCTTACCTATGCTGCACAAGAATTAGGAGGAGAAGAACTAAACAAAATAAAACAAACGAACCCTATTAATAGTTTATCTGGTAAAGTATCAGGGCTTACCGTTTCAAGAAGTTCATCAGGGCTTGGAGGAGCTACAAAAGTAGTTTTAAGAGGTAGTTCTTCTACAACTAACAATGACCCGTTATATGTAATTGATGGTGTCCCTATGCTAAATAATGGTAATGGGCAAAATGGAGAAACATCTGGAACTAATGTATTTGGTAGTCAGACAGGAAACAGAGATGGTGGAGATGCTTTATCTCTAATTAATCCTGATGATATTGAAAGTATGACTATACTTAAAGGTGCTTCCGCTGCTGCACTATATGGTAGTCAAGGAGCAAATGGAGTGATTTTAATCAGTACAAAAAAAGGTAAAGAAGGCCAACTAACGGTTAATTACAATTCAAGTATAACTATTGATAATGTTATATCTTTACCTAAATTACAAACAGAATACCAATCTGCCTCTGTGGGTCAACCCATAGCAATAAATGGTAGAGTAGCTGATGCAAAATCATGGGGATCAAAAACCAGTGGTTTATCTAATACTGTGGATGATTTTTTTGAAACAGGACATACTTCTATACAATCTTTATCATTATCCGCAGGTAATCAAAAAGCTCAGACATATTTTTCATATGCTAACACAGTTGCTGGTGGGGTAATGCCAAATAACAAAATGGTAAGAAATAATATAACACTTAGAGAAACTGCTAAATTTTTAAATGATAAAATTAGTGTCTCTGGAAGTATTACTTTATCTGATCAAAGGATTTGGAACAGGCCAACCAATGGACTATATTCTAACCCTTTAACTGGGCTATATTTAAACCCCGTAGGTATTGATTTAAATACTTATAAAAATAAATTTGAATATTTTAATGCAAATTTGAATATGATGGATCAATTTGCATCATCATTTGATGAAAATATTCAACAAAACCCATACTGGTTAATTAACAGAAACTTAAGGAAAGATATTGCCCAAAGGGTTCTTGCTAACGTAAGCATAAAGTATCAAATTACTGACGATTTCTCTTTACAATCTAGAGGAAGTTTTGATAAGTCATTTTTTACTTTTGATCAGAGAATATATGGAGGGAGTGATCCAACTTTTGCTTCTGCAACAGGAAGATATATTTTAGAAAAAACTGAAAACACTCAACAATACATTGATCTAATTGCTACATACAATAAACAACTATCAGAAGATTTTACATTTACAGGAATTTTAGGTACAAGTTTAACAAAATATGCAACAGGAGATCAAATTTTATTAGATTCTGGAAAAAACCCAGGTTTAAAATACCCTAATGTATTTACTATTGCCAATTTTTCAGACACTAATAATATTCAACAAAAGATTTCTAACAGAGAAGTACAATCTGTATTTGGATCTATGAATATAGGATTTAAAAACATGTTGTTTTTGGATGTAACTGGAAGATCTGATTGGTCATCAACATTGGCATTTACCGACACTAATGCTTTCTTTTATCCCTCTGTTGGATTAACAGGTGTTATTTCAGAAATGGTTGAATTTCCTGAGTTTATTTCTTTTGGAAAAATAAGAACATCATATGCTATTGTTGGTAAAGACATCCCTGCGTATGCTTCAAATCAATTAGAACCAATTGAACTAGGAACAGGAAATGCTAGTGTCCCAAGATTTGGTGTTATAGAAGGCGAAACTCTTAAACCTGAAGAACAAAAATCTTTTGAAATTGGTACAGAGTGGAGATTTTTACAAAATAGATTAGGTTTTGATTTTACCTATTACAGTACAACTACTTCCAACCAAATATTCTTTATCGCTGCAGAACCAAATATTACTGGGTTAACTCAAAATATTGTTAATGCAGGTGAAATATTGAATAAAGGAATTGAACTTACTTTGAATGCAAAACCAATTGTAACAGAAAACTTTAAATGGAATACTTCGATAAACTTTGCTACCAATGAAAATAAGGTCATATCTGTTCATCCATCCCTTAACAATGGTGAAGCAATACTAACAGCTTCTGGAGTTAATGGTTATGCATACTCGTTGATAGAAGGCGAAGATTTTGGTAGTATTAGAGCCAGTTCTTTGATAAGAAACGAAAATGGAACACCAATAGTTACAGCAGATGATTTAACATTACAAACTACAGGAAAAGAAAATACTGTTGCACATGCACAACCAGACTATACATTAGGATGGAATAATACTTTTGATTACAAAGATTTCTCATTAAACATTTTGATTGATGCCAAAGTAGGAGGAGATGTTTTAAGTGTTACAGAAGCGATTAATGACAAATATGGAGTTTCTCAAGCTTCAGCTGATGCTAGAAATACTAACGGAGGTATGATTGATGTTGTAGACACCAACGGTAATGCTACACAGATTTCTGCTCAAGCATATTACAATGCGGTCGGAGGAAGAGATGGTATACTAGGAGAGTATGTATATAGTGCAACTAACATTAATGTAAGAGAAGTATCTTTAGGCTATAATCTTAATTTTAAAAATAGTTTTATCGAAAATGTCAAACTATCTCTAATTGCAAACAACCTTTTCTTTATATATAAAGACGCTCCATTTGACCCAAATATCGCATCAAGTACTGGTATTGGTTTACAAGGTGTAGATATTTATGGACAACCCTCTACTAGAAGTATTGGATTAAACATTAATGTAAAATTCTAAGAAAATGAACAAAATTTTAAAATATATTATAGTTTCCATCATAATTGTGAGCTACACAGGGTGTACAGATGACTTTGAGAACATTAATACAGACCCTAATTCTATACCAGAAAGAAGCTTAGAACAAATGAATAATGATATTGGTGCACCTTTTACTCCAATGTTTTTAAACGTTATAAATATTACCCCTGCATGGAATTATCAATTACAACAAGGAGTAATAGGCGATGTATATTCTGGATACATGACACCACCAACTCCATTTGCAGGAAATATTAATAACATGACCTATTCTTTAATAGATGGTTGGAATGAATTTCCTTGGAACAACGCATATAACAATGTAATGCCTTTTGCTTTAAAAATTAAAACAATTGTTAATGAAAGAAGTAACCCTCCTACTGAATTTATTCATTTAGCAAATATTATTAAAGTTTCTGCTATGCACCGTGTTACTGATATTTACGGACCCATCAGATACACTAAATTTGATGACTTTGCAACTACAGGAGAATATGATTCTCAAGAATTAGTTTATAATACATTTTTTAATGATCTAAAAATAGCTATAGACGGCTTAAAAGACCTTGAAACTTCTCAACTCTTTGCTCCTTTTGATCTATCAGCTTTTGGAGGAGACATTACTAAATGGAGAAAATATGCAAATTCTTTACGACTTCGTTTAGCAATGCGTGTAGTAAAAGTAGATCCTACATTAGCAAAAACTCAGGGTGAATTAGCCTTAGCTAGTGACGCTGGGTTCTTAGAATCAAACTCTGATGATATGAAAATTGACGGTGGTTTCCCGAATCCAATCCTAGAAATTAGTAGTTCATGGGGAGATATTCGTATGAGTGCTGAAATGGAATCCATTTTAGAAGGGTATAACGATGGTCGTAAAGAAAGATATTTCAAACCAGCAACAGATGAGGATTTAGCTGGAGCATATAAAGGAATTAGAATGGGTATTGATATTACTGCAAAAACACAATATGGGGAATATTCTGGTGTTGGAAAAGTGGTAGAGAAAGGAACCGTACAGTGGATGAGTGCTTCAGAAGTTTGGTTTTTAAGAGCAGAAGCTGCTCTAAGAGGCTGGGCTGGGGCTGGCGATGCTAAAACTCATTATGAAACGGGTATAAAAACTTCGTTCTCGCAACATAATGTTGATGGTTCAGCTACCTACTTAGCAGATAACACAAGTACTCCTAAGGATTTTGTTGATGTTTTAAATCCTGCCAATAATATTGCATACCCAAGTGATGTTAAAATTGCTTATAACAATGCAGGAACAAACGAAGAGCAATTAGAACAAATCATCACACAAAAATGGATAGCTATGTTCCCAGAAGGTCAAGAAGCATGGAGTGAATTTAGAAGGACAGGGTATCCAAGAATTTTTCCAGTTGTAATTAACAATAGCGGTGGGAAAATTGATACTGATATACAAATTAGAAGAATCGATTTTATTCTTGGTGAAAGAAATACAAATACTGCTAATGTTGAGCAAGCAAGAACACTTCTTGGAGGACCAGATAACGGAGGAACACGCTTATGGTGGGATATCGCTGGTGGAAATTTTTAAAAATTTGAATTAGCCACAAATAAATTAGAATAGAGGTGGATAGATTATATAAACATCTAATCCATCTCTTTTCAACCAAAGCCTTAAAATAATAGAAACAATTAAAAACTATCAAACTCTTGAGAAAATGATTCAGGAAATTGAATATAAACAAGTAGGACAGTTTGAAAAATCTAAGTTTGAGAAAATTCATAGCGAAATATTCCCTGACTCAACGATCGCATCAAAACTTGTTGCTAACGAAATAGCAACCCTAATCAAGCAAAAACAACAAGAAGGAAATTTATGTGTACTAGGATTAGCCACAGGGTCCTCTCCTATAAAAGTATATGAGGAACTCGTAAGTTTACATAAATCCGGAGAATTAAGTTTTAGTAATGTTGTAACTTTTAATCTGGATGAGTATTATCCTATGGATATAGAACACCAGCAAAGTTATTATCACTTTATGCATCAACATCTATTTGATCATATAGATATTAATCCAGAAAATATAAATATTCCTGATGGCACCGTACCTCTTGAAGAAATGGATCAATATTGTATTGATTATGAAATGAAAATCAAACAATATGGAGGTATCGATTTTCAACTTTTAGGGATTGGTAGAACAGGGCATATTGGTTTTAATGAGCCTGGATCTCACCCAAATTCTGGTACTAGAATTATTACATTAGATCATGTAACAAGATCGGATGCTTCTTCTGATTTTAATGGTATGGAAAATGTTCCTAAAAAAGCCGTTACTATGGGGATTAATACTATTATGAAATCCAGAAGAGTATTGTTACTTGCTTGGGGACATAAAAAAGCTACTGTAGTAAAACAAACAATAGAAGGGCAAATAACGCCTAACATACCTGCATCTTTTTTACAGCAACATAAAAATACTACCATAATATTAGATGATGAAGCAGCCTCAGAGCTTACTCGTATAAAGACACCTTGGCTGGTAGATCAATGTATTTGGAAAGAACAATTAAAGTTTAAAGCGGTTACTTGGTTAAGTCAAGAAATAAGCAAACCTATTTTAAAACTTACCGATAA
This sequence comes from Aquimarina muelleri DSM 19832, assembly GCF_000430665.1. Classification (GTDB taxonomy): domain Bacteria; phylum Bacteroidota; class Bacteroidia; order Flavobacteriales; family Flavobacteriaceae; genus Aquimarina; species Aquimarina muelleri. Next base: position 112,617 of record NZ_KE387190.1, on the reverse strand, counting down.
AGATTATAACGATAATGGTATGTCTAGCCTGTTAGCTGTTGAAGGCTCATCCTACGATTTAAACATTAAAATCTTTAACAAGCTACAACACACTATTACTGGTTGGCCAGGTGGTAAACCAAATGCCGATGACACTAACAGACCAGAAAGAGCCGAACCAGCTAAAAAAAGAGTATTAATCTTTAGCCCGCATCCAGATGATGATGTTATATCTATGGGAGGTACTTTTTTAAGACTGATCGATCAGGGACATGATGTGCATGTAGTTTATCAAACCTCTGGTAACATAGCCGTTACTGATGACGAAGCTTTAAAATTCTCTGAAGTAGCAAAAAAATTCCAATCCTCTCAAGAAGGTCCATTTGATAAAGTAATCACTTTTCTTAAATCTAAAAACCAAGGAGATATCGATATCCCCGAAGTACGATTAATTAAAGGTTTAATAAGAAGAATGGAATCTCTAGGCGCAACCAGATATTTTGGTTTGCCTGATGAAAAAGTATATTTCTTAGATCTTCCTTTTTATGAAACTGGTAAAATCAAAAAAAATCCTCTTGGAAAAGAAGATGTAAAAATTACGGAAGATATTATTAATCAAATAAAACCTCATCAAATATATGCTGCAGGAGATTTAGCAGACCCTCATGGAACTCATAAAGTTTGCTTAGATGCAATCTTTGCTGCAGTAGAAAATCAAAAAAACAATACGTATATGAACGATTGTTGGGTATGGCTTTACAGAGGCGCATGGCAAGAATGGGATGTTTCTGAAATTGAAATGGCTGTACCATTAAGCCCTCTAGAAGTAAGTAAAAAAACAAACGCTATTTTATACCATCAATCTCAAAAAGATAGAGTTATGTTTCAAGGCGAGGACTCTAGAGAATTCTGGCTAAGAGCTAGAGAGAGAAATAGAAATACAGCAGAACTGTATGATAAACTTGGCCTAGCAGATTATGAAGCAATAGAAGCCTTTAAGAGATATATTTTTTAATATATATGTTTTGTTTGTTATAGAGTTATACTCTAAAAATCCTCCCTTAATAACAATTATTGAGGGAAGGATTCTTTTTTAAAATATTTTCTCCTACAAACGCTCATTAAATAAAATTTTCTTCAAAAAATAAAATAATTAATAAATGATAGCTAATGATATTATTTGCAGATAGCGGTTCTACCAAATGTGATTGGGTTCTAGTCACAGAAAAAGGACAACCTATTCATAAAATAAAAACAGATGGCATAAACCCTATTTTACTTTCCGATAATGCTATTCAGAATATTGTAGAGAAAGCAGATTTGATCCTACAAAAAAGACACTTAATAAACGAAGTACATTTTTATGGAGCAGGATGTGGAGAAGCAGAAACTAAAAAAAGAATACGTCTGGTATTACAAACAGTATTCAAAGACGCTAAATTTATAGCGGTTGAAGAAGACATAATAGGAGCTGTAAAAGCTACTACAAACAAACCTAGTATAGTTTGTATTCTAGGTACTGGAACAAATTGTTGTTATTTTGATGGTAAAAAAGTTATTCAAAAATTTCCAGCTCTTGGATATCTGTTAGCAGATGAAGGAAGTGGTAATTATTTTGGAAAAAAACTACTTAAAGATTATTTTTTAGGTAGAATGCCGATGGATTTAACAATATTATTTAAAAGTGATTATAAAATAGAATTGGATCACCTCTTAAATAAATTATACAGCATTGATAATCCAAGTAAATATTTAGCTTCTTTCGCTCAATTTCTTTTCAAAAATCGTGAAAATGCATACATAGAAGATATTTTATATGAAGGTATCTCAAAATTTATAAACACATATATTTTTCAATATAAAGAAGAAGTATCTAAGTATCCTATACATTTTGTAGGTTCTGTAGCTTATTACTCTCAGGACATTGTAAAAAAATTATTAAATGACAAAGGATACCAAGTAAAGAGTTTTGTTAAAAAACCGATAGATCATTTAGTAATTCGCACCATCAAAGATAGAACTCTTCAAAAACTAAGCTAGTAATGAATTTACGAATTATACCAATATTTTTCTTGATTTTTATAACCTGTAAAAACCCAGAAAATTCTACACCTTTAATAGATAAATCTCTTCAAATCACTCCTAAACCACTTAAAATAAATAAAAAACCAGGAGGATTTGAAATTAATAAAAATACTTCGATTGTTTATACAGAAGAGTCTTCTAAAACTATCGCAAAGTATTTTATAGAAAAAATAAAAACGCTTACTGGGCATACTTTCTCTATAAATACTAATAAAGACAAAAAAAACAGCATACAATTAGTTAAAAACAAATCTCTTAACCTAAAAAAAGAAGAATACAATCTATCTATATCTAAAGAAGGTGTAAAAATAACTGCAACCACAAATCAAGGTTTATTTTATGGTATGCAAACCTTTACACAACTTTTACCTATCTACTCTGAGAATAAATCTCAAATGGAACTTCCTATTCAAATTCAAGCTTTAGAGATAGAAGATGCACCAAGATTTGGTTGGAGAGGAATGCATCTCGACGTTTCACGACACTTTTTTTCTATTGATTTTATAAAAAAACAATTAGATGTATTATCTCTTTTTAAGATTAATAAATTTCACTGGCATCTAACCGATGATCAAGGTTGGAGAATAGAAATAAAAAAATATCCTAAACTTACTGAAATTGGATCTATCCGAAAAAATGAAGATGGGTCTATACATCAAGGATATTATACTCAAGAAGAAATAAAGGAAGTTGTACAATATGCAAAAGATCGCTTTATAGATGTAGTACCCGAGTTTGATACTCCTGGTCATGCCGCTGCTATTTTAGCAGCTTATCCAGAGCTTTCGTGTGGAAAAGAAAAATATGAAGTAAGAAACTTATGGGGAGTAGAATCTAATATATTATGTGCTGCAAAAAAAGAAACATACACTTTTATTGAAGATGTCATTATAGAAATGACTGCTCTTTTTCCTTATGAATACTATCATATGGGTGGTGATGAAGTACCAAAAGATCAATGGAAAAATTCTGTGGAATGCCAGAATCTAAAAAAACGAGAAGGTTTAAAAGATGAAAAAGAGCTTCAAAGCTATTTTATGGCTCGTGTAGAAAAAATCTTATCAAAATATCAAAAAAAGATGATTGGTTGGGATGAGATTTTAGAAGGTGGCATCACTCCTACTACAAATATTATGTCATGGCAAGGAGAAGAAGGAGGTATTAACGCTGCCAATAAAGGGCATGATGTTATTATGAACCCCTCACAATACTGTTATTTCAACTTCTACCAAGGAGATCCTAAAGTAGAACCTTTAGCCTTTGGAGGATATATTCCTTTAGAAAAAGTCTATACCTATGATCCTATACCTAAAGAAATTGAAGAAGATAAGAAAAAGCATATTTTAGGTGCTCAAGGAAATATATGGACAGAATACACCTATAAAGAAGAAACAATCGAATATTTATTATATCCACGTATCATAGCTTTAGCAGAAGTTACATGGACTGCAAAGGAAAATAAAAATTTTGAAGATTTTTTAAGTAGATTAAACAATGTCTATGCTATATTAGATTACCATACTATAAATTATCATATACCTCTACCAGAAGGACCAACTACTAACAGAATAGTATTTACAGATAGTGTTACAGTACCTTTTTCTACAACACATCCCGTAAAAATGGTATATACTATAGATGGAACAGATCCAATTATAACCAGTACAATTTATGAAAAACCTTTACGTTTTAAAGAAACTACCGATTTACGAATAGCTTCAGTTTTACAAAATGGAAAAATGAGTATTGTTAGAAAGCTAATGGTTACAAAAGAAGAGATCATTCCTGCTGTTACTACAAAAAAATTATCTAAAGGACTTATTAAACATGAAACTAAAGGGTATTTTAAAAACATAGACGAAATTCCAAATAATACTATAACCACTAACTCTATTATTAAATCCATCGAAGATGCTAATACTACATATCACTGGGGGCATGAAGTAAATAAAGATAATTTTAAAGCTGTTGTTATGAATGGTTATTTAGAAATCCCAGAGGATGGTGTATATTATTTTTCTAGTTGCCAAGATCAAGTATGGATAGCAGATCAATTAATTATTGACTATAAAGACGCATTAAAAAAACATCCAAAAGAAAATTCAATAGCATTACAAAAAGGAAAACATAAACTTAAAATTATATACTTAAACAATATTGCAAAAGGTTGGGCTACCGATTGGAATACTGTTGAGTTAAAATATAGAAAAGCATCTGAAGTGGATTATCATACTGTAGATGAAAATATGATTTTTCATTAACATATACTAATTGCTTCTTATAACTATACACAAACTCTAAAATTATTTAATTATGAACTTACTTAAAAAAATAACTGCTGTAATACTAATACAGGTCTGTTTTTTTTCCTGTACAAATGAAAGTTTCTTAGAAGACGAAACTTTAAGTACTCAAAATACAGAATCTACTATTACAAATAAAGCTGCTTTAACAAAACCTATTATTTTAGGATATTTCCCTTCTTGGTCAGAAAGTTACCCTGAAGATGGAAAAGGGTCTAAATTAAGAGACATCCCTAAACATGTTACACATGTATTTCTAGCATTTGCTAAACCAAATCTTAGATACCAAAAAGGATCTTTAGACATAACCAATACAGGAATACAAACTCCATATGGTGGTGATATTTTAAAAGAATCTGTTGCTGCTCTAAAATCAAAAGGAACTAAAGTTATTTTATCTGTGGGTGGTGAGACCTACTGGGGTAGCGATGCAGCTTATGATATTAATTATCAGCAAATTAAAGATCTGGTAGATGATATGGGATTTGAAGGTATTGATTGGGATTTTGAGCCTAACGGTACTTTTGCAACTATAGGAAACCCAGTTAACGTACAACGTTTTATTGATTTCTTTAACAACTCGAGAGCGATTATGCCAAAAGGACAATATTTATTGGCTTGTGCTCCTGCTGGTGTTGGGGCATTAGGAGGTTTAAACAATGATGACTCCTCCTCTCCTTTTGCGTATAGTAAAAGAAATGTTGTAACCGGGGAATCGGATGCTAATCTATATAATGCAACTACTCCTAATAAAGCTATAAGTTTATTTGGTTTTGCTACTACAGGACATATGATACCTGTTATGAAAGCTGTCGGAGATAAAATTGATCTTATTGCTTATCAAGGATATAACACAGGAGCTGCAAGTAATCGAAAAATAATGTACGATGCTTATAAACATTATTCAGATCAATATGGTTTTTCTATTGCTGCTGGTATTCATTATCCAAATGAGCCGTGGGGACCTTATTATGAGTATACCTACCAGAATGTAGCAGATCTTTCTGGACATATTGCTACCAATAATACTACGTATGATGGTATCATGATTTGGCAACTCTTACTTGGCAACAACTCTTCTTCTGCATACGGTTATCTTTATACAGCAAGTGAAATATTAAGAGGCGTTTCTTCATCTCAAGCAATAGCTAATGCAGAAAACTACCCTCGATCTCCATATACTGGAGGTGGTGGTGGTAATGGCTCTGGATGTAAAGCTGCTACATGGATTGCTTCAAAAATTTATAATACAGACCAGGAAGCTGTTTATAACGGTAAATTATACAAAGCAAAATGGTGGACAAAAAATGATAATCCTGAAACTAATTCTGGGGATAGTAAGCCTTGGGAGTTTGTTAAAGATTGTGATGGTACAGGAGGAGAAAATCAATCCCCAACAGTATCTATTACTTCTCCAACTAATACACAAAGTATTACCCAAGGGCAGTCTATTACTATAACTGCAAATGCTACAGATACAGACGGAACTGTAACTAAAGTAGAATTTTATCAAGGTAATACTAAATTAGGAGAAGATGTATCCAGCCCATATAGTTATACTTGGGCTAATGCCTCGGTTGGAAACTATAGCTTAACTGCAAAAGCAACCGATAACACCAATGCTACATCTACATCAGCTGCTATATCCATAACCATTACAACTGGTGGTAATGGTGGTTCTTGTACTGGTATCGCTAATTGGGAAGCATATCCAACTGTTTATAATACTGGTGATCAAGTGGTACATCAAGGTATCTTATACGAAGCTCAATCAGGGCCAATTTGGGTAACTCCTGGTAGTGGTGAGCATTGGTGGAAAATCATAAAAACCTGTAATTAACAATAAATAAAATAGTTTTTGATTGTTAAAATCCTCCTGTACAAATAGAACCACAAGTGCAGGGGGATTTTTGATATTTATAAAGATCTAAAAATTACTTTTTTGAATTCTTTTCAATATTCCGATAATTTCAATAATCCTCTATGCATACTTTTTATTCGTGTGGTAATATGCGTTGAGTCTTCATATATAGATAAACTCCATTTAAAATTAGCAGATTGTTGTACTTTAAAAAAAGTATCTAATTAAACTCCACAATGTGGATTAAATTTTTCTGAAAGATAAACCGTTATTTCTCTTTTTCTTTAAAGTACTTAAATTCGATTATGTGCATTATTACGTCTTCCGTTTTTTTGAAGCATTATTATTAGAGATAAAACAAATTGAACTACTAATGAGTTGTTATTATTTTCTATTAAAATAATTATATATCAGACATCCTTATTCTGCATACATATATGTGTTTTCAAAACTTTTTTTTGTTGACAAATTAATCTTGTCATATATAATTTCTTCCTTCTCTAACTCTTCGTCAATACTATACAGGTTACCATCTGTAGTAGTATAAAAATAATGTTTTCCAGAGGATAGTATTTCACCAAACAATTGCTTGTTATGAAATTTTTTCTCTTTTATAATTTTTCCGCTTTTTGATATTTTTAAAATACTATTAGCTGTGTTTACAATAATTCCATCTGGATATTTATCTATAGATAATAATGAATTTTCACCATCTTTATTATCTAATTTATGTTCCCATTGTAAATCTCCTGTAGTTTTATTTAAAGCTATAATTACTTTGTTCCCAAAATAAAGATTGTTATGATGTATAAATACATTTTTATTAATATAAAGTTTTTCCAATGGTCTTTTATGTTCCCAGACTATTTCTAAATTTTCATTTAAACAAAAAACGCTTCCATACTCGGTTACCACATATATTTTATCTTCATCAAATACCACTTCGTTAGGAATTCCCTTATCAAAAGTAATACGCGAAATCATTTTACCATTTTCTAAATTTAAACTTATAACATCATAACCTAAATTTATAAAAAGTACGTTATTTAAGATTTTAGGGCTTGTTATAATTGGATTTGGATTTTGATAAATCCAATTTACTTTTTTTGTTAATGGGTTTACTGATTTTATTTCACCTTTACTATTTCCAAAAATAATATTATCCTTATATACAGCGGGGTATTGGCTAAACATAACATACCTTATGTTATCAAAATCATAATCATAATACCGGTGTTGACTAGAAATGGTGTCCTTTAGCTCCCATTCTTTTTTTCCGTTAAACTTATTGAATTGTACAATATTACAATCTAAATAAGCTTTGATTAACTTGTCGCCTTTTATAGTAAAAAAAGTTAATTCATTGTTATATTCGTTTTCTGCTTTTGAATGCCACAATAATTGTTTTTTTGTAAGATCAAAACAATATACATCACTTGTATCGGTAGTTAAGTATAGGTTTTTGTATTCTTTTTCATTTTCAGAACAAGAGTATAAAAATAATATAAAACAAAGGCTATAAAGATATTTTACCATCTGTCTGCATTTAATACATAATCAAAAGGTATACTCTGGCTAAAATCAGTAATATACCAAGTATCTGGATCTGATTCATATTTTACAAAATCATAAACGATATTCAGCGGTCGTTGAATATTACCTAAATTGTCATTTTTTGTATTAAAAGCAGAAACCATAGCAGTAACTCTTGCTATTTGTTGACCATTTTTTTCTGAAAATTGTAATGGTGCATTATAACATTTTCCTATTTGTATATGTGCTTGATACTGTTCTAAAAGCTGTATTACTTCACCTTTATAATGCCTAACTATTGCTGCTTGAGCTTCTTTATTAGTTGGTTTATCAGTAGCTTCAATTAATTTTGAAAAATCTATTTTTTTATAAATTTCCCATTCTTCTAATACATTTTCAGGAATATAATGGTTGTTTTTTTGTGCATTTACCCAAATCAAAGTATCCATCGGGCTTTGAATCGTTTCTACTGCCTCTACAGATTCTACAGCTTCTACAGAGATTTCTGTATCATTTTCTGAAGATGACATCGATACATTAGGAAATCCGTTATTCATTATATTTTCTATGTGATGTGGAATATGCTGAAATCCTATGTATTTATATAAAAATAAGAATATGGTTATCGCCATAACACCAAAAATGATCCCCATTTTTTTTATTAAACTAAATTTTTTTGGTTTGGTTCTTTCTATCAAAGATGATGGTTTCTTTACCTCTTGATACTTATAATTATCTATATTCCCTGCTTGAAATTGCTCAACAATATTTTTAGATTCCAGCAATCCTACATTTGCTTTTTCACAAACATATTTAACTGCTTTTAATTTTTCATTTTCTAGTAGAAGTTTTGATATTATTGATTTTTCAATTTCAACTCCATTCACTAAAATTGTTGTTTTTGTCATATATGATCTTCTTTATTTTATTTTGTAATAATACTACTATGTATATAGTCTTTTACATAGTTTTCATTCTAGTTCATAGTTTCCATTTGCCCATTTTATGGTTGGTTCGATCCATTCTTTTAAAGGTTTAAATAAAAAACCATGTTCCATACCTGTATGTAGTTCAACCTCTTTAAAATGATCGATTTTACAGGTTGAGCTTGTTTTTCTGTCAATTGCAGAAACTCCAAATGGATCTGATTTTTCATAAATAGTCAAAATATTTCCACAATAATTGATTTCGGGAATATTTAAAATATCATCCTTTGTAAAGCTAGCGACAAATACAAAATTTAGGTCAGGGTTATTTGCTAAAGTTGAAACATATTGGGCTATATATCCACCTTTTGAAGTTCCTACCACCGTAATATTTTTTGGTTCGATCCCTTTTTTTAATAAGCCCTCTATTTGGTTTATAATTCGAATTGCATATTCTCGGGCATTTACATTTCCGTTTCTTATTTCGCTAATAACTTTACTGCCTCCTTTTTCGAGTTCGGTTATAATTTCTTTATATTCTGTTCGTCCAAATTCAGGGTGAGATTCGTTTACATCATGAGTTTCTAAAAATCGGTTGTGAATAAAAAAAATAAATCTGTCGTCGTTTTTCTTTTCACAAGCGTATAACATCGAGCAAAAAAGAATCCCTATTATAAGATTTACTTTCATTTATTTACATTTTAAAAAATTACAGATAACGACAAATATATGAATCCAAGCAAAGCAAGTATATCTTAAGTCATCGATTTATCTTCAAGTTTTTATTTTTCTCTTTTTCAATTATTACCTATTCTTTGATTTTAGTAAATTTCCTCGTATCTATATTTCGTTTTTCTATCTCGGATTCAGTTACTTTAATTGCTATTGGATCTACTTTTTCCTTCTATAGTTACGACTCTAATTCATTATTTGTCAGTTCGGTGAAGTACAATTTCTTGAAATTCGTTTTCCATTCAATTTTAATTAAAACTAACAACCATATATCTATTATGTAAGAAACGAAGTTAATCAATATTTTATGTTTCTGGATTACATTATAGTAGTTGGATTCTTGTGTCTTAATACTTCATAAAACTCTATTATTATAATTTAAAGAAAACACAAATAAGTTTCTTTTTACTACTCTATAATCTTACTCCCCATACTACTTTTATCTTCCTCAGCTAGTAAATTATAAATCCCTAGCATAAAATGATACTCCCCGGTATAAAATGATTATCCCAGTAACGGGGAGAATAAAATATAGCGCGGGGATAAGCAAAGTTAATACGGGGATGAGAATATCTTTACGGGGAAAACCAAAGATAGCGCGGGGATGAGAATATCTTTACGGGGAGCATCAAAGATAGTGCGGGGATGAGTATATCCTTGCGGGGGTCTTTAAAATCAAAGGTTTTATTTTATACAAAGAAGTGATTTAGTGTATATATGTAATAAAAACAAACAAAATTTATATAACCATAAGGTTTCTTATCCTGTTTGATGCATTGCTGTGATATAGGTTGAAATATTTTTTTACGACTTTGTTTTCTAACTTTATGTAATAGTCAAAAAACAAGATGCAAAAACCCTTTGCCTTTTGTTTTTGGATTACAAATAGCGGAATCTGAAAAGCTAATGTAAACAGAGTAAGAAAAAAACTTAAAACCAAACAAATGGAAGACACAATAATCTTAGAACAAACAGAAACATTACATCTAGGCATCCATACCCATGATAAGGTTGTAGAAAAATTAAAGACAATTTTGAATGACCATCCTGAAATGCGTGTTGCTTTATTGGCTTCTTTAAAAGCTGCTAATGATTCTGCAAAAAAGAACTTAAACCCAGATCTTTATCAGGCAATAAATGATGAATTTAAAGGAAATGGGTGGCCAGTAACTATTCCTGCATACTATGATTATTTGGATTTATATGTTCGTATAGTGCCAAATGAAAGTAATGATCCTAATTATCCTAATGCTTGGAAGAGTAATGGACAGCAAAATGGATATAATCAAAAAATATATGACTTGTTATGTCAATTTTATTGGTTAATCGATCAAAAAATACCAGGTACTAATCGTAGTATGCAAAGTTTTGAGAGTTTTGCTGCTTGGTTAGTTGATTTTGCGAAAGCTTGGGGTAGTTTTTTGGATACCGAGCCATCGTTAACCAAAGAGAGTTTACGCTCTTTTAAATATGACACTATGTATAATTATCCGCTATATGCTGATAATGAAAAAAACTGGCATACTTTTAATAATTTCTTTTATCGAGAGTTTAATAATGCAGATCCAAAAACAGGAATAAGCCCTTTACGCCCTATTGCAGAGCCAGATAACAATAAAACTATTGTATCTCCTGCAGATTGTACTTTTAAAGAAAATTACCCTATTGATAAAGAAGGTAATGTATTGGATGTTGAAGGAAAAAAGACCAAAATTACTTTAAAACACACTCATACTATTGGTACTGTAGATGAACTTTTAGATAACAGTAGCTATGCAAAAGATTTTTATGGCGGAACTTTTATACACTATTTCTTAAGTCCATTTGACTACCATCGTTTTCATACTTCGGTTAGTGGTAAAATATTAGAGATAAAGGCGGTGCCAGGAAAAGTATATTTATCGGTTAACTTAACCGATGATGGGCAATGGGATGCTCCTGATAGTGCTACTGATGGGTATGAGTTTACACAAGCGCGTGGTATTGTAATTGTAGATGCAGGTGCCGAAGTAGGAAAAGTGGCTATTATACCTATCGGGATGTGCCAGGTATCGGGAGTAGATATGTATGAGCAACTTGAAGGGAAAACGGTACCTAAAGGTCAGGAGTTTGGTAAATTTAAGTTTGGTGGTTCGGATATTATCCTGCTTTTTGAGAAAGCTCCTAAGGATTTATATATGTTTAAAGAAGATCCATCTCATAACCCTATTCATTTTCAATATGGGCAAACTGCAGTGTATTGTAAATAATAAGCAATACTTTACTATAAATAAAAAAGCGGTGGATCTTTTAAACAGATCCACCGCTTTTTATTTGTTAACCTGAGTTTCTAGAGTAATAGGGTTACTCTAAAATTTGTTTTTGGTATACTTACTTTATATATGATAAAATTATATAGATACGCAATAACTAAAAGTTTATAATCCATCATCTTAAGAGAAGTGCTTTAAAATAAGTTGTTTTAAACTACCTTTACAGGGATACAAAAATCTACTTTAAATATTTCCCCTTTAGGTTGTTCTGGATAAAGTTCAAAATATGGTTTATCGTCTGGAATATAATGGTTTTCAGGAAACCATTGTCCGTAAATCCAATCCCATACTTTTGAAAAATCCTGAGCAGATAATTCACATTGACAAACAAGATACTTACCTTCTTTAATATTCATTTTTCCTATTATACCATCTGTTTCTGTTTCTGATGGGACTGTTACGCACAAACTCATTCTCTGGTTATCATTAAGAGTAGCATTAGGATTATCATGATAAAGAATGATGTATTTGAAGTTAACATCGCTCATTAGTTCTTTTGATCCTGCCCACGCAAAGAGTTCTGCTCTATGTTTTTGATACAATACATTATTTCCTTTATAAGGTCCTAAACTTCTGTTATAAGCCACAGTGATCTTATCCAGATTTTTTACTTCAATATTTTTAATAACGTTCATAGTACTTGTCCATTTAGTGGTTTTAGATTCAGGACAAAAATATGGGGGAGTCTTGTTTTCAATATGTCTTATATTGCTATTTATTTGACTCTGATTGCTTTTTAGAAGTACATGATTTCTGTATGAAGAAGGTGTTATTTTAAAATGTTTTTTAAAGTTTCTAGAAAAAATCGATAAATCAGAAAATCCGCATTGAAAAGCTATATCAGATAAATTTTCTGTGGGTTGAAATATTATAAGTGATGCAGATTTTTCTAAACGAAGCCTTAAAATATATTCAAAAACAGACTCCCCAACTACACTTTGAAATATTCTATGAAAATGAAATTTTGAAAAATTAGCTATAGATGATAATTCTTCTAATGAAAAAGATTTTCCTAAATGACTATCTATGTAATCTATTGTTTTGTTTATACTTTTTATATAATGATTATGTTTTGCTTGCACTAGTTTAGCTTATTAAAATGTAGTTTTTATTAACAGGATATAGTACAAAGCTTGATAAACTGCCCCTTGTTTTATCTGTTAAAGATATTGTGCAACGGTTACTCTTGTTGTAACAGTATTATTGTTTTCTTTTAAGGTTGTCTACGATTGTTTTGTTATCCTCTGTATATTTAAGAGAAAGCACATTTTCATTTAGAGTGATTATATCAGCAGTTTGTTCGTTATTAAGAGTAATTTTATTTCCGCTTATTTTCCAAACTCCATCTGTTGGAGTGGTTTCTTCACACCCTGTTCCATTTATATTTTCAAATTCAGTTTGTCTATATGTTTTATCATTTTTAAAACTCAAAACTTCAAAATCTTTATGGCAAGGGTCGGAATATTCTGTATTTACACCACTAATAGCCTGACCTGAAAAGCTCCATTGTCCAACTATTAAATCTTCATATTTTTTTGATTCAGGAGTGTTATCATCATCTTTATTACAAGATAGTAATAATCCAAATGCTAATGATGTAATTAATAATCTGTTTTTTTTCATTTTATTTATGTTTTAATTGTTTACAACCTTTGTGTATCAAGTAGAAAATAAGAACAACCTAAATCTATCATAGATCCGTATATGATTGTATCCCATCATACGGTTTTATCTTATACAAATCTATATACTTAATTTGAATATCTTACACTTTAATGATAGGGATCCTAGATAATGGCAAAAAATCTAGCGAGATAAAAGAGTTGATTATGAGATACCGTAAAACAAACACCGTAGAAACTAAAACAAGCTAATAGGATGATGCAAATACGTGCGTGTAAACAAAAAATAGCCTATTTTCTTTACCAGTAAATACAACTGATATAGCTTGAAGAAGTACTTGAAATTCATAAACAAAAAGAGGTTATATTATAACGTACTCTTAAAAAACTCTAATGCTAATTCTAATGTTTTTTCGTGTATTTTTTTTCTTTCCACAGTAGGATTATCCATAGTTATTGCTGGTGCTACTTTTTTTCCGAATTCTGTAGATTCGTTCAAAAACACATAATGTTCAACCTTTTTATCAAAAAGATGTATTTTACTTGTTTTGATTAAGTTATGGTACTTTTCAGCATTGTTTTTAACGGGTGCAATCAAATCTCCTTTTCCTGCTACAATAAAAATCGGTGCAGTAATTTTGTCTGTCTGCTCTGGGGAATGGAATCCAAATCCGATTGCAGGTGCCATAACGAAAAATGCCTTGATTCTTTTATCTTTTACGTGATTCTTATACTTGTTGTATGATGAAACGATAAGACTATCCTTTTCAAAATCTATAATTTCGTCCGTTTCAGGAAATTCGGTAGGCATTTTTCTCTCCTTGTTTTTTTCATTTTTCCTTACTGTTCTATCTACATATCCACCTGCCAATGCAATATTGGTATAACCTCCCAAAGAAAAACCAACTCCGCCAATTCTTGAAGTATCTATTTTAGTCCCAATTTCGCTTTCTTTTAGAACTTGCGTAAGTACAAATTGAATGTCAATTGCTCTTTCCCACCATTTTACGAATTCCCTAGGTATTTTGTTGAAAGTAGAATTACCATAATGGTCAAGCGAAACAACTACATAACCTTCCTTCACCATTTTTTCTATGAACCAAGTTAACGAAAATCTATTTCCTCCAGTTCCATGTGAGATTATTAACAACGGGAATTTTTCGTTTGGAATTTTTGCATTCGGAATTGTTTCTATTGTTTTAAAAAGTTCTTTTTGGTTCTCTTTTACTACTTTTTTTGTCAAAGTATCTAAAGTAGGATACCATATTTCGGTCTGCAATGGTCGGTTTTTCGATTCATCTATAAACGCTATTGATTTTTGTCCAATTCTAAAGGTTTTTTCTTTCTGTTGGGTACAGGAAATAAATAGGGTTATTAGGATTATAATTATAACCGTGTTTTTCATTTATTTGTTTTTCGTTCAGGTTAAAGACAAACGAAAAAAAAATTTGTTACACTATTTTTTATTGTAGCTAACGCTAGACTGTATCTTGTATAATATGTTTGCTCCTCGAAAAAAAAGTGAAATATCTGCTTTTATTAGTACAAAAAATAGGATTGTAGTTATTTTAATAAAAATAATCGAATCTATGGTGGTATAATGCACAAAGGTTGTGTTTTGTAATGAAGTATAAAACTCCTCTAGAAATTGAACAAAAATATCTAAATAATAAAAACAGAAAAGTAGCTTAAAAATTTTGCCTAAAATTATTAGGAAGCCCATTTTGTAATGTAGCAAATATACAATAACCTTTAGGCTATCCATTATCTGCTATGATCACAGATTTGGTATTATACGGTCATTTTTTGTAAGGGTCAACTAATTCAATCATATTATAAATTACTGCTGCATTGTCAACGGGTACATTGCACCTATATTTATCTACTAAATTAATTTCAAGCATTGGTGTTTCAAATTTCATTGCATCTTGCCCTTGAATGTCTGCACGAATAAATAGTATTGTATCCTTCTGAAAAAAGTGAAAATTATAGTTGTGCTGATGCCTGCGATTAAATTTAAACTGGCGAAATGAAAAATAGTATTCATTATTATAAGTAATCAGGAAATCATTTTCTCCATAATCATTTATCATCCTATCTTTTGCTTTACCGTCATAAAGAACTGTATATTTTTCTCTATGGCTAAGTAAATCACTGTCTGTAGAGCGACTTATAGTATTTACACCGATTCCAAATTGAATTTTGATCTTATCTACTGCCAAAGGACTACTAGCTGTTACATTTATTGAATTACTGTTCCATAAAAGTAAAAAGTCTTTGTTAAGCTTCCAAAGTCCAAACCCACCTGCAAGAAGAAGTAACAGTCCTGATAGAATTATTAATTGTTTTTTCATTTTTCTGTTGGTTATGTGTTTCAAAAAAATCGTAAAGCTAATTATTTAACCCCTAGATAGTAATTGCAAGGGTTGTTTTTATTTCAACTATTATATGCAAAGGGAACACCCCTTAGAATTTTTCTACCAAGTCGATAAATAGATAATCATTAATTGATGGATCAACCGCAAAGCTTTGCCCTGTTATTGTGTTTTCAATAATTACAAAATCGTGATCTTTGAAAAATGCGCTATTGAAATATAAATGTAAATTTTTTCCGAAAAAATAAATCAATCCTTTATATGGTTTTGCAACCCAATCATTTAAATGATACTTTTTAAAAAGATAATTGCAAACAGAAGAAAAAAAGGAAGCATAACCGATACAATTTGCAGTTTTTGATTTGATTAACTCATTAGGATTATTGTGATTTTTAGAATAGATAAACCTTAATTTTTTTGATGTTAGAAATAACCCTACTTTAATTATCCCCTCAACTTTAATTGTTTTTTTTTGACTATTTACTTCAATATAATTTATAAGATCATCATCTTGAACTATGTAACTTGATCTTTGTTGAAGAGGTTTATATTTTACGACTTTCCTATAGATCGTACCGCGAAAAATAAAACCAATAAGCATCAAAATTATTGATGCAAATAATACTCGTTTTATAGATTTAATGTGTTTCAAATGATTTAATATAAAAATTACATATCTCCTAAGAATCCGCCCATAAGAGCTAAACTGGTACTTATCTCTATAAAAATAATACTTAAAAAATACAGCAATATCAAAATAGTTTTATATGACTGTTTCTTTAATTTCACAATTGAGACAACTAAACAAAATATAAACTGTAGTACCGCAATAGATATCAAAACATAGATAATTTGAAAATAAATATAATCAACATCCAGATTCTCTACCCTCATTACAATTGTAAAAATCATAACAAAGAATACTATAAAAAAAACTGTTCCACCTATAAGGTTTCTTATCCAAAACTTTCTCATATAAATATTTTAAAACCAATCCTTAATTTTCTCGATAGCATTTTCAATTTTATTAACATTGCTTTCCGTTTTAGGTTCAGGGCTAGGATTTGTTCTTCGAGCAATCATATCTTTTGGATTATCTACAACGTGTATCAATCCATCTATAAAAATTGATGCCATTTCCTGCGAAGCGGGATAAAAGTAACTTGATGCAGGTGCTAGTTCTTCTTTCGTATATCTCAAGGCTGCATAATAAAAAGCAAAATCTTCAAAAATTTCTGCACAATTTTCAATAAGTTTATCCTTATTAATTAATTTACCATCCTTAAAATCACCTTTAAGCATTTTTAAAAAATAGTAACTGCGCTTATCCCATTTGTTATCAAAATAATCTTTTAAGGCCTCATGAATCATTTCAAAGTTATCTGTAGGATCATCAATTTTTGAATCGCTCTCCTCATCCATTCCCACAACATAAGCCGCAATATCCCCTTCTAAATTTACCATTGCTCCATAACTGCTGCCAGATATAGGAAACATTGTTCTTGATCGCTTACTTGGGTTTTTCACTCTATCTAAGGCTAATTTTGCTGTACCACCTCCCAAATCTCCCACCCACGTATTATTTTCTAATCCCGTTCCTCCATTAAGAGAGACAGTTTTAGATGTCCAACTTCTTCTGGAATCCATCCCAATAATCAAGTGTCCAAAATCTACCGCTTTATAGTTACTATCAGATACTTCAAAACTATTAAAAAATGAATTGAATAAATCCGCTTCACAATCTTCTGAGCATTTAAGAACTTCTCTTGCATCAGCAACAACAGAACTACCTGTATAAAGAGTAAACACGTTATTTCTTACCTTACTTTCCTCATTTTTATAATCTAAACTCCATTCTGTACCGTAATAAATCCCTCTAATAATACTTATCCTGTCACCCATATCATCATAACCGTTTTCAACAAGTACCTCTTCGGCTTGCTTAACCAATTCTACTAATTGGGTAAAACTTTTTGCAGGCTTTGATTTTTCACAACAACAATCTTTCACCTCTATAGATGCAGTTGCTTTAACTTCTCCATCTATAATTAACTCAAACGTATTCTTTCCCATTTAATTTGATAATTTTTGTTGTCCAACAATTTCTAATTTTATCCTTTCCGTATTGCTACCAATAGGATAATTTTCAAGTTTATCATTTGGCAATAATTTACCTTTGTATTTAAAATCCTTTGTCTTATTTGCCAAATTCATAGTTAATTCTTTACCTATCATATTTTTAGTTTTCGCGACAACATAAATTTGATCACCAACCTTATATTCAGGATTTTTATTATTTTCTAAATCTGTAATATAATAATCAATTACTTTAGGTTCATTATCTTCTGTTTCTTCGGATTGATATGGCATTTGTTCACTAGGTGAAATCCAACTCTCTTGCCAAGGTTTTACTAAAGTAACACCTTTTACTTCTTGTATGGCAGCAGAAATGGTAACGGTTACTGTCATAGGTTCTTCTCCCACAGCAGTGAATTTTTCTTTCCAATAGATTAAAGCTGCATCATTAAATCTGTATTTAAAAAGGACAATACCATCAAAATTCCCTAGATAAAATACAATTTCACCTTCGGTTAAGGAGCAGAGTTCTCCTTTACGGCTATGGGTCATCCAACGTAATAGTCTATCGTCATCATAACCAGAAGCAAAGACTAGCGTAATAAGCCCTCCTAATGGTATTTCTCCACAACGACCTGTTTTATGATTTAAAAATCTATTGTACTCTAAATCTGTCCATAACAATTCTCGGACAGTTCCCAGAACAAATAATTTGGCTTTGATCATTATTGGTTAGTTTTAGGTTTTAAAAGCTACTATTGTTTTTAATTTACATGCTTCAATGGCTTACATTGTTATAAAGATGTGCCGTAATAGAGTAAAATGTTATGAAGTCATCGATTAATCCACTAAATTTTTATTTCTTAGTTAATTTACAAAAGCTTGTACTCCGCCTGACTAGATATCTAGCTCCACTGCAAAAAGATAATTACCTTTCGATTGGTGCTAAATTTTTCTATGATTTTATATATGATGTTCCACACGTTATTTACACATATTTTTAAATAAATTCAGGTCAGTTTTAAGATATAAATTGTGGTTGTGAACATTTTTAGTAAATAATAGTTTATACTCTTCAATATCTTTTTGTTCTATTTTTTTGAATAATTGTGGGGACATTGCCCAAAATTCAAGCCTTAAAGTTATCAAATCACTCAATTCTTTAAATATTTTACCTTTTTTACTAATACGGACTTTTGTCAAAAAGTTTTTAGTCCAAATACAAGGTGTTTTTTTATGATATCCTCCTATTACATATGTATTATCATTTTTCGGAAAAATATTCAAAAATGACGTAGTATATGGTATTTCTAAAACTTGATTAGGCGTTTCTATGTTTAATGGAACAGAAATACATAAGTCTATTTTAGGGATTTTAGTTGTCAAGAAATGAAATGATGAAAAGTCATTTGTTTGAATAGCTTTTTCAAGTTCCAATTTATAAAAAGATAAATTCTGTATTCCGTGATGAAATCCGTTAATAGTCGATTGCATATAATGAACTCTTTGAATAGGGCATACCTTTATTATATCATTTAACCATTCAATGGATATTTCCTTCCTTCTAATTTCTTGACATAAACCTCGATAACTGAATAATGCTTGCTGATTAATATTTTCAAACTTTAAGTTAGATTCTGATTCAATTGGTTCGAATATTTTATTATCGTGCTCTTTACAAAACCCCAAAAATGTATATACATCATTAATTCCAATTCGTTTAAAATCAAAAAGCCCTTTCTTATCGTATTGAAAAGGATCGGAAGGCAGTGGTTGGATCAGATGCTCTTTTTTTGATATTTCTCTAAGAATGCCATTTTTCTGAAATACGTGTGATTTTATTGCTTTATTCTGGCAATTTTCAAACATACATCGTCGTGATTTTTTTTCAGCCTTTTTTCTAGATTCTAGTATTTCTCGTTGCATCTAGGTTTTATTAACTTTTGTCTAACAACATAAAACACATTTACCAATTACAATGGTTTGTAAATGTATGTTACACGTTTAGTATTGGTTTGTTTTTTATTTAAAAATACTATAATTACTCTAAACGATGATAGTATCTTTTTATAAAATAATATGATTTCAATCCATAACCTCGGAGCAAGCTCTATGTCATTAAGTTAAGCTGTATCTTTTTGAGAATTAAATATCTGTAAAAGTAAAATATTCCTTTATTTCCATTATGGATTCCAGCCTACGCTGGAATGACAAGTAGAAGGCATTGTGTTTTGGTTATTTTGTCATTCTGGCACAGGCAGAAATCCACTTAACAAAATCTAAATCGATAGTTTAAACTCTTAATTTAATGACATTGGGAGCAAGCTCACAAGGTATGCTTCCGAAAATATATTTTGTTTTTGAGACAAGCCTCCTTTAGAATTAAACTCCACAATGTGGATTAAATACCTGATACACAAAAAAGCTACTAAATTAGTAGCTTTTTCGTATAGTCTGTTATGTTTTGTTTAGCGTTTTTTAAATATCAAATTAATTAAAAACAGGATTAGTATTGCTCCTATAGCACCTGTAAGAATTGCTCCTAACCAGCCAGTACCTAAACTGATGCCTAATTGTCCTAAAAGCCAGTATCCTACAAAACTACCAACGACTCCAACTATAATATTTCCGATAAGGCCAAGACCTCCCTTTGTAAATGGTACTACCCAGCCAACCAGCTATTGCACCAATAATAATCGTTACTTAGAAAAGTACCAATACATAGTGTTTTATTTATAATCCAGAAATAATAAATTGTTCCCAAGAACCTATATTAGTTCTATTACAGGTCATAGGTTTACTTCCGTCTTCTGAAGAAATATACTTACCGTTATTACCTCTTAAAGCGTACTTATTTCCACCTGTGTTAACAAGAACAAACTCTTCATATGAACCGATGACAGTTCTATTGCAAGTTATAGGATGATCGCCATTTTCACTACTTACGTATTTACCGTTATTTCCTTTTAACGCTACTTTACGATTACTTAATCGAATTAATTGAAATTTTTCCCAAGGGCCTAGATTTACACGGTTACAGTTCATAGGGCCATTTCCATTTTCTGAAGACACATATTTACTGTTACTTCCTTTCAGATTAATTATGATACCTGTAGGTTCCGATGATGGATACATAACCGCTATTCCCTGCTTATCTGCACTAGATAATCCATTTCGTTGTGTACTAAATGTGCTACCATTTTTCTTTACAATGGTAGGTTGTCCATTTTTAGAAAAAGCATAAGAACTATACATCATAATACTTCCAAAATCTAACGTGGCGCTATATTCATTTCCATCATCTCCTCTTTGCACATACGTCTGAAAATTATGTTCTCTACCAGAGGTAATATTCTGAAAATTGATTGTGAGATACTGATCTCTATCTTTTCTACTTTGTTCATGCCATAATCCTACAGCGTGACCAATTTCGTGAATTGTATTACCTGTAGTACAACCACTAGCCAAAGTGATGTCTTGTTTACCACCTATACGTCCAACATAAGACGAGCAACCAGATCCACTTCTAAAATAGACATAATCGATTTGATTTGTTCGCGGTAAAAATCGCACCGCAGTATTAGCCTGCCAATGCGCAATTGCACTTGTAATCCTACCTTGGTCAGGCATACCACTTTCTATTGCATAGTATACCGTATTTTTTGACCATCGTCCCTGAGTTCTTCCTGTACTCTTAAGATCCCCTTTATCGATCTTATGATCAGGAATTACTTTTATATCTCCTTCAATAATATATTCTTCTCCGATCTTCTCTGCCATTACAGGCTGCCCATACAATTCAATTTCTGTCCATTCACCTTTGGTATTCGGGTATGCTTTTTCTAGCACATGATTTTCTACCAAGGAGTTAGTAGTGTTTACAGAGGAGTTTTGTTGTTCTTGTTCTACCACATCTTTTTCGCATGACACAAAAACTAAGCATAGTATTGTAAAGCAGATGCACAGTTTTTTAATGTTAAAATAGTTTTTCATGAGTAATTAATTTAAGTTGGTTTTTACTTTATTCTCTGAATTACATAGGCAATAAAGAAGAATAATTTTACGAATAAATATTTGTTTTTACAGGTATTCAAAACTTCTGTTTTTAAAACCCGAGTAAAAGTAAAAGTAAAAAAATCAAAAAATATTGCACCATATTTCATTGACCTCTTCACGAAGGAAAGGCCATAATAACTTTACGCATAAATCATTAGAGTAACAATAAAAACTGGTTGTTAATTTCATTTTGATCGGTGTGAAACAATTGTATTTCAACGTATTCATTTTTAGCAGTAACAATAAAATTATTACTTCAAAATAACATATCAATAAGGCCTATAATAATGAAAGCCTAGATAAAAAGACTTAAAATGAATCGTTTTATAAGAAATTAGAAACTTGTGCAACGCTTACGTTTCTTTCTTGGATATCTCTTTATTAAAATCTGGATATTTAGCTATATATTTCCTATGCCAATATTTCATGCCCCATAAGTGACGCCTTGTTTTTTACCATAGTCTCTCAAACTTAAGCTACTCTTCTTCCTTTTTCTTAGAATAGTATACATCTTTTGTTTTCTCTTTGTGTCTTCTTTTTACATATTATTAAGGTTCTTCGAAGAATCATCGAAGTACTTCTAGCCCATCCAGAGGTAGTTCGAAGTACCTTTTAGCGGGCTCTAACCCCAAAACATATCACTTTTACCCCTTCTGGCAAGCCCTTTAGCCCAAAAATTATCGCTTATAAGGGTCTGTTTATGGGCTAAAGGGGGGCATAATGACCCTTCGAAGCGATAATATATCGACTCGAACTACCTCTGGATGGGCTTTACCCCATACCCATAAGGGGGTGCCCCCTTATGGGTATGGGGTAGAATAGCTAAAATATTATGTTTTTTGAACACTTAAGGATTTTAGTATTAACCTGAGTTTCTATTAATATCAGGTGTATCTTATACGATTTACTAATAAAAATCTCGCATATAATCGCATTCTTTTTCTACTATATTTTCTTCCTAAAATGAAACAATAGCTATGGCTATTCTTTAATTTGATTCATCAATCTAGCGAAAAACCTTTGCAATTATTTATACGCAATTCTCATCCGTAAATCGTATTAATACTGCCGTAAGGCTAGAGATGACATGAAGAAAAATTATACTTTGGGCAAGCTCAGCAAAACTATTGAGAAGCTGCTATGCTATATAAAAATAGTAGTTATATTTTATTGCAATAACTTAAGTCCTTCATTTTTACATAAAAAAAGTGTATACTTTTTATCCTGAATAACAATACTTTCTGCTGCTTTTATTTGCACTCCTTGTAATGCAGATAGTGTTACATAAAAGCTAGAGGCTTCTTTATTTTTATATAAAAAATATCCTTTATTAGCATCATAACGTATGGTTTCTACTTCGGCTTCGTATAAGGAACCTATACCTAATATATCTTCTGTACCATCTTGATTAAAATCTGAGATAACAAAATCTGTAGTTGGTCCAAATTGTGTTTCTTTAGGTAATGCTTCGATAGTAAAATCTCCTTTGCCATTATTTATTAGTAGTACACTGCTAAAATTGGTTGCTGTATAATGGGTAGCTTGTCGCAAATCCTGATCTCCATAAATATCTGACAAGGATGCGTTTGCAAACTCTCCGTATGTTTTAAATTTATTTTTTAATAATGGTACTTGTTCAGAAGAGCATTCTTTTCCTCGTACTGGTAGTAGCAATCCTGTTTTAGATTCTTTGCTTAGTATGATATCTAGACTATTGTTATTATCAAAATCTTTAGCATAAATGTGTAGCGGTTTTTCTTTTTTGGGGTGGTACTTGGTATTTTCTCCTATGTTGCCTAATACATAGTCGGTATCACCATCTTTATCTATATCTGTCGCTTTTATGGTAAAATACCATCCAGATGTATGTTGTAATACTTCGCTTTCTTTTTTGGTGAATTTACCCTGATGGTTATCCAAAATAGTAATCGGCATCCACTCTCCTACTACCAAAAGATCTTCGTCCCCGTCCTTATCATAATCTGAAAAAATTGCATCGTTTACCATTTGTAACTCTTCTATACCACTAGAAATTTCTTTAGTTACTTCTATAAATTTTCCGGATTCGTTTTTTAAGAAATAAGAAGGATAGGATAATGGGTATCTGCCTGGTTGTACTCCTCCACCTACAAAAAGATCGAGATCTCCATCTGTATCAAAATCGGATACGGTAACGGTTGTAGATACAGATTTGATATCTGGTAATGCTTTACTTTTTGTAAAGTTTCCTTTTCCATCATTTTCATAAATTCTATCTAAAAGCCATTCACTGTTTTCTTTATCTTCATAACTACCACTGGCTACATACAAATCTTGATCTCCATCTTGATCCATATCAAAAAATAAAGCTTGATTATCTTCAAATTCTTTATCTTGTTGAAAAACTAGGGTGCTTGAAGCTCTAAAGCTTCCATCTGTATTTTGAATATATAAAGCCGAAGGTGCTCCTTTTGCATTTCCGACAAAAAAATCATCTTTTCCATCGTTATTTACATCTCCTACAATAAGGGCTTTTCCTTTTTCGCTCTGCTTTTGTGGTAGCAACAATTGTAATTTATAATCTTCAAACTCTTGCTCTTTATTTTTATAATCGATACCAAATTTTACTGCATCTATAAGCAATGCTGTTCCACTTTCTTTTTTACCTGTTTTTGTGCTTAAATTACTATTTTTTTCGTGTATAGTGAGTAATTGGTTACTTTCTATATTTTTAAGAATACTGGATTTTCCTTGTGGCCATTCTACTAAAACACTATCTATAGTGGTTATATTTCCTAATCCAAAATGTAATCGTTGTGTAACTGAGGATTGAAATCCTCTTACCGTATATAGATCTCTGGATTGTTGTGTATCTTTTGTGTATACTTTTACATTTGCTCCTAAGGCATTAGGGTTTTTGTCTACTCCTAAAAGTTTGATGGATATATAATTGGTATCTTCTTGATTATTTTTATAGATACTAGCAGTATCCATTTGGTTGTTTAGAATTAGATCCAAATCTCCATCATTATCCAAGTCTGCATAGACTACACCATTGGTATTTACTTTTTGCTCTAACCCCCATTGCTCTGTAACCGATGCAAAGGTTAGGTCTTTGTTATTCATAAACATCTTATTGTTTAGCTTTGCAGAAGGCATCATGTTTATAGCTTCTTCTAAGGTTACTTTTTTACCGTTTATAATATTTGTTTTCATTCGATTTCTAAAATCCTGATTCGAAAGGTCATGTAGAATACCATTCGTAACAAAAAGATCTTTATAACCATCGTTATTAAAATCTGCTAATACAGGTGCCCAACTCCAGTCTGTTTTTGCTACTCCTGCCAATTGCCCTATTTCACTATACACTCCATTACCTAGATTAAATTGTAACATATTAGACATATATTGATGGTGATATCCGGCATCTACCAAAAGGTTAAAGTTTTCTGTACTCATGGTTGCCATATTTTCTTTACTCCTTTTATGGTCTTCGGCTGCCATATCCAAAACAATCAAATCTGACTTTAAATCATTATTTATATCGGCATAATCAGATCCCATGCTATTGGCAGAAATATGATCCAAAGTATTAAGAACTTTATTGGTAAATGTTCCATCTTGGTTATTGATATATAGAAAATCTGGCTCTAGAAAATCGTTTGCTACGTATATATCTGGCCAATTATCTTCATTAAAATCTCCGATAGATGCACTTAGTCCCCATGCTTTACTTAAAACACCTGCTTTTTGGGTTATCTCTATATATTTTCCGTCTTTATTTTCAAAAAGTTGATCTGTACTATTTGGGTGGTAATCTGTTTGGATTTTAGGGTCTATCCTTACATTATTATTAAAATCTGGTCTGTGGTTTACCAAATAAATATCTATATCTCCGTCTTTATCAAAATCTAAATAGTATGCTTGTATTGAAAATGCACTAGAAGCAAGTCCATATTGGCTTGCTTGTTCTAAAAAAGTACCATCTTTTTGATTAATATATAGTTTGTTTTTTCTTTTTGTATTATCCTGCAAAGATCCTGATTTACATACATAAATATCTAACCAACCATCGGCATTGATATCTATTATAGAAACTCCTGTAGACCAGCCATTAGCATCTGTTACACCTGCTTTTGCGGTAATATCTTCAAAGATAAAATCTCCTTTATTAAGATATAGGGCATTAGTACCTTGATTAGAGGTAAAATATATATCTTCTAACCCATCATTATTAATATCTCCTACTGCTACTCCTCCGCCATTGTATATGTAAGAATAATTAAGAAAATTAAAATACAGGTTTTCTTCGACTTTATTCTTAAAATGTACTGTACTATATGTTTTTGGAACTAATTCAAACGCCAATGTTTTTTTACTATCCTTTGTTGATTCTGTATTTTTAGTTATATCTTTTTTACAACCCCAAATGATAACTATAAGTAGTATGAAGTAAACTATATTTCGCATATTTTTCTTAAAATTAAGTGTTTCTTTTAGAGGGTTCTGAAAGTAAGAAACATTTTTTGTGATTATAAACTTATCTCCCAAACTACATTAATTTACACATAAACAGCATTATTATAACCATGAAAATAAATAAAACTATACAGTCCTTTTTTATTTTAAAATGTATACAATAAAATATTCTACGTTAAATAAATGATAAAACAGTGCTGTGCATTGTTTTATTTTGCAACTTTGGTGCAACAAGATGAAAAATATAAATACTTTCTCTTCGGCTATTAGATTGCCATTTTTGGCATGGGTACTATTATTGGTTTTTTTGACTAATCCTATAATTGAAAGCTTTCATCATCTTACCATTATACATTCTAATCTTAATCCAATCTCTAATGATTTAGAATTACATTCTTCTAATCCAGATTGTATATTATGCGATTTTATTATAAATAGAAAGATTCCTTATTTACTTTCTAATTCTACCATAATAAAGGATGTTCCCAAAGATATTGTATGTTTTACTCCAAATTTAATTGAAGCTTTATACGTATTAGATCTTCTTCTATTCCCTTTGGCAAATAGCCCTCCTTTATCCTAAAAAATTTAGATTAGTAAGAGACTTATAAATTTCTTTCTACTTCTGTAAAATAACACGTCTCTCTTTTTTTCAAATAGAGAGACGTTAATAATATGTAATACTAAATATTGTATATCTATATTTTGGGATACTTGAACATTTTACAGGCCTAACCAATAACTCTATAAACCCATGTTACAAGCTATTAATTTAACAAAAAAATACCATAACCACATTGCTTTGGATAGTCTTAACTTAACTGTAAACAAAGGAGATGTTTTTTGTCTTCTTGGTCAAAATGGAGCAGGTAAAACGACTACTATTAATCTTTTTTTAGGTTTTATATCTCCTTCTAAAGGTAAAGCTCTTATTAATGGTGTTTTAGTTCAACAAAATGATAAAACAACTAAAAAATCTTTAGCCTATATACCAGAAGTAGTTATGTTGTATAGTAATTTGACTAGTATAGAAAATCTGGATTTTTTTAGTAGGTTGGCTGGTTTTACATATTCTAAAGAAGAACTAGAGAACTTTCTTTTATCTGTAGGCTTACCTAACGAGGCTTTTTATAAACGTTTAGGACAATATTCTAAAGGAATGCGTCAAAAAGTTGGTATTGCTATTGCTATTGCCAAAAATGCAGATGTTTTATTAATGGATGAACCTACATCTGGTTTAGATCCTATGGCTATAAACGAATTTACAGAATTAGTAAAGGATTTAAGTAATCAAGGTAAAACTACTCTAATCGCTACCCATGATCTATTAAGTGCAGCAGCTATAGGGACAAGGGTTGGTATTATGCGTCGAGGCTGTTTGGTACATGAGTTTTCTAATACCGATATCAACGCAAACGAGCTACAAGAAGTATACTTAGAAACTATTTTATAAAAATAATATGTGGCTTATAATAGCAAATAAAGAAATCAGGCAGACTTTTGGTAATCAAGTTTTTATCTTATTATCTATAATCACTTGGAGTATTCTAAGTGTTTCTATTCTTAACGGATTTAAAAATTATCAAAACATAAATAAGCAACAAGATGATGCTAAAAAAATGTTTTATAATGAGTTATCTAAAAAAGATCGAGATCCACATTCGGCGGCTCATTTTGGAACATATATTTTTAAACCATTTGCTTCTTTAAGTCTTTATGATCCAGGCGTAAATAACTATAGTGGTTCTACATACAGAGTAGAAGCACATAAACAATCCGAGATGAACTTTGCTAGTCCTCCTGATACTACTACAATTCTTCGTTTTGGAGAACTTTCTGTTAGTACTGTTTTACAATTACTTGTTCCTTTATTGATTATTTTTATTTCCTTTTCTTCTATTTCAAAAGAAAGAGAAGCTGGAACTATTAAAATTCTCTTTTCGCAAGGGCTACAGTATCGTTCTTTAGTATGGGGCAAAATTTTTGGTAATTACTTTATTATCTTCTTAATAGTTTTGCCTGTTTTTATATGTGTTTTAATTACGGGAATATCTAATCCTGATGTGTTTTTAAAAGCTATATTATTTATATTGACGTATAGTTTGTATTTTTTTATAATCACAAGTATTTGTGTTCTTATTTCTTATAGAACCAAAACCTCTAAAGATTCTTTATTATCCCTTCTTTGTATCTGGATACTTTTTTGTGTTATTTTCCCTAAACTTATTGCTGGTATTGCTACTACAAAGTACCCTCTTATCTCTTATCATAAGTTTCAAGAACAAATAGATCATGATTTTTCTTTTGGGATACATAATGATGGTACTTATAAAGAACGTAAAGAGAAGACGGAAAATAAATTACTTACCCAATATGATGTAGACAGTATTTCTCTTTTGCCGATAAACATAGATGGAGTACTATTACAAGCTTCTGAAGATTATAATAGTAAAGTATATGAATACAGGTCTGCCCCTATTACAAAGCAAATGGAGGGGCAAAAATACGTACATAAATTGGCTTCTTTTTTTACCCCATATATTTCTATACAACAAGCATCTATGGCTTTTGCAGAAACGGATTTATACTATCATCACAATTTTCATAAAAAAGCCAGAATATATCGTGATGATTTTGTAAAAACATTAAATAAAGAACTCACCAAGATCCCAAAAGATCAAGAACATATTGTAAACACTATTTTCTTAAAAAACATGAAACAATTTAGCTATAACCAACCCTCTTTAAGATTTGTTTTTAACAAACAATACCTAGTATTACTTTCTTTTTTTTATTGGTTGATCGTATTAATAGCAGCTATTGAAATAAGTATTCGAAAAAAAAATATCTTATAAAGTATGAAAACTATTTTTTTATTTGAATGGAAAAAATTGGCTCGAACTCCACTAAGTATTTCCATTCTGGTATTCTTTATTGGGTTAGGAGCCTATAGCATTTATTATGGCTATAGTATTACAAAAAAACAAATTCAGGTTATTCATGATTTAGAAAATTTGCACAAAGAGCAGGTAAAAACTACTATTGGTTATTTTAATGCAGATACTACTACCCATAAAGGAAAAGCTTTATATAATAAAGCAACTCAACCAGGTTGGATAGAGCATTTAATTAAGCCATTTGCCACATTTTATCCCAATTCCTTTTCTTCTATGGCGATTGGTCATAGAGATGTATACCCTTTTTATAAGGAAATTTCTACAAAAGATAATTCGCTTCATGTCTTTGATGCAGATATTTCGAATCCAGAAATACTAATTGCTGGTAATTTTGATTTATCCTTTGTTATCATCTATTTGATCCCTTTACTTATGATCGTTTTATGTCATAATATAATCTCTGAAGAAAAAGAATTAGGAACGTTTATTTTACTTAAATCACAAAGTAATCATTTTCGAAAAATTATATTTTATAAGTTATTTTTCAGAACATTAATTGTTTTGACTCTAACATATATACTTAATATAGTTGCCGCATATATATCCCCTACCAATACTCCTATTTCTATTTTGAATTTGTTGTATTGGTTACTTATAGTGACTTGCTATTTATTTTTTTGGTTTGCTATTTGTTATTTACTCATTTCTTTTCAAAAAAACTCTATTGTCACATCCTTATATATGATTGGATCATGGCTACTATTAAGTATTATTCTTCCTTCTCTTTTTAATTTCTATATAGACATTTCTTACCCTAAGAGAATAAAAGCAGATATGGCTTCTGAAAAACGAAAAATAGAGGAAAGTGTTTGGGATCTTGAACCCAAAGTATTACTCCAGAAATTTTATAATCATCATCCAGAGTATAATACACAAAATTCTAATGATACTATAAAATATAGTTCTAAACATTTTGTAGCTTATTATGATGCCCTCGAAAAACAACTTGCTCCTATAGCCAAGGTACATAAAGATAGAGAAAATGAAAGAAAAAAATTAATGTCTAAATTTTCAGAATTCATACCTACTTTAAAGATGCAAAAAACGCTAAATCAGATTGGAAATACTGATTTTAACAGCTACATATACTTTGAAGAATCTACATTATCGTTTCAGAAAAAATGGAAAAAATTTATTTATGATTTCATATTTAAGGACGAAAATTTACAAGTAAGCGATTACCTAACAATGCCTGAATATCCCGAAAATAGATCCCAAATACAATATAAAGGTATCGTGATAAATGCTGTAGAGTTTATTTTACTAGCTCTCCTTATAATCTTACTACAAACATACGTAACATACAATTCGAATAAATACTTAACAATCAAACAATGAACAAGTACTATCTAATAGTCATATTGGCTATAGCAACTACATTACAAATGTGGGGACAAACACAACAACAAGATAAAGAAAACTTAAAAAAAACAGTTTCATTACCAGAGGTAGTAGTTACTAAAAATAAACGAAAAATAAAAAATGATACTATTTCTTCTACTTTAAAAACAGATGTACCTCTAATAGAAATACCTCAAAATATCATTAGTATATCTTCTTCTCTTTTAAAAGAACAAGGTGCATTTGTCTTGAGAGATGCCGCTCGTAATGCAAGTGGAGTATATTTTGGATTAAATAATGATGTTTTTGATGGTGCGGGAAATTTATATTTAAGAGGTTTTACACAAAATGGGATTTTTAGAAATGGTCTTCCTAGTGGTGATTTTAGAGGATCACAAGATGATGAAGCAATAATAGACCGAATAGAATTTATCAAAGGCCCTGCAGGTTTTTTAGGATCTACAGGAGAAGCTGGCGGAAAGATTAATATCGTTACAAAAACTCCAGGGAATTCTAAAATTCTAAATGCTACAATTACAGGAGGTAGCTACAATTTTTATAGAGCTTCTATCGATCTGGGATCTGGTATAAAAGAAAAAGGGTTCTCTTATCGTTTTAATACAGCCTACAATTATCAACAATATTTTGTAGATATTATGGAGAGTCGCAAATATATTATTGCTCCTGTTGTACAGTATAATTTTACTAAACATACTTCTATCTTAGCAGAATATATTTTAAATAATCAAACTGCTATTTCAGGATCTACTTTTACCAAATTTTTTCCTGTAGATAAAATATTAACCGATGACAGAAGAGCAAATTATTTAGCAGACTCTGGATTACCTAATTCTACTTCTAAATCACAAAATGCTAGAGTTGTTTTTAAACATGAGTTTAATGACAATTGGAAAATAACTCACCAATCTTCTTATTCTAAAACTCCTGCTGAAACATGGTCTTTTTTATCTGAAGAAACGTATAATGCTGTAGGGTTTGATGAAAACGGAAAAACAAATAGGCTTGCTTGGAAATCTTTTAACGACAACAAAACTTTATCTACTCAATTTTTTGTGAACGGAAAATTTCATACTGGAAAAAAAATAAAACATCATATATTGGTAGGAACTGAATATGCTATATCTAAAGATTCTACTTATCAAACTTTTGGATTAAAATCATTTCCTTTTGATGTAAATAATCTACAGTATGGGTTAGATAGAAAGGAACTTTTAGATCAAGAAGCTTTCCTTGATTATAAATCTAATAACAATTTTTTAGCTCTATATTTTTATAACAATGTTAAAATAGGTAAAAGATTAAGTGTAGATTTTGGGGGGCGATATACTCATAACCAAAATGAAACTATTTTTGATACTGATGCAACTAAATTTGATCAAGATGCTTTTACTCCCAGAGCTGGTATAACTTATTTGATAGACAAAAATACTGCGGTATTCGCTCTTTATGACGAAAGTTTTGTGCCCAGAAGTGGGCAAGATAAACAAGGTACCCCCTTTAAGCCAATCCGTGGGCAAGATAAAGAGCTAGGAGTTAAAAAGAACTGGTTTGATGGTTTATTATCTACCTCGGTTACCGCTTTTCATATTTCGAGAAATAATATGGTTACTCAAGATCCTGCTGATCCATTATTTAATAAACAACTAGGACAGGTTGTTAGTAAAGGTGTTGAAATAGATATCTTAGGTAATATAACTAAAAACATAGCTGTATCCGCAAACTATGCGTATACAAAAGCTACCATAACCAAAGATACAGATCCTACTATAGTCGGACAATTATCTTCTTTTTCTCCTAAAGAATTAATCAATAGCTGGGTAAGTTATTCTTTTCCTACTAATACAATTCGTGGACTTAGTATAAGTTTAGGACATACTTCTATTATAAAAAGAGCAACAAATACAGTAGGTGCTTTTATACCAGATTATACTAAATTTGATGGATCTATTTCGTATACAAAAGGAAAAATAACAACTCGTTTATTACTAGATAACCTTACTAATAAACGATATATTTTAACTGGTGATATTTATGAAGGGAATGTATATTATACCGAGGGGACTCCTTTTAATTTTAAAATCTCACTAAGTGTTAAGTTGTAGAAAAATGATGTTAATTAAAATGCAACTAAGTTGCATTTTAATTATTTCTTTATTATTTTTAATCGTTGCAACAAAATGGGATAAGCCGACCCTATTTTTATAAGGCATAATCTAAAAATTATAAAACATGAAAAATTCAAAAAGCAAATTAACATTAGACGAGTTACAAGTAGAAAGTTTTGTAACTAGCATTAGTTCTGAAGTATCTCAGCATATCGCTGGTGGATTAGGGATAGCTAAACACCCTACTCATACTGGTAAAACAGATGCACATGCAGGATGTACATGCGCAAATCAGCTTCAAGGGCCTGCTTTTAATTTATAAAAAAATCATGCGGGCTATATTATATAGCCCGCATTTTTTCTTTAGTTTCTATAAAATTTTGCATCATAAAATATTGTAGTTGCTGCATAAGTCTATTCTGTAAAGTTTCTTCATCGTGTGTATCCAGCTTCTTTTTTAATAATTCTATTAAATCATACAAAGTTCTTGGTCTTTTTAAGATATCTAGTAATAAAGTACTCAATAAATTAAGATGAAATTCTTCTATATTTTGGGGTCCTAACCTTAATAAAACAGGGTATGTATTTCTATCTATATATCTATTCTCTAAACAAATATTTTTATCTAATAGTGGCCATTGCCATTCACAATTCACTATTTTAATATGCTCACTTATCTGAAATGTATATTGATGAAACAAACTTGGACTTAGATTATTAAATTTGGATAATTGTTCTATAAAAAATTCCTTTTTATGTTCTCTATAAATGTTATAATTAGAATTTACAAGCATTTCTATAGCGGTACTTTCTAACTTAAAAACATCTTTTGCCATTTTTCTTTTTTCTGTATCTAAAGTTTTTATAAGAGCTGAAATCTTTCTAGTAAAACCACGACTATTAAAGCCCTGTTCTCCATTCTCATAAACTATATCTACACAAATATCATTGCTCTCTAAAAACCAAATGGTTCGTTTTACATATTTTCCATAAATTTTTTTTTTAAAACACTCTAAAGTTATTTTACTCTCTATAGGTAATTGTTTTTTAGATTTAATTTTTGGAAGAAGTATCGAGTCCATATTTTTATCTAGTATTTGCAAGAATAAATGTCCAATGCCTGAAACACCTACCAGCAATGCTGGGTCTTGCTTATCTATGTACCATCCTGATCCATAAAAACCAATATTTTTTCTATTAGCTATTGCTTTCTTCACTAGATTTTGAGCCTCCTTTGTTAGTGTTTTTTCTTTTAAAACTCGAGAAGCTGTAAGCAATAATTCTATCCATGATCCTACACCTGTGCTTAATGTATAATTAGGTCTTTCTATATTTTTTTTAAGATCCGAGATTGTTTTAGTAATTGCTCTTATTGCTGATTTTTTATACCTCTTTTTCTTAATAATTTTATACATATTAAGTCTTGATAACCCTATGCCAGAATTACCATGTGCCCAAGCATTAACATCTTCTTCTTGTTCTAAATAATAGGATAAACCTTGTTCTATAGGCAAGTTTTTAATTTTAGGATTATCCGTAATCCGCATATTTACCCAAGAACTTAACGATACACTATAGTATTCATCTTCATAAGCAAATGCTTTTTCTGCAACCCATTTTAACTCTGGGTAATCCAAAGCCTCCCCTACTTCTAACAAAACATGTGCAATACCACATGCACCATGTGACATCCCTGTTAAACTGTCTACAGTATCACTAACATAACCCCATTTTAATCCGTACTTTGAAATACGTGCATTCTTGAGTAATTTTTCTATAAGTATCTTTATTACTTTTTCTTGTTCTATATCCTTTGTATAGGTGTACAATAATGTTATTACAAATAAATTTCCTGCATTACCACTTAATAAATCATCCAGTTCTACTTCTTCTAAAATTCCGTTTTTAAGTTCTAAAAACAATGTATTTGCTGTATCTAAATTTGATAGATTACCTGTGGCTTCATACAATTTTACCAAAGTATAGATAACTCCAACTGTTCCTGTATAAAAAGTATAATACTTGGTAGAGAGTGTTTTTATATAATGAATTACCCAAGAAAGGCTTTTTTCTGCGATTTGTAAATACTTATCTTCTTTAGTATATTTATATAGAGAAATAAAGAATAAAGAAATTCCAGATACTCCATTATAAATTTCTTCATTTACTTGGTTATAAAGCTGCCCATATGGTTGTTTATGTAATGTCTCCCAATATATACCATTTGCATCCTCTTTTGAATTCTTAATTAACTCTTCTGCTATCCACAATACTTCATTATATACTATATTTTTTATTTTACGCATCTACACAATTATTTTCTAAACATTTATATAGTAAATAAACAATATACGCCTCGTCTGCATTTATAATCCCTATACGGTTATGTGTTATATGCATAAAACTAGTCGTAATACTCGATTCTATCTTTAAGTCAATTTTTTTTTCTTTGTATACTTTATTTACACTCTCATTTTTTAAATAATACGCATTTAACATATTCTCTGTTAAGGAATTGGTTTTAATATCTTTTAAAAATGTAGAGACAGCAAATATCATTTGTTCTTTATATAAGTCAAATTTTTTGGCAAACTCTGAAAGAAAAAATTGTTGTTGCTCTTTTTGTGGTTTAGATATATCATATAAAACAGGTAACCATTCTTGTATAAAAAGTTTACAGATCTTCATCATATCTTTATTACTCAAATCCATACTAACAAAAAGTAGAAGGTGCATTTTTATAGCTAATAAAAATGCCGTATTATCTTTCCAATTTTTTGAATAGCGCACTAGGTTATACAACACTACTTCAGAACTGGATTCAAATTGTTTCTCTGCTTCATTCATCACATGCATCCCTCCATATCTATCTATTTCAGGAATATACTCTGTAAATTGAATATGATTATATAGAAATTTTTTGTCCTTTTTTATGTTTTCATGCGTATTAGACCAATATATTTCACTTTCTTTTTTCAGCCTTTCCTTCCACATGTTTTCATTATCTTTTTCGACCAATAATCTTAGCCTTATATGTGACCCCCCTTCATTATATCGAATAAAAAAATACCTCAACAAAACTTTTTCTTGTTGCATTTTTTCTACAAAAGGAGAAATAAATTGTATAAGAAATTTATTTGCTGATTCCTTATAAAATAAATACGCTGAGATCCATGTGTACTTGTGTTTATCTATCATACCTATTTAAAATACCATTGTGTCAAAAGTTCATTAACTGGTTGCTCTTTTAATGTTTCTGTATTTGGAGACATCTCTTCAAAATAGATATATTCTTTGGCCTTTTTAAGCAACTTATTCCATAATATTATTAGTAACGGGCTATCAAAACGAATGTATTGTGGTTTATAATCGTCTGCCATACCTTCTCCCTTTGTAGTTGTATTAGCTCTTAAGTATAAAAAAATCTGATCTGGAAAATTATGTTTTTGTTTCCATTGGTTAATGGATAAAAAATAATCGGCATCGCTTTGTTGCTCTCCTTTTTGCGGGATCGATTTTGTAAGTACAGACCATCTTTTTCTTTTTAAAATAATCTGTTTATTATAGACTAATCTTGGAAAATAGTAAATTTCACGTTTTACGGATGTTTCCTCAACTTCAAATAATAATTCTTGCACAGCCTTTTGTATTGGTCTAAAACTTACTGCCTGTTCTGGTGAAAAATAAAATAGTAGTTGGTATAGTTTTGATCGATGATCTAAGGATTGAAGACATAGATCAAATGGTAAAATTCGTTTACCTGTAAGACTATGCTTTAAGCATACTTCTTGAATATCTTCATTAAAATAGATTAGAATATCTTTTACTGCAATTTGTGATTCTATAGGTAAACTATTATGTCCATCTGGGATTTTAATCTCTTGATCTAATAATGGCGGATGAGAGTTTGCATTAAAATAAGATCCATCGCTTAACTCCATGAACAATGATTCTTTAGAATTTTGAAGATTATTTTTTTTAAAAGCCTCTGTAATATTAGAGTTAAAAAGATGTAAGAATCGACCACTTGCTCTGCCCATTCCCTGAGAAATACTATTTACTACAACTTGAAAATTATTTTCAGTACGAAATACTTGCATAAACATACCTCTAGAAAACAATGGTATTTTTCTATTATTCTTCCATTTCTCCTGCATTGCTTTTAGCATACTAGAATCTATAGATATTTCCTCTTGATTCTTATCTATTATTGGTTTTAAAATAGTTTTAAAATCTTCAATCCATTTACGATAGGTTTTATTATAATTTTCTTGATGTTGATCTATATATATATCTTTATTATCCTTCTTAAAATCTTGTTGAGGTTTTTTTATATGTAAATAATATAGATTATAAAAATCCAGAAGGTTGATCTCTGCTCTTTTACCATAATAATCTATATAAAAGGATCTTATTCTATCTCTTTCTTCCTGAAAACTATCTAAGGGCTGTAATACATCTATGAAAGTATTTATATCCTTTATTATGGCAGTAAGTAGCGTTTTACTAACCTCTCCTTTTTCTTCTATAAAACTATCTTCATATATTAGTTTTTCTGTAGTAAGTGATGGAAGTATATACGGATGTTTTTTAAAATTTTCTTTAGTAAATAAACTCTTATAGTTTTCCTTATATTCTTTATAATCTTTTTTAAAAATGTTCATTTTTTCCAAAAAATGATCAAATAACATACTAAAATCCCGAAACATTTCTTCAAGGATTACATTTCTCTCCTTCGTATTAGAAGTAGCATAAATTTCACAACAAGCACGTTGTTTTTCCAGAACTAAAATCGTTTCTTTTAATAACTGCGAAGAAATATTAATTTGTTTCAGAAAACTTAGTAATTTCAAACTCCAATCTGGATCCGTTCCTGAGGTTTGAAAATCGAATTCCAAAAGACCAATTTCTATCAGTTTTAATAAGTACTCTTTGATCTCTTGGGCATCTCCATCTATAGATTCTTGCAGCTTTTCAATAAACTCATACATCCTTAATGAATCTTTTTCTTTTTGTCTTGCTATCTCTAAAAGTAGCTTTATAACTCCCGTATTAGCTATACTCTGAAAAGATTCTAGATTATGAAAATTAATAAGAAAAGAAATTTTTTCCTCCTTTACTTGAATAGTTGGGTTAAGTTGTAAATATAAATGTTCGTTAATTTCGGGATGCAAAACAAGTAACGTTTTTAAATAATCAAATATGCCATTATTTAACCTTATTTTACTGTGTATTTTTCCTTGTGCAAGTGTATAGGTATCTCCTATTTCGATTAGGTTAGCTAGTCCCAAATTGGTAAAAGTGCTAAACGGAGAGGTTTTAAAATACATTCGGGTCAGATATCTTAGTAAACTATACTCTAACCGGGCTTCTTTCTTTCCGAAAGATAGTATTGTTTTTTTTGAAAATGTATCTAATTGGTTGTAAAAAACTTTACTTGATAATCTAACTCCTTTTTGAAAAAGTTCATTTTTTGATAATTCTTGAATTATACCACGATGCCTCGTAATAGTATTTACGTATCTATCTTGCCATTCTATTAGTAGGTCTTCTTTCTTTTCTTTTAAAACAATATAATACTCAAATAAATCTTTGTTTTTTTTATTTAATCTTTCTACGAGTTTAGCTCGATCCTGAGAAGTAATATTTCTAGAGTTATAAATATCTCTTTTCATATTAATAAAAAATTGTTTTTCTGAAGATGTAAGAGCTTCTTTTACTAAAGCGTGTAAATAATTACATATATTATCTCTTAAATTTTTTATTTCTAACCCTAAAGTACTTATTTCTTCTGCAAAACTTTTTACTTTATCACATCTAAGTTGCTCGAAATCTATATGATTACCAGAAGCATATCGAATAAACGAATATGGAAAAATTTCAAATTTCTCTAAACAATTAGCCCTATTTTTTTTTTTATTCATTATGGTATCTTAAGGATAATATCATTTATAATTTGAATTTACCACAATAAAAATAATTTTTCATTTTTACGATAAACTCAAGCTATACCTGTATTAATTTCTTTTTTTTATTTAAAAATTATCTTGAAATACAATGCAAACACATCATGCAACTTTGTTGCAATATAAGAATTGTTTTTTGAAAATAAATTATCTATTTTTCAGAAATCACTTTTATAGCCTTAGCCATTTATTATTAATATATTTATAACACCTTAACTTTATGTGCCAATAAATGATTAAATTTACTTTTTGTTATGAATAAGGAATTTATCAGTCTATTAGAAAAGCATCAACTAAGAAAAACGGCACCTCGTTTATCTGTTCTTTCTATATTAAAAGCTAAAAACACAGCGACTTCTCAGCCCGATCTTGAAGCGATGATTGGAAAAGATGTAGATCGAGTAACTTTATATAGGATTCTTAAAACTTTTGAAGAAAAGGGAATCATTCATAAAATATTAGATCTTAACGGAACTGCAAATTACGCTATCTGCCACTCTTCTTGTAATGAACATGATCATAAAGACAATCATGTACATTTTAATTGTACCGTATGTTTACACATTTATTGTTTAGATAATATACAAATACCAGATATTAAAATACCTTCTGGTTTTGTATCTCATACCACAAATTTTGTATCGTATGGTATCTGTGAAAAATGTTCTAAAAAAGCGGAGCAATATGTAAACTCGAATGATGAAGAATAGCATTTTTAGAGTTACCACATCTTATCTTTTTTCTATAACCATCTTGATCAATTTTTATTATATACTTAGCATACAAAAGTAAAAACAAGGTACATCACCGATTATTATTTAATATTAAAAACAAATAATGTATAAAAAAATAATTTTTGGAATCATAGTCGTAGCTGTATCTATATTTTTTATCCTCCAGGTTTTTAAAACAGAAAATACAGAAGTAAAAAAAACATTAGAAAGTATAGAAGTTTCAAAAAAAAACGTTCAAGACAATACTTCCTTTGAAAAAGAAATAGAAACCGAAACCGATTCTATGGAGGTATATAACGTTTCTAGTTTACAAGATTTTTTAAACTCCTTAGGGAATGATCGTATTATAAGAATGGATAAAACGATTAATCTAAGTGAGGAGATACAAGACCTTTATTTTAATAGAGAAAATATCTCTTTAATAAAAAACGGCGATTATGGTCTTTTAAAATTCGGAAATGAATACTATAGCATATCGGATGGATCTTATTATAGTAGCGCCGTAGATTCTAACACCGATTTATTTGAGATGTATTTAGAAAATATATATGAAAATCACCTCCTTGAAATACATAACTGTACTAACCTTATAATTGAAGGATATAAAAATAATACTGTTGCTTTTGTCACTAATCAAAATGAGGGTGCTGTAATTTCGTTTCAGAAGAACACTAATCTTAGTATAAAAAACTTACAATTTTATCACAGCCCTACAGCTGATGGTGGTTGTGGAGAATATGCACCTGTAGTAAGCTTTTATGAAGATAAAAACTTAATTATAGACAATTGCTCGTTTAATGGGAGTGGTACCGAAGGTATTATAGCAAATAATGTCACAAATTTTTTGGTAAATAATAGTAGAATATTTAACTGTAGTAACACAGGAGTTTTTTTAAATACGGTTGAAAAATTCACTTTACAAAACAGCAACATAGACAATAACACACTAACAAACAGTGTGATTAGCATAAAAAACAGTAATGCTTTAATAGAAAACACAAATATATTATCTAATGTAGGATCAAAAAGTAGATTCTTGTATGTAGATGAAAATTCTACAATTAAATTTAAAAAATGTAAAATAGAAAATAACGATAAATTCTATTTAGATTCTGAACAAGAATTATTTTTTGAAGAGGATTGTATACTTCAAATGTCAGATTTCAAAGATTATGAGGATTATTTAGACAAAGAAAAAACTCCAATAATTAAAGATAAAGAGCAGTCTACTAATAAAGGTTTATCTCTGGCTCATATCCCCGGTATTATTATTCATAAGAGTGATAATATAAATCAGAATATGCTTAAAAAATATAACTCAAAACTCTCTGAGCTATACGCTATATTACCTAAATTCTCGACTATAAATTTTTTCCACTTAAACACCTCTGATCCCCTAAATTTTATAGCACAAGACAGCACTTATTATCTACCCCAAAATAAGACTGCTGAAGATTATAAAATTATTTTTTGGGATGGAGTAAAAAAACCTTTACCTATTAGTTTATCCGAAAAAAGAGATCCTTTTCTGGAGTTTAAAAAGTATTTTGGAGTAAAAACAAAAGAAGAAATATTAGCTTTATTCGGAGGAAAGAAAAAAAAACCTTCAACAAAACTAAGCAATGAATTGATATTTAAAGACATAACCCCTAATCACTATCTCCATCCTGAATCTCTATTTCATATTCCTAAAAATGTTAGATACATCAAAACAGATATTTATAGTGATGGAAAATTAATCGAATATTATGAATACTTTTTTGCAAAGAACAAAAAATTAGATTCTCTTTTCTCCAGTCGGTCCTCTTGTAAATATAAGGTTAGTTATAATAAAAATGGTCTAATAAACTTTATAGAAAAAACACAGTTAAAGTCTAAAAAGAAAACATACCTTTTTTATCTCATGACCAGTGACCGTACTATCGGTAAATATAAAACTGATAGTTTTGATTCTAAAACAACTAACAATAATCTAGAAGCAGTTTTTACTATTAATAATAAATATGAAATAACTCAAACCAATTACCCTCAAACTTGGAGTGAAAATTATATTCAGTATTATAAATTCGAGGATAATAAAGTGGATATAATTAAAGCTAAATCGGGAAATTATACTTTTATTTTGGGGTATGGTTTTGATAAAAATAATAAGGTTTCTAAATTCTTTTTTACAAATGAACATATAGAACTAGAAAAGGATTTTGAGTTATTAACTCCAAAATTAGCTAAGAATCATGTGATTTCTGACAAGGATAACGAAATAGCTTTTTTTTATGATAAAAAAGGTTATTGTTCTAAGGTTATATCAAAAACAAATGGGAAAATAAATAATTTAATAACTCATACCTATAAATTCTAAAACTTATAAATTAGACTTGTCGTAAATGTACGAGGGCGATTAAGAATAGATGCCTTAAATTGTCCAGGCATAGAAAAACTTATATAACGTTTATTAAACACATTTTTTACCCCAAATGCAAGTGATATATTATTGTTTATTATAGATAATCTAGTGTTAAAAATTTGATAAGTACTCTGTTTTATAGTATTTACTAAATCAAAATATTGATCTCCAATAATACGCCACTCTCCTCTTATAGCACCTGTAATATTTTTCTTTTTAAATACAGGAAATAATTGTTGTACCCCTAGAAATGAAGTAAATTTTGGAGATAATATAGTTCTGTTTCCTTTAATATTTGTTCCTAAAAACTCAAATCCGCTATATCTACCATTATTGATTCCTAATGAAAAATCCGCCTGAAAGCCAGAAAATGGTTTTGCTGTTATTTCTGTTTCTAATCCATAAGATTTTACATTTCCTATATTATCAATTATCCAAATCCCTCCTATATCTGGCCGATCTGTCTGCTGTGAAAAGTAATACAATTGCATATCTTGCCAACGCATTACATACCCTGTAGCGGCAATAATATATTTATTATTGTTGGATAACCATTTATAACCAGTCTCAATAACATTAGAGTATTCTGAATCAAAACTTGAAAAACTGTTTTCGCTAACTACTCTATTATTAATCCCTCCAGATTTAAATCCTCTGGCATAAGATAAATATAGTTGATGATTAAAAACCGGGGTGTAATTAAACACCAGTTTTGGACTTAATGCATCAAAGTTTTTTTTACGATTAATAGATTCTATAACATCAAGTTGATTTTCTGTATTTGTATCTGACACACTTGCTTTAATATTTTTTATTTCTGCGTCATACCTCCCATGAAGAGTAACATTAATTTTTTCTGAAACTTGATATGAAATCTTTCCAAATCCTGATATCCCTACATTTTCTTGAAAATCTTTATATTCTTGAATAGTAGATTTTCCGACATAAGAATATTGTTTTTTATAGTTTTGAAAAAAAGCTGATCCACCAAACAACCAAGATAATCGCTTTTCTTTATTTGACTCTATTTTAATTTCCTGACCAATAACTTCCAAAGGAAAAGGATCTCCTAGTTTTCCTTTATAACTGGAAGATGCAGAATAAAAATCAAAAGGGGTTAGATCCCCGTCTATTTTGTCATATCCTATTTTAACTTTAGAATAATACGAAGAATTTTTTATCGTATAATTAGTTCCCTTGTATTTTATTCCTAAAGAAATATTTAATACATCTCTATAATCGCTGCCAATTGAGTTTACAGAAAACTCATCAGGATTATCTAATGCTTTTTGAGGAGTTAATGCCGCTTGGTAAAAAGAGCTAGTCCCTATGGATTGATCTACCTGCTTTTTAATATTAAAAAGAAAATTTAATTTTTCGTTGGGCTTAAATTTTATATCGACATTACCATAAAACGCTTGTTGATCTCCCATTCTAACACCATTTTCAGGGCTTTTCTCTAAAGGCTTTCCTTCAAATGAAAATGTACCTGTTAGGTTGTTTCTATAAAACCCATGTTGATTGTTAAGTTTACCATCAATACCTATAAAAAGTATGTTTTTTATTATAGGTGTTTTAAACCCAGCTGCATAACTATAAAGTCCTAGATTTCCGATACTAGTTTCTATATATACAGATTTCTTATTAGATGGCTTTTTTGTAACAATATTAATCACTCCTCCTATAGCATCTTGCCCAAAAAGCGCTCCTTGAGGACCTCTAAAAACTGTTATTTTCTCTATATCATTAAGTAATAAATTATTGGCAGAAATATTAAATGTATTAATTCCATCTATATAAGTAGCAACAGAAGGCACCTCACTAAAAGCACTTACTCCTCTAAGTGTTATTTGCTGCTGATAACTTACTCCTAAATCACTATAAACATAATTAGGAATTAAACTGTTTAAGTCATTTAACAGTCCTATTTGTGTTTCTTTTATAGACTTAGAAGAAATTTCAGAAACAGAAGCCATTGTATTTAAAATGTTTTTTTCGTGTTTATTTTCTTGTATAATAACCGTCTCCAATTCCTGAATATCTTTTTTCATAGAAAAATCTAATAAACAAGAATAAGAATTACATTGAATTACCTCTATTAGTGTTTTATATCCATCTGCCAATATTATAATCTGATGTGTTCCTTCTTCCATGTTAATGGTATAAACACCATTACTATCAGTAAGTGTATTGATTGATTGCTTTTCTATTAATATGGATGCTTCTGGTATTGGTGTTCCATCTGTGTTTGTTATAGTACCTTGTCTAAGTTGCGCATACGAAGGAGAGTAACTTAGACTAAAAATAAGGAGGATAATTATAATCGTTTTATTCATATTTTATACAGAACTAAATTCTTGTTTTTAAGTTATTATAAATCCATATTCTCTCTCAATAGTCATACAATACCACTTAAGTTTTATGTTTGAAGTGGTTTTATTTTTTTTGATTTTAGTAAAAAAACAAAACCACTTCTCCTAGTTATTACTAGTTAGCTCCAAAGGTTAAACAAAATGTATTATTCTGGCTATTAAGATCTGATTCGAAGGTTCCTATAGAGGTTTTGTCAATTCCCCATGCTATTGAACAAATTTTTGCTGAAGAAACCCCTAAAAACTGTAGTGTACTTTCTACATTTAAAAAAGGTATAGGTTCTTGTTTATAAGTAAAAGATCCACTAGAAACTAAATCATTATCAATCGTTATCATAGT
This sequence comes from Aquimarina muelleri DSM 19832, assembly GCF_000430665.1. Lineage (GTDB taxonomy): Bacteria > Bacteroidota > Bacteroidia > Flavobacteriales > Flavobacteriaceae > Aquimarina > Aquimarina muelleri. The sequence continues at coordinate 68,059 of NZ_KE387190.1, read as the reverse complement.
AGCTGCATCCTCTCCTGTATTAGTTAAAGTAAGATCGAATTGATTAGTGTCATTGATTTTAAGAGAAAGATATACATTTGTTCCCGCAGGAATAGTAGTTTTTCCTACATTCTTTATTAGAAATTCAAAAACTACATTTCCTGTAGAAATCACTTGATCATTAGTATAGTTTTTTAAGGTTAGTTCCAAATCATGTTTTATAACAGATTCTGTTACAACAGGTTCACTACTATCATCATCACTGTTACAAGAAAAAAGCAGGAATAAGGATGTAGTTATACTTAGGATTGATTTACTTAATTTATATGATATATTCATTTAGGTAATTTTAATTATGTTATTAATCTTAATTCGATGTAAAAAAATTACATCAGTCCAAACCAACAAAGGAGGATTTTAGTTTCCCTTCTAAAAAAAAACGATTCTAGATACAGCTTTTTTTTAACGCTCTAACTTATTTAGACCCCAGGTTATTAGGGTCCTCATACGAACGGTAATTTAAAAAGGAATAAATAAAAGCTTAAAACTTGTTTTATATGATATTAGTTTTCTAAAATTGACTTAACAACCTGATTTTGATATATACTAAGATGTTCCATAAAAAACTATCAATTCGAGTAATTTTTCGTATTAGTCTCTCGATAAAGCTTATCTTGATACTGTCTCAAGGCTCGAGATAATGTAGAAAAAAATTGGTTTTCGACAAACTCAACAGAGGTATTTAAAATTGGTTTTCGATACAAAATTCTTAACAGAATTTTACTCTAATTGATGTATTTCAGGTTAATTGAACTCAGGTTAATATTACTCCAGAATTGGATTAATTTATCAATTTATAATTAGGTATTCATAAATAGCAAGATGAAAAACCATGATCAAAACTAATCATATATAGTTGTCTTCCTTTATTTATAGAATAAAATAAAGGAAGATTGTATTACAGTTTTATTTTTATTTAGTATGATTTATATGTATTCAGGAGGGTGATCAATAGGGTACAAAATTTCGTATACTACCAGAGATGTTATACTCCAGTTTTTAATAGTATCTATATAGCCAAAATCATGAGATTGTTTAAGTTCTATATCTTCTGCTTTAAAGTAAAGAGGAGAAAAAACATCTTTAATAGAGATACTTTTCTTATTATTATCAGTTGTCGTACCTATTTTAGATAGTAGATGACATTTTCCATTACATTGTAATTTAGGTCTATCTTTATTAATACAGAATTTTTTAATAATAGTATCTATATTATATTGATAATATACTATAGTACTTATTTTGAAAATTGGTTGTGCTGTAAACAAGACACATAATATTATTGAAAAAATAAATCTCACGTATTATAAAAGATTTTCTGATGTTTTCTTGACTTGTTCAAGGCTATCTATTAATGGTTCTACCCCAGCATCATACATAGCTTCCATCATATATTTCATTACAAACCCGGTTTTCTCAGGAGTTCCTCCTTCTATCGGAGGTTTTGGATCATATTCCATATCTAACATAACTCCCTCGGTATAATTTTTCCCTAATATTTCATACATCATTGCCAACGACATATCCATTCCTGCTGTTACTCCTGCAGAAGTCCAATATTTCCCATCTTTTACGTAACGTTTATTTACATATTGAGCACCATATTTTTCTAACACCTCTTCTGCTTTATACCAGTGTGTTGTTGCTTTTTTATTTTTTAATAATCCTGTAGCTCCTAATACCCATGCTCCAGTACATACACTTGCTGTATAAACAGAATTTTCATCTATTTTTCTTATCCATTCGTGTAGTTTTTTGTCATACACATTTTTTATAGTCCCCTGAAAACCTCCTGGTATAATCAAGATGTCTAATTGATTTATAGAATCAATGACCGCATCTACAACAATTTCTACTCCATCTGTAGTTTTAAAAGTACCAGGTTTCATACCTATAAATTGAGTTTTAGCAGATAAAATCTGTCCTAAAACATGGCGAGGTCCCATAACATCTAATGAATTGGTATCATCATACACTAAAATTCCTATGTTTTTTATAGAATACTTGGGTTTTCCAAAAAGCGTATTCATTAACATGTCATGGTTTTCTTCAGTTATCTCTGGAATACTATCGATCGTTATATCATTTTCAGTTTGTTTTTTATCAGAAATGAGTGCTGAGTCTTGTTTAGTATTACATGAGGATACTATTATGGCCAAGACACCAATTAATATTTTTTTTAAGACAGTCTGATTATAAAACATATTTATTTATTATTAATTTTCGTTAAACTACTACATCTCCTACAAGGTTTTCTTTTTCTTTTACGTAGTCAAAATACTTCAACACAATTTCAGAATTAATATTAGGAAATAAAATATCACTGTTTTCTATTTTTTGCTCTGTAAAAGTCGTATCAAACTCTAGTTTGGCTGTAAGTTCTTTATTTTTTCGTATAATAAGTTCTTCTTTATTTAATTCCAAATACTCTAGCATAAACGGAGGAACTGGAAGTTCTGGATTTAATTTTAGAAGTTTTAACCATTCATACATAGATAATTCTTTAAGAGATAAACCATTTTTTAATTCACTATATTTTTTAAAAATAGTATATAATGAAGATGGTTTTCCTACCAAATGAAAAGTTTGGTTTAACGCATTTTTTTGGAGAGATAAATATACCAAAGATTTCGCAACAATATCCACAGGCATCATAGGTAATTTTATATTTAGATCTTGATTAATCATAGCTCCTACTGTAATACAACTCTTTATAAACCCATAAAACCATTGTTTATTATCTAATCTACCTTTTATACTATCTCCAGTTGTTAATCCTAATCTATAAATAACGCAAGGTAACCCTGCTTTTTGTGCTTTTAAAATTACATTTTCACTAACCCATTTACTTGTAGGATATCCATCGCTTTCATAATGGATCTCGTTTTCTGATGTGCTTTTTTCTGTTATTATTTGAAATTCTTTACGAACTGTGTTATTAAAAACCGCTAGTGTAGAAGTATAATGTAAAGGTTTTATTTTATGCTTTGATGCTAATTTAATAATCTCTAGCGTGCCTTCTACATTGGCAGGTTTAAGATCTTGGTAGGTTGCCATATGATTCATATGTGCGGCATTGTGATAAATCACATCAATGGTTGTACATAATTCATCAAATGTTTCAGGGCTTAGCCCTAGTAATGGCGTTCCGATATCGCCTACCATACTCTGTATTCGTATTGCATACTCATCCAACCACAAATCATACGCAGTCATTACGTTTTTGATTTTTAAAAAGGCCTCTTCTTTAGAGTTTGCTCTTGTCAAACAATATAATTGAGCACTGGTGTTTTCTAATAACTCGCGAAGTAAAAATGCCCCTACAAACCCTGTACTTCCTGTTACAAAAATATGTTGAGGCGTTGTTGGGAAAACAAATTTGGTTAACGGAAAATGAACTGTAGGATCAAATTGTATTTCTTCTTCTAAGTTTACTGCTTGATCCGTACTCGTTCCATTTTTTATACATACTGCAAGTTCTTGAGGAGTAGGAAACTTAAACAGGTCTTTTGCAGCCAGCTTAGAATGTACAATTGTATTTATTTTATGTATCGCTTTCATTACTAAAAGTGAATGTCCTCCTAATTCAAAAAAACTATCTAAAACTCCTACTTTTTCTATTTCTAATATCTCTTTAAAAATTGTTACTATTTTTTTTTCGAGATCATTTGTAGGCGCGATATAGTTTTGTTCTATTCCTGTAAAATCGGGTAATGGTAATTTTTTCTTATCAATTTTACCATTAGAAGTCAACACAAACTCATCTATTAAACATATAGAATTTGGAATCATATAGTGCGGAATTTGACTCTCAAGGAATTCAAAAACCTCCTTTTTATCTACAACTTCTTTCTGTTTTATATACGCAATAATTTGTTTGTTATCTTTTGATACTTCTTTGACAAGAACTACGCATTGTAGTACATTAGGATTTTTGAGCAATACATTTTCTATTTCGGCTAATTCGATTCTATAGCCTCTTATTTTTACTTGCTCGTCTATTCTACCAATATACTCTAACTGATTTTTATAATTGTATTTAACAATATCTCCAGTTTTATATAATCGGGTATGTTTTTGAAAAGGATTACTAACAAAACGTTCTTTGGTAAGCTGGGGGTTATTTAGATATTCTTTTGCTACTCCTTCTCCTCCTACATACAATTCTCCTGCTACGCCATTAGGTAGCAAATTCATATTTTTATCTAACACATAACAACTAAGTGTTGGAATTGGAACTCCAATAATGTTCGCTCCTTCATTAATTTCTGTAGCTGTAATTTTTTGATAGGTGACATGTACGGTTGTTTCTGTAATTCCATACATATTGACCATTTTACAATTTGGATATTTGATATGCCATTGTTTTAATAATGCTGGTTGTAATGCTTCTCCACCAAAAATGACATACCTCGTATTTAATTCTTCTGGATATATATCTATTTGATCTTGTAATGCATAAAAAGAGGATGGAGTCTGGTTAAGTATGGTTACGTTCTCAGATGCTAATAGTTTATAAAACGAAATTGTATCTTTCCTCACATAATCAGGGACAATTACTAAACGGCCACCAAACAACAAGGCTCCATACATCTCCCACACCGAAAAATCAAAACAATAGGAATGAAAGAGTGTCCATACATCATTTTTATTAAAATCAAATAGTGCTTGATCTGTTTTTAATAAACGAACTACGTTTTTATGGGTAATCACAACTCCTTTTGGGTATCCTGTGGTGCCAGATGTATAAATTATGTATAAAGCATCTTCCGGGCTTATAGTGAGGTCTAAATTTTCGGATGCTTCTTTTGCAATCTCTTTATTCTCTAAATCAGCAATAATAACAGACAAGGTATCTATTTCTTTTATAAGCTTAGATAAAACAGGAGTACAAATAATAGCTTGAGGTTTTGCATCGTCGATACTATACTTGATCCGTTCTATTGGATATGAAGGATCTACCGGAACATATGTGGCTCCTGTTTTTACAACTGCCAAAACACTCACCATCATCTCTATCGATCTATCGATACAGAGAACTACTTTATCCTTCTGGGCGACTCCTTTTGTTCTTAAAAAATTGGCTAGTTGATTTGCTTTTGCATTAAGTTCTCCATAGCTTATATGCTGGTCTATATAAGTTAATGCAACATGATCGGGAGTAGATTTCACTTGTTCTTCAAACAAATCTATCAATGTCTTTTCTTTTGAATATCCGATATTAGTTTTATCAAAATTAGTTAAAAACATTGTTTTTTCTTCTTTAGAAAGCACCTCTATATCAGCTAGTAGAAGTTTTTCATTGGTCGTAATCTGATCGATAATACGCATGAAATATTTCAAATGCTTTTCTATTGTTTTCTTTTCAAAAAGAAGTTTTTTATACTTAAAATTTACTTGTAATGTGTCTCTAAAATCATATACCTCCATTGCATACTCATCTTGTGTTTCTTGATATACGTCGTATATTGGCACAATAGTATCTCCTAGAAGTGTGGTATCTAGAATTGTATCAAAAATATTTTGATAAGTATATGATACATTTATATTAAATTCATTTGATCTTTCTTGTCCTTCTGATAACTCAGCAAGTAAACCTGTTAAGGGATATGCTGCATGATCCAAGCTTGATAAAAAGCATTCTTTTACACTCAAAACATTTTGTAATACTGTTTTTTGAGTATCGAGTTCTGATCTCATCAAAATGACATTTACAAAACACCCTAAACTATCTTCATATATTGTTTTTTGTCTACCTTCTGTGGGAGTAGCAATAGTTATATCATCTTGTTGGGTTAATTTATGTAGTAGTATCTTAAAACCTGCCATTAACAATACAGATAAACTTACCTTCATCCTAATAGCAGTATCCTTTAGTTCTTGTAACACTACTCCTTTGATTTGAGTACTTATGATTTCTTTGTCTTGATGTGGTATTGCTATATTCTGAATGTGATCATAAGGTAATTGTAAAGGTGTAATATTTGTTAACTGCTTTTTCCACCAGGACAAATCGGTATCTGCCTGAGAGCTCTTCATATATTGATGTTCCCAGGTTACAAAATCAAAAAAATGAGTATTCGTTTTCCCTAATCTATTTTTTTCTCCCTTTTCTATGGTATAGTATACCTCCCAGAAGAGTTTCATAAATAGTGTTCCTGATAATCCGTCTAAAATTGTATGATGTATTATGAATACCAAAAATTGTTGCCCGTTATTTTTATCCGTTCTAATATATACTCTTAGTAAACAGTCTTGTTCTAAATCAAAAGGTATTCTTGTTAATTTCTTAAATTCTTCTTCGGGTGTGCTTGTAAAGGTACTTTGATCGATATCTAAACAGTGAGATATCGGATGTATTTTTTGAATAACCTGTTCATTTTCATTTTGAAAATACACTCTCAAAACAGGATGCTTTTCTAATAAAAAAGCTAAGGCTTGTAATACGATATTGGATTGGATATCTTTTTTTATTAAAAAGATAATCGGTAAATTATAAGTACTTGATGAGGGGTCTAACTCGTGAACTAACCAAAGTCCTTTTTGAAACAAGGTCACTTTATGAGAAAAATCATGAGACATGCTTAACTCAGTAGGTATAGTTTCTAGGTTTGATGGAGTTACTTGTTTCTTTGTTGCTATTAATTGAAAAAAATCTTCAAAACTATTTACTCCCAATGCTTCGCCTATTTTTATATCTATCCAAAGTTTTTCATTTATTCGTCTAATGAATTGTATCATCTTTATAGAATCAAAACCATACTCCATAGGAGAAATAGAGAGGTCTAGTTTTTCTAATTCCAAATTAAAAACTTCTAATAAGGTATTGGATATAATCGTTTTATCTACTTTTTCTGAGGAGATTATCGCTTTTTCAGGTTTTTTTATATTTTTTTCTAGTAATTCTGCTTGCTTATTAATCGTTATATTATTGTATTTTTCTAAAATCACATGTGCATTTACCCCTCCAATCGCATAGCTATTGAGCGCTACACGTTTTGGGTAAGGAGTTTTTTTCCACGGGATTGTTTCTTTTTGAATTGATAAATTACTATCTGTAGGGATCTCCGTATTTATAGTTTGCAGGTTCTTTACCCCAGGAATCATTTCATACTCAAATGCTTTTATTGCTTTTACTAACGAAGCTAGTCCTGAGACTAACTCGGGATGACCTACTACAGGTTTTACGGTACTGATATGCCATTTTTTATCTTGTTGATTGCTAAACGAGGTATAACTATCATGTATTGAAGATAATTCAATAGCATCAGCAAGAGGATTTGCAATACCATGTGCCTCTATATAATCTATCGTATCTACTTCTATATTAGATTTTTGAATACATGATGTAATGGTATTTTTTATTCCTATTGCTTTTGGAGCTTCCATAGAAAAGTTTTTTCCTCCATGCGCAACAGTTGTGGCTTTTACAATTGCTAGGATATTAGCATTGTTTTTTAATGCTTTGGACAATGTTGTTAATATCATTGCTCCCGCTCCTTCGCTTCTTACAAATCCATTTGCCTCATCACTAAAACTAAGCATTTTATTATTATAACTTAACAAATCGTTATATACCTTTTGATTTGCTTGAATTTGGAATGTTTTTTTAGAAATTATATTTACTCCCCCTATAATTGCTTGCTCACATTCTTCTGCTTGTATACTCTGTATTGCTCTGTGCATAGCCACATAGATACTGGTACAAAATGTATTAATAATTTCACTAGGGCCATTAAGGTTTAATCTAAATGAGATCTCATTGGATAATGGTATTTGATATGGAGTATTTACAGAAAGATCTTCTATTCCTCTATCAGATACAAAAAACACTCCTGTTTTTGATGCAATTAATTCATCTAAAGAAATAGCATATGCATTTATAGCATTACTAATTGTAGTGTAGGCTATTTTTTGTTGTTTAGGCATTTTTATAAATACCTCTTCGGTTATCCCTAAGGATGACAATTGTTCTTGATATGTTATGACAGGAAATTCATTAAACAAAAATGATTCATTTATCGCATCTTGATCTATGTTTTGATTTGTAATAGATTTTTGCCACAATTCATTAGGATTCATTGCCTCTGGAAACATACTATCCATTGCAATAATAACAATCTGGTCTTCGTCTTTTTCTAATACAATTGATGAGTTTTGTTTTTCTTGAAGTGGTTTTTTTTCTGTCTCAGACTCTTCAATATCAAGTATTAAAACATCTTTTAGTATATAATGAACTAAAAGATCTAATGTGGGATAATCAAAAAATAAAGTAGTTTTTAAAGAACATTCTAGCTCCGTTTCTAGATGTATTTTAAAATTTACTGCTTCCATAGAACTTATTCCTAATTCTACAAAATCTTGATCAATTGCTATTTCGTTTTTATCATCGAATTCCAAAAATTCAGCTAGTAATATTTGTATATACTCTGTAAACACATCTACTCTTGATGTTATTTTACTGTTTCTAAGTTTTTCAATAATAGGATATATAGCCATTTTTTTACAGAATAAAAAGAATAAGTATTATGCTCAATCAAAAATGAATAGTAGTATCAGATTAATACTACTATTCATTTTTTGTTTATAAAATTTTGTTTTCTAAGGATTTAAAATTGCTAATGTAATCTCGCCAAAGGATCTACCACCATCATCATCATAATATTTACAAGACATTATAATGAATGTACAACTCGCTTTTTTGGTAATAGTCTTAATCCCAACCTCTCCATAAAATTGATCCGAATTAATAGGTCTTTTATAAGATGATTGAATATTTACAATTAGGAAATGTGATAATTGTTTTTCAAAAAACTCATTGCCATTGTTTTTAGAAAACCCTTCTAGTTCAGGAATCAACCCTTCTTTAATAGAATATCCAAGATACGTATACCCTATTTGGTTAAAGCAAATATTAAATTCTACAGCATTAAAATGACCTGTATCATCAATATAACAAGACTCTTTAATCTCAAAATCTCCTTTTACGATCGGATATTCGTTAGAATCCTTATCATATTCAAAAACTGCTTTTTTTAGATAACTTGTATCTTCTCTATAGGGGCGCAGTATTTTTTTAACAAACCCATCATCTATTGTGATTTGGCTTGGTTTTTTTTGGGCTATCGTTTTCATAGACATATTATGTTTACAGTCCTACATAAAAAGGTTGATCATCATAAATCCCAATACGGTAACTTTTGCTTTTATCTCCAGCAGCAAGAGGCGATGACATGTGTAATAAATATCTATTATCCCAAATAATAAGATCTCCTTTTTCCCATGAGTGAGCATGTATATGTTCTTTTTTCTCTATAAAATCAAATAATTCATTTAATATTTTTTGATTTTCTTCATAAGAAATCCCATCAAATTTCATGGTAAAACCTCTACTTGCATATAGTATTTTATCTCCTGTTACGGGGTGCTCAATTACAGCAGGATGTTTTACAAAAGGAACCATTTCGTTCATTTTATCGATAAGCTGTTGTATTGATTTATCGATATCCTCTGGCGTTACTTTATATCTGTTATTTCCTCCATGAATAAGAGTCGCATCTTTTACAAATTCTTTGAGATGATCAGGAAGGTTATTATATACTTGATGCATATTAATATAACGTGTTTCTCTTATTGTTTTTGGAATAATTATAGGGGTAATAGACGTGAATGACAAAGGATTTTGTTCAAACTGACAGTCTGTATGCCAATAATGTCCTGTTCCTGCAACTCCTACCTTCTCCCCTTCTTTATTTACATTAGAGGATACAAAAATTTCTGGAAAATCAGGATGATGATAATTTTTTTGAAAATAGACCTGAGGAGTTCCTAGCTTTTTTGTAAAATCTACATACTGTGATGGGGTAAAATCCTGATTCCTAATTACCACTAATTTGTTTCTGTAAATAGCTCTTCTTATTTCTATAATCTCTTCGCTTTCTGGTGATAAATCTCTTATATCTATTCCAGTAATAATTCCACCTATCTCATTAGGTTTCGCCTCTTTAATATTAATTTTTTGTGTGGTTTCCATAAAGTTTTTAATAGGTTATTAATTTACTAATCGTTCTTTTTTTTCCCAATAGGGCTCTCGTAATACACGTTTCATGATTTTTCCACTAGAATTCCTAGGCAATGCCTCTACAATCTCTATAGATTGTGGAATTTTATAATCTGCTATTTTTCCTCTGGCATAGTTTATTAATTCACGTTTTTTGAGGGAGTACCCAGCATTAAGAACTATAAAAGCTTTAGCTGTTTCTCCCCAACGTTCATCAGGGATTCCGATAACAGCTATTTCTTCTATTGCCGAATGCTCACTCAATACAGCTTCTATTTCTGCAGGGTATATATTTTCTCCTGAACAAATGATCATATCTTTAATACGATCACAGATATATACATATCCATCTGCATCAATATACCCAGCATCGCCAGTGCGTATCCACCCATCTATTAATGTATTTTTTGTAGCTTCTTCTCTTTTCCAGTAACCAACCATATTAGAAGGAGATTGTATACATATCTCACCAATAGTACCTAATGGCACATCTATAAAATCGGGAGTGACTACTTTTATTACTACTCCAGGTAATGGTTTTCCTGCAGCTTTTATACAATCTTTGCTGATATCAATATGATCCTCTGGTCTTAAACAAACTGCCATATTACCTGTTTCTGTCATGCCATAAATCTGATAGAAATCACAATTCAAGATTCCTATTGCACGACGCATAAGCGGAGGGTTAATTGGCGAACCTCCATAAAGAAAACCTTTTAATGACGATAGGTCTGCTATATCAGAATTGGGCTCTGATAGCATAAACTGCAACATTGCTGGAACCATTGCCATTTTAGTAATCTTATATTTTTCTATATACTCGAGCGCTTGCCATGCTATAAATGTTTCTTGCATTATGAGGGTTGCTCCTGCAATTAAACTTTGAACTCCCCACCACAAACCTCCTATATGAAAAAAGGGGACACAATGTAAAAGGATATCAGTACCATTAATATCCATCCATAAGTCATTATGTTTTGATTGCATAGTATCCAGAAGTCTAAAAAAACTATCGTTTGATAATTGAACTCCTTTTGGTTTTCCTGTAGTGCCACTAGTATACATTTGTAACACAACGTCCTCTGTATCATATAACAGATTAGGAGGTGTCTTTTCTTGTACAGATCTCCATTGTGTGTAATCACTCCAAGAAGAATGTGGTTTGTTATACCCTATAATTTTAGTAAGACCTATAAGTTGTTGTTCTATCTGTGAGATGATTGCATAAAACGCTTGATCTACAAAAAGGATTTCTGCTTCTGCATCCTCTATAATGGTTAAAATCTCTTGGGGGCTCAATCGCCAATTAATAGGCACAAGAACTGCTTTTGCTTTTGCACACCCATATAAAACTTCATAATTAATATGAGTATCTTTTCCTAAAAAAACAATGCGAGCCTCTGGTTTAATCCCCTCTTTCAACAATCCATTAGCAATTTGATTGGTATGTTGATCAAATTCTAAATAAGTTAAAGATATATCCTGAGCTATAATTGCTGTTTTATCCTTATAAGATTTAGACAATAAAACAGTAGTGTCTGCCAAAGTCTTTTTTATTACCTCATCATGATTCATTACTATAAAATATGATTTGTTTTCTATGGTAAATTTCTTATTATATGATGAGCTAATCATTCTAAAAAAAAAGAAATATTTCTCGATAATCAATCTAAGAATATCATAAAAAAGGGAATGTTTTTCAAAAACCAATCAATCCTTTATTAAATAGCTTAAATTTATGTTTAGAAACTGTTTTAAAAAGAAGAAAGTATTTACCTTGGATGTTCAATAGAAGATATTATTAGTTATTGTTAATATATAAATGTATCTCTTAATTATTAATAAAAATGACAAAACTGATATCCATGTTTTTTTGTCTCCTGTTTTTAAATCAGATTGCATTTAATATGTGGATATTAATTGATTTTTATATCAATCAAGACTATATTTCTAAAAATGAATGTGTAAATCGATTTGATAAGATTTCTGATTGCCATGGAAAATGTATACTGTCTTCCAGGTTTGAAAAATATAGAAAAAACACTTCTTCTAAACAAATACCTAACTGTAAGGAAATAGAAATTGAAGCTTTTTTATTTATTCCTATGAAAGCACAGTCAACTCTTTATTTACAGTCTATAAAAACAGGAGAAATTATATCTTTTAATTCACTTTATAATTATTTCTATAAAACTTTTGTATTTCATCCTCCTCGACGTATACTTTCTTTTGTTTATATATACTACTTATTATTAACATAAACCTAAATATATTAAAATGCAAACCAGAGGTCTTATGGCTTGCACTATTGGGTTTTTCGATAGCAATATTGACGATTTTTGTATCTGTGAATTATATGATATTATAGAGCAATTTCCTAAATTAAAGCTACCACATATCCAAGATTTTTATTCTATCATATATATAGAAAAAGCCTCGGGATCTGTAGTAATTGATGAATTTACTATTCCTGTAGATTCAAAACAAATATTGATTATTAAACCTGGTAGTGTAAGTAGTATTAGAATTGATGATAATGCAAAAGGAAAGGTTATATGTTTTACAGAAGATTTTTTTTCTTTAAGATATAATAATAATGTGCTCAATGAATTTTCCTTTATAAAGGATCATACGATCCCTTCTATAACTTTTGAAAATAGTCAACAGGAAAAATGGATACATATTATGGATTTATTATATAAAGAATATATTTATTATGCAAAACATACAAAGAAAGCTTTACGGTCGTATCTAAACATTATATTGTTTGAATTTGAACGAAGTCATCGACCAGAAAAAACAATAGAACGAAATACTTTAGGAAAAAGCAGGATTTCTGCATTTCAGAAATTAATAGAGATTCATTATAAAAACAAAAAAGCTCCATCTGAATATGCTTTTCTATTAAATATTACCACAAATCATTTAAATAAGATTTGTAAACAAGAAGCAGGTAAAACCGCAGGAACTTTTATTAGAAATCATTTATGTATAGAAGCCCAAAGATTACTGTATCATACTAGTTATTCGGTTAGTGAAATAGCTATGGAGCTTGGTTTTAAAAATGTTTCTTATTTTTCTACTTTTTTCAAAAATCAAACTAGAAATACACCAGAAGAGTATAGAAAATCTATATTATAATAAATGATCTCTTTTCTAATGTTTTTTTAGAAATAATTACTAAAAAAAGAGAGTGTTTTAAAAATTAAAACACTCTCTTTTTAGTAATGTTTTAGTAAATTGTTTTATCCAGTTCTTATAAAAAATATTAATAAATCATAACCTATACAGACAAACTCTACCAAGCTGGTTCATAGATAATAAAAAAACATTTATTGAATAAAATCTTTTAGTAATTTTATTTACACACAACACTTTAAGCACTATATATCTTGCTTTTGCGATACCTTAAAATCAAAACTCTTACATCCAATTACATTTTTTTTAAGATTTAGCTAAAATTAGCTATTACTTTTTATTATAGAATTGTTAATAACATACTTAATAACTCAATCTGGATTTCATTATATAAAAAACAATAGTTAGTATTTTTATAAAAGATAAAAAGATCTTTTATTATTATTAATAATGTATTATTATAGCTTTCAAATCGTGTTTCAGGAAGTTCCCGGAGAAATAAGTCTTTGTTTTTCTATTTCAGGATGCACAATTCGATGTAAAGGTTGTCATTCTCCTTATTTATGGAAAAAAAATAGTGGTTCATTACTTACTGTAAGTTTATTTGAAACTTTACTTAAACAATATGCAAACCTAGCGACCTGCGTACTTTTTATGGGCGGGGAATGGCATAATGAAGAATTGATAGTTTTTCTGAAATTATCAAAAAAGAGGAATTATAAAACCTGTCTATATACAGGAGAAGATCAAGTATCTATAGAATTGCTAGCTGAACTTACATGGATCAAAACAGGAAAATGGAATCCATCATTAGGGGGATTAGAAAACAAAAAAACTAACCAAAAATTTATAGAAGTAAAAACCAATAAAATACTCAATTATCTATTTATTAAAAATTAAAATACATGATACGATTAACAGATGAACAAGTAAATAAAAAAATTCATTTCATAGATGATTATATCCACTCAAATAATGCCGCAGATGGATCTAAAGTTGATGCCAATGCAAATGTAACATCCAAGAATATTGCAACCATGGAAGCAGAGTTGAATAAGGATATTAATATTCAAGTAAATAGGGCTTTGGTAAAACGAAAAATAGCTTCGCTTTTTGGCGAAGATTTAGCCAATGAATACACCCGACAAATAGAAGAACATGAAATATACGTACATGATGAAACTTCTCTGAAGCCTTATTGTGTTTCCATTAGTATGTACCCCTTTTTGTTTGATGGGCTTACCAAGTTGGGAGGAGAAAGCAAGGCTCCACAGCATTTAGAGAGTTTTTGTGGAGAATTTGTAAATCTTGTTTTTGCAATAAGTTCGCAATTTGCAGGAGCACTGGCTACGGTAGAGTTTTTAATGTATTTTGACCATTTTGCTACTAAGGACTATGGGGTACATTACCTTGAAACCAATAAAAAACTAATAGCTAACCATTTACAACATGTCGTATACGCTATTAACCAACCTGCTGCTGCCAGAGGATACCAATCCGTATTCTGGAATATTTCTTTATATGATGAAGCTTATTTTACAAGCATGTTTAACGATTTTGTATTTCCAAATATGACCAGACCACAATGGGAAAGTGTGAAAAAGTTACAAGTATTTTTTATGAAATGGTTTAATGAAGAACGCAATAAAGCAATACTCACTTTTCCTGTAGTAACGGCTGCAATGCTTGTAAAAAACGGAAAACCTGTAGATACCGAATTTACAAAAATGTGTGCGCAAGAGTTAAGTGAAGGAAATTCTTTTTTTATTTACCAATCCGAAAATGCTGATAGTTTGGCATCCTGCTGCCGATTACGTAATGAAATTAGCGACAACACCTTTAGTTATTCCCTAGGTGCTGGCGGTGTAGCTACAGGCTCTATAAATGTAATCACTCTTAATATGAACCGGTTAATACAAAAAGAAGCAAACGTTATCGAAGAAGTCCGAAAAGTACACAAGTATCAGGTAGCCTATAGAAAGCTAATAGAAGAATATCAAACATCAGATCTACTACCCGTATATAATGCAGGATTCATATCATTAGATAAACAATTTTTAACAGTTGGAATTAATGGAATGGTAGAAGCTGCCGAAAGCCAAGGCATAGAAGTAAGAAATAACACAAAATATAAGAATTTTGTAAATAAATACCTCAAATCAATTTATGAAGAAAATAAAAGAGGAAAACAAATCTATGGGTATATGTTTAATACAGAATTTGTTCCTGCTGAAAATCTAGGAGTAAAAAATGCAAAATGGGATAAAGAAGATGGGTTATACGTGCCAAGAGATTGCTATAATTCATACTTTTATGTAGTAGAAGATCTACAGACAAACACATTAGATAAAATATTATTACATGGCAAAGAAATCATACAATATTTAGATGGTGGCTCTGCTTTACATCTTAATCTTGAAGAAACTCCTAATAAAGAAGGTTTTATAAAATTGATACATGCTACAGCAAACGCAGGTTGTAATTATTTTTGTTTTAATATTAAAATTACAATTTGTAATGATTGTGAGTATATAAATAAACAGACCATGTATATATGCACAAATTGTAAATCAAAAAATGTAGATCATGCAACACGAGTAATTGGTTATTTAAAAAGAGTATCCAGTTTTAGTTCTGGACGTCAACAAGAACATGATCTTAGATATTATCATAAAAAGCAACCTAAAAATACTTTAACAAACAAAAGAAGTAAAACTTTAAAAAATCTACAAAAACAAGATTATACAAATCTTAATTCTAAGTTTGAAGTTAAGAAGTAATACTCTTATGATAAATATTAAAATATGATATAAATCATATTTCATAAAATAATACTCTTATATATTTGTTTAAATAAAGATAAAAAGGTCTTTTTATAGTTAATTAAAATTAAAATAACTATGTTATCTAAAAAACAAGCACGTAATTTCTTTTTAGGAGGAACATTAGTCACTTTTTTGGCTTTTATTGGATTGACTATCTACTCTTTTAGTGAAGAACAAGATCAATCAAATTATACTAATATAACAGAACAAGTAGTACGCGGCAAATACCTATGGGAAACCAATAATTGTATGGGGTGTCATACTCTTTTAGGAGAAGGTGGTTACTATGCTCCTGAGTTAACTAAAGTTCTGGATCGTAGAGGAGAAGGATATGTAAGAGCTGTATTAATGACACCTGTTCCTTGGGCTCCAAATGAGAGAAAAATGGTTGCTTATGGTTTTTCTAAAGAGGATGCTGATGATATAATAGCCTTTTTTGATTGGATAGACGATATTGATCTTAACGGTTTTGAAACAGTTGTGTCACCCTTAGCAAAAGACAAAGATTAATTAATTAAAAAAGCATAAATAATTATGAAATATAAATCTCAAAAAGTAGCTTATTGGTTTTTTGCGCTATCCATGCTATTATTAATCTTACAAATTATCTATGGATTTATTATGGGCTTTGCTCGTATTGGAATGGATGGGCTACATGAGTTTATTCCTTTTAACACAGCACGAGCAGTTCATACTAATTTATTAGTAGTTTGGTTATTATCTGGTTTTATGGGAGCTGCATATTATATTATACCAGAGGAAGCCCAGCACGAACTAGTTAATGTAAAACTTGCCTATATACAGCTAATTTCACTTGCTTTAGTTGGAGTGACAGCTATAATTGGATATCATTTTAATTGGTGGGAAGGACGTAAATTTTTAGAAATACCCAGGCAATTAGATTTCTTGGTTGTTATTAATGTATTATTATTCTTAGGGTTAATACTAGCAACTCTTTTTAAAGGAAAACGACGAACGACCACTGCATTGGTTCTCTCTATGGGATTACTATTTGCTGCATTGTTATACTTACCTGGGATGTTACCATTTGATAGCCAAGTTACGGACTCCTTTTTTCGCTGGTGGGTGGTTCATTTATGGGTAGAAGGTGTATGGGAGTTGATCATGGGAGGTATCCTTTCTTTCTTACTAATTAAGCTTACAGGAGTAGATCGAGAAGTTATTGAAAAATGGCTCTATGTAATTGTAGGATTAACTTTCCTATCTGGAGTATTAGGCACAGGACATCATTACTATTATATTGGAGTTAATAAAATATGGTTAATTGTAGGAGGTATATTTTCAGCATTAGAACCTTTAGCTTTCTTAGCAATGGCACTTTTTGCTGTAAATATGTATCGAAAAGGAGAAAAAAAACACCCTAATACTATAGCTTTATTCTGGACTATAGGATCAGCGATTGTTTCATTTGTAGGGGCAGGACTACTAGGTTTTGCACATACATTACCACAAACTAATCTATATACTCACGGAACCTTAGTTACTGCTATGCATGGCCACCTTGCCTTTTGGGGAGCATATGCAATGATAGTACTCGCTATTATTAGTTATTCTCTACCTAATTTAACAGGAAGAAAACTATACAATAGTGCAAGAGGTAGAGCTTCATTCTGGATTGCAAATATAGGAATGATAGGCATGACAGTAGCTTTTGGTGTCGCTGGTGTTGCTCAGGTATATTTAGAACGTAAATTTAAAATGGAATTTATGGCTGTACAAAAAGAGATTAGTATTCATTTTGTAGTACTAATCCTTTGTGCAACTTTATTTACTACAGGAATCATATTATATATAATTGATTTCATAAAACATGGCCGTCCAAATGACGAAGCTATGGTAATTCTTGAAGATTAATAGCAAAAATATATAATGAAAGGTCTAAAAAGTAATGAACATGTATCTATATTCTCTTTGCCTCAAGAGGTGTAGTTTACATATCAAAGTTAAAGTGATAAAACAGTTAATATAGTTAATAATCTGGTGCTTTTTATTTATCACTAATACTATCTTTTTAGGCCTTCTTTAATTAAGAAAACATCAATATCATGAGCAATTTATCAAGACATACCTCCCCTATTAATGGTAACAAAACAATAGTATCAAAAACAACTATTAAAATAACACCTCAAAAACCATTTTACAGACCTATCGCAAAAGAGATAGAGGTTTTTGAACATGCTTATAAAAACAAACTCCCAATACTTTTAAAAGGCCCTACAGGAACTGGAAAAACAAGATTTGTTGAATATATAGCATATAAATTAGAAAAAAAACTAATCACAATTTCTTGTCATGAAGAAACCTCATCTACAGATCTGATAGGGCGTTATATTATTAAAGGAGCAGAAACAATATGGATAAATGGCCCTTTAACAAAAGCGGTAAAAGAAGGTGCTATTATTTATTTAGACGAAATTGCTGAAGCAAGACCAGATGTAATAGTAGCAATTCATTCATTAACAGATCATAGAAGAGAATTATTTATAGATAAATTGGGAAAAAACATAAAAGCACATCAAGACTTTATCTTGGTTGCATCCTTCAATCCAGGATATCAAAAAGGGTTCAAAGAATTAAAACCATCTACCAGACAACGATTTATTGCAATATCATTTCAATATCCATCTCCACAAATCGAATCAGAGATTATAGAAAATGAAACAGGCATAGAAGAGGCATTAGCAAAAAAACTGGTACATATTGCAACTAAAATAAGAAATCTTACCGAATTAGGATTGACAGAAACAGTTTCTACAAGACTACTAGTAGATGCTGCAAAATTAATACACTCTGGATTACCAAAACGCCTTTCTGTTAAAGTTGCTGTTGTAGAACCACTTACAGACGATTTGGAAATAACAAATGCATTAACTGATTTGTGTGATTTAATGATATAACTAATTTCTATGTTTGAACCAGACGAATATCTATATAGCAAAATAGTTAACTTTCTTAAAATTAGAAAAAAAAAGTCGCAGAAAAAAATATTACATCTTGTTAAATTAGAAGATATAAAACCTCGATTAACTATTCTGGCTCGTGCTATTACAGGAGAAACAATAGAGATTTTTGAAGCAGAGAGAGAAGGAGGATACAAAAATAATAACTATTTCTTACCTACTCATTTTTCAGAATTTGTAACTATAGAAGAAAATGTGTTGTTTTACCTGTTTAGAATTGTGTATTTGTCTATTCAGAAAAATTTAAGATTCAATTTTATACCTACAGATGAATACACATTAGAAGATGCCCGAAATAAATCTAGAGAAACATCTAATCAAATCCTCTCTGAAGCTAAAAATCAATTTCCTTTTACAGAAAAGATATATCATAAATTGAAAGCACATTTTGAAGCAATACCATCCAAAGAAAATCAGGTAGATTATACTTTTATATATGGTAAATGGATGTGCAATGATGTATTGTTAACCTCCAAAAAAGTACTAAAGAATTTTTCAGAAAAAGCACAAGAGGCTATTCAAAATGAAATACAGACTGTTATAAAAGCTAATGCTGTAGAAGAGATTATAAATATAGAAGTAGATAAAAAAACTCAGGAAGATTATGTACTCACTCATAATTTTGAAAAAGTAGAAACCGCAGAAGAGTATGAAAGTGGGTGGCGTGATTTTGATGGAGATGATGATATAGAAGAGCATGCTAATGCATTAGAAGAACTTACAATGAAACATACTGTTCGGGTAGATGATCCTACACACTCTATATACCAAGCTGATTTTGTAGAAAACACTACAATTTCTGAAAGTATAGAAACCAATACCAAGGGATATCATGTAACTTATGATGAATGGAATTTTTCTAAACGTGTATACAAACCTGATTTTTGTAAGGTATATCCTAAAAATCAAATAGAAACAGATGTAGCATATTACAAAAAAACTATACATAAAAATGCTTCAACATTAACAAGCTTACGTAAAATATTAGCTTCGGTAAATAATAAATATCAACAACATCGTAGACAGATTCAGGGAGAAGAGTTTGATTTAGATATGGTTACCGACCTATTTACTGATGTACATTCGGGACACACCCCATCAGATAAAATTTATTTATCCAAACGAAAAAAAGAAAAAGATATCTCTATTCTAATTTTATTAGATATTAGTTTATCTAGTGATGGATATGCTGCTGGAAATAAGGTTATTGATGTAGAAAAACAAGTATCTATTATTTTCGGAGAAATTCTGGAAGAATTTAATGTGGATTTCTCTATACAGTGCTTTTATTCTAAAACCAGAAACTATTCAACCTATATCACACTAAAAGGATTTGATGAAGATTGGAATAAAGCTAAATTTAAAATAGGGTCAATATCCCCTTGTGGTTATACTCGAATTGGTGCCGCACTTAGACATTCAGGAACGTTACTAGATCAACGAGACACCAAAAATAAATGGGTTATTCTTATTTCTGACGGAAAACCTAATGATTTTGATAAGTATGAGGGTAAATATGGAATAAATGATGTAAAACAGGCTTTAAGAGAGCTAAATCAAAGACAGATAAACTCGTATGCATTAGCTATAGAAGCTCAGGCAAAATACTATTTACCACAAATGTTTGGACATAATCATTATCAAATTCTTACAACACCTATAGAGCTTTTACAATCGTTGGTAAAATTGTACGAAAAAATAAAATATCAAACTTAAAAACGGCTTAATTTTCAACTAGTTTCCATATAAAAGCAACTACTGGATTGAGAATAAACTAATATATATTGATCCATCAAGAAATAAAAAAAAAAATGAATATACAACAAATAGATGCTAAGAATATATACTTCCCCCCAGGAGGAATCCTTATGTGGATCATTATCTTTTTAGAACTAATAACTTTTGGAATGGGTATAGTGGCTATGGTTTATTGCGGTAAACAAGAACCAAACCTTTTTCATGAATCGAGATTATTATTAAATCCAGTTTATGGAGTTATCAATACAATTATTTTATTAACAAGTGGTTTTTGTATGGCTATTTCTGTTCTTTATTTAAAAACAGGTAATAAACAAAAGTCAAAAAAATTCTTATTAATTACAATGTTATTTGGAATGTTGTTTTTAATAGTAAAAACCATTGAGTACAAAGCAAAAATAGACATAGGTCAAAGTATTAATTATAACTTATTTTTTACATTTTACTGGTTGCTCACCTTATTTCATGTCATACATATTATAGTTGGGTTAGTAATATTGGGGTCTACATATTTTGGATTAGTTAAGGAAAAAACAAGTATTGAAGATTTCGAATCAAGCGCTACATTTTGGCATATGTGTGATTTGATATGGCTGCTAATCTTTCCTGTCATTTATTTGTTTTTTTGATATCATGAATTGAAATCTATAGCTCTAAAAAAAATACAGCAAATGAAAAAACATATAATTATTACTTACGTACTTTTAATAGTTCTAACTATTGTTTCAGGATTAACCTATAGCGTAGCAGATAATAATATTCCTTCCATAATTCTGTTACTATCTGCATTAAAATTTATAGGTGTGTCATTTTATTTTATGGATTTAAAAAAAGCGCATATATTTTGGAAATCTGCGGTAATTTGCTACTTGACTATCTTGTTAATCGTAGTTTTAATAATCTAATCAAAATAGAAGGCTTGTTTGAGAAATGGGGTAATAATTAAGACAAAAACTAGGTTAAACCATTTTGGTAGTTATAATTTTAACAGGGCACGCTTTTGTAGCTTGTTCACATGCATCTAGAATAGTATTATCTGCCGATTTTGTAGTAAAAAAACCTTTCTTTTCAGTAGCATGCAATAAGACCGTTTTTCCATCTTTTTTAGACATCTGAAACTGCTCTGGAGCGAGTTCAACACAATAATTACACCCAATACATTTACTACGTTGCAATGTTACTACTACCATGTATTACTGATTCTTTACAATTTTGTACAATTTATCTGATAACCGAATTCTAAAATCTAATGGTATAGTACAAGAGTCTCCTTTTTTAGCTTTTTTTAGTGGCTCATTATTTACAAACATTTCTGTAAGCTCAAACTCCTTAGTACCTGTGGTTGGACCTGTAATTAGTATGGTATCTCCAATAGATACGTCATACGCTTCAATTTTAAATTCTCCTATTTTATTTTTCGGAAAATAATGCTGCCCTTTTCCTATATATACTTTCTTTTGAGTCGCTTTAGAGCCATCAACATCACTCCACTCTCCAAGTTTTTGCCCTAAATAATACCCACTCCAGAAACCTCGATTATATACCTTCTTTAACTGATCCATCCAATCAAGAATCTTTTCTTTTGTAAATGCCTTTTCATAATAGGCATCAATGGCTTCTCTATACGTTTTGATTACGGTAGCAACATATTCTGGAGCTCTCCCTCTACCTTCTATTTTTAATACTTTAACACCTGTATCGATTACCTGATCTAGAAAATCTAATGTACATAGATCCTTTGGAGACATTAGATATTCATTATCTACCTCTATTTCAAAACCAGAATCCTGATCGATTACAGTATATTTTTTTCTACAGTTTTGTTTGCAAGCTCCTCTGTTAGCCGATGAGTTATGCGAATGAAGACTCAAGTAACATTTTCCGGATACTGCCATACATAAAGCACCATGTCCAAAAATCTCGATCTCTACCAAATTACCAGATGGTCCTTTGATTTGCTCTTTTTCAATCTGCTCTGTCATCTTTTTTACTTGGCGCAAACTAAGTTCTCTACTCATCACCATGGTATCTGCAAACATGGCATAAAAACGAACCGTTTCAATATTAGTGATGTTAATTTGTGTAGAGATATGAATCTCCATATCAATCTGTCGAGCATATGATATAACTGCTTGATCCATAGCAATTACAGCCGTTACATTAGCCTCCTTAGCAGCATTAAGTAATGTTTTTATAATAGACAGATCGTGATCGTAGATAATCGTATTAAGAGTAAGGTAGGTGCGAATATTTTTTTTTGCACACCTTTTAGTAATTTCAGTTAAATCATCAATAGTAAAATTAATACTTGCACGAGCACGCATGTTTAGTTGCTCTACTCCAAAATATATAGAGTCAGCTCCATTATCTATTGCCGCTTGTAGAGATTCAAAATTACCTGCAGGAGCCATTAACTCTATTTTTCCTGATGTTGTCATAATATTAAACTTGAAATATTTTATACTTAGAGATGTAAGTAGTTATAAAGAAAACACATGTGTTTGGGCATCATTTCTATATTTTTTCAATTTTGATACGCACGTCTACAGCAGTAATAGCATCTTTTGTTCCTATTAAAGGATTGATATCCATTTCTGTAATTTCTGGAGCTGTTTCTACCAAAGCAGACAGACGTTGTATAATTTCTATAAATTGAATTTCATTAATTCCATCTTTTCCGCGACTGCCTTGTAATAATTCATACCCTCTTAAAGATCGAATCATTTTTTGAGCTTCTATATCAGATATAGGGCTTAATGCAGCAGCTACATCATTTAGAATTTCAATAAAAATACCTCCTAAACCACATAAAATAGTGTGATTAAATCTAGGTTCTTTTTTAACTCCCACAAATAATTCTAAGCCAGATAACATGGGTTGCACCATAACAGCTATAGCTCCTTTGATATCCATTAATACATCAAAATTCTTAGAAACCTCTTCTATGGTATTCACATTAAGAATAACCCCTTGTGTATCCGATTTATGCAAAGGACCTACGACTTTCATCACTATAGGAAAAGATATTTGTGATATTTCAGAAAGAAGGTTTTCTTTAGAGTTTTCAATAACTTCTATTGATCGGGGAATTCCCGAAGCATCTATAATCAAAGCAGTATCTTCTGGTGTTAAATATCCATCAGTAGCTTGATCGATTATAGATCGTATTTTTGTTGTATTTATTTTAGGTAGCTCTATATTTTGTAATGAAGGAGATGAAGTTTTGTAAACTTCGCATAAAGCTTTCCCTAGTACGACTTCATCTGGAAAATTAATATTCCCTTTGGATAAAAACGTTTTTATTTCTTTATGAGCATTAATTACAGAAGGAAGTACAGGAAATATAGGTTTAGAGCAAACATCAAGTTTAACACTTAATACATTATATACATTTTCTACATCAAATAAGCCAGGACTTCCAAAAACAACTACCATCGCATCGATAAAATCAAATTTATGTTCGCAATAATCCATAATAATTCCTAATTGTTCTGCTGTTCCTGTAGCAAGAAAATCGATAGGATTACTCACAGATGAACCTGGATATAGATACGTTTCAAGTTTTTTAGCATCTTCTCCTTCTATAGTAGGAATTTGCAAACCTCCTTTAGACAGTACGTCTGCAAGCATAACCGCTGATCCTCCCGCATGCGTAATAATTGCTATATTTTTTCCAGTAAGTTTTTTATATTTAAAGATGGAAGCTACACTTAGTAATTCTTCTCTACTACTGCAATATACAATTCCAGCTTTCTTAAAAAGTGCCCTTACTGTCATGTCAGAACTAGCAATAGCACCAGTATGAGATGAAGCAGCTCTACTTCCTTCAGCAGTACTTCCTGCTTTAATAGCTGCAATTTTTACACCTTTATTAATTAATGAAGAAGCATGCTTAAGTAATTTTTGAGGATCTTTAATAGCTTCTAAATACAATAGTTTTATTGCTGGATCAGTATCAGGATTATAATGAATATCCATATACTCTAATACATCTTCTACTCCCGTTTGTGCTCCATTACCTACCGAGTATACATTGGCAAACGGTACTCCCAGTAACATCCCTGCTTCCATTATAAAAACAGCAGTTGCTCCAGATCCAGAAATTAAATCACATCCTTTAGAATTATATTCTGGAATCGGTGTTGTAAAAACACCTTTATAGTTTTTGTTCAGTACTCCTATACAATTAGGACCAATTAAACAACCATTTACACTATTAATGATATCGACAATTTCTTTTTCAATGTGGCTTCCTATTTCATTAGTCTCACCAAAACCAGCAGAAATAATAATAAAAGCCTTCGTGTTTTTTTGTTCTGCTAAGACAGTAATAGTTTCCAAACAATATTTTGCAGGAATAGCTAGTATTGCCAAATCTGTATTAGGAATATCATTTACGTTAGTATAAGAAATGATTCCTTGTACTTGTTTTTCTTTAGGGTTAACTATTCGTAGTTCCCCCAAATAACCACCATCAATACAGTTTTTAACAATTTTTCCTCCAGGTTTTCTAATTGTATTAGATCCACCTATAATAACGATGCTTTTGGGGTTTGTTAATTGCTCGTTTATCATCCTACTATTTTTATAAGCGGGTAAAAGTAGGATAGCTCTATAATTTATTTAATGACATAAGTCATATTTACCCAAGAAGATTAATTCCTATAAATATAAACTACTTAAAAAAAATAAGAAAATGGATGTAGATGTTAGGAATCCAGAGTATCAAAATCTTTTAAAGAGATAACTGTTCCTTTTGCCTTTATTTCTTCTACAAGATTATCAATAGTTTTATCTCTAAAATCTCGCAATAGTTTTTGTTTAAAAGGAGAAACAGTAGCATGTACAGGGCAAGGGTTTTTATCATCACACTTGGATAAACCCAGAAAACATTGATCAAATTTATCTGTACCATCTATACTTTTTATAATATCCCAAACTGATTTTTTTCTATTTTTTGGATCTAAAAAAAAACCGCCATTAGGTCCTTTTGTAGAAGAAACAAGTTTGGCTGTAGCAAGTTGTCGTAATAGTTTAGCTAAAAAAGGCTGCGGGGTTTCTAGTTCTTCTGCAATTTTTTTAGCTCCTATTTTTTTAGATTCATCACTGTGTATTCCTAAATAAAGAAGAGACCGTATTGCATATTTACAAGCATTGGATAGCATAAAATGTTATTTATAAGTATCAAATATAATAAAAAGATGTTTTTATCCTTAATTGAAACCGTAATCTATGAAATAATATTATAAATACAGAGGTTTCAGTTCTCTATATTATGATTTAAGTCATATTTATTAATTGGTAATTCATATATGTTTGTGATAAAGTCAAATACAAAATAACGTGGATTTAAAGGAAAAAATTAAAAAGCTTAAGGAAGAAAAAAATGCAGTTATTTTAGCTCATTATTATCAAAATCCAGAAATACAAGAAATTGCTGATTATGTAGGAGACAGTTTGGGGTTATCTCAAAAAGCAGCAGAAACAAACGCAGACATTATTGTCTTTGCTGGAGTACATTTTATGGCAGAAACAGCAAAAATACTAAGTCCTGAAAAAAAAGTAGTCCTCCCTGATCTCAATGCTGGGTGCTCTCTTGCAGATTCTTGTCCTCCAGAATTATTCAGAGAATTTATAGACAAACACCCTGATCATGTCGTGATTACTTATGTTAATTGTAGTGCAGAGATTAAAGCTATGACAGACATTGTTTGTACTTCGTCTAATGCCTTAAAAATTGTAGAATCAATATCTAAAGACAAACAGATAATATTTGCTCCAGATAAAAACTTAGGAAAATATATCATAAAACAAACAGGGAGAAAAATGTTATTATGGGATGGTAGTTGTATTGTTCATGAAGCTTTTTGTATTGATAAGCTATTAGACTTACATAGTCAACATCCTGATGCAGTAATTATTGCTCATCCCGAATCTGAAGAACATATCTTAAAAACCGCTACATATATTGGTTCTACTTCTGGAATGATAAATCATGTAAAGAAATATCCTGAAAAAAAATATATAGTAGCTACAGAATCCGGAATCTTACATAAAATGCAAAAAGAAGTCCCCAATACAATTTTAATCCCTGCTCCTATTGAAGAGGATAATACTTGTGCTTGTAGTGAATGTGGGTATATGAAAGTAAATACTTTACAAAAACTATATAATTGTTTGTATCATGAAAGCCCTCAAATCGATGTGCCTATAGATATAAGAAAAAGAGCGCTAGTACCTATTGAACGTATGCTCGAACTTTCTAAATAATAATTTATGTTCAAAACTAATTATTTGGTAATCGGTTCTGGTGTAGCAGGATTAACTTTTGCTGTAAAAATAGCAGAACAATTTAAAAACAAAACCATTACCATAGTAACTAAAGCAAATGAAGATGAATCTAACACAAAATATGCACAGGGAGGAGTAGCTGTCGTATTAGACGCTAAAGAAGATTCGTTTCAAAAACATATAAATGATACACTTTTGGCGGGTGATGGATTATGCAATGAAGCAGTTGTAGAAATGGTTATTAAAGAAGGTCCTAAACGGTTAAAAGAATTAATAGACTGGGGAGCTAACTTTGACAGTAATGCTCAAGGAAAATTAGATCTAGGAAAAGAAGGAGGGCACTCAGAATATCGTGTAGTACACCATAAAGATATAACAGGATATGAAATAGAAAGAGCTTTATTACAACGTGTTCATCAACTGCCTAATGTAACCTTGTTAACCCATCACTTTGCCATAGATTTAATCACAGAACATCATCTAAAAATTTCTAATACGCATAACCTCTGTTGTTATGGAGCATATGTATTAGATCAAAAAAAAGGAAAGGTAAAAACTATAAAAGCAGACACTACAGTATTAGCTTCGGGAGGTATAGGTCGTGTTTATGGGCATACTACAAACCCAATTATTGCTACTGGAGATGGTATAGCAATGGCATATAGAGCTAAGGCTCAGATAAAAGATATGGAATTCATCCAATTTCACCCTACCGCATTATATGATACAAAAGAAGAATCTTCTTTTTTAATTTCTGAAGCAGTAAGAGGTTTTGGAGCATATTTACGCAATAAAGAAGGTTATAGATTTATGTTAGATTATGATAATAGAGCAGAATTGGCATCCAGAGATATTGTATCACAAGGTATAGACAACGAACTCAAAAAATCAGGAAACACACATGTTTTTTTAGATTGTACACATTTAGATATAAAAAACTTTAAATCTCATTTTCCTAACATCTATAAAAAATGTTTAACCCATCATATTAATATAGAAAAAGATTGGATCCCTGTAGTTCCAGCATCACACTACTTATGTGGTGGGATTGTCGTAGACAATAAAGGAAGAACTTCTATTTCGAATTTATATGCATGTGGAGAGTGTTCCAGAACGGGATTACACGGAGCAAATAGATTGGCTTCAAACTCTTTACTAGAGGCCTTAGTATATGCCCATAACATCTACAAACATCTTGTAAAAAATCCTCCGAAATCAACTCAGAATATTATTCCTGAATGGAATGATAAGGGAACCATTATTCCTAAAGAACATGTTTTAATACAGCATAACCTTAAACAATTACAAGCCTTGATGCGAGATTATGCGGGTATCGTGCGAAGCAATAATCGTTTAACAAAAGTAATTGAACGTCTAGATCTCATTTATAGTGAAGTTGATGAGTTATACCGAGAATCAAAAGTTAATACTGCATTATGTGAATTAAGAAATATGATTAATATATCACACTTGATTATTAGTCAATCTAGACAAAGAAAAGAAAATCGAGGAGGATATTATAATATAGATAATGAGGCCAACACGGCTTCAGTGAATACATAACATTAAAATGTCATAAAAATGAATAAACTTATAAAAAATAGTATTGATAAAGGAATTACATATCATGAATACAGCAAACTGATAGAGCAGCTTGTTACCAAGAAAGAAACAACTGGAAAAGAGCATACAGATGCACGAATAAATCTCACTAAACTGAATGCCAGTAGAATGAGACGGTTAGATAAAACTATTATACTTTCAGAGAAAGATATTAATGCTTTTAAAGAAATATCAAAAAAGCAGACATGGTTGGTTCTTATAGAAAGCTGGTGTGCCGATGGAGCGCAAACAATTCCTATTCTTAATAAAATAGCAGAAGTTATGCCCAATATAGATTTGAAAATAGTACTTAGAGATGAGAATATTGTACTAATGAATCAATTTTTAACTAATGGAACCCAGTCTATACCAAAACTAATTATTGCAGACCAGCATAATAACGTTTTAAATTCTTGGGGTTCTCGATCAAAAGCTGCAACAGAATTGGTAGCAGCCTACAAAAAAGAGCATGGAAAAATAGATGATACCTTTAAAAAAAACCTTCAAATGTGGTATAATAACGATAAAGGTAAATCTATCATAAAAGATATATTAGAATTAACACTAACCTCACCTATAGTTTAAATCAGGATTATCCATTAAGAGAATATTGGTTTTTATTTCTAATTGAAAAAACATCATATTTGACGATGTTTTTTCAATTAGAAATAAAACGGATTGATCCCCTACTCTAAGTTTATTATTTATCTAATCAAAAATGAAGTATTGATATAAAAATTCCTTCCCTGTCGAGGAATATTGTTCCAATCGGCATACGTAGAATAATGAGTATCTAAAATATTTTCTATCCCATACTTAAAAACCAATTTATTTTCTCTGATAAAAAAGGTATTCCCCAAGTTTAAATTTAAAGTTGCAAATGCTGGGGTTTGATCTTCTCCATAAAACATACTATAATTATCCTGATTCGTATTTCCGTTTAGTTGTAATGCTGCATTAAAATTCTTTGAAGAGTAATTGATTTCTGCGACATAAGAAATAGGGCTTATCAAAGGCAAATTATTTTTATCACTTCCTTTTCCATAATGATACCCTATAGAAGTGTTTAAAGATAATGCTTCGATGATTGTAAATGATGTGTTTAAAAAAGTATTAAATATTGATGCATGTTGTAAAGCACTATAGATCCGAACACCATTGGCTCCAATAGTCATCGAGCTTAAAGAAGCATCTGTTTTACCAATAATATAATCATAAATATAAAAATAAGAAGTCTCTATTTCAATCTTAAAACGCTTATTAGTGTAATGGGTATCAAAATTTATTTCGAAAGATTTTTCATTTTTTAAAGTAGGGTTTCCTATATAATCATAATTATCAAAACTATTAAATAAGAAGAAGCCATATCCTTCGCTTACAGAAGGAGCTCTTTCTCCATAGCCTAAACCAAAGGAAAAATCATATTTTTTATGTTTCAGCAAATAATTAGTAGAAAAACTAGTTAATAATCTGTTTTTACCAGCACCTATATTTGGATAAAAAATCTGTAAACTTTCTAAACCACTGTCTTTTTCAATATTGTTATTTTGATATCCAATACGTGCAGCCAGGCTTAGCTTTTCTTTAGAGTTTATATAGAATTCGTCTTTAATATAAACACCTGTATACAATGTTCTTATGTCTGGCCATGTGTACATAAACATATCATTTTCATTAGGATCATTAGGATACATAGTCATTTCTGCTAGGGAACGATTATAATGCGCATTGAGATTAACATTAAGTTTATGTTTTTTGGTTCCTGATTTTATTTTAGAATACATTCCATAAGTATCACTCCAGCCAGGCATATCCATACGAATAGGGACATCAGGGCGCTTAGAATCATCCATAATATGAGTAATAGTATTAAAATATAATTTTGTTTCCCAGTGTTTAATTATAGTTGTATCACTAGTGTGTGTGTATGATATAGAAGCTATTGTAGCCTTGGCAAGAGATACATCCATGGGTAAAGCAGGATAACCAATATCTGTTGCTTTATCACATATTACATTCGCATCGATGTTTTTAGTATCCGATAATTTGTATCCTACCTGAAGGGATAAGTTATATTTTTCAAATTGAGAATACTTAATTTCTTTGCCCCCTCCTGCATTATAATTGTCAGATTCTCGATAAATTCCATCGGCACTTATATAAAATTTGTTGCCTGAATATTCTAGATCTATTCCGGTTGTTTTGTAATTTCCGTTGGTTTCATAACCAAGATCTAAACTACTTTTTAAACCCGAATTATAATATTTGGATTCTGGAAGTTTTAAATCTATTCCTCCTCCAATACAATTAGAATTTTCTGTTCCTTCTTGGCCAGAATTAACAATTACTTTTTCTAAATTTGACACATCTACATAAGAGGTTACGGGATCCATTTTATCGGTGCATGCACCATAAATTTGCATTCCATCAATAGTAACAGACAATCGATCTGATGTCATATTGTTTAATGCTGGTTCCCACGCATAGCTTCCTCTTTTAATCATAGTCACACGATTTGATTTTTCTAGATATTCATCAATGCTCGACAGTGTCTTTTTTTGGCGATAATTACTAAGTTTATGCCTCCCTATTACTGTAATTTCTTCAAGATGTGTTACCAGAGTATCTGTTTCTTTATGTTGAGTAGACCGATCCTGAGCAAAAGTGATTGCACAGATAAGTATACAACTGTATAGTACGATTGACCTTTTCATTTTATTAATAAGTAAGAAGATGAGGTCGAACCTTAATCTAGAAACAAAAAGATTCGACCTCAAAGATTAGTTAAAATTCTATTTCTAGGTATAAACTACTTTGAGTATTACTATCCGTAATATCCTCCCCTTTTAACACTAGACCTTTATCATTAATAAGTTTTAGGTTCAACATCCAATATCCCGACATTGTTAAAGATAATTTACCATTGTATATTTGTTCTTTAATGCTATACGTTAAATCTTGATTGTTTGGTGAGCTATGATTTCCCATTGATGGCATACGAGGGTCTAATGCTATAGTATAGTTTTCTACAACAGGAAACTTCATTATATTTTCCATTTTATAAAGACCTATTATTATATCATTCACTGCAATCTTAGGTGTACTAGGTTCAAGTAATGCTAAAATGTATTTTACGTCATCACTCCCCATTATGGTAGTTACATTTTGCTTATCACTTTGCATGACCATAATAGTATCTTCTGCTTCATATTCTTGGTTATCTATAATATATGTTATTTTTAATGACCAACCAGTATTATTCATTCCTGTCATTTGATAAATAATAAACCCGTTATATACAGTGTTTTTATCAGACACTTTAGATACTTCTGATTTAGGGCAAGAATGTTTCATAGTTTCCATTTGCATCATCGGACTCCAACTAATTGTAGCTGATTCTATATATTTTTTTTCAACATTATCTTTTATCCTTATACTAATATTATTATACCCTGTATAAAATTTTCCATTTTGGGTATATATTTCTATAGTATGTGTATCATTAGTAATGTCTTTAACTTTTATAAGGTTTTCTATTTCATTTAAAGAAGTTGTATCATTGTCATCATCTGAAGAACAAGAGATAAAAAAGGTAAGAAACACAACGGGTAATATATATATTAATTTCATTTGTTTATATTTATTAAATCCCTACACAACACCATATTAATCAAGACATTAACCTACTAATATCATTTTAAAAAATAGGCGTGTTACATAGAAAAAAAAGAAGTTTATTATGCACAAAATTTTGTGCTTTTTATATATAATCTAGAATTTAGGTATAGGCAACAAAAACCATAGTCTTATGAATATCAAAAGAATATAAAACACACTAAAAACTTATATTTTTAATCAATAACCTCGGAGCAAACTCACGAGGTATGCTTCCGAAAATATATTTTGTTTTCGAGGCAAGCCTCGGAGAATTAAACTCCACAATGTGGATTAAAAGTACTTATCCATAAATAGGAGGAGGAATATCTATATCATAGTATTTCGAAATCGTAGTATAGCGTATTGTATTTATAATTTTTAAAGAAGTTCTTTTAGGCAGTAGTATAAAATCAAAATTATTAATAGGTTGTATATAACAAAACTCTGGTGCCATCCTTTTATGATTATGTACTGGTCCTTTAGTGCTTTTTTTATTTTGATACTTTCGTAAACTCTTTCTAAGTTGGCATTTACCATTACAACCTTTGGGGGCTTCTTTTTGTACACATAGCGTTTTTGCTATTATTTTTTGATTAACCAAAAAATCAGCAATAATAATAGCCGTACTCATATTATACGTTAATACAATGGTTGCTAACAATATAGTAACAAACTTATGCATAATTAATGTTATCACGTAACAAAAATACTATATAAGCATACTTTTTTTTATGACATTTATCATAAAAAAAGTATGCCTATATACCCCCTCTTCAATTTTTGAATCTTCATGTTTTTTTTTTAAATGGCATACATCTGTATAACTTTATAATATAAAAAACATTATAAGGCTACTAAAATCTCTATAAAAACTTATATTTTATGTCGAATTTAGATCGATTACAAGTTGTTTTTATAAAACCAATAGCTCTCCCTTAATTTTATGGTTATACTACTTCTATAACTATACAATATCCAAATAATACTTAAAATTGTTATTTAAAAATTCTAACCTCAATATTAGTTCTCCTAAAGTATGATAAATGTCATTTTTTTATATATCATGTATCTATATTTTTGATTAAAAGATAAAAAGGTCTTTTATTATTAATTACTAATTATTTACAGCAATGAATACGAAATTCAAAAAATTAAACTTACCTATATTAAGTTTTAGTATACTGTTATTGGTGCTACTTGGAGCATCTTGTTCTAAAGAAAAGAATAAAACGATAGCTTATAACAGCCCTGAAACTATTCCTGTGAGCAGAAAAATGATTGCTGAATTAACTTCTCCACCAAATGTTCCTAAACCCACTGGAAAAAGAAAAGCTAAAAATCTTATTGTAAACATGGAGATTTTAGAAAAAGAAGGAGAAATGACAGATGGTGTAAAATATGTTTACTGGACTTTTGGAGGTACGGTTCCTGGAAGTTTTATCCGAACCAAGATTGGTGATGAAATAGAATTTCATTTAAAAAATCATCCTGACAATAAACTACCTCATAACATAGATCTGCATGCAGTTACAGGACCAGGAGGAGGTGCTACATCATCTTTTATATCTCCAGGACATGAAGCTAAATTTTCGTTTAAAGTATTAAATCCAGGTCTCTACGTATATCACTGTGCTACAGCTCCTGTAGGTATGCATATAGCTAACGGTATGTATGGATTGATTCTGGTTGAACCAGAAGAAGGTTTACCAGATGTGGATAAAGAATACTACGTAATGCAAGGTGATTTTTATACTAAAGGAGGAAACGGTGATAGAGGATTACAACCCTTTGATATGAAAAAAGCTGTTAATGAAGATGCTGATTATGTAGTTTTTAATGGCAAAGTAGGATCCTTAACTGGAGACAATGCTATAACTGCTAATGTAGGAGAAACTGTAAGATTATATGTTGGAAATGGCGGCCCTAACTTAGTATCCTCTTTTCATGTTATCGGAGAAATATTTGATGCAGTATATGTTGAAGGAGGTAATTTTATTAACAAAAATGTACAAACCACCCTAATTCCCGCTGGTGGTGCAGCTATAGTAGAATTTAAAGTAGATGTCCCAGGCACTTTCATTCTCGTAGATCATTCTATTTTTAGAGCATTTAACAAAGGTGCTCTCGGAATGCTTAAAGTACAAGGAGATGAAAATAAAACCATCTACTCAGGAAAACAAGAAGAAGGTATTTATCAACCAGAAGGAGGAGGAATACAAGAAATGCCAATAGAAAAAGGTGTTGTAAATACAGAAGGAATCGCTACAACTTTTGAAGAAAAAATGGAGTATGGTAAAGCAACCTATATGCAAACATGCTTTGCTTGTCATCAAGCCGAAGGACAAGGAATTCCTAACGCTTTCCCTCCTCTAGCAAAATCTGATTATCTAAACGAGAACTTAAATCGAGCTATTGATATTATATTAAATGGAAAAACAGGTGAAATCACTGTAAATGGAGAAAAGTATAATAGTGTAATGACCAAACAAGATCTAACAAATGAAGAAATCTCTAATGTACTTACGTATGTATATAATAGTTGGGGAAATTCTAAAAAAGAAGTTACCCCTGCCATGGTAATGAGTAGAAGAAATATTCACTAATCCAAAAAAAGCGCATGAATTCCTTATTAAAAACAGTATCCATATTTATCCTTTGTAGCACATTAATTACTAATTTATTTGCACAAAATCATGATATGGTTACTGTTAAAGGAGGAGTTTATATTCCTTTATACGGAGTAGACTCTACCGCAGTAAAGATAAATTCTTTTTTAATAGACATTTACCCCGTATCAAATACCGATTTTTCAATATTTATACAAAAACATCCCAAATGGAAACGAAATACTGTAAAAAGATTATTTGCAGATGAAAACTACCTAATACTCTGGGAAACAGATAATACCTTAGGATGTGAACTTCATCCTAATGCCCCGATAACTAATGTTTCTTGGTTTGCTGCAAAAAAATACTGCGAATGTCTAGGTAAACGATTACCAACAGTAGATGAATGGGAATATGCAGCTATGGCAGATGAACAAACTGCGGATGCAAGAAAAAAAGAAACCTATAATCAATATATTCTCGACTGGTACGAAACACCAAAATCTTTTAATAATACTATTGGATCAACATTTAAAAACTATTGGGGTATCTATGACTTACATGGTCTAGTTTGGGAATGGACTATGGATTTTAATTCTGTACTTATATCGGGAGAGTCCCGTAAAGATGTTGATAAGGACAGTAATCTATTTTGCGGCAGTGCTGCTGTAGGTGCATCTGATTTAATGAATTATGCTGCATTTATGAGATATGCATTCAGAGGTAGTATAAAAGCCCGCTATGCAATAAAAAATTTAGGGTTTCGGTGTGCCAAAGACCTGAAAATAAAACTATAAACAGCACTATTAAATTATATAAGAAATGAAAAACAAGATCATATTACTATTGGGATTTATATTATCTTATTCTTGCATAGAAGAAAAAAAACAAGAAGAGCCCATTGCTATTAAAATAGAAAAAAAGAGTTCTTCTATTTCTGAACTATCGATCTATAATCTACCATCCGTATGGACTACCCAGCATAATACAGAAATTGAACTTAAAGAGTTAAAAGGAAATGTCTTGGTTATGGTAATGATATATACTTCTTGCAAAGCAGCATGCCCTAGATTAGTTGCTGATATGAGAAGTATAGAAGCTAAAATACCCGAAGCTAAAAAGAAAAATGTTAAACTAATTTTGGTAAGTATTGACCCAGAAACAGATACTCCAAAACGTTTAAAACAATTTTCAATAGAAAATGATATGAACTCAGATTCATGGATATTTCTTAGAGGGTCTAAAGAAGATACCAGAGAGTTTGCCGCAGTACTTGCTGTAAATTATAAAAAAATATCTCCAATGGATTTTTCGCACTCTAATATTATAAGTGTTTTTGATCAAAAAGGAGTACTTGCACATCAGCAAGAAGGCTTAGGAATAAACAATAAAGAAACTGTTTCAAAAATTATAGAACTAGCACATTAAGTGTATAAAAAAAAGAAGATATGACTATTACAGAGCATAAAACCGTAGCAGAAATTGTAACCGAAAACATCAAAACTGCTCATATTTTTAAAAAACACGGCATTGATTTTTGTTGTGGAGGAGGAATTTCTATCAAAAGAGTTTGCGTAGATAAAAATATTGATTTCAATATTTTAGAAAAAGAATTATCCGAAGTTGATCAACTTCTTAACAATGCTTATGATTATAACAGTTGGGATTTAAATTTTTTAATTGATCACATTGTCAATATTCATCATACATATGTAGAAGAAAACATACCATTGCTTTTACAATACTCTAATAAAGTAGCAAAAGTTCATGGGGCTCATTATAAAGAAGTGGTAACCATAAATACATTGTTCTTTGAAGTTGCTCAGGAACTTTCTACTCATATGAAAAAAGAAGAACATATTCTTTTTCCGTATATAAAAGAATTAATTAATGCCGAAAAAGAAAATACCACTCCTCCTTTATCTCATTTTGGAACTATAAAAAATCCTATAAAAATGATGGAGTATGAACATGAAAGTGCTGGAGATATCCTTAAGGAAATAGCAAAATTAAGTAATAACTATACCCCTCCAGAAGGAGCTTGTAATACATTTAAAGCATTATATTCAAAACTAAATGAATTTGAACAGGATCTACATCAGCATATACACTTAGAAAACAATATTCTCCATCCCAAGGCAGTGAAACTAGAACAAAAAATAAATTCTTAATATAAGAAACATAGAAGGTTTTTTATTGAATAAAAAAAACTTCTCTACCACAAAAGATAGCTTTTTTATTATTCATAAGCAAAAGATAGACAGACCTCACAGACATTAAAAGTTTGTGAGGTCTTTCCTAAAATATTCGCTTTATTTGTATTAGTTTCTATTTTATATATGGTATATCTAAAAAAACATATACATATTGCATTAGGGTACTTTCTTATAATTGCCTTGCTAGGGGTATTATTACGTTTATTTACTATTATAGTTGTTCCTGCAAACTATAGGTATATTGTACACACACATTCTCATATTGCTTTATTAGGGTGGGTATATACTGCTTTAACAACAATTATCTATACCATATACATTACTAAAAAAGCTATTCCTAAAATCTATAAAATTATATTTTGGAGTACACAAGTCACTATACTTGGTATGCTTATTACTTTTCCTTTTATGGGATATGCTTTATTTTCAATTATCTTTTCTACTCTATTTTTACTTACCTCTTATTGGTTCGTTTGGTTCTTTATTACCTACACTACCAAAGAGCAAAAAAGCACTATTTCGTATACATATATTCGTACATCTCTCTATTACATGATACTCTCCAGTATAGGCCCTTGGTCTTTAGGAGTTATTATGAATACTTTGGGTAGCTCTTCTATATGGTATAAAATTGCTATATATTTTTATCTTCATTTTCAATATAATGGTTGGTATATTGTTGCTTTATTTGGCATATTTTTTTATACACTCGAAAAAAATAATATTTCTATTTCTAAAACCAAATCAAAAATATTATATCTCACCTTACAAATAGGAATATTATTTTCATTCTTTTTATCTGTTTTATGGACAGAACCTCATCCTATCTTTTATATACTAGGAGGAACAGGAGCAGTATTTCAAATTTTTGCATATTATATTTTTATTAAAATCATTATCAAGCACCGTTCAAAACTATACCAACATATTCATACTACAGAAAGAATACTTCTTAAAATAGCTCTTATTCTTCTGGGATTAAAAATAATACTACAAGCCATCTCTGCTACGCCCTATTTTTCTCGACTAACCTACAGTATTATTGACTTTGTTATAGGTTACCTTCACCTTACCTTTCTTGGAGTAGTAAGCCTATCTATTTTTGCGTTTCTTGGACACTTACAATTATTAAAGTTATCAAAATTTTCAATAATATTATTTTTTATAGGTTTTTTGGGTTCAGAATTTCTTATTATCTATAAAGGCTTAGCTACTTGGTTACAATTCCCTATATTTTCTTACTATTTTTTATCCTTAGCAATCCTCAGTAGTTGTATCTTATTTTCAATACTTTATTTACTTCTATATCAATTGAAATCATAATACTTCATTAATTATTATTATTATAAAAAAACAAAAAAAAGAATAAAAGACTATTTTATCTTTAATTATGATTTAAATCATATTTTAAAAAAAGAATAGCATCTACATTTGTTCTTTAATTTAACATACTCTCTTATTTATTAGCTTGAATAAGAAAGTATCCATAACTAATTTTATACAATAAACACATGAACAAATTTGGTAAAATCATTCTCTTGTTAAACATTCTTTTACTAACAAGTTGTGGAGGTAAACAAGAAGAAAAAAAAGAGCAGATAACGATAGGAAAAAAGAGTACTACACAACAATCAGAGACTACTAAACCTAAAGCTCCAACCACAACTCCGGCTTCAAAAAAAATAGATTTAGAAAACAAAGGTATTGGCCCCATTACATCTATAGAACTTCCTGCAGAAATAGATCAAACAATGGTCACAAAGGGGCAAGATGTATTCAAAAAAATGTGTATGGCATGCCATAAAACTACTAAAAGATTTATTGGCCCTGCTCCTACTGGAATTTTAAAAAGGAGATCTCCGGAATGGGTTATGAATATGATCCTTAATCCTTCAGAAATGGTAGAAAAAGATCCATTAGCAAAAGAATTACTTATAGAGTTTAACGGTTCTCCTATGGCTAATCAAGGTTTAACAGAAGAAGATGCCAGAGCTGTATTAGAGTATTTCAGAACATTATAGTTATAAAAACTATATCATACGTATATAGATTAATACTCTTCATTACCTATTAGATACACAAAATCATAAAGATTTAATCAACAAAGGTATTATGTATGTTATAGAGAAAATTATTCTTCTAACTAAAATTGAAAAAAGTCATGAAAAAATTATTTAATTTATTTTTCTATTTAACGACGATTACCCTCATAGTAACCAGTTGTTCTAAAACTGATTCTTCATCCAAAAGAAGCGGAGCGCTAAATTCTTCGGCAGCAGAAAAAGTATATGTAGCTCCAGGAGAACACGATGAATTCTACGCATTTATCTCTGGTGGTTTTAGTGGTCAGTTATCGGTATATGGGCTTCCTTCGGGTAGGTTGTTTAAGGTAATTCCTGTATTCTCTCAAGATGCAGAAAAAGCATGGGGATATAATGAGGAGACTAAACCTATGCTTAATACCTCTTATGGATTTATCCCATGGGATGACTCTCACCATCCTGATATTTCACAAACAGCTGGAGAAATTGATGGTAGA
This sequence comes from Aquimarina muelleri DSM 19832, assembly GCF_000430665.1. Classification (GTDB taxonomy): domain Bacteria; phylum Bacteroidota; class Bacteroidia; order Flavobacteriales; family Flavobacteriaceae; genus Aquimarina; species Aquimarina muelleri. Next base: position 28,347 of record NZ_KE387190.1, on the reverse strand, counting down.
TATGTTTTCATTAATGCCAACAATACTCCACGTATTGCAAAAATTGACCTCACCACTTTTGAAACTACTGAAATTATCGAAATCCCCAATAGTGCTGGTAATCATAGTTCTTCATTTGTAACTGAAAACTCAGAATATGTAGTAGCTGGCACTCGATTTTCTGTACCTGTTCCTCAAAAAGATATCTCTATCAAAGAATATAAAGGGAACTTTAAAGGCGCGTTATCTTTTATAAGTATAGCTCCCGAAGACGGAGCAATGAATTTAGAATTTCAGATCCTAATGCCTGGTTTTAATTATGATTTATCGCATCCCGGCCGAGGTAAATCTCATGGATGGTTCTTTTTTACTACTTATAATACAGAAGAAGCTAATACCCTTTTAGAAGTAAATGCGTCGCAAAACGATAAAGATTTTATTGCCGCTATAAACTGGAAAAAAGCAGAAGAATATATCAAAGCAGGAAAATTTAAAACCATGCCAGCAAACTATGCACATAATGTATATGATGAACATACCCATACTGCTACTTCAACTATGAAAAAAGAGGTTAAAATATTAGACCCCGCAGAATGTCCTGGTTTAGTATACCTACTACCAACACCAAAATCCCCCCACGGTTGTGATGTAGACCCTAGTGGCGAATACATTGTAGGTAACGGTAAACTATCTGCTAACCTAACTGTGCATTCATTTACCAAAATGTTGTCTGCTATCGAGAATAACAAAATAGACGGAGAAGCGTATGGTATCCCTATTCTTAAATTTGAGGATGTATTAGCAGGAGTTGTAGAACAACCAGGGTTGGGTCCCTTGCATACAGAATTTGACGGAAAAGGAAATGCATATACAACCTTCTTTATTTCTTCTGAAGTAGTAAAATGGAAATTAGAAACTTGGGAAGTAATAGATAGAAAACCTACGTATTATTCGGTTGGGCATTTAATGATCCCAGGAGGTAATTCTGCCAAACCATTTGGAAAATACGTATTGGCAATGAATAAGATCACCAAGGATCGATATTTACCAACTGGTCCAGAGGTTACTCAATCTGCCCAATTGTATGATATTACAGGAGAAAAAATGGAGTTATTATTAGATTTTCCTACCATCGGAGAACCACATTATGCCGCTGGATGCCCTGCAGATCTTATAAAGTCAAAATCCAAAAAAATCTATAAGCTAGAAGAAAACAAACATAAATATGCAGCTAAATCTGATGAAGATACCAAAGTGGTACGAGAAGGTAATGAGGTCCATATCTATATGACCATGATCAGAAGTCACTTCTCTCCAGATAATATCGAAGGTATTAAAGTGGGTGATAAAGTCTATTTTCATGTTACTAATTTAGAACAAGATTATGATGTCCCCCACGGTGTTAGTATGATTGGAGCAAACACCTCTGAGCTTTTAATTATGCCTGGACAAACAGAAACTTTCGTCTGGCACCCTAAACAAGTAGGAGTCTGGCCTTTTTATTGTACAGATTTTTGTTCTGCACTACATCAAGAAATGCAAGGATATGTAAGAGTATCCCCAAAAGATTCAGACATAACATTGAGCTGGTCTTTAGGAGAGGATTAAACTTCCATAATTAAAACTATAAAGCGGGTAATATTATAAAATTATCCGCTTTTAAAAACCATATCAGTATGCAAATATCCAAATTAGTCATGATTCTGGGAGCACTCTTGATAGTAACCTTATTCCTGTTTCCTTTATGGAATATCACTTTAGAAGCTCCTCAATATCCTACCCCCTTAGGAATGGATATTTATATCAATGATTTTAGCGACGCACATCCGCATGATATTAAAAATATCAACCTAATGAATCATTATGTGGGTATGCAATATATTCCTGAAACTATCCCTGAGTTTAAAATTTTTCCTTGGGTAATTGGTCTTATGGCTACATTAGGTGTACTAATTGGTCTTTTTACTAATTACAAATGGTACTTAAGATGGTTTATACTTATGTCTATCTTTGCTATAGCTGGCATTTATGACTTTTATCTATGGGAACATGATTATGGACATAATCTAGACCCAAAAGCTATCCTAAAGTTTACCAACTCTGACGGCACCGTTATGGGGTTTCAACCCCCTATTTTTGGTTCTAAAGACATCCTTAATTTCAAAGTTCACTCCTATCCTAAACTTGGAGCATATTTTCTAGCAATGGGTATAGCTCTTACTTTTATCGCATATATCTTAGGAAAAAAGAAAACCAAAAAACGTATGTTGATTTCAAAAAATAAAGTAAAGAAATCTGTATTCACTTTATTTAGTTTTGCTCTGGTATTTACTTCTTGTAACACAGGACCAAAAGCTATTGATTACGGCACAGATAGCTGTTATTTTTGTCAGATGACCATCGTAGATAAACTACATGCAGCAGAAATAATTACAAAAAAAGGGAAAGTATATAAATTTGATGCTACGGAGTGTATGATTAACAATCTGAAAGATATAGATACTGCTACCATTGATATGTATTTGTCTGTGGATTATACTAATCCCGAAATTTTAATCGATGCCACCAAAGCTACTTTTTTAATCAGCAAAAACATTCCTAGTCCTATGGGTGCCTATCTTTCTACTTTTAAGCATAAAGAAGATGCCATAAGTAAAAAGAAAGAAAAAGGCGGGGAAATATATACCTGGAAAGAATTACAAATCAAATTAAAAAAGTAAAACCAATATAAGCATGGGATTAAAATTGATCATATTTTTACATATCATTGCTGCTACCATATGGACTGGTGGGCATTTGATATTATCATTGGTTTACCTCCCAAAAGCGTTAAAATTAAATGATTTTAGTATTATTGAATCATTCGAGTCCAAATATGAACGTATCGGTATCCCCTCTCTTATTATTCTAATAATTACTGGTATATATATAACTACAGTATACGCCCCTAGATTATTTGATTTTAATGATCACTATACCAAACATATAACCATAAAATTAGGACTTTTATTATGTACAATTGCTTTGGCTATTCATGCCAGATTTTTTTTAATCCCAAAGAAAAAACTAAAACCTCTCGCCTATCATATTATTATAGTAACTATCCTATCTGTATTCTTTGTTTTTGTAGGGTTTAGCGCACGTAGCGGTGGACTTTTATAAATAATAAACTATCTTATGTATAAAAAGTTCAACATATATCATATCAAAAAACTACATAAACTCTTTATAGTGATTATAATGATAGGAATGCACACAATTACCATATACGCAAACACTCATATCGTTTGCAAAACATGTGCGCATACTACAATCAAAGAAACTATAAAAGCTGCATCTGCTTACGATACTATTATTGTTAAAAAAGCTACCTACAACGAATATAATATCATTGTTGATAAACCTTTAACCATCATAGGCAAGAATTACCCCGTAATAGATGGAAAGCGACAAGGTGAGATCATCACTATTATCTCGGATCATGTTACCATTGATGGATTATTTATTATTAATGTAGGTACCAGTTATACCGAAGATTATGCTGCAATCAGAGTAAAAAAAAGCAAGGACTTTATGATTCAAAATGTAGTGCTTGAAAAATTATTTTTTGGTATTTATCTTGAAAAAGCCAGAGATGGTGTTCTTTATCATAATAAAATTATCGGGGATGCTGTAGAAGAGTATAATTCTGGTAATGGTATTCAGCTATGGTATTGCAAAAACATTATAATAGAGCATAATTTTGTGCAACGGGTACGTGATGGGATTTATCTCGAATTTTCTGACGATTGTAAGATTAAAAACAACGTTAGTTCTCATAATATACGATATGGGCTTCATTTTATGTTTTCGAATAACGATAGTTATGAAAATAACACCTTCGAGAAAAATGGTGCTGGTGTAGCCGTTATGTTTTCGAAAAAAATAAAAATGTATCGTAATATTTTTAAAGAAAATTGGGGCTCTGCATCCTATGGAATGCTACTAAAAGAAATAAACGACGCCGAGATTACAGAAAACACCTTTGAAGAAAACACCATTGGTATTAATATCGAAGGATCTAACCGAATACAGTACTCTAAAAACAATTTTATTAATAATGGTTGGGCAATAAAAGTTCGTGGCGCTTGCTATACTAATACTTTTAAGCTAAATAATTTTTTAAACAACTCTTTTGATATCTCTTATAACAGTAAACTAAATGATAATCTATTTCATAACAATTATTGGAGTAAATATACAGGCTATGATTTAGATAAAGACGGTATTGGTGATGTACCCTATCGGCCTGTAAAATTATTTTCGTATATCGTAAACCGGACCCCTGAAACTATTATTTTATTGAGAAGCTTATTTATTGATATTATCGATTTTTCTGAAAAAGTATCTCCTGTATTTACTCCTGACAAACTATTAGATCATCATCCTTTAATCCATAAAATAAAATGGTAGTTATAGAAAATCTACATAAAACATTTCAGAAAAACAAGGTACTAACTGGAGTAGATCTTACAATAGACAAAGGTGGTATCTTTGCTATACTTGGTCCTAACGGATCTGGCAAAACTACTCTTATCAAAAGTATCCTGGGTATGGTAATCCCTACACAAGGTAGTATACAAATCATGGGAAAAAACATAAAAAACAATTGGCTTTATAGAAAAAAAATCGATTACCTACCCCAGATTGCTAATTTTCCTAATAACCTTAGAGTAAAAGAACTCTTTAAAATGATCAAGGATATAAGAGGTAATACCAATACCGATCAAGAACTCATAGAACTGTTTAAACTAAGCCCTTTTTTAAACAAAAAACTAGGTAATCTATCAGGTGGAACTAAGCAAAAGGTAAATATTGTACTTACTTTTATGTTTAATAGCCCCATTCTTATTCTGGATGAACCCACAACCGGATTGGATCCCATCTCTTTAATTCGCTTGAAGGAATTAATTCGAAAAGAAAAAACTAAAGGAAAAACAATCCTAATTACTTCGCATATCATGAGTTTTGTCGAAGAGATTTCTGACGAAATTGTATTTCTGTTAGAAGGTAAAATATATTTCAGAGGAAATATAACGCAGTTAAAAACCCAAACCGAGCAGCCTAATTTCGAACATGCTATTGCATCTATCTTAAAAAACACTTATGCTTAAAATATTAAAATACAGTTTTTATGATTTAATGCGTAGCCGCTGGAGTTATATATACTTTTTATTCTATCTACTGCTGGGTACTGTACTATTATTTCTTAACAATGATCTTTCTAAAGCCATAATTACTCTTATGAATGTGATTATCATCCTAGTACCACTTATAGGCACTATTTTTGGAGTTATGTATTATTACAATTCTAAAGAGTTTACAGAACTCTTATTAGCACAACCTCTAAAACGAAACTCAATTTTTCTAGGACAATACCTTGGTCTCTCTCTATCTCTTACCATGAGTTTAGTTCTTGGTATTGGGATACCATTTATATTGTATGGAATATTTAAATCCGATAGTATATGGAATTTTTCTTTACTACTCATAACAGGAGCGTTCCTTACTTTTATTTTTACGGCACTGGCTTTTAATATCTCTCTTTCTAATGAAAATAAGATCAAAGGATTTGGATATGCTGTATTACTCTGGCTTTTCCTCGCTATCATTTACGATGGGATCTTTTTGATGTCGTTAATACTTTTTGAAGATTACCCGTTAGACAAGCTATCCCTATTTGGCACGATGCTAAATCCTATAGACTTATCCAGAACTCTAATATTATTAAAACTAGATATTTCAGCATTATTGGGCTATACAGGTGCTGTTTTTAAAAAATTCTTTGGTACCAGTTTCGGATTAATTGTTTCGTTATTTATGTTGTTTGTTTGGATTCTTATACCAACACTTAGAATTATAGTAAAATCCAAAAAAAAAGATTTTTAATCTATAGTTTACTCTGAGTAAAATAACTACAATAAAATCACTTTTCAGTATAAAGGATCTTAATTGAAATATACTTCTAAATTGTTTTATTTCAAATAAAGAGTTTCAAATTATTTTCAACACTTTTCTTTTAAATCACATCTGGGGGAAAAAGTATCAGTCGATACTTTTTGTTTCGAAATTTCTAGTGATGTTTTTTCGCAAAAAACAATAAAAACCTGTCTTTTAAATGATTAAAACTTAAAAAACAGACTACTTTTTCTTTGGCACAACAATTGAAAATTGCCATAACTTAATAAAAATAAGGCAATTCTATTTTTTGATTTGCTGAAACCAAACCTATTTAGAAACTATGAAATACATAGGGATTGTAAAAGAACCTGATTTTGAAAAACGAATTTGTTTCTTACCCAAAGAAATCAGTGCAGCCATTAACCAATTAAACTTAAAAGTTTTTATCGAAAAAGGTATTGGCGAAAATCTAGGCATTTCCGATAGCAAATTCGAAAAAGCTGGTGCCATTGTACAAAATAGAAGCGAAATTTTGGAGAGATCTGATTTTATTTTATCTATTAATGAGCCTCAAAATTTTAATATTGGTGAAGCCGAAAAAACAATAATAGGATATTTCAATATGCTATTCTATCCACAAAGAACGGAGAAATATCTCAACAAAAGCATCTCTGTATTTAGTCTTGATTTATTACCAAGAACAACCTTAGCACAGTCTATGGATGTGCTTTCGTCTATGGCATCATTGGCAGGTTATAAAGCTGTTTTAAAAGCTACAAATTATTATAATAGTTCTTTCCCAATGTTTACGACAGCGGCAGGAACGCTGAGTCCTGCAAAGGTGTTAGTTTTAGGTGCAGGTGTTGCCGGATTACAGGCAATTGCCACAGCCAAAAGGCTAGGTGCTATAGTAGAAGCGTTTGATGTTAGAAAATCTTCAGAAGAAGAGGTTAAAAGTTTAGGAGCAAAATTTATTGAAGTAGAAGGGTATAAAGAAGGCAAAAATGCTGGAGGATATGCCGTCGAACAATCAAAAGAATATCTCGCAAAACAAAAAGAATTAATTCATCAGCATATTAGTAAAGCCAATATTGTTATTTCTACTGCAAATATCCCTGGAAAAAAAGCACCTGTATTGATAGATAGCAAAGCACTAGAAGCTATGCAACCTGCATCTGTAATAATAGATTTAGCTGCTGAACAAGGAGGCAATTGCATCGCTACTCAAAATGGAAAAATAATAAATCACAACTCCGTTACTATTATAGGAGATTCATTTTTATCAAGAGAAATACCACAAGCAGCCTCACAATTACTATCAAGTAATTACTTCAATTTTTTAAAACACCTCGTTAACTCTAACAAAAAAGAAGACCCTATTTTGAGTGGTTGTCAAGTTATTTATAACGGAAAAATCACACATCCTCAACTACTAACTAAATTTGAAATAGCTTAATATGGAATTTATTCAAAACAATCTCGAATTTATATATTTCGTCATTTTTTGTGTTTTTATCGGTATCGAAATTATAGCAAATGTACCTGCAATTCTACACACTCCATTAATGTCTGGTGCCAATGCTATTAGTGGTGTTATTATGGTAGGAGCAGTTATTATGATACTTCAAATACCATCTGACAATTACCTGTTATTAGCAACAGGTGGAATTGCTGTATTCCTAGGCGCATTAAATATCTCTGGAGGATTTTTTGTTACTGGTCGAATGTTAAAAATGTTCAATTCAAAAAACAATAAAAAATGAATATTATCGTAGAGGTTGGTTATTTAATAGCTACCGTTTCTTTTTTAGGTGGATTAAAATTCATGAGCTCGCCAAAAAAAGCAAAAACAGGAAACCTTATAGCAGCTACCGGAATGGTGCTAGCTGTTATATGCACATTTATAACAGTTACCACTAACACCATTCCAATACCTAACCTTATTATAGCTTTAACCGCTATAGCCATAGGAGGATTCTTAGGTAAACGTATGGCCTCAAAAGTTGAAATGACAGCAATGCCTCAATTAGTTTCATTATTTAATGCCACTGGTGGAGCTTGTGCAATGTTATTAGGTATTATTGAAGCATTTCTAACAGATACCAATACTACTCTAATAGGAATTCAAATTTTACTGTTATTAGGTCTAACAACAGGTGCTATAGCTGCAACTGGAAGTATAGTCGCATATAGAAAACTTGCGGGTAAAACCAAGGATAATCGCAAAGCAATCGTTATTTTATGGTCTAGAATATTACTGGTAACAATCATTTCTTTACCTATTCTATTTTTTCTAGAAACTTTACCTGTCAATTTTGAGATGTTTTGTCTAATAATGGCTCTAGTATCTCTTACCTATGGTATTTTATTTGTGTTGCCAATTGGAGGTGCAGATATGCCTGTTGTTATTTCGTTATTAAACTCTATTACGGGTATTGCAACTGCTCTAGCAGGGTTTGTATACGATAATAAAGCAATGATTGCAGGTGGAATTTTTGTAGGTTCAGCAGGAATTTTATTGACCCTTTTAATGTGTAAAGCAATGAATAGGTCTTTGTTAAAAGTACTAACTGGGAAATTTAAAAAAACTACTAATACAGGAGATACAGAAGAACAAAATATTAAAGATATTAGTGTTTCTGAAACCGTAATGCAGTTATCTTTTGCTAGTAGCATTGCTATTGTACCTGGATACGGTCTTGCGGTTGCTCAAGGACAACACTTATGTGGACAGCTTCAAAAAATGTTAGAAAACCGAGGTATTAAAGTAGATTTTATTATTCATCCTGTAGCAGGAAGAATGCCAGGACACATGAATGTCTTGCTAGCCGAAGCTAATATCGACTACGATCATCTAAAAGAAATGAATGAAGTAAATGATACTATGTCTCATTATGATGTAGTCCTTATTATTGGTGCCAACGATGTAGTTAACCCAGCGGCAGAAACCAAACCTGATAGTCCTGTTTATGGTATGCCTATTATCAAAGCTTACGCAGGCAAACAAGTTGTCGTTATGAAAAGAGGTATGAGTACAGGGTATGCAGGAGTATCAAACGATTTGTTTGGAATGGATAACTGTAATCTTTTATTTGGTGATGCGAAGGACTCTCTTCAAGAAATAGTTAATCAACTTAAGCTTATATAAAATTATTTATTTACTGACACCAGAACTAACTACAAATCACTTTACAAATTAAAAAAACCTTGTCATCAATAGATAACAAGGTTTTTAACTTAGTCGGGGTGGCAGGATTCGAACCTGCGACCTCCGCGTCCCAAACGCGGCGCGATAACCGGGCTACGCTACACCCCGAATACAGTTATCTTTTTGCGAGTGCAAATATAAAAAATATTTTCACTTATGTTGTAATAAAATTATAAAATATTTTTTTACCCTAATTTCACTAGTTTTTTTATAGCCTTATATTTTTATTAATAAAAATATAAGGCTATAAAAAAGCAAATTATTATTCGGCTGTTATTTTTTTCTAAAAATATAGCCAAAAGTTTTGTTATTTCTTCACAAAGCCAGCTTTGCGCCGTATCTTTATAGTTCAATATTTGAATCCAACTTCTTCTCTAAATCTTATCTATGGAAAATCTTGATGCGGCAAGACTCCAAATGGCATTTACTTTAATATTTCATATTGTTTTTGCTTGTATTGGTATGGTCATGCCTTTTTTTATGGTAGTATCTCACTATAAATGGTTAAAAACTCGTGACCAAATGTATTTAACTCTAACAAAATCATGGCAAAAAGGAGTAGCTATTTTTTTTGTAACTGGTGCTGTATCTGGAACTGCGTTATCTTTTGAGCTAGGGTTATTATGGCCAGAGTTTATGAAACATGCTGGTCCTATAATAGGAATGCCATTTTCATTAGAAGGTGCTGCTTTTTTTGTAGAAGCAATAGCTTTAGGATTCTATTTATATGGCTGGAATAAATTACCAGAAAAATTTCATTGGATCACAGGGATTATAATTGGAGTTTCTGGTGTAGCATCAGGAATTTTAGTGGTGGCTGCAAATGGATGGATGAACTCTCCCACAGGTTTTGATTATATAGACGGAAAATTCTTAAACATAGATCCTGTTAAGGCAATGCTAAATCCAGCATGGTTTACACAAGCTTTGCATATGACATTAGCGGCTTTTACAGCAACAGGATTTGCAGTAGCTGGTATCCATGCTTACCAAGTATATAAAAAAAGAAAAATAGAACTACATAAAAAAGCATTTAAAATAGCTATAACATTTGGAGCTATAGCAGCTATTTTGCAACCGATTAGTGGAGATATATCTGCTAAAGATATCGCAAAAAGACAACCTGTGAAATTAGCCGCTATGGAGGCACATTACAATACCGAAAAAAGAGCGCCTCTTTATATTGGTGGAATTGTAAATGCAGAAACCCAAGAAGTAAATTATAAAATAGCTATTCCTGGAATGTTATCTTTTTTAGCTTTTGGAGATTTTAATGCAGAGGTAAAAGGTCTAAATGATTTTCCTGAAGACGAACAACCAAATGTTCCAATTGTACACTATGCATTTCAAATAATGGTCGGAATAGGAACTTTATTACTGCTTGCAGGATTATTATATTTTGTTTCATTAAAAAAGAAAAAATGGCTTAGCAATAAAAAGTATTGGCTATTATTTGTGTTATTGGCTCCTTTGGGATTTCTAGCTTTAGAAGCAGGATGGATCGTTACCGAAGTTGGCAGACAACCTTGGATTATTCATAAAATAATGAAAACTAAAGATGCAGTGACACCTATGCCTGGGATTGTGTTTAGTTTTTATATGTATATAGTAGTATATCTAACTTTATCTGTAGCTGTTACCTGGTTAATGATTAGACAGATAAAGGTTTTAAATAATTCAAATTCTTAGAATATGTTATATGTAGTATTATTCTTTTTGATGTTCTCTTTGTATCTATATGTAGTTTTAGGAGGCGCTGATTATGGAGCTGGTATCATAGAACTTTTTTCCTCAAAAGAAAATCAAAAAATTACCAAAAAAACAATTTATCGAGTAATGGGACCAGTATGGGAAGCGAATCATATTTGGATTATTATTTTAATAGTAATCCTATGGATTGCATTTCCTGTGTATTATAATATTATGGTAGTACATTTACATATCCCTTTAACTATTATCTTACTTGGAGTAACATTAAGGGGAGTAGCTTTTGTTTTTAGGCATTACGATGCGGTTATAGATAATTCTCAAAAATTGTATGACGGCATGTTTATGGTATCTAGTTTAATTACACCTATATTTTTAGGAATTGTATTTGGCGCATTAATTAGTGGTAAAATTAATATTGTAGAAGACATAAGCACTTTAACCTTTTATGAAGCTTTTATCATGCCTTGGTGTAACTTGTTTAGTATATTGGTAGGTTTATTTTTTGCTGCACTTTGTGCATTTTTATCTTCTGTTTTACTAATAGGAGAATCTACAGGTAAAAATGCAAGAATTTATGTAAGAAAATCTATTATTGCTACTATAATTGTAGTACTTCTTGGATTGGTAACTTTTGGATATGGATATATTTCAGGAAACGTATTTGTAAAGGATTTTATAAGAAGCCCTCTTGCACTTATAGCTGTTATACTTTCTGGAGTATTACTATATCCATTAAAAAGAATGATAAAAAAAGGAAACACAGTATGGAGTAGATCTCTAGCTGGGATACAAGTTTTTTTAATCTTATTAGCAGCTATAATAGCTCACTTTCCAGATATTATAATAACAACTAACAGTAGTGTAAGTTTGATAGAAAAAATTGCACCAGATAGTGTTATAAAAGCATTGGGGATATCCCTTATAATTGGAGGAGCTGTAATTTTACCAGGATTATTTCATCTATTAAAATCATTTAAAATGATAAAAATTTTGGAACAGAATAATAATACTTCCACTTAATCTTAAGATTATTATATTTGTATTCTATTTTTTCGGGATGTGGCGCAGTCCGGTTAGCGTACACGGCTGGGGGTCGTGTGGTCGCAGGTTCAAATCCTGTCATCCCGACTAGTACAAACCGTTCATTTTCAGTAAATAATGAACGGTTTTTTAGTTCTACATGTCAGGGGTCGGCAGTAAAGTCGTCAGTTTGTAGTATATTTGGTCTAGTACCTAAATATACATACGAAGATATGCATACATTTAAAAAGGCTCGTTTAGTAAAGTCAAAAGCTGCAAAAGGCAACTACATAATGTACTATGTGTGGGATGTGCAGAAAAATGATTTAGTAAGACGTAGACTTTATATTCCTAAAAAATACAAATCAGATGCAGAACAAATAGCATTTGCCAAAGATCGAATTAAAGAGATTAATAGACTTCTAGCTGATGGCTTTCATATAGATCGAAAAAAAACGGTTAAGAGTAACTCAAAAACTAAAAATATTCGTTCAAAAACAATTTATTCTATACGAGAAGCGACAGCTACCTTCATTGAGATTAAAAAAGCTAAAAAACTTTATAAACGGGGTATAGGTTTTTACAGTAATAATTTAGAACGTTTTTTAAAATGGTTAGAGGAACAAGGTCAAGATAGTTTGTGGATAGGAGAACTAGATTATCAATTGATTCAACAATATTTTATGTATTTACTTATTCATAGAAAAAATAGTCCTAAAACGTACAATAATACTCTTGGTGTTCTTAAAACTTTCTATAATGAGTGTTTAAAACAAGAATGGGTAGAAGGTAAAAATCCATTTGATAAGATTGATAAGCAGCCAGAAGAATATGGCTCTAAAAATAAACCTTTCTCGAATGAGCAAATTAAAGATATAAAAGAATATGTTCTAGAGCATGATCCCTATTTATGGAAAATTATTTGTTTTATCTACTACTCCTTTATGCGCCCTTCAGAGATACGCAGATTAAAAGTACGAGATATTGACTTAAAAAAAGACTTGATTTGGGTGTCTGGTAAAATTAGTAAAACTAAAAAACGAGATGTGGTTCCTATTGTACCTGGACTAAAAAAAATCATCCTAGAAATGAATTTAGAAGAGTATCATCCAAGTGATTATTTATTTGGCGCTAATCAAACTCCTTCGACAACGAAAATGGGCGAAAATTATATGGGAAAGCATTTTAAAAAAGTGAAAGATAATTTCGAATTTGATGAAGACCACACATTATATGCTTTTAAACATACAGCTGTAGTGAACTGGTATGAAAAAGAAAAAGATATTCGAAAAATTCAAAAAATGTGTCGTCACTCTAGTATGTTAATGACTGAACGATATTTGAAATCTCTTGGTTTATTAGATGATAAAGATGCGGTTTCTGAGTTGCCAGAGATATAAAGTAAAGAATATTGTTATCTCTATTAGAATTTCACTAACTCCTTAAATTTTTTTTTTCATGTGTTTATCTTATCGTTTACTAGAGGTCAGACGGAATTTTACGATTTTATTACCTTATTAGTTTTATTGGAGAATGATATAGAAAGGATGGGTATTAGTTTCGGGTTGAGACGGTATTATTAAACATAAAAAAGAAAGCGATCTGTAAAGACCGCTTTAAATGTTTTCACAACGGAATAATCCTTATTGTGAATTGCTTTCAAAATTGTTTTATAAAAGTAGTAAAAAAAAATGAAAAAATTCCTTATTTCTAAATCATATCAAAAATTTAAAAGAATCTCCTTAGCTGTTCTATTCGGTTATCCTCAGAACTGATGATTTTTACAATAAATACGGAAATCCATAATCAAAACACGTTTAGGTTTCTTACTTTTCAAATAAATATATCACTTATGAAACAAATTTTGGGGCTGGATTTAGGAACAACATCTATTGGGTGGGCTTTTGTAAACGAGGCTGAGGACAGTACAGAAAAATCATCGATTATAAAAACAGGAGTTAGGGTAATCCCTTTAAGCACTGATGAACAGCAAGATTTTAAAAAAGGGGATAGTATTACAATTAATGCAGATAGAACATTAAAAAGAGGAGCTCGTAGAAATCTACAAAGATATAAGCAGAGAAGAAAAGCTGTTCTTCAAATTTTAAAACAAGTAAAGTTTTTGGATCAAATAAAATTCCTATCAGAAGATGGGGATTCTACGCATAGTACTTATGCTTTACGGGCAAAAGCACCTGTTCAAAAAATTTCTAAGCAAGATTTTGCAAGAGTACTTTTAATGATAAATAAAAAGAGGGGATATAAAAGTAGCAGAAAAGCCAATAATGCAGAAGATGGTCAAATAATAGATGGGATGACCGTAGCTAAAGAGCTGCATAATAAAAGCCTAACTCCAGGGCAATATTCTTATCAGTTACTGGTAGATGGCAAACAACAATTACCAGATTATTATCGATCCGACCTTCAAAATGAATTGGATAGTATATGGAAGTTTCAGAAAGAGTTTTATCCAGAAATTTTAAATGAGGAACACAAAGAAAATCTTACAGGGAAGAACAAAACTCAAACAGAAAGTTATATTAAAAAAACACTAGGCATTGACAAAGCAGAAAACAAAGGGAAAAATAAAAAACTGGAACAATACGAATGGCGAAATAAAGGAGTTTCAGAAAAAATAGAACTACGGGAATTAGCTTTTGTTCTTATCGAGATTAATAATCAAATCCATCAATCCAGCGGGTATTTAGGAGCTATTAGTGACCGAAGTAAAGAACTTTTTTTTGATAATCTTACTGTTGGACAATACCAATACAATTTCTTAAAAGAAAATCCGGGAAAACCTCTCAAAAATCAAGTGTTTTACAGGCAGGATTATATGGATGAATTTGATGCTATATGGAAAGAACAATCTAAACATTATCCCGAACTCACAGAAGAAATCAGAAAATCATTACGAGATATTACTATTTTTTATCAACGAAAATTAAAATCCCAAAAAGGTCTTATCAATATTTGTGAGCTAGAAGGAAAAGAAAAAGAAATATGGGTAGATGGCATGAGAAAAAAGAAATACATCGGACCACGGGTTGCTCCAAAGTCTTCTCCTGTATTTCAGCAAGCAAAAGTTTGGCAGAATATCAATGCCATTAGAATCACCAAAAAAGATAACCCAACAGAAGAATTTATTCTTGAAGAGGATACCAAACAACTATTATTTAAAGAGCTAAACATCAAAGACTCCTGGTCCTCTGCACAACTCCTGAAATGGATTTTTGAAGGATCATCGAATGCGCCCAAAGATTGGCAAGTAAATTTTGAAAAAATAGAAGGAAATCGAACACAAGCAACTCTTTTAAAAATATATCTCCAAATATTAGAAATAGAAGGATACAATAATATAGGGCATGAAAAAACGGAAGCACCAATCCTTTTAAAAGATATACAAACATGTTTTAAAGAAATTGGTATTACCCCAGATATTTTGACTTTGGACATGTATATCTCAGGAAATGAGTTTAGCAAGCAACAGGCTTATGAATTATGGCACTTGTTGTATTCCTATGAAGAGGATAAATCCCAAACAGGAGTAGAAAGTCTCAAAGAAAAACTACAAACTAATTTCGGATTTAAAGAAACACATACCAAGTTATTGACTTCTGTTGTTTTTCAACAAGATTACGGAAATTTAAGTGTTAGGGCATTGCGAAAGATATATCCGTTTTTAGAAAGTGGGCATACTTATGATCAAGCCTGTAGTCTGGCTAAATACAATCATTCTCATTCTTTAACGGCAGAGGAAAATGAAAACCGCTCTTTATCGGACTCTATAGAGATATTAAAAAAGAATTCCTTAAGAAATCCTGTAGTAGAAAAAATATTGAATCAAATGATCAATGTAGTAAATGCTATAATCGCTCATCCTGATATGGGAAGACCTGATGAAATAAGGGTCGAATTAGCACGAGAGCTTAAAAAAACTGCTGCACAACGTAAAGATATGACTATCTCTATAGCAAGAGCAACCAGAGAGCATGAAGCGTATCGAAATACCATAAAAAAAGAATTTGGATTATCCTATGTAAGCAGAAAAGACTTGATAAAGTATAAATTATATCTGGAATTAAAATCCATAGGATTTAAAACATTGTATTCTGGCACCTATATCAAACCAGAAGAATTGTTTACTAATAAGTTTGATGTAGAACATATTATACCACAATCGGTATTGTTTGATGATTCCTTTTCGAATAAAACGTTAGAATTAAGAGATGTAAATCTGGAAAAGGGAAATGAAACTGCTTTTGATTATTGTGAGCGAAAAGGTTGGCTAAATGATTTTGAGTCCCGAATACAGGAAATTTTTTCTAAAAAAGATATTACATACGGAAAGCGACAAAAACTCTTAATGACCAAAGCAGATATTCCTGATGATTTTTTAAATCGGGATCTGGGTAACTCTGCATACATTGCCAGAAAAGCTTCTGAAATATTACGGCAAATAACTAGAAATGTACACGCTACCTCAGGAAGCATTACAGCCAAGTTAAGATCCGATTGGGAATTGATACATGTATTGCAAGAACTAACATGGGATAAATATGAAGCACTAGGACTGACCTATTATGAAAAAAACAAAAAAGGAAAAGAACTCCCTCGTATAAAAGACTGGACAAAACGTAATGATCACAGACATCATGCCATGGATGCCATAACCGTTGCTTTTACGAAACCTGCTTATATACAGTACCTGAACAACATGAATGCAAAAGGAAATAAAGACGGTATTATATACAGTATTGAACAAAAGTATACCTACAGAAATGGTGACGGAGGAAGAAAATTTAAAAAACCTTTTGAAAACATACGGGAAGAATCTAAAAAACATCTGGAGACTATACTAATCTCACACAAGGCAAAAAACAAAGTAGTAACGCTTAATAAAAACAAAATCAAAGTAAAAGGTAAAGGCAATTTTATCACCAAGACAGAACTTACTCCCAGAGGACAATTACATAAAGAAACCATCTATGGGCGATCAAACTTTTATGAAATCAAAGAAGAAAAAATCAACGCTACATTTGATACGCATAAAATACAAGCTGTTACAAATCCAGATTATAAAGAAGCGCTACAGAAGAGACTCAAAGATCATGAAAATGACCCTAAAAAAGCCTTTGCAGGTAAAAATAGCCCGATCAAAAACCCTGTTTATATAGCTAATACCACCAATAAGGTTCCTGAAATCGTAAAAACAAAAACGATACAGTCGCAATTTACTATTCGTAAAGATATCACTCCAGATAATTTTAAAGACACAAAAGCAATACATAAGGTAGTAGATCTTGGAATAAGAAAAATATTACTGGAGCGATTAGCCCATTTTAACGGCAATGGCAAAGAAGCTTTTTCTAACTTAGAAGACCATCCTATTTGGTTTAACAAAGAAAAAGGAATTGTTATTAAATCTGTTAAAATAACAGGGGTTGCCAATGCAGAACCTTTACATCACGCAAAAGATCATCATGGCAAAGAAATAGTAGATGCCAATAATAAACCAATAGCAGTAGATTATGTAAGTACAGGCAATAATCACCATGTAGCTATTTACAGAGACGAAAAAAATAATTTGCATGAAGAAGTTGTTTCGTTTTATGAGGCTGTTGCACGAAAAAACCTTGGAGAATCCATTATTAAAAATACGCATGAAAAAGGATGGAACCTTCTTTTTACAATGAAACAAAATGAGATGTTTGTTTTTCCATCTGAAGATTTTAATCCTTTAGAAGTAGATCTACTGGATCCTGATAATATACATATAATAGGATCTAACTTGTTTCGTGTTCAAAAAATTTCGACCAAAAACTATGTGTTTCGTCATCATTTAGAAACGCAGTTAGTAGATAGTAAAGAATTGAAAGACATTACTTATTATAGTATTAGAAGCCTGGATAAATTAAATACAATACAGAAAATTAGATTAAATCATCTAGGAGAAATCGTTCAAGTAGGAGAATAATAAACAACCTTGGAGTACCCTCACGAGGTATGCTTATGAAAATATATTTTGTTTTTGAAGCAAGCCGAAGAATTAAACTCCACAATGTGGATTAAAGTTATGATTAAACGCACCCTTTTTTTTGGCAATCCTGCATATCTTAATACCAGAAGTGAACAATTGGTAGTTAATTTTCCGGATAAAGACAAAACAGAAGTCTCTATACCTATTGAAGATTTGGGATATATAGTTTTAGAAGATCCACAAATTACTATTACCAATGGTCTTTTAATGAAATTAGTGCAAAACAAAACTGCAGTTATTACCTGTGACAAACAACATTTACCATGTTCTTTTTTACAGCCTTTGGTCGGGCACAGCGAGCAAACCGAACGCATACGACATCAACTAAATGCAAGTCTGCCACTCAAAAAAAATCTATGGCAACAAACTATTAATAGTAAAATAAGCAATCAAGCTGTACATCTGGCGAAAATTGGTAAAAATGCATTAAAATTAAAACGATGGGCAACCGAGGTAAAGAGTGGGGATTCTCAAAATCATGAAGCTATCGCTGCTGCTTATTATTTTCAGAATTTATTTGACATAGAGGGTTTTAGTCGTAACCAAAAAGGTATAGCCCCAAATAATTTATTGAATTACGGATATGCGATTTTACGGGCAGTTACTGCCAGAGCATTAGTAAGTAGCGGTATGTTACCTTCTGTTGGGATTTTTCATCATAATAAATACAATGCTTTTTGTCTTGCAGATGATATTATGGAGCCGTATCGTATTTATGTGGATGCTATGGTATGTAGTATCACAAAAACCTCGAGCGATTATAAAGAATTATCTAGCGATTTAAAATCCTTATTACTTCAAATACCTGCAATAGATGTGGTAATTGATGGTAAAAAGAGCCCTCTTATGGTAGCTATGAGCAGGACTACAAATTCTTTGTATGAATGTTTTTTAGGGACAGGTCGCAAGATTTTATATCCTGAATATGAATGAAGAACATTTTTCACGCCTTAATCAATATAGAAGTATGTGGGTATTAGTGTTTTTTGATTTACCTACAGAAACAAGAATAGAGCGAAAAGTAGCTAGTCGGTTTCGTAAAAACTTGCTGAATGATGGATTTGCGATGTTTCAGTTTAGTATATACATGCGGTTTTGTGCTTCTCGAGAAAATGCAGAAGTACATATTAAACGAACCAAGAATGCGCTACCCAAAAAAGGAAAAGTGGGTATTATGCAAATAACAGATAAACAGTTTGGAATGATCGAACTATTTCATGGTCAAAAGGAAGTAGAACCAGAAAAGCCATCACAACAGTTAGAATTATTCTAATAGGCTACTTGATTTTTTAATCCTAAAAACCTATATAAGACACAGGATATTAGTCTTTTATGAGAAGTATCCTGTGAATCCTATATAAAAATACAATTTTGAAAGCAATTCACAAC
>NZ_KE387190.1:0-7318 GCF_000430665.1 Aquimarina muelleri DSM 19832 | reverse complement strand
CCTGTGAATCCTATATAAAAATACAATTTTGAAATCGACTTTAGGAGATTCAGTGACTCTTAATAAAATAAATACCAAGAACTAAAGCAATTCACAAACAATATAAGCTAATTGAAATATGAAACGGAAGTGTCTTTTGTGAATACATTACAGATACAATAGAAAAACAACTGATCCTAAAATAATATACATATATACAATCATTCTAACCTTTTATTATCAATCAACAGTATAACAATATAAAATATCTACAAATCATCTTTCCAAAAAGATCTAAAAAAGCATTTTAAGGTCACTTTGTAATCATTTTTAAACGAATACAAACGACTAAATAAAATAATTAATAGAGTTACAAATACTATAAAAAGATAGTTTTCAAGTCGTAAATCTTATGTGTGTAGAGGACAAATAGATCAATAAAATAAATAATAAAATCTAGTATCAAGTATTTCTTATAAGAATGTCACGTGAGTTTTTACTAGTAATGACCAAGTATTTCCTATAGGGATGACACGTGAGTTTTTACTATAGCAATGACCAAGTATTTCCTATAAGGATGACACGTGAGTTTTTACTATAGTAATGACCAAGTATTTTCTATAGGGATGACACGTGAGTTTTTACTATAGTAATGACCAACTATTTCCTATAAGGATGACACGTGAGTTTTTACTATAGCAATGACCAAGTATTTCCTATAAGGATGTCACGTGAGTTTTTACTATAGTAATGACTAAGTATTTTCTATAGGGATGACACGTGAGTTTTTACTATAGCAATGACCAACTATTTCCTATAGGAGTAAAAGATCTTTTCTGCTTAGCAAAGAGCCAACTTTTCCTTATAGTGATGTGATGGAACTATTTCTATAGGGATAAGAGAATTTTTCTAGAATTTTTCCAAAAATAATATTAACTGTGCTAAGAAAAAGAAAGAAGGTTTCTGAATCCGTTTTGTGAGACCAGCATGATAAAACTATAGTGGGATACATGAAATAAAATATCTAAAATTATTTTTACTACGGTTGGGTTCATATCCCTATAAATTGGGAAGCCTTATTGTAGTTAGAGGATTAATGGTTTTATAGTACTTTCCATATTTAAGTTTTACTACGCTAAGAAGTATTTATACTCGCTTAAATAATTTTTTAGTTTGTGAATTGCTATATTTTTTCAGAAATTGCTCTCGATTCTTTCAATAAAACAATCCTAAAAACCGATGTGTTTTTAACCTTAGATTCCAAAATAACACTAAACCTAATATTAAAATAAACAACAAACAGTTTGGAAAAAAGAAGAAAAATAACACAAGAACAATCTCTAAAAAAGAAAGAACAGTCAACAGATGAAATAAAGAAAATGGCTAATCAAGTAAAAATACTTTGGGAAAATCCTTGGGTAAAAGGAATAGCTATACTAGGGGCTGTATATGGCTCTCTATTTATATCTAAGTACTTGATTAAAGAATATGCAGAAGTGGTAGCAGCTACAAAGAAATTAAGGGATGCACATAGATTATAATACACTATCCCTATGAATGTAAATACAATGAACAAAGTTTTTGGACAGGATAGTTCTACCGTAGATACTATTGTAACAGTTCTAAAGATTGTTACCGCAACTTATCTAGTCCTAAAAACTATTAAAACAGGGGTGGATTTATATTATCAAATTGAGGCTAGAAAAAAACGCTTACGACAATAGATATATCTATCTTTTATTAACCTCAAATTCATCATTGATAATCCCCCAAGTGTTGTTATCAAAATCGATATGATGAATATTGATGTGTATTAAATAACTTATTTGATAAATATCTAATATATTATGGTGGTTGGCTAACTTAAAACAAATTCTTATCAAAATTTCTTTTGAGGTTTCTTGTATTGGTTTTTCTAAACTATTGGAGGTTACCTTACCCATTGCAGGCATTTGGAAAGGACTCTTTGAACTAATAGAATACCAAAACCCCGATCCAGTAGCTTCAGGTAAAATATCCAGTAAAACATCATATTTTTCTGAAACTCTAATTTCAGGTTGTTTTTTGATGAAAATATCTAATTCTTGATTACAAATAAGTTTTTCGTTTTCGTCTAAAATTTGGATGAAAGATTTCTTTTTATCCTGTAGATATAAAGTATTTCCGATATGTAAAATCCCTTCTTCGACACCACCGATCATTCCTGATCTTGTATGTAAAGTATAATATTCAATACATACGGTGCTTTTATCACTGGATTTATTTTTGGTAACAAAGCATTTAATATCTGGGTGCAGTAAAGGTTGTATTTTTTGGTTTAATTGTTCGAAGTTCATATTATATTGAGTAATTCCAATTTTTTAATAATGAAAAAGCTAATAACTCCACAAAGAACCACTCTAAAACCAAAAACTCCAATAAATGTCAAATACTTCATTAATGATTATTTTTCTTTAGTTAATAAATAACTTTCATTAGGAGGGTTTAACATATAGATTTCATGACCACCCACATTAAAATAACCTTGTTTATCTTTGTATATTTTATAAATATCTCCTTTTTTATTTTGAAAGTGAATGGTATCTTTTGTAATATTTACTATTTCTATTAACTCTTCTTCTTTATTAAAATAAATTTTTGAAGACGCTTCTTTTATTTGAAACTTTACAGTTCCATCGAATTCTTCTCCCATATGCTCACCTCCATAATCAAAGGTATACACACCTATCCAGTTTTTAATATAAAATGATCCTTCTTTTTCTTGAAATATTTCTTGAGATTTTTTAGTAACTCTTGACTTTGAAGATTCTAATAAACCTTCTTTTTTCACTTCTTGCTTACAGGCGAATAAAAGGAAAACACTAAATATTAAAGCTACAATTTTAGAATTCATGATTTTAGTTTTTATAGTATTGATTTATAATTACCTCCTACATTTTTTTATTTCAAAAATGTCATAATTGTATATTTTATAGCAATAAGCACCATTCCATTTCGGATCGTACGTTATATAAAAACGAGAACCTACATTTTTTACTCCCTTATAATCTGTTTGATCCAAACATCAATTTATATAAAAACACACCTAGTGGAACAACCTAAATTAGGTTATTTATAAAATCCCTTAGAGAAATTAAAATTTAAACCTTTGGGACTTTTACTAACCAACTTTATTTTATCTATCCAGCTATCCCAGCAGATTCAACATAAATATTTTTTCCTTTTTTAGTTAGTTTGTACATGATATTTCTTTCAGAATAGTGAATTTCACCATCATCTTCATATTTTATCCTTTCCATAATATCAAGAATTATGTAATCATCACAGTCAATATTTTCATGTTTTAATTCAAAAGAATCAAAGTCATTTGATAAAAACAATTTTCTCAAGTTCGAGATATCCTCTTTTTTGAATTTTAAATTAGACGAATCAATTAAAGCTAAAGCAGGAGCAGAATCTTTACTAGAAATATACTTAAAGAATAAATTCAAATTTTCAATATCATTTTGAGTAAAGCAATTGGTATTATTTTGCGGCTTGTCATTTTTTGAATGCTTTGTTTCGTTGCTTTGTATTATTTCCGCTTTATTAACTTCTTTAGTCTTTTCATTTTTTACTTCTTGCTTACAAGCAAAAATTAAAAAAGAGGAGAGCATTAAAATTGTAATATTTGATTTCATAATTGTAAGTTTTTTATCGTGTGGATTTGTAACTACCATCTGCATCTTCTGACATCTCAGGGAGATCAAAGGATTGAACTTTAAATTTTTTAGGTTTCATTATTGCAAATTCTTTACCAATACTGACAGTACCATGTTTTATTTGTTGTGTTCCTGATTTTCCAGAACCTTGATTGCCTCCTATGTAGACATACTTATTTAATTTAGAATTTTTACCAACGATAAAGGCACAATGTGAATAATTTAATACGATTACTGCACCCACAAAAGGCTCTGTTTCTTCTCCATCCTTCCAACCATCTATTCCGTCTTTAAGACTTGTCTTTTTGCTTTTATATGGTCCCCAATCAAAAGCAGCTCCATTTCCTTTTGTATTAATTCCTTTATACTCTTCCACCTGATTAAAACACCAATTTATCAAAGAAGCACACCAAGCAGTATTGTGGTTCCATTGTTTTAGTGTACCATAATGGGCAGGGGCATAAGTAGTACTCATGTGATAATGTTCTGTAATTCTTTCTTTAAGAGGAGATTGATTTTCTTTAATTCCTTTATAGGTTTCATACTCCTGTAACGCATACTTCATCCAAGGAGCTCTTTTCTTATCTTCACCATCTGCAGAATTACTACCAAATTCGCAGGTACTTGCATCCTTTTTACATGTATTTTTTTTGGCAACCCCTCGGCTATACCAACCTTCTACCACCATTTTAACCTCCCATATATAGGTTTTTCCGTTTATAAATCCACGTCTTTTTTTACCTTTTATTTCTTTTTTTATTGTTTCCCATTCGCCTTCTTCTTTATGAAAAGCAGGGTTATTAAAATAGGCATTACGATTATGATCCCATAAAACTGCTTTTTCATTACTACCTAAACCTGTAGATTTGGGGTTTAGTACAGAAAGATACACATCAGTAAGTGTTTTTATCTTGTGTTTTTATCTTGTCTTTTTTACGGCTAATATGCTTTTCTACATAATCTAATTGCTTTAAAGCTGTCATTTTTTGTAGCTGTTTTTGTGTTGTCCCCATATCTTTAGCAGTACTCTCACCAAATTGTATTAGTCCAACGTAGCCGTCTTTATTTTTTATACTCGGGTCAAAAGTACCTTCTGTTTCCAATGCCATTACTGTCATAAGCCAATTAGCACCTTTGTTATTTTTTTGTGGTAAGCCAAGGTTTTTTGCTATTTCTATTACTCGTTTTCTAAAGGAACAGGTTACAAATTTAGAATTCTTTTTATTTCCCCAAATTAAACTTTCGTAAGCATTTGTAGTATCGGAAAGCACTAACTAATCCTCACATTTCACTAATGTTACAGGATTTTCTTCCCCAATAGTATTAAAGTCTGATACTAGATGTACGCGTTTTTGTTGTTTGGCATCATAAAAACCATACCACCATAATTTTAACTTGCCTTTACCTACTGCTTCAACCTTTGCGATTATACTGTCTTTGGATATTTCATTCCAGTTTAATTTATCATTATATCTTGTGATACCAGCTAACATATCATATTTATAGTAATATTTTTTATCGGTCGAATTTTTGTTTTTTAAAATAGAAGATATAATCCTAGCTTGCATATCTTCTTTATTAAATAAGTCTATATAACTAGAGTTTTTATCATAATTATAGATTAATGGATCAAATGTTTCATCTGTACAATTAATTTTATAAGTACCTCCAATAAAATTTAAGTCACTATTATCGATTTCAATTAAATCTAAATTAGGTGTTTTATTGTATTTGAAATTTAACTTAGAAGTTTCTTGGTTTATTATTTCTTTTACCCTATCGGAGTGAAATGTTTTTTCGATGAGTTGCCATTGTTTATTTTTTGCTTGTGAATAGTATATTTTATACTCTGTATTTTCTTTAATATCATTACATGAATTATCTGTTTCACTGTGATTTAAAAAATATTCATCAGTTATAACTATAGCCCACATATCAAAATTATTATACAGATACTCATTATCAAATTTCATTATATTTGTGCCATCTATAGATACAATATATTCCTCGTTTTTGTACCAGTGTTTATTTTTTTTCCATTTTAATTCATCATGATATTTTAAATAAATATCCGCAGAGAATTCCATCTCAAGATTGTCTTTTCTTTTACAAAAAGTAGAAGTAATAAACCAGTCATTAAAAACAGTAAATTCTTCTAAATAATTTTGTGCATCTAAAAAATCATAACCACTATAACTACTCTGACTTTGACCTTCTTTACAGCTACTTAATAATACTGTTAATAATATCACATATATATATCTCATAATTTTTTAGTATAATTAATCGGTCTAAAATACCCTATCCATCC
Organism: Aquimarina muelleri DSM 19832; assembly: GCF_000430665.1. Classification (GTDB taxonomy): domain Bacteria; phylum Bacteroidota; class Bacteroidia; order Flavobacteriales; family Flavobacteriaceae; genus Aquimarina; species Aquimarina muelleri. Next base: position 1,327 of record NZ_KE387190.1, on the reverse strand, counting down.
TGAGTGGCTTGATAAAGCTCCTCCATTTCTTTTGTATACAGATGTTCTTGTACTATTTGTTATATTATCCCCTCCATTTGCTTTGCTAAATGATTCTCCACTAGCTTTAGTAATAGCTTCCAATATCCATACAGTATATTTCTTTTCTAACCTTTCACAGCACACCTAGCGGTAGCAGGGAGATTGGTTAATTAGAATAATCATGAATTGAAGTTAAATACCATTCATTATTTTGTTTATCTCTCATAAAGACATAGTGTAAAAGAATACCATTGTCAATACCGTACATAGAGTAGTTTGTAGAATCTTCTTTTATAACTGTTTCAACTCTGTATTTATCGTATTCTTTTTTATAAGCAAGAGTATCATCTCTAAAATCCATATATGAAATATCTTCTTTTGTGAATTTTAAAACTTCAAATTTGTCAATTTCTACTAGATTATGAAGATATAAAGTGTCTTTGACCCTATCTTTTTGAAAGATACTATCATTACTGAATTTTACAAAAAAGTTATTAAAATCTTCTTTTGAGGATTTTTGTTGCTTTACTAAATTCGCTGTTTTTTCAGTACTTACTTTATACTCTAGATTATTAGCTTTTTTACAGCTTAAAAATAAAAGTATTATTACAGAAAGAATATTCTTCATAATTATATCTAAATTAGTATTTAAACGAAGTAGGGTTGTTTACCCAATCTTGGGGGTCTATTAATTCTACAGGTTTTGTTTTAAATCCTCGACCTTCTGTAGGGTCAATCACACCGTCATAAGTGTTATTTTTAACTGTCCTAATTTCATAATGTAAATGAGCACTCATTTTACTGCTAACTTCTTGCCCATAATATGAGGCTCCTAATTCTCCTATTTTTTGACCTTTTTTTATTTGATTGCTTTTCTCAATGTTAACTTTACTTAAATGCATATATCGAGTCATAAATTTTTTATCACTAGACATAATTTCTATATATCTACCACCAGAGCCAGAGGTATTATCTTTAACGGTGTGAGCATAGCCATCATGAGTAGCATAAATAGGAGCGCCTAAATCAGTATTCCCTCCTCCTGAGAAATTTATATCCAAACCTTTATGGTTTTTACTAGCAGTTTTAATTCCTTTTACATGACGCTTACCAACTCCACTATCAATTCTTCTTGTCCATTTTTTAAACTTTTCTTTAACTGGCCAAGCACCTAAATCTTTTGTGTCAACCGTAATAATTTTCATATGTTGTACAGAAGGTTTAGGCAACTCACTCCCCAAGATCACGGCACTATTGGCTTCCATAAAATCCTTTAACGGTAAGGTCTTGGCTACTTTTAACATTA
>NZ_KE387189.1:83038-131237 GCF_000430665.1 Aquimarina muelleri DSM 19832 | reverse complement strand
AAAAATGGAATGAAGTGTCTTATCATAACGCAACCAATCACAATGAATATAACGAGAAGCTCCTGTCCAAATACCTAACCAAAAAGATTCTATAATATGCTCCGGTGAATAGCCACGATTAGAACCGGGTTCAGGTAAATCTAATTCAGACATATACTCCCGAATCCCTGTTTGATCTATAAATCTTTTCATCAAACTCATACCCCCAAAAGGAGTGACTTGTTTATCTGAATACTCAATAGGAAGGTTAACCATATGGGTGAAATTTAAAATATAACCTAAAGCTAGTAATAATCAATAGGAATAGCAATAATTTAAACCCTATTGCATAATTCAGGTTTAACTGATAGAGGCACTGAATATTTTGGTAAACAGTAACATCACTAATATCAGCTATATCTTACAATAGAAAACGTAGCTCATACTAAAAACCGAAGCAAAAAACCTACAAACCAAAGGTATTTGTGAGCGATTCCATAAAACCATGCAACAAGAGTTCTTCTAGGGAGCTTTTCGAAAAAAGTATAAACACCATCGAAAAATTACAAACCAATCTGAATCAGTGGATAGAATGATATAATTGTGAAAGAGTGCACACTGGAAAATAATGCTAGGGAAAAATGCCTTTGCAGATTTTCAAAATTAAGTGTACTTTTAGTAAAAGAAAATCTAATTGTATTAGATAGCTTAAAAGCTCTTTTCGAAGTGTCAGGTCAAGTAGTAACTAATACCCCTAAATTTATTAAGTAATCAAATTATGAAAAAAATTATTAAGTGGCTTCCAATAGTTGTACTTTTATATCAATGTGACAATGATGATGATAAAACAATTGAATTAAATCCAAAAGCTTGTTTTGAAACTTCTGAAACAACATATTTTACAGGGGAAGAAATCTCTTTCGAGAATTGTTCTACAAACTCCGAAAAATACATATGGGACTTTGAGGTAAGTACATCAGAAGAAAAAAATCCTACATTTTCTTATACAAAAGTTGGAGATTACAATATAAAATTAACTTCTTTTAAACAAGATAAATCTGATACTGTAGAAAAAAAAATTAAAATAATAGAAAATCAAGAAGGTATAGGTGAAATACAAAATTCCATTTCCTGTGAAGAAAATACAAATATTATTGATTGGACTATTTCTGAAGAAAACAACCTTTATGTTTTATTTGAAAATGAGAAAAATAAATTAAATCTCACCAAATATGATTCATCAGGAAGTGAGTTATATACAACTTCAACATTTTTTTTACCATTAAATAAAACTATACTCTATATAAGTTTTGGAAGTATTACAGTAATAAATGATAAAGTTTTTGTGAGTTATAATATTCGTCATAGATACGAAACTGAAACAGGTCGTAAACAAGATGGATGGTTAAGTTATTTTGTAGTAATTGATAATAATGGAAATTTTGTTAAAGACTATAAATATGAAAATAATGAGAATAGATATGATGATCATTATATATCATCCAGTTATTTATTTAATGAAGAGTTATTTTTCATTGGTGGAAAAGGAATAAATAGTCGTAACACTTGGCTTTTGAAACTAAACCTTGAAGGAGACATTATAGAAGATAAAATAATATCTGAACAAGGAGGAACTGGCATTAAAATGGCAAAAGCCAATAATGGTGATTGGATTATTGGAACTGTAGATTTTAGAGTTTCTGTTAAAGTTTTAAGAATGGACTCCTCTTTTTTATCTACTATTTGGACTAGAAATCCTAATTATTCTGATTTGAGTACATATTATCAATCTTATTATAACTTAAATATGTTTGATTTTAACGAGAAGAATCAACGGGTTTATATTGTTCCTCCAGAAAATGAATTTAGGATTTATGCTTTAAATTTTGAGGGAGGTGAATTGAATATCCCCAAATCTGTTGACTTTCACATATCTTGTTCTAATCTAACTTTCACTTCAGGAGATGAGTTTTTTGTATCTGGTTGTAAACAAAGGAATACTATATTATTAAAAAAGTTTGATAGTAACGCTAACTTATTGAAAGAAAAATTATTTCCTGAAAATGTTAAAATTCACAAAATACTATTAGATTCAAACTCTGAAAAAACCAAAGTCTTATTGGAGGAAAAAGAATGCCAAAATAATGGTATAATTAATTTTAGGGAATATTCTTTTTATTAAAAAAACACCTAATCCAGTAGAGAAAAAAGGGAGTTTTTACTCTAAATCTCTGTCATAAAATCTTACGTCATTTATTTAGATGTCCAAAATGATACTCAAAAAAATGGCAAAATAATTACATCTCTTCTTTTTCTTTATTTTCAAAAAGTAGAAAATAAGATAGAAAAAATGAAGTAAACAATATTCCATAATGTCTAACTAAGACTGATTCTATCATGAAGAAACCGCTAATTAAAAATAAAAAAATGATGAATAGATGATTTTTATTTCTAAATGCTCTTAAATAAATATTAACCAAAAAGAAAATAAACATGGTTAAACCAATTACTCCAGATCCTAAAGTAATTTCAATAAATTCATTATGAGCATTATGTTTACTTTCTACAATATAAAAATCCTTTCTGACTTTTTGAATTTCGGTTAACTCATCTCCAAGACCAACTCCTAAAAACAAATTATCCCAAATTACGTCAAAGCTTGATTTATAATTATTGAGTCTTGTTGGATCGCCTATTTCAATAAATCTTTTAATTCTTGGTGATGGCGAAATTATAGTTTTATACACTCCTATTAAAGCTACAAAGGATAGGAAAAATATCTTAAAAAAAGTTTTTATTTTTAAAGTTAAAATAAAATAAATAATTGCTAATAACAAACCTGCATATGCCATTTTAATATCTATTAAAAGTAGTACTAAAAAAGTAATAGTTGTTGATAGAAAAAATAAACCGTATTTAACTACATTTTTTATCTTATTATCTTTTAAATAAAATAAAAAATGTGTGTATGAAAACACTAAAACTAAGGAATAATACATTCCATTAATGCCTGAAAATCCAAAAAAATTTTCAAAATTTAGATATCCATATTTATTGTATATATCTATAAAAGTTAAATCATTAATTATATGCTGATATGTTAAGAAAAAAACAACTAAAGAAGCGTGTATTAGTGTTGATAATGAGAAAAAAATTAAGAAATATTCTTTTATTAAAACATTGTTTTTTATAGACAAAAAGAAAATTGGAAAAATTAAAGATAACCCCACAAAACTCAATCTTTCTGTTCCAAGAAGAACATTATCAGAATAGCTTAATGATATCAAATTGATCAATAAGAATAGTAGCAAAGCTTTATACCAAAACTCTTTGAATAAACACAAAAAATTGTATATTAAATTTTTTCTATAAATTATTATAGACGTTATTACAAAGAACAATAGAAACTTACTACTCCAGTGTTCTCTTAAAAAAAGACCAATTGGAATTAAGAAAAATGCAAAAATATTCGTTTTTTTCAATATCGACTCAATCATAATTTAATTCAAATATTATATTTTGTTACCTAATTTATTTTAGGCTTACTGTTTTTTATTATGATAAAAAACAGTAAGCCTAAAATAAAATAAATACTATTAAAAGACGAAACAGATAATCCATTTATCATAACAATTCCTAGAACTACAATTATATTTATATAACTATATCCTGATGAACGGAGAATTTTATAAATGAATCCAATTATAAATATAAACCCTAGCACTCCATGATCATATATAACTCTTAGCAAGTAGGAATGCAATATTACAGAATAGCAATCTCCATTATTCTTAAAGCTAAATAAACTCTCATAATACCCTAATTCAATACACGCTCCTTCGCTTAAAGCTGAAATCCTATCTGAACCAATTAGAAATTTAAGAAAAGACCATTCTTTTGTTTCATCAATAAAAACTAACATAAACTTAAAACGATCAATTGATTCTATTTCGAAAGGTGCTCCTCCTGTTCTTTGCTCCAAAATAAAGATTGTAATAAACAATAGAGATAGAAATATTGGTATTATAAAAAAGATTCTTTTAATAATAAGCCTATAATTAACAATAGCTAAAACAAAAAATAAAATTAAGAGTCCTGATCTTGATCCTGAGATTAGAAATATAGAAGATAACAAAAATTGATATACAAAGTGAACTTTACCATTGAGGATATAGTATAAGTAAAACAACAATGATAAAAACATAATTTCAAAGTTGTTTTCGTAAAACAATATTGGTCTAGTATTGTTAAAAACAAGAAGGCTTATTAAATATTTGATGAAAAATATTAATAATATGATCTTGAAAAATCTTGAAAAATCCTTTTTTTCCAAAAAATATTTACCCGTCAAAAAAGAAATAAAAAAGAAATAAAAAAATATTTTGTAGACTAATAGAAAATCAAGAATATGATCTCCTTTAAAAAAAACCGAATAAAAAAAACTAGAAAATACGTAGATTATATTAACCAATAAAAATCCTGCAATCTGCTTATTTATTACAATTCTCCCTAGACTAAAAAAAGTCATTAATAAAAGAAAAAATTCGAAAAAAATATTAAATAAAGGGTTTTGAGAAAATGTTATCAACCCAATTAATAATACAATATAAAGTGATTTAAATAGAGTTGTTCTCAAAACTTATTTTTGGAATATTAATATCTTAAAATAATAAATCTTTAAAAAAATTATTCATTAATTATATTATTAAAAAAATTTAACCTTTTGTTTTCAACTATTTCGGTACTTATGTAAGTATAAACCTCATCTATAGGAATTTTTTTACCTTTAAATTTATGAGCAAAAGCTTTAATTTTCTCATGAGAATCAATAATTTCTTTTCTATTATTAGGTAATCTTAACACCCAATCAGGATAATTGCTTAACTCAAAAGCCGTTTCTTTAAATGAGATAATAATCGGCAACCCAAAAGCTAGATATTCTCTGATTTTTAAAGGACACGCTTCATTCATATGATTTCTATACATTGCCAAGGAACCAATAGCAAAATCACACTTTTCTAAAACTTTAGAATATTCCTTTTTATTTAAGTAACCATAAGTTATTACATTATCTATTTCTTTTTCAATTTCAATTGATTTAAATCCAATTATATGAAACTTGATTGATGGTATTTTTTTTGCAAGTTCTAAAATAATATCTAAACCATGCCAAGGTAAATTTGGAGTACCTAAAAAAACTGCATTTGGATGTCCATCTGTATCTACATTATGATATCTCTCCTTGTTTTCTAGGTCAATGGAATTAGGAACCACAAAAGTTTTTATATTTAAAAAATCTCGTTCTAATTCATTTGCAATTTCTGTCGTGACCGCTACAAATCCATTAACATTATTAAATTTCATTTTAATGGTAAGCAAAAAGTAAAGATATTTTAAAAAATAACTTAAGCTATCTTTTGCTAGAATCTTATATTCTTTTTTTTCAATAGTATTAATTTCTACAACTGACTTAAAGTTTTTATTTATTTTTAAGAAAAATGGAAGAGTGAAGCTACTTCTATAATATACTATGTCTGGGTTAAAATCAATTAAAGACTTATATATTTCATCATATATAGATTCATTCCCTAACCAATTTGAGATTATATTTTTTGTATTAGATCTATCATTAAAAAAGAAACTGACATTTTGATTTTTTAATTTTGATAACGATGACTTTTCTATTTTATTTATAGAATTTATTTTACAAAATAATCTTACATTATGGCCATATTCTATCCACTGATTAACTTGAGAGAATATTTTTTTACTCACTCCTTCATATTTATCTAAGTCTAAAACACATACATATGCTATTTTCATACCTGAATCATAGATAATTTATTAACTATTTTTTTGGATGCATCTCCATTTCCATATAAATATTCTGTATCATCAAATTCTAAATATTCCACTTTATTAATTAATTCAATAAGATCAATATTTTCATTCCATAAAAAATTATATCCTTTATCAACTAATTCTACCCATTCTGTTTCATTTCTTAAAGTAATACAAGGCTTCTTATGAAAATAAGCTTCTTTTTGTACTCCTCCAGAATCTGTAATTATCAATTTACAGTTTTTTTGAAGTATAACCATGTCTAGGTAACCTATCGGCTCTATAAATTTAATTTTGGAAGAATTAAAATCAAAATTAATTTCTAATAGTGATTTTTTAGTTCTAGGATGAAGTGGTAATACAATCAAATCGCTATTTGCTACTCTCTCAAGATTTTCAAAAATAATCTTAAGTCTATTTATATTATCTGTATTGTTTGCTCTATGAATCGTACTTAATACAAAATTTCCTTTTTCTAGACTTAAATCTTTTAAAATAGTGCTTTTTTCTTCTGCTTTCTTTAAGTAAAATAAAGATGCATCCAACATCACATCGCCTACATTTACAATTATGTTTTCTGAAACTCCCTCATTATTTAAATTAATATCCGCGATTTTCGTGGGTGTAAACAGAATAGTAGAAATTTGATCTGTTAAAACCCTATTAATCTCTTCGGGCATTCTTCTGTTAAAAGATCTCAATCCTGCCTCTATGTGAGCTAACGGGATATGTAACTTTACGGCAGCTAAAGCTCCGGCTAACGTACTATTAGTATCTCCATAAACTAATACCCAATCTGGCTTCTCTTTCAAAAGAACTTCTTCAATTTTTATAAGCATTTTACCTGTTTGATTTCCATGATTTCCTCCTCCAACACCCAGATAATAATCTGGTTTTGGAATTTCCATCTCTTCAAAGAAAACATCAGACATATTACTATCAAAATGTTGACCTGTATGAACTAATATTTCTTTAACATTTTCAACGTTATTTATTTCTCTAGAAACCGTTGCCGCTTTTATAAATTGAGGACGTGCCCCTATTATTGTTACAATTTTCATATTCTATAGATTTCAAACTAAAATCTTTATTAATCTTATTTAAAAAATAATTTATCTTTAATTTTATAAGCTAGCCTAAATAAGTCTTCATTATTAGGATAATCTTTATATGTTTTATTTGGAGAGTTTATTATTTTCTGAAATTCTTCTAACGATACACCTAGTTTTTTTGCTATATATTCCATATCATCGATATAAGAGTTATTAGAATATATTTCTGTTTCCATCTCTTTCAATGCCTCCTCTCTAGTTAATTGACCTGATACTATTAAACTAGACAAATGAGCTCTTCTTTTATCATAACCAAATTTTGTAGGTAAATAACGTGCCTGAAAATATTTGGTGAAACGAGATTCATGATGTTTCCCTCCGTAATATTCCCAATCTAATTCATTTTGCATTATTTCTATAGCCTTTTGTTTATCGTAATCCATTAAATTAAGTGGCATTACAATTTTCATTTTGCGTATATACGGAAAGTAAACATACCTCTTAAAAAAAGTTACGTATGGATATTTTTTTAATTTTATAGTTCCAAAGGTTTTATGAATACCCTTGAGATTCTTATAATCCAATGCATTATAACCCCATGCCTTTGGCAAAATAGACTCTGTAGCAAAATTAGAGCCATTAAAAACGTAACGAATATTATTTTTTACAGCGTAAGAATATAAAGCTCCAAATATAGCATGATCTTGAGGAACATCTTGATTTGCAATATTTGCTTTAAAATATGCTAGTTGTAAATCTTTCATTTCTTGCCAATCTACTACATGCGTATGAAGATCTAAATCTAATTTCTTTACGATATTTTCTATATTCCTTACTGCTTGCTCTGAATTCCATCCACAATCAATATGCACTACCAGGGGTCTTAACTTTAATTTTTTGACTAACATATACGCCAGATAAGAACTATCTATTCCCCCGCTTAGTCCAATAATACAGTCGTATTCTTTATTCTTAGTTTCTTTTTTTATTTTTTTTGTTATTTCTTGAAGCCTTTTCTCTCCCTCTTCATTAGGGAACCATTCTATTTTTGCTTTTTCAAAAGCATCGATACAATGATTACAGTATCCTTCTTTACTAAAAGTAATTTCAGGATCTGTGGTGTCCATAATACACCGTTTACAAATTTTATACTCCATAACTTCATCAATTTTGTTATTCATTTATGATGCTTCTAATGTCTTTTGGCGATGGATATGAGATCAATACACCTTTCTTTCTTCCTTGAAAGACAAATAGACTACCTGCTGCAAGTGCAGATGCTTTTCCTTCTTGAAAAGCTTCTTTAAAATGTGAGATCTTACCAGCACCACCAGATGCGATTACTGGTATAGAAACTGCGTCTACCACTTCTTTAATCATCACAATATCATAGCCTTGCATACATCCATCTTTCTCTATAGAATTTAAAAATATTTCTCCAGCTCCAAGTTTTTCCAATTCTTTAGCATATACCACTGGATGCTTTTTTATGTTCTTTTTTCCTCCATTAATATACACAGTATATTTTCCGAATACGTTTTTTTTGTAATCTATTGATCCAACTATAGTAGAACTCCCAAAAATAGATGCCGCTTCTTTAATTAATTGTGGGTTATGATAAGCCGCAGAATTAATAGCAACTTTCTCTGCGCCTGAAGCAATTAGTCTTCGTATTTGTTCAACATTTGTAATACCTCCTCCATAACAAAAAGGCATAAAGCATTCTGTTGCAATATCCCGAATCAATTCATATGGTGGTTCTTTCTCATTTTTAGTTGCGTCTATATCAAGAAATACTAATTCATCTACCTCCTTTTCATTAAAAATTTTTACTGCATTTATAGGATCTCCTATATATGTTGGGTTTTTGAATTTAATTGTTTTAACAAGTCCGTTATCTCTCAATAATAAACAAGGAATAATTCGTTTAAGTGCCATAATTTAGAAATGTTTGACAAAATTTTCTAATAATTTCATACCAAATTTATGGCTTTTTTCAGGATGAAATTGTACACCTATTATATTATCCTTTTCTACTGAGGAATCAAAATTAAAATTATAGTTTGTTTTGGTTAAACTCGACTCATCTTTAACATCCATGTAAAATGAATGCACAAAATAAAATTTAGGATCTTCATACATATCTTCAAATAGTTTACTATTTTTTTGCAATGTTGTATAATTCCACCCTATATGTGGTACTTTAAATGATTTGTTTTCAAACTCAAACTTCTTCACTTTAGCTTTAATCCAGCCAAAACCTTTTTCTTTACCTTCCTCGCTACTCTCGCAAAGTAATTGTGATCCCAAACAAATTCCTAATACTGGTATTTTTTCTGTTATTACTTTTTCATTCAAAACACTCCATAAATTGTACTTTTTTAGGTTTTCTATCCCTGAATCAAATGCACCTACCCCAGGCAAAATTAATTTTGTTGCGGAGGAAATTTTATTTGGATCAGAAGTAATTTCAGATGGTGTTCCAATTTTTTTGAGCATATTCTGAATTGACCCTAAGTTTCCAACTTTATAATCTACTATTGTTATCATCTAGATTGTTTCTCCTATACTTTAAATATTCAGTTTTTTCTTTCGAAATACTTTAAAATTTTTCTTTTTCACATACCCATTATATTCATAATCATTGTAAAAAGGAACACATTTTTCCCTATCTAAAGATTTAATTACTTTGGCAGGATTACCTGCCAAAACACAATACCCTTCAGGAAAAGGCTTGGTAACTACTGCTCCTGCTGCAACTATTGTAAAATCTCCAATACGCACATTAGGTAATATCACCACATTCATCCCTATCCAACAATATTTCCCGATATGTACTTCTCCTGCTACATGCTTTCTAGTATCATGCAAATTATGGTTAGCACTAATAATACCAACATTAGGTGCAATCTGGGTATAGTCTCCTACATACACTTTACCTCCTCCTTGAATATAGCATCCAGGAGAATACCCTGGTGCCGTATCTATTCCTGCATAAATATTTTTATAATTACCAATAATACTTGTAAAATGAACAGGCCAATATGCCTTTCTATTAAATCCTAAAAATTTTTGAAAAAACCAAAATTTTAGAGTTATTGGTGTTTGTGTATTTCTAGTTTCATAAAAACAACGTGTAAAAGGAATGATTTTGAAAATCATCCACAATATTTCTTTTATAACCTTCATCTATGCCTCTTTTTTATTTGGTCCTAACGATAACTTAAGTGAAATGATAAAATAAGTGAAATAAATTAAAATAAAATTGACACAATATATCCACAATATAACTTTGTCTGATAAGCTAAAAAATTCTGGTAAAACCAGAATGATTAAGGTTGAACAAAAAACATAAATATGTAATAAAAAATCTTGTTTCTGCTTCTCTGCAATATAGAACATATAACTTAATGGGCTAGAGATGAATTTGAAATAGTAATAAATCGAAAAAATTCTAGCATATTCTCCAGCAGTCGTCCACCCATCACCAAAGACAAAAGAAAACAATTCTGGGGCATAAAAAAACAGTATTGTAAATGGTAAAATTGAAAGAAGTGATAAACTTCCAGCTGTTTTAACAAATAATTCTTTGCAATTTCCTTTTTTAATATAATGTTCTGCCGCTTTCTGTCTAAAAACTTCAAGTACAGAATTAGAAAACAATACTATTGGAGCGTCTAAAGTTCTTTTCATTAAAGAGTAAAAACCAGTAACGTTAGCCCCAAAATAATTTGTTAAAAAAAAAGCCGGCATTTGAGAGGAACCCATATTTATAAAATCTGATGGAATATTGTAAATGGGAAATTCTTTATATTTTAATGCTAATTCTTTAGATTTTTGAATAATACCCCTCTCAAATATTAAAAAGTTTCTATTTACATAAACAATATATATCGTTGCGCTAAAATAACCAAGAAATTCACCTAAAACTAGTCCTCTTGCATCTCCAAAATAAAAAATAAAAATAATATTAAATGTAATACTTAATAACGTTCTAATAATTCTTGTAATAGATAATTGTTTATACTCTCTTCTATAGTTAGAGATTACCATAAAAACAGTATAATAAGAATAAAATATTAATAATATTGGGAGAGAATATAACCAGTGATACAAAGTTATATCTAAAGAGAGTTTATTAATAAAGAATGTTTTTCCGAAAAATAATATAGCTAAAAGAAGTATCCCTGCAATAACAGAGGTAAGTGATGATAAAAAAACAATTTTATTAATATGTTTTTCCGATTCTAGCAAAAGAATAACTCTTTCAAATTTTCCTGTAGAAAATGTGCCAAAAATCATTAATATACTTGTATAGACTAACAAAAACCCAAAATCCTCTGGAGAATAGTTTCTAGTAAGCACTGGTGTTAATACCAAAGAAATCACTAAAGAAATAGTTGTACCTGTCATTACAGTAGCAACATTTTTCAAAAACTCAGATTTTAAGGCTATTTTTCTCAGATTAAATTTCATTCAAACGAAAATATCAGATTAAATTGCTTTTTTAATTAAAATTAAAGACACAATTATAAAACCTTGTAAAACTATTTTTTTAATGTTATTAAAGAATGATAATCTCCCTTAGCTCCGATAGGTTTTGTATTTCTAATATCATGTACAATTTGTATTGCTGTTTTTGCAGCATCCAAACCATACCCTTTTCCTTCTAATATATCTTTATATACCATTGTATGTAAATCGGTAAATCCACCACTAAACTCCAATTCTTCACCATCAATTGTTATAGATCTATATGTTGTGTTTCCCTTTTCTTTTACTTCCTTAGGTAAATATTCAGCATTTATAGATAAAAACCATTTAACACGTGCATTTTCAAATTCTAAGTATCCCGCAGCTCTATCTTCTTCATGAACATGCACTACATTTTCTTGAATATCACCAAAAATCCAAGATAACATATCATAAAAATGAACTCCAATATTTGTTGCAATTCCTCCTGATTTACTCTTATCTCCTTTCCAAGAAGTGTGATACCAATTGCCTCTAGAAGTTAAATATGTTAAATCTACTTCAAATTTGGTATCTTTTTTAGCGTTTTTTACCTTTTCTTTTAAAGCTATTATAGATGGATGCACCCTAAGTTGGAGAATATTATAAACTTTTTTACCTGTCTTTTCTTCTACTTTTTGGAGCTTATCAATATTCCAAGGATTCAAAACAAGTGGTTTTTCACATATTGCATCAGCTCCACTTCGTAATGCAAATCTAATATGTGCATCATGTAAATAATTAGGGGAACATATACTTACATAATCCAAAAATAAATCTTGTTCATATTTCAATTTTTCAATATGTCTATCAAATCTTTCAAACTCAACAAAAAAATCAGCAGTAGGAAAGTGAGAATCTATAATACCAACACTATCGTTTTTATCGTATGCTGCCAATAATAGATTATTAGTATCCTTAATTGCTTTCATGTGTCTTGGAGCAATATAACCTGCTGCTCCAATTAGTGCAAAGTTCTTCATATTAGTTCTTTTGTTATATAATAATTTGCTTTATCTTTTAAATTAAAGATTTGCGAATAACTTGTTTTTTTTGAATATAAATTTAGGAAACAAGAAAATCAACTTTTTTGTATCTTAACTATTCCAACTGTTATTATTTAACTCTTTCTACCTGTTCTTTTTTTATATCTAAAATATATTTTTGTCCGCTTTCTAAACAAACAGCTTCATTATTTTTGTTAAAATTAAGCCTATGCCCGTATTCACTTACCCAACCAATTTGTTTTGCGGGGTTTCCTACTATTAGTGCATATGGCTTTGTAGGTTTCGTAACCACCGCACCTGCTCCTATTAACGCATATTCACCAATATTATTACCACAAATAATAGTAGCATTCGCCCCAATAGATGCGCCTTTTTTAACAATAGTTTCTGCATATTGCCCTCGTCTATTGATTGCACTTCTAGGATTTATCACATTAGTAAATACCATTGAGGGGCCTAGAAAAACATCATCTTCACAAACCACTCCTGTATAAATAGAGACATTATTTTGAACCTTCACATTTTTTCCTAATTTTACTTTAGGAGATACCACAACATTCTGACCTATATTACAAGATTCTCCTATCTCACAATCGGACATTATATGAGAAAAGTGCCATATTTTAGTATCTCTACCAATACTACAATTACTATCAATTATTGAAGTCTCGTGAGCATAATATTTTTTATCACTCATGTTTTAAAAATTTGTATTTAATGTATAACTAAAAAACAAAAAAATATAAATCCTTATCAAATAACCCTTGTTAATTATTTATTCAAAAACTGGGAAAGAGTCTTTTTCCATTCGATCGGAGAAATTGTAAAAATATGTTTAATCTTTATTATATTCAATACACTATATTTTGGTCTTTGTGCAAAAGTAGGATAATTATCGGTTTTTTTAAGTGTTATAGTGTCCAATTTACCTGAAACACTAAGAATTTCTTTAGCAAAATCATACCAAGTAGCTTCGCCAGAGTTACTAAAATGATAAATTCCATACTTTTGATTATTTATTAAAATTAAATCAAGAATAAACGTAGCTAAATCATTTGCATTTGTTGGAGTTCCTTTTTGAGAAGTTGTAATGGTGAGTTCTGTTTCTGTTTCTGATTTTTTTAAAATTGTTTTAAAAAAGTTATGTCCAAATTCAGAATACAACCATGAGGTTCTTATAATAAAAAAGGTTTCCAAAATTTCCTGAATACATTGTTCTCCCGCTAATTTTGACTTACCATATTCATTTATTGGGTTAGGTATATCCTCTTCAGTATATGGAGTTTCTTTTTTACCATCAAAAACGTAGTCTGTAGATATATGAATGAGTATACTATTTTGCTTTTTACAAGTTTGCGCCAAATTCCTGACTCCTTCTTCATTTATAAGAAAAGCTTTTTCTGATTCTTTTTCTGCTTGCTCTACATTGGTGTACCCTGCGCAATTAATTACAAAATCAAATGAATCATCTTTAAAAACCTGAGATATTGCATCTTTATTGGTAATATCTAAATCTTTTGATTTATAAAAATGTAATTCTAAAGAAGTATAATTTTGCTCTATTTTTTGCAAGCATTGTCCTAATTGGCCATTTGAACCTGTAACAAGAATTTTAATTTTATTGGATTCATTATACATTTTCTATATCTTTTAGAAATAATAGTTTTCGATCTTTTTGAGACAAAATAATATCGTAATCACTTAATTTCCAGTCTATTTCAATGTCAGGATCGTTATATATAATTCCTGATTCAGCGGATTGACAATAATAATTATCACATTTATATGCAAAAACTGCACTCTCACTTAAAGTTAAAAACCCATGGGCAAAACCTCTTGGTATAAATAATTGTAAATTATTATGATCGTTTAAAATTATAGAAAAATACTTTTTATATGTTTTAGAACCTGGTCTTAAATCTACTGCAACGTCCAGTACTTCTCCTTTTATAACATGTACAAGTTTAGCTTGCGCATATTCCCCAGTTTGAAAATGTAGTCCTCTTAGTACCCCTTTTTTAGAAATAGATTGATTATCCTGAACAAAGTCAACTTTAACTCCAGAAATCTCTTCGAATATTTTTTTATTGAAAGTTTCTAAAAACAAACCTCTTTCATCCTTAAATACTTTGGGCTTAATTATAAAACATCCTTCTATAAAAGTAGATTGAATTTCCATTTTATTCTAATTCTAATAAATATTCACCATAACCACTTTTTAATAACGGTTCTGCTAGTTTATGAAGCTGTTGTTTGTTTATAAACCCTTTTTTAAATGCAACTTCTTCTATCGCTCCAATTTTTAAACCCTGTCTCTCTTCTATAACCTGAACAAATTGGCTGGCTTGCATTAAGGCATTAAATGTTCCTGTATCTAACCACGCTGTACCTTTATCTAAAATACTTACTTTTAATTTTCCTTTTTTAAAATATGCATTATTTATATCTGTAATTTCAAGCTCTCCTCTTGTACTTGGTTTAATTGCTTTGGCTATTTTTATAACTTCATTATCATAAAAGTAAATTCCTGGAACAGCATAATTTGATTTGGGATATTTCGGTTTTTCTTCTATAGAGGTAACATTTCCATTTTTATCAAAATCCACAACTCCATATCGTTCTGGATCTTGAACATGATACGCATATATAATTCCTCCATCTGGATTATTATTGCTCTCTAAAAGGTTTTCTAATCCTGATCCATAAAATATATTATCTCCCAATATTAAAGCTACCTTTTCCTCTCCTATAAACTCTTCTCCAATAATAAAAGCTTCTGCTAATCCATTTGGATGTTCTTGAATGGCATATTCAAATTTACAACCATAGCTTTTTCCTGAACCAAGAAGTTTTTTAAATAATGGTAAGTCTTTTGGAGTAGATATGATTAAAATTTCATTAATACCCGCCGAAATTAAAGTTGAAAGTGGGTAATAAATCATTGGTTTATCATAAACTGGCATTAGTTGTTTACTAACTGCTAGTGTAAGCGGATGCAAACGTGTTCCTGAACCTCCTGCTAATATAATTCCTTTCATTTTTAAGTTTTTTCTGAAATCAGAAGATCAAACCAGATGTAATTATATGATTTTTGAGTTTCTAAAATCAGTTTAGCTTCAGATAAATGCATCGCGGTCATATAATCCAATGTTTCAGGCTTAAATAGTATATTTTTCTAAATACCAAGTTACTGTTTTTTTGATACCTGATTCAAAATTTTCTTCGGCTGTCCACCCTAATTCATTTTCAATTTTAGTAGCGTCAATAGCGTATCTATAATCGTGCCCAGGTCTATCTTTTACAAAAGTAATAAGGTCTTTATATGATTTATCATTACTTCTTGGAATCATTGTATCTAAAATTTCACAAATAATAGTAGCTATATATATGTTCTCCTTCTCATTTTTCCCTCCTATATTATAGGTTTCTCCTTTTTTTCCTGAATTTAATACCAAATCTATTCCTTTACAATGATCTAAAACATACAGCCAATCTCGTATATTTTTACCTGTACCGTAGATAGGTATACTTTCTTCTTTAATTGCTTTTCTTATAATTGTAGGAATCAATTTTTCATCGTGTTGTCTTGGTCCATAATTATTTGAACAATTAGTTGTAACTACAGGTAAACCATACGTATGGAAATAACTTCGAACTAACATATCCGAAGATGCTTTTGAAGCACTATAAGGGCTGTTGGGAGCGTATGGTGTCTTTTCTGTAAAAAGCCCCGTTTTTCCTAATGTTCCATACACCTCATCTGTTGAAATATGTAAAAAACGTGCATGCTTAAATTTTGGTTTTATTTCATTGGGAGAACTCATCCATGTTTGATATGCCTGTTGTAATACATTAAACGTTCCTACAATATTAGTGTCTATAAATTGTTTTGGGCCTGTTATAGAATTATCCACATGTGATTCTGCTGCAAAATGTACAACGGTATCAATTTTATACTTTTTAAAAATATCTTCAACTATTCCTATATCACAAATATCTCCTTCGATAAAAGTGTAATTTTTGTTGTTTTCTATTTTAATATTAGAAAGATCTGCTGCGTAAGTTAGTTTATCTAAATTTATAATTTGCAAATCAGAATCTTCTGAAATATAATTTATATAATTTGATCCTATAAACCCTGCTCCTCCCGTTATTAAAACATTCTTTTTCATCGTTTACATTAAATGTATACTTCTAATAATTTTATTCCTTGAGAGGTGCTTTCAATAAATACATTTTCTATAGCTGCAGGAATTAATACAGTCTCTCCAAAAGACACTGGTAAAGAATACTCTTGAGTATTAATTGTACCACTACCTTCTACACACATTAATATCTTAAAGGAATCTAGATCTTTATAGTTTCTTTCAAAACTATTTTCTATCTCGATAACACTAGTTGTAAAATAGGTTCCAGAAATAAGATTATTGATCTTGTTTTTATCTTTACTATATTTTAATTTAAAAGTTTTATCTGCATTATAATCTAATGCATCCAAAGCTAAATCTGTGTGTAATTCTCTTTCGTTTCCTTCAGAGTCTTTACGGTCCCAATCATACACTCTATAGGTAATATCTGATGTTTGTTGGATTTCTGCAATTAATGATCCCCCTCCAATTGCATGTATTCTGCCTGCTTTTATAAAATAACTGTCTCCTTTAGATATACTTTCAAAATTGAGTAATTTTGTTATTTCTCCTTTTTCTAAAAAATCTTCATATTCTTCTTTTGTTGTATCTTTATTAAAGCCAACAATTAATTTTGCTTCAGGATCTGCTTGAACGACATACCACATTTCTGTTTTTCCAAAAGAGTTATGTCGTTTTTTTGCTAATTCATCATCAGGATGTAATTGAACAGATAAGTCTTCTTTAGCATCAATGAATTTTATCAATAGAGGAAATTGATTTCCAAATTCTTTATATACTTTTTTTCCTAATAATTTGTCTTTGTACTCCTTTATTAGGTCGTTTAGTGTTTTTCCTGTAAACTCTCCATTACAAACTATTGAAATATCATCTCCTACCGTCGATATTTCCCAACTTTCTCCTACATTTTCTGTTTCTGTGGGCTTATTAAGAATAGTTTTTAATTTACCTCCTCCCCAAATTTTTTCTTTAAGAATAGGGTGAAATTTTATAGGATATAACATAGTTTCATTTTTTAGTACTTTTCTTAATATATTAAGAAAAATAAATTAAGAATTTATTGCTCCTCTTCTTTAACAAAATTATTTATAGATTTAGACATATGTTTAAAGAAATAGAATAAAGAAACTAGTCCTATAAGAAACATTGGAATAGTAAAAAGCATTCTATTATACAATTCCTTGCGTTTAGAAATAATACCTCCATAATCTACTACAGAAAAAATTTCTTTATTAAAAACTAAATCATGTTCTTGTTCATTAATCAATTCTATTAAAAGTTCTTTTTTTTGTAATAAAGAAGCTACAGAAACCATTGGTAGTTTTTCTGATTCAGAGGAAAAAATAATGGCTTCATTTTCTGCCTTTAAAGGAGTTTTTTCAAGGTTATTCAAATACGTATCTATAAACTGTAAAGATTTTTTATTTCTTTCGATATCTATTTTCTTTTGCTTTAGTGTAAGTTCTGATATGTCTTGATAGTACTTGTTGGATTTTATATAGTTTAAAACAGAAGATATGATTTTACTATTATACTTACTTTCTTTATTAAACTCAAAAGTAACTTTATGGTGTTTATAAAAATCTCTAAATTTTTCTTCTTCTACCTTTCCATCGTCATAAGCTTCCATGATATCCTTAAAGAATTCCCTGTTTTCATACCTCTTCTCTAAATTATCTAATACATCAGTACCTTTTACAATAGGTTCAATACTTATCTTTTTTACATTTTTAATATTCTCTTGATTTAAACTTAATTTTTTCAAGAAATTATTGTCTCTAAAGTTATATTCTAGTTCTTCAACAAAATCATAAATATATTTTACACTATTGTAATTTGGTTCAATTATAATCTCCTGAACAAAATTGTTTTTTGCATTTTGATTTTGATCTAAAAAATATCCTATTGCAACACCTATTACTAATAAAACAAGGAATAAAATTGCTTTTTTCTTATAAAATAAAACTATAGAAATAACTAATTTCAAAAAATTCTTAAATGTATTTTTTATCATTCCAAAAACTTGTATTAAATCTATTTCATCAGTATTGTTTTCTTTATTCATGTTATGTTGATTATCTTTCTTTAAATATTTGTTCTATTATTTTTTCGGTAATTAGATACGTTGGTTTTACTCCTGTTGTTCCTAATCCTCCTGAAGCTAATGTACTTCCTGTTTCTAATGGATTATCAGATGCATAATAAGCATATCTTACTTTAACTTTTGGGCTTATACTACTTCTTAACTTTGATGCCGACTGTATTGCTTTTTGATAATGTGCTCCTTCCATTTCTAATCCAATCACATTCCAGGTAGAATCGTGAAAAAACTTTAGAATATCTCTGTTTTGTAAAGATGTTCCTAAAACGGTTATCATAGCGCCGTCATATATCTCAATTCCATTACCTTCTAACTCTTCTTTTTTAAGCTCATTTTTAAATGGATAATTATCCGCAGTTCCTTCAAAAACATGAGCAGAAGGTATCATAATATCTCCTTTACCTCCTTCTAGAATTCCTGCTTTCCCCATTATAGATATGGATTTAACATCTATATGAGTTTTTGTTTTTTGCTTATTGAAATATGGTTTTAATAACTCATCCATAGTTTCATAAGCTTGCTCTCCAAAAGCATAATCCATTACTATAATTACAGGCTTATTCTTATCCTCAACATCCGAAATAAACTCTTTGAATTGACCATTGTTATATTTTGAAGTATCAAATATTTGTACATTAATATTAGCTCCGCTTTGGTCTTCAATATAAGTCATCCCCTGCTGCAATGCTATTTTTTGCACCTTTGCTCTTAAACGATCATTTACTTTATCACTTAAGGATTCATATACATCAAATGTTTTTTTATTTTTGAGCTCTGTTTTTAAAGCTATAGGCACATATAGTGTATTCATAACACTATGCATATTTGCACTAATAATATGAATTGGTCTTTCTAATAAATCTAATTGTTCTAATTTATTTTTAATTGTATTCGCCCAAATTTCTCCATGAATATGGTGCCCAAGTCTTTCTCTTAATACAGGACTAAATGTTACAATTCGCTTATTGTCTTCAATAGATTCTTCTATAGCTAATTTGCCTAACCAATAGATAATATGTAAAAACCTTTCCTTGTTTTCTAAACACGAAAAACTACTATAAACAGAAGAAACTTCTTCAAAGGTTCTTCCTAAA
This sequence comes from Aquimarina muelleri DSM 19832, assembly GCF_000430665.1. Classification (GTDB taxonomy): domain Bacteria; phylum Bacteroidota; class Bacteroidia; order Flavobacteriales; family Flavobacteriaceae; genus Aquimarina; species Aquimarina muelleri. The sequence goes on along the minus strand of NZ_KE387189.1, from coordinate 111,503 downwards.
ATATTAGCAGTATGGGTTAAAGCTACCTCTCTTTCTGCTTTGGTTAAGTCTTTTTTTGAAAGCACTGCCTTCTCTAACTTTTGCCAGTCTCTCGTTACATTACCTTGTTCATTGATCACAACACGATTCATTATCTTGTGAGATTCTATAAATAAAAATGTAAGATGAGTAAGAATATCATAAATCTCAGATCGTCCGCGGGTGATCTCTATATTCATTTGCTCTTCATCAATACGGTAACAATTTCTACGTCTTTTGGGAGGTACTATGGCTTTAAAATGAGAGTTTTTATACCCCTCTTCACTAGTTAAATTAATATATTGACATTCTTCAATACCATAAGGTAGGCGATCTATAACATATAATAGCCCATTAAGCTCTACCTTTTCTTCTGCTATAGAGCCATAAATTTCTGGCCGAAGAATCAATAATGCTTCTCTAAGAGTATCTCCAGAAACTCCCATAGGCTTATAGAAACCTCTATTAAAAAGATGCCGCATAGTAATATACATGCGTTCTATTGCGCTTGAACTTTCCTGAGCTCTAGTTCTTCCTTGTCTTATTAGATTTGCCATAAATTTTTCCTAACAAATATAGTTTATTTGTCTATTATAGTGGTAAGAGCATCTGCTATTTTTCTGTCATTAGAGAGTCTGGGAAGCTTATTTTGTCCTCCTAATTTACCAATAGATTTCATATAACTTTTAAACCCATCTTTTGGAACAATGGTTATTTTTAGTGCTCTTAGTATTTTTCCTTCTATCAAATCATTATAATATGAATTTTGTTTTCGTAAGGAATTTTCTATCTCTAAAGTTAATGTTTTTATATCTTTTGGAGCTTCTCTAAATTCTATAAACCATTCATGATAAGGTAATTTTCCATCTTTTGGATTTACTTGTGGTGCAACAGTAAAATCATTAATTATTACTCCTGTTTTTTCTGCTCCAATGCGAATTGCCTCATCTACTTCTTTGCCGATAACATGTTCTCCAAAAGCAGATATAAAATGTTTTATTCTTCCTGAAACTATAACTCTGTATGGTGAAACACTTGTAAACTGTACTGTATCACCAACATTATAAGCCCACAATCCTGCATTAGTAGAAATCAACATCACATAATTAACTCCTTTTTCTACCTCACCAATAGTTAATCTTTTGGGGTTCTTTTCAAAAAATTTATCTGCTTTCACAAATTCATAAAACATCCCCGAATCCAGTTGTAATAGCATCCCTTTTTCGTTTTGACTGTCTTGAAACGCAAAAAACCCTTCTGAAGCTGGATATAATTCTATTCCAGCAACTTTTTTGCCAATCAGTTTTTCAAAAGTTTTTTTATAAGGTTCGAAATTCACTCCTCCGTATATAAAAAGCTCAAATCCTTTAAAAAGCTCTCCTATTGTCTTATTAGTTTTTTGTTGTAGTTTTTCAAAATACATCTGCACCCAAGGTGGAATACCACTAATTACTGCCATATTTTGATCTACTGTTTCTTCAACAATAGCATCTACTTTTTGTTCCCAATCTTCAATACAATTAGTCTCCCAAGTAGGCATTCTATTTTTTTGAAGATATTTAGGAACATAATGTGCTACAATTCCTGAGAGCCTTCCTAACATTATACCGTTTTTTTCTTCCATTTCTGGGCTTCCCTGAAGAAATATCATCTTACCATCCACAAAATTGGTTTTGCCTGTTTCCTCTATATAACATAAAATAGCATTACGTGCCGCTTTTATATGAGTAGGCATAGAGTCTTTGGTTAAAGGAATGTATTTTGCACCACTAGTAGTCCCTGATGTTTTTGCAAAATATAATGGTTTACCAGGCCAAAGAATATCTTTCTCCCCTTCTACAACCCTATTTACATATCCTTTTAATTTTTCATAATCCCTAATCGGTACATTTTTTGCAAAATCTGAATATGTTTTGATGTTTTGAAAATTATGATCTTTTCCAAAAACAGTATGTTTTGATTGACCAATCAGACTCTTAAAAACTTTTTCCTGAGTTTTTATAGGGTTAGATGCCCACTTATCTATTTTTTTACGAATACGTTTGGCAAAGATTTTAGCTCCTACTCCTTTTAAAGACATATATAATTATTGTTCAAAATCAATAAAGTTAGACGGATCTGTTGGATATCCATCTCTCCATAATTCAAAATGTAAATGAGGACCCGTAGATAACTCTCCTGTAGAACCTACTGTAGCGATTACTTCTCCTGTTTGAACTTGTTCTCCTTGCTGTTTAGATAATGAGGCATTGTGTTTATATACAGTAATTAAATTATTATTATGCTCTAATATAATTACATGACCTGTCTCTGCTGTCCATTCAGAAAAAATAACCGTTCCAGAAGATGCTGCTTTTACTGGAGTATCTTTTGCCACTGCTATATCGACACCATAATGTTTTTCATTTACATTATAACCCGAAGTAATATTACCTTTTACTGGTGGAAATAAAGAAAAGTCAGAGTTTGATTTTTCGCTTTCAAATAAACTATATTTATCTTCTTTTGAAACCTCTTCGCGAAGCTTTATATCTTGTTCTGAAGGTTTAAGATCTACCTCTTCTGGACTAATTTTTTGAGATTGTATTGCCGAATCCACATCAAATTCTACAGTTTTCACATCCCCGATAAGTACTTTTCTTATAGATTTATAATATTCTTGATTAATCGCAATTACCGATTCTAAAGAGTCTGTAGTTGCCGCTAGTCGGGTAGCTCTTAAATTTAGAGAAGTAGAAGAATATCCAGGTATATATTCTCTTAATGGAGTAAAAGCAATTAAAAATATTGTTCCTGCTACAAGAACTATTGAGGTAATAGTAACCATTACAAAAACATTAAGTCTATTAAGTTTAAACGATATTCGCTCTTCAAAAGTATCCTCATTAAGAATTACCAAGCGATACTTATTAAGTAGCTTTTTAGTTATCTTTTTTTGCTCTTTATTCTTTTTTGCCATAGACATCTTCTATAAAGAATGTTCTCAAATCGGTATTATTAATCGCAAATATACGTAATCTACCAATATCAAAAATATAACGTTTTAGATATATAAATCGTCTAAAAAATTTATAAAATCATTCTAAAATGTAATTTTAAAGACCAATTTATTTCTAAAAATCTTGTTTATTTCTTAATTCTTTTTTACAGATCCTTAAATATGCAGCAAATAACACTTCTTTAATGGTTAAAAACTATTTAAATTGTGTCGGTTTCATCATTTCTTACTAACTTTGTATTCTAATAGTTTAAGATCATGATATTATCTAGTATATTTTTAGGAATGATAGGTCCATGGCAAATTGCTCTAATTGTAGGAGCTTTATTACTTTTGTTTGGAGGAAAGAAAATCCCTGAATTAATGAGAGGGCTTGGTAGTGGTATAAAAGAATTTAAAGATGCTACAAAAGAAGATGATGAAGACCCTAAAATAGATGAAAAAAAATAATTTTTGTATTACTACATATTATAAACCCCAACTGTAATCGTTGGGGTTTTTTATTTCTATTTTTTTACCTCATTGAAACAAAAAATATTAGTTTTTTCCAATAAATTTAAACAACTCATACTAATTAATTATATTCCATATCATTAATCAATAAGAGAGAGTTGAATTCTTTTTCTACTCATATCTACCTCCAATACTGTTACCATTAAGTGTTGATGTAATTGTACTACTGCATTAACATCGCTAATAAATTCGTTTGCTAATTTTGAGATATGAATCAAACCACTTTCTTTGACTCCTATATCTACAAAACAACCAAAATTTGTAATATTATTCACGATTCCTGGTAATTTCATTCCTGCTTTTATATCTGCAATAGACTTTACATTAGGATCAAATTCAAAGACAGTTACTTTTTTTCTGGGATCTACCCCTGGTTTTTCGAGCTCCTTAATAATGTCTGTTAATGTAGGAAGTCCAACCTCTTCGGTAATATAACTTTGTAATTTTATTTTTGAAATCGCTTCTTTATTTCCTATTAGTTCACTTATAGGAACCCCAGTGTCTTTAGCCATTTTAGATACCAATTGATATCGTTCTGGGTGTACTGCAGAATTATCCAGTGGGTTTTTAGGGCTCGTAATTCTTAAAAATGCTGCTGCTTGCTCATAAGACTTACCTCCTAATCTTGGTACTTTTTTTAGTTCCTCTCGAGATTTTAATGCTCCATTTTCAGATCTATACGTAACAATATTTTCTGCCAGTTTTTCTCCAATACCTGAAACATAACTTAATAAAGGTACACTAGCAGTATTTACATTAATTCCTACACTATTCACACAACTCATTACTACCGTATCTAACTCGTTTTTAAGTTTAGTTTGATCTACATCATGCTGATATTGCCCTACCCCAATCGCTTTAGGGTCTATTTTTACTAATTCTGCAAGAGGGTCTGCTAATCTTCTTCCTATAGATACCGCACCACGTACAGTAACATCATAGTTAGGAAACTCTGCTCTTGCAATTTTAGATGCAGAATAGACAGAAGCACCACTTTCGTTAACCATGAATACTTGTATTGGTTGTTCGAATGGGATTTTCTTAATAAAGGCTTCTGTTTCTCTAGCAGCTGTTCCATTACCAATACTAATGGCTTCAATTTTATAAGCATTTACCAAGGATCGTATTTTTTTTATAGAAGCTGTAGTTTCTCGCTGTGGTGGATGTGGATAGATATTTTCATTATGTAATAAGTCTCCTTGTTCATCTAAACAAACCACCTTACATCCAGATTTAAAACCTGGGTCTAAGGCTAATATCCTTTTTTGACCTAGTGGAGAGGCCAATAAGAGTTGTTTTAGATTTTGGGCAAAAACATGTATGGCATTATCATCTGCTTTTTCTTTAAATTGGTTTAATATTTCTGTAGAAATTGCAGGAGCTAATAATCGTTTATAAGCATCCGATATTGCTAAAAACAGATGATCTGTGCATGCTTCAACATTAGTTTTTATCATCACACCATCTATAATATCTAACGCATCTTCCTCTGGTACTGCAATTTTTACTCTTACTATTTTTTCATTTTCAGCTCTTAAAATTGCCAATAATCTATGTGATGGACATTTATGTACTGGCTCTTCCCAATCAAAATATTGTTGGTATTTTTGAGCATTTTCGTCTTCCTTTTTGGTTTTTATAACAGTAGAAGCTATTGTTGCTTTTCGTTGATAAAGTCTTCTTAGTCCATTTCTGATTTTCTCATCTTCGTTAATCCATTCTGCAATGATATCTCTTGCTCCTTGTAGTGCTTCTTCTTCAGATGCAACGGTATCATTTAAGTATTTGGATGCAACAAAAAGAACCTCTTCTTCCTTTTGTTGCATAATTATTTTTGCTAAAGGCTCTAAACCCTTTTCTTTTGCTATAGTTGCTTTCGTCTTTTTCTTTTTCTTGTATGGCAGATAAATATCCTCTACTTCTGTAAGAGTCTCTGCTAATAAAATTCTCTTCTTTAACTCTGGAGTCAAAGCATCTTGTTCTTTAATAGCAGCAAGTACACTTTCTTTTCTTTTTTCTAATGCTTCAAAAACTGCTTTATATTTTACAATTTCACCAATCGCTACCTCATCCAGATCTCCTGTCATTTCTTTACGATATCTAGCAATGAAAGGTATTGTAGCCCCATCATTTAAAAGAGAGATAGTTTTAGTAATTTGTTTGTCTGAAACAGGGATCTGTTTCGTTATAAAAGAAATAATACTCATAAAATCAATTTTTAGAATCGATAAATATAATGCCAAATTGAAGACATTATTTTATGAAAAAAAGAAAGTTTTCTACAATTTTATAAAAAGAATAGTTCTTACAATCAGCAAATAGTCTGAGAACAAACTCGTAAGGTATAGTTCTTTTTTTTCGAGGCAAGCCTTTAAGAATTAAATCTTCAAGAAGGTTTACATAGATTACAAAAGAAATGTATTATTCAAAATGTACTGTTTTGATGATAGCTTCTAGCTCAAACATATTGTCTCTTTTGTTTACGGAAGGAGCAAATACAAAGCCTTCTAAAACCATCAATCTATTGTTAACAGCATCCTCTATAACGTAATTCACAAATGGGCCTGCCATAAAACGATCTTTTATTTCCCATGTTCCTTTAGTTTCAAAAGTAAATTTGTTGTCTAATGTAGTCTCATAAATATAGGGAGCATATGCCTCTTCTGTAATAAAATTACCGACTTCAGAGGTTGGTATTTTCACAGTACCTATAGAATCTCTCATTTTTATAATGCTAGAAATAGTGTTTGAATCTTTAGATACAGTACCAATAGGCAGTTCGTATATCATTAGGTTCATACTGCCATGGGGGATATCTTTTCTAATCCAGAAAAATTTGTCTTCTTCTATAGCTACTCTATAGGCAGTTGGGATATTTAATGTTATTCCTAATTTTTCTTGTAATTGAGGAATTTTCTCTAAAGACTTTTTGATTCGTCTTTGTTTTTCTTTTGTTTCTGCAAGTTTATATTTTGAAATAATCGTTTTATAATGCTTATTGATTAAGCTAGAAATTTCATCATCTGTTTCTCCTGTAATTACTGCGCCTACTTGTGGCGTAGCGAATTTATTAGTTAATATAGTGTACTTACTTTTTTCTCCTTTTTTTATCCAAAGAAAAGTTCTGTTTTTTCTTGCTAAACCATAAAATGCTTCTTCTGGCATTTGTCGCATCGAAAACAAAGGTTCTTCTTGAGGTAAACCTGGTACTTCTCCTCCAAAAAATTTGCGGATAGTATCTCCAACACTACTTTTCCATAACTCATTATCCACAACTACAGAAAGTTCGTTTATTTTTCCTACAGAATGTGCCATTGCACCCATAGGTGCTTTGTTTTCATTTTTTTTACTCTGTGTACAACTTATTATACAAAGTAAGCAAATAGCTGTTACTATAAGGGATAGTTTTTTCATAAGGCGATCCTGTTTTCGGTTATGATTTTGAAAGTTTCAATTTCATACCTGGTTTTATACCACTACCACTAATATCGTTCCAATTTTTAAGATTCTCGACAGATACACCTTTAAATTTTTGAGAAATACTCCATAAAGTATCCCCTGTTCTAACGGTATATATTTCAGAACTATTATTTACAACCTTAGTCATTGTTTTGGTTGTTTTTTGCGATTTATTTACAACTGGTCTACGTGCATGAATTGTTAAACGTTGGCCAATTCTAAGATTGTTACTTCGCAAACCATTCCATTTTTTAATTTGGCTTACTCTGACTCCGTATTTTCTAGCAATTTTTCCTAAAAAATCACCACTACGAACTCTATATCGAACTCTATCATTAGCTTCGAAATACTTAGGCAATGGTTTTTCTCGCTTATCAAGTTCTGTCTTGGCTAAGCTGTATATTTGATTTTCGTTTGCTACAAATGGCCCTATTTTATCTAGTGGTAATCGTAATACATAGTCCTCATCTTTAACATATGGAATAATATCTAATTTATAAGAAGGGTTTAAAAACTGTAACTCTTCGATATCTATATTCATGTATTTAGATACTTGATCTAGAGATATCATTTGTTTTACTCGTATTGTATCGGTTTCAAAATAAGCAAACTCTGGTTTTCTAGATTTAAAACCGTGCTTATCTGCATATTCAAAAATATACATTGTAGCTAAAAATGCTGGTAGGTATCCTGCTGTTTCTCTAGGTAAATTATGCCTAATATTCCAATAATTTGTATATCCACCACTACGTCGAATTGCCTTAGTAACGTTACCTGGTCCAGAATTATAGGATGCTAATGCAAGATCCCAGTCTCCAAATACTTTATATAAATTAGCTAAATATTTACATGCCGCTTTAGTTGCCATAATAGGATCCATACGCTCATCTACATAAGAACTCACCTCTAGTCCAAACATTTTTCCAGTACCAAACATAAACTGCCATAATCCTGTAGCCCCAACTCTAGATTTCGCTCTAGGTTTTAATGCGGACTCTACAATAGCCAGATATTTTATTTCTAATGGGATATTTTGATTATCAAGTTCTTGCTCAAAAAGCGGGAAGTAAAATTCGCTAAGCGCCATTAATCGCTCCAAGTGTTTATGTCTGTATTTTAAATATCTTTTTATTACACTTTCTAAAGAAGGATTATACTCTACATTAAAAGGAGTACGTGCATTCAGTTCTTTTAATCTGGCTTTTAAGGTATCTGTAGGAAGATCTACATACTCTATCGGTTCATACTTTAGAGTTGTTACAGAGTTATAAATAGTATCATATAAATCAGAATTATACAATTCTTGTTTCCATAGAGAATCGAATTGTGACATTCTTGGATGATCTTTTACCACATATGTTACACTATCTTTTATACTAGTAGGTGTTATTGTTATAGCTTGTAACTCTCCTTTTATTTTAATCGCCTTAGTTGTGTCTTTTACAACCTTATGTTGTTTAGAATCAATTTGTTCTTGTCCGGTTAAAGAAATAGATAAAAATAGGAAAGAAAATAAAAATATATGGTATTTATTCATTGTACAAATTCGTTTGGTGAAATTGTTTAAAATTTATATTTATTTGATAATTTGTGTTGTTTTTAACATGTTATCAACAACACAATAGCGAAAATCGTGTTTTTTTTCTAAATCACAAAAAACCAATGCGTTAAAAACATTAAAAAAACCGGTAAAAAACCGGTTTTATATATATTTAAAATATGTATTTTCTTACAAAATTTATTCTATTGCTGCAATTCCTGGCAATGTTTTACCTTCAAGGCTTTCTAGCATTGCCCCTCCTCCAGTAGAAACATAACTAACTTTATCTCCAAAACCAAACTGCTTTACCGCTGCTACAGAGTCTCCTCCTCCTACTAATGAAAATGCTCCGTTATCTGTTGATTCTGCAATAGAGTTTCCAAGAGCTATGGTGCCTTTAGCAAAATTTTCCATTTCAAAAACTCCAAGAGGTCCATTCCATAATATTGTTTTAGATTGTAAAACTACTTCATGAAATATCTTTATAGTTTCGGGTCCTACATCTAATCCTTGCCAACCATTAGGAATCATGTTTACATCCATCACATCTGTATTTGCATCATTGCTAAAAGCATCTGCTCCTATCACATCTACAGGAAGATGAACTTGTACTCCTTTTTCTTTTGCTTTTCTTAAAATTTCTAACGCTAACTCTTGTTTATCATCTTCACAAATTGAGTCTCCTATTTGCCCTCCTTGTGCTTTAATAAAAGTATATGTCATTCCTCCTCCAATAATTAAGTGATCTATTTTATCTAAAATATTTTCGATAATCGTGATCTTTGAGGATACTTTTGATCCTCCTAATATGGCGGTAACTGGTTTTTCTCCACTTTTTAAAATTTTATCGATACTTTCTATTTCTTTTGCTAATAAACTACCAAAACATTTATTATCTGTAAAAAACTGTGCTACAATGGTCGTAGAAGCATGTGCCCTATGTGCTGTACCAAAAGCATCATTAACATAAATATCTCCTAATTTTGATAATTGTTCAGCAAAAATAACATCTCCACTAGTTTCTTCTGGGTGAAACCTTAAATTTTCTAATAATAAAACTTCTCCTGGATTTATAGTTGCAACTGCATCTTCTGCATCTTTTCCTACGCAATTTGCTATATATTTAACTTGTACTCCAAGAATATATGAAACTCTATTTACTATATGTTTTAACGAAAATTCTTCTTCTACCCCTTTTGGTCTTCCTAAGTGAGACATTAAAATAGCACTACCTCCATCTTCCAAAATTTTTATTATAGTTGGTTTGGCAGCTTGTATTCTAGTATCATCTGTTACTTCAAATTTTTCGTTTAAAGGAACATTAAAATCTACTCGTATTAATGCTTTTTTATTTTCGAAATTAAAATCGTGGATTGTCTTCATCTTAATGGATTGGTTTTTCATTAACGAAAATAATTCTATTTCATCAAAAAAAGTTAAATCTAAAAGAAAAATTACTTCGAAATCAGAGCAAATTTTCACTTTTATTGAATTTTTATAAAAAGTCCTTCTTCAATAAAAAAATCTTATCTTATTTATGATTTTATCTCTTTTCACTAAATAGTATTTTTTACAATTATAAATTTACGAATCCTATACTACACATCGTTCTTCTTTTTATATTTGTCTTATGCTTTTTTCTGACATATTAGGACTTACACATATTAAAAGTTATTTGACCACAAGTGCTAACCGCAACAGGATTCCTCATGCGCAACTTTTTGTAGGCGCAAATGGTAGTGGAACTCTACCTATGGCTATAGCATATGCACAATATGTGCTTTGTAAAAACCAAAATAGCGAAAATACAGAAGGTAATCACTCCTGCAATATTAAATTCGATCATCTTGCACATCCTGACTTACATTTTGTATACCCTGTAGCTGTAAATGATAAAGTAAAAAAACATCCTACATCTGATCATTTTGCAGAAGAATGGAGAAAATTTGTTAGAGAAAATCCTTATGGTAGTATTTTTGATTGGTATCTTTCTCTAGGAGTTGAAAATAAACAAGGGCAAATTGGAGTAGATGAAGCATTAGAAATTGTAAAGAAGCTTTCGCTTAAAAGTTATGAAGGTGGATATAAAATAATGCTAATCTGGATGGCAGATAAAATGAATACTGCTGCCTCTAATAAATTACTTAAATTAATTGAAGAGCCTCCTGCTAAAACTATTTTTATACTTATAACCGAAGATGAAGAGCAGCTTATACAAACTATTAGATCGAGGTGTCAGGTTTTACATTTCCCCCCATTAGGAGAGCAGGTAATAAAAGAAGCCCTTCAGAAAAAAGAAAACCTATCGGATAGCGAAGCTTTAAAAATAGCGCATCAGGCAAATGGAGATTACAGTAAAGCTTTACATCTATTACATCACGATGGCGGTGACGACCAATTTGAAGAATGGTTCATACAATGGGTACGCACTGCTTTTAAAGCTAAAGGAAATAAATCTGCTATAAATGATTTAATTTTCTGGAGTGAATCTATCGCTTCTACAGGAAGAGAAACGCAAAAAAAATTTTTAAATTATTGTTTAGATTTTTTTAGACAGGCAATGTTACTTAATTATGGTGCTAAAGATTTAGTTTTTTTAGAGCCTAGCACCAAGGGCTTTAAATTAGAAAATTTTGCACCTTTTATTCATGGGGCTAATATTATGGACATTTGTAATGAATTGCAGGATGCAACATATCATATAGAACGAAATGGTAATGCAAAAATAATTCTTACAGATCTATCCATAAAATTAACTCGACTTCTTCATAAAAAAAATTAACTGCGCCTGTATTTTATTAAGGTATATTATACTTTCTGAGTTTTATTAAACACAAATTTGATATTTTGTTTTAAAAATCTTGTTCTATATTTGATCTACTAAACTACTCACACATGGATAACTTTATAAATAATATTGTTTCAATAACCATTTTATTATTTCTCCTTATTACATTTTTGCAATCTGGAATAGATAAAATAACCGATTGGAAAGGAAACTTAAGTTGGTTAAAAGAGCATTTTGCAAAGACTTTTATGGGCAATGCAGTTCCTTTGCTATTGGCTGTTGTTTTAATTATTGAAATGATTACAGCTATATGCTGTGTTATAGGAGTATATACCCTTATTGCAAATAACGATGTCTTTTTTGGGGTTTTAGCTATGTTTTTAGCTTGTATTACACTTTTAATGTTGCTATTTGGGCAAAGAGTAGCAAAAGATTATCCTGGAGCTTTAACGATTACCTGTTACTTTATAGTTTCCATTTTTGGATTATATGTGATTTCGTTATAGAATCATTAAGATAATTAAACAATAAAAGCGCCAAAAGGCGCTTTTATTGTTTAATTATCTATTATCTTAATACGTACATCCACATTTACTTTGTCTACATCCAAAATCAAATCCTAATGTAATCATATGAGATCCTGCAGCTGTTGTTGGTTGTAATACCTCATTAACATTAACTTGATATCCATAAGCCACATAAAAATTAGCTTTTTTAATTCCTACCATGGGAGATACCGATAAAGGTTTAAAATCTTGATCTACCAAAGATCGAAGACTAATCCCTGCCCAATAATAATCTCCTCTATGCATTTTGCGTACTTTTAAGTTAAGATCTGTCGTAGAACGACCATCTCCAGCAAAATTTTGATATAGTACAGATGGTTCTACTTCTATATCGCTAAATTTATGATAAAACGTATATCCTGAATATAAATAGTAATTCTGTATTTGAGAAGGCTCTGTAGGATTAAAATCATCTATCTGTTTCTGTAATAAATTTACCGCGTTCGCACTTAAAAAGAATCTTCCCAATCGATATAATAATCCTATATCAAAATTAGAATCATTTACACTTATATCTGCTAATCCTGGATTAAATGGGTTATCTGGATCTCCATTATTAAACTCAGAAGTATCAATACCAAACTGGGTAAACTTATAACTAATACCAAAAGAAAGGTATTGATTATCGTATTCGCTTAATGTTAAATGGTGCGCAAAAGATAATTGAATACCTTTTTGTGTGGTAAAACCATTTTGGTCATTAAAAAGAATTGCACCTACTCCAGAACGGTCAGATATCCTACCATCTATAGATAAAGATTGTGTTCCTGGGGAATCTTCTATACTCACCCATTGTTCAAAACCAGAACCTCTGATCTGCCAGCAATCTCCAATACCTGCATACGCAGAGGATATCAAATACGGGTTATCTGCTATATATTGATTTTGTACAGGTGCAAAAAACTCCTGTGCAAAAGTGCAATAGGTTGCAAATAGACTAAATATTACAATATACTTCTTCATCTAACATTAAAAATTACAGATCATTAACTATTTCTCTTTCTATATCTTATGGTTTTGCCCATATAGTTTATAACTCACCCAGACTATTAAATATTATCTATATAATGTAAAGTGACCTGTAAACTCTCTGTTGTCTATATCATTAAGGATAATGGTATACCAATAATCTCCAGATGGAAGTTGTTTTCCTTGGTAAAGTCCATCCCAACCCTGTTGGTCTCCTTTAAATTCTGCCAACATTCTACCATACCTGTCAAATACCATTACTTCCATATTTTCAAAGAAGAAAGGATCATCTAAGTTAGGGGTGATTTGTCTTGGATACCAGAATCTTTCTTCTATACTAGTATTTGGGCTATCTGGTGTGAAATAATTTGGAATACGAATATTAATATATGTGATATTCTGTACTGTTAAAACTTCACAACCATCTGCATCTACAACTCTTAATACATAATCAGCAGTTTCTCGTATAGTAAAAATATTACCGTCTAACTCTGTAAAGTCTGATGGTACTAGTTCTTCTAGAGTTGTGCCTTCTTCCAAAATTGTAAACGAGAAAGAATAAAAAGGTTCTCTATCAAATCTTCTTCCTCCAGAAGCTATAATCTGATACTCATTAGGATCTTGTGAATTACCTGTCATCTGAGCAACTGGTATTGCTAGCGGAGTGTAATCAAAGATTTCAATCGTATCTACCGTTCTTGTACATCCTTGGAACTCCATAACTCCTTCATATTCTCCTGGAACTACTTCAAAAATACCTGTTAAATTAGAGTTATTAGCAGGATTAGGAGTACCATTGACACCATTTAGGGTATAGATTATACCTAAATCTCTGGATTCATCGATAATACTAAACTCTACAAAATACTGCTCTTCTCTTGTCATTATCGGGTTTCTAGGATCTGTATAATCATATACAGGACATACCAATCTTGGTATTAAAGTAGCTCCTAGATTAACTCCAGATTCAATTTCGATATTAAATGCTCCTTGACAATTTGCATTATTTTGAGAATCTCTAATAAATAATGTAGTAGTTCCTCCTGGAAGGTTATCAATAAATAAGTTAGCAGGATCTAATACTGGCTGATAATTTACTCCATCAATACTCCAGAAATAACTTGGATCTGCAGGGTTAGCTGGTGGTAATCCTCCTGTTATAGATACGTTTGCTGTACCATTCATATCTCCTGCACAATCTTCTGGAGTTGTTGCTGTTATAGTAGCTACAATCGCTTCTGGTTCTATAATAATAATATCTGTTACTTCTCTTGGACATCCATTATTGTCTTCTACCTCTACTCTATAGGTGTCTGCAGGAAGATCTATAAATGTATGTTCCGCGGTTATGCCATCTATATCATCTTCTAAGAAAGTGTACACCGCATTACCTGCACTATTATACAACGAATAAAAATATGGTGCGGTACCTCCTGGTGAACCTGGAGGAGTAATTACTTCAACAAATACACGGATACTACCATCTGTATCTCCATTACATGAAATAGGTGTTTCTACTACATCTATTATAAATTCTAACGGTTGCGTAATTGTAAATGGAGTAACACTATCTACACAATCCCCACTAGTTACAGTATATGTATAATTACCAGCTAATAAGTCTCCAAAGAAACTAGTGGTTTGTGGACCAATAGTAACCACTCCTCCTAAATAATCTGTTCCTGCAATACTATACATATAGTTACCTAATCCTCCTGTTGCAACTGCATCAATCGAGCCTGTAGGTTGACTAAAACATATAATTGATGTATTATTCAAATCTAATGTTACCACAAAAGGCTCTGGATCTCTAACCTGAACTCTAGTAGAAGCTGGAGATTCACATAGGTTACTATCTCTTACATAAAAATCATAGTCTCCTTCAGGTAAATTTAAGAAGGTATCGCTTACTTGCCATGTTATAGTAACTCCATTATCACTACTAACCCCAAATTCGTATCCTACTAAAGTTCCTCCTCCAGGAATCACTTGAATGTTATTAGGGTTTGCTGTAAGACAGCTTACACCTGTAGGGTTAATATCTATAGTTACTGCTGGTGGTGCATCAATAATTACTGGATTTTGATCGATTTCACAATTAAGGTTATCTGAAACTGTAACTATATAATTTCCTGGTTTAAGGTCCTCCCATCTATACGTATCTGTAGTGCTAGACAAACGTCCGGATTGTGATCCATCAGGGAAGGTTAACATAAAGAAATACGTTCCTGCTCCTTGACCTCCTGTAGCAGTTGCTACAATTACACCATCTTCACTATCTGCACAAGCCAATATAGTTGGTGCAATAGGATCTAATCCTATTGGTGCAGGTGGTTGGATATTTATATTTCCTGTAGCCTCACAGTTATTCGCATCTCTAACTCTAACCACATAATCTAGTCCTGCTGGAGCAACTCCTGCATCTAGTCCAAGTCCTCCAAATCTTGGATCTGTACCAAAAGGCACTAAGATAGCTCCACCTGAAGTTTCTAACTGATATTGGAATGCACCTGTACCTCCTGCTGCAACAGCTTCTACCGTTGCATCATCACCAGGATTACATGTTTCATCTTGTATTTGATTTACAGTAACTAGTATAGGTGTTGGTTGGTTGATTGTAGTTGTATTAGAAACTTCATCACAGAAAGGCGTATCTAATGCCTCTACTGATACTTGGTAAGTACCTCCGGATAATGACCCTATAGTTAATGGATTCGTAGTAGTATTAGCAGCAGTGCTAGGTACTACCACAGCTCCTGTACCCGTATTTGTTACTGTATAATTATATGCTCCTGTATACCCTCCAATATTCAATGATAACTCTCCTGTAGTAGCTCCTGCACACAATACATCTGTAAGTGTAGTAAGCGCAACAGTAATATCATCAAATGCTGCTATCGTATATTCTGAGGTTTCTATAAAACATCCTGTACCCTGATCAGTAATTTTAAACTTATAATTTCCAATACTTGGTAATGCAAAAGTAGCTGTAGTCTGTACTCCTACAGGAGGGTCTACATTACCTGTTCCTGCAACCACTCCTAACTGAGAAGGAACTGGCGGTGTACCACTTCCACTTATTTCTACAAAATCAAATGGACCTGTACCTCCTGTTATAGAAACAATAACCGTTTCTGGATTATCACATGAAATAAATCCTGCATTAACTGCTGCTGTATCTCTAGTCACTGTAGGATCTGTCATAATCGGGAACGCCGGAACTATAACATCAAAATTGGCAAATGCACAATTATTATTATCGGTAACTGTAAAGGTGTAGGTTCCTGCAACTGTAGCAGTAACATTATACTGTACTCCCGCAGTTCCTCCATCTGCATCTGCAACATCTGTCTCTGATCCAGTAGCTGCTCCTGTATAAGAAACATCATAATCAGGTGTGCCATCTGTAATAGTTAATGTAATTATAGGGAACACCTCTACGTTAGACGTACTACAACCATATGCCGTTTGGCTTGGAACCACATCAAGTGCTGCTGTAGGACCACCAACTATTACCTGAATCGCTGGCGTGTTAGAACAACCTTTATCAGAAACAACTACAATATCATATGTTCCTGCTGGTAAGTTTTCAAATAATGGGTCTAATTGTAAAGGTCTTGTTTCAGGGCCTGCTACAATTTGATATTGATACGGTGTATCAACATCTGCTGCAGGATCCAAACTTACCAAAATGGTACCATCATTCCCTCCAAAACAGGAAACTGGTGTAGGTGCACCCGATGGAATTGGATCTAAGAACGTAGGTACTGTTATATCAAAGTTTGCTGGGCATCCTGGTGCAAGACCAATAGCACTATCTATAACTTCTACTCGATAATCTCCTGGGAAAATACCATCTGTACCTGCAACGGTACTACTAAAAGTAATTTGGTCTGCGCCCGGACCTGGTGTCTGTGTAACTCCTGATACGGTTATGCCTGTACCAGCATCTACTAAATCAAAAGTAAAGTTTCCTGGATTCGCCGTAATATCTGAACCTCCACTTACTGTAGCTACAATGGTAGCATCATTATCACGACAGGTAGGCACTGTCATTGTAGCTATTACTAACAATTCTGGATATACTGTAATATCTTGCGAAGCAGATGGGCAACCATTTTCGTCATATACAAACACTCTATATCTACCTGGTGCAGTAACTGTAAACTGGTGTGTATTATTATTTACATTTCCTGGCACTTGTGGACCAACCGCTGCAACAGGTGCTACCGTATTTAATTGGTAGGTTAAAGCTCCTGTTCCTGGTGCAGGTACATTGCTTGTTGCAGTAACTGTAAATGTATAGTTATTATCAAAGTCACAAGCATCATCTACAAATTCAGGTATTAGATCTAAAGTAGGTGGTGCAGTAACTGGTGGTATTGCAATTTGTCTTGGGGTTATACAACCATTAGCGTCTTGCACGTAGATTACCCAATCCAAACTTGTTACTGGATCTAAACTAAATGTATCACTTAGCGGAAATACTCCAGGAGTAACTGGTGCTGGTCCAGGAACTAAAGTTCCTGCTTCTGCCGCATAATTATATGGCCCAACTCCTCCACTGGCATCCATTGTTACCACAGATAATCCATTATTACAATCCGGAGTACTTATGCTTAAAGCATCTAATGTTAATGCATCTGGTTCTGATATCGTTACAATGTTTGTAGTAGCATCACACAAAGGTGTTTGTGTTGCCGTTACTACCACTACTACCTCTCCTGCTTCCAAACCTGTAATAGTAAGTGGTCCTGATCCAACATCTCCTGTACCATTGGTAATAGTACCTGTAGTAGTATTGGTTACTTGATAATCATATGTTCCTGGTGCTACTGGTGCCACTGGGTATCCAGTTACTGTTAAAATAATCTCTCCTGTAGCATCTCCAGCACAAGCAACGTTTACTGAAGGAGTAATAGTAGCTTCAATAGTATCGTATTCTGGAACATCAAACGGTAATGTTTGGATTGTGCATCCTGTAGCGGTATCTGTGATTTCAAATACATAATTCCCTACGCCAGGTAAATTAAATGTTGCAGTAGTTTGAACACCTGGTGCTGCAGTATCTCCTGTTCCTGCTACAATTCCTGTTTGAGTTGTAACAGCTCCACTAGTTTCTGCAAAATCAAATGGTCCTGTACCTCCTGTTATAGAAACTGTAACTTGTTGAACATTAGTAACACAATCTATAGGGGTACCTGGAGTTACTGTAGGATCACTCATTACAGGTAATGGAGCGACATTTACAGGTGGCAATATAACCGGACAATTATTAGAATCAAAAACAGTAATATTATATGCGCCATCTACTGGTGCATCAATAAGCAACGCTGTTGCTGGTGGTGCTGGTATTGGTGTTGGCACAGGTATTCTTGTTCGTACCACTCCATCTGGTTGAGTAACTGTTACAAAATAATCTGGCCCCGTACCTGTTGTAGCATCAATAGTAATAGCAATCGTTCCTGGGCTTGTTGTATTACCAGCTCCACAAGTTAATGGGTCTTGAGGTGTTCCTGTTGCAATAACTACCGTTGGATCACCTATAGTATAGTCCTGATCGTCTGTACATAATACCGATAGAGATACGTTTGCTTCTGTAGCTGTAACTCGAACAGTATAAGTACCTGCTGCAAGACCTGTAAATTGTGGGCTTGTTTGTAGTGGTCTAGTTGCTGGTCCTGCTGTAATTTCATATTGATATGTAGCGGTAGCATCTTCTGTAGCTGGATCCAAAACTGCATTAATCACACCATCGGCATCTCCATTACAAGTTACACTTGTAGGAGGTTGCGCTAATAAAATAGGTAGCGTAGGTGCCTCTATACTTACTGGTCCTGTAAATGGACATCCTGGTGCTGGCCCTCTGCCATCGTCTGTAACTTCTACAATATAACTACCAGGAGCAACTCCTGTAAATATTCCTGTTGCAGCTCCTGTTGTATTTCCTGTTGGTGTACCCCCAGAATCTTGTAATATATAGCTTAATGTTCCTGCTGCTGCAGGAGAAGTACCACTTAGTGTCGTAGTAATTACTCCTGTAGGGTTAAGACAATCTGGTGCCGTTGTAAATTCTGCAACAATTTCTAAAGGATCATATACCTCTATACTATCTGTATTTGTACATCCTGTTTCATCTGTAATGGTAATAGTATATGTTCCTGCAGAAGATACGGTAAATACATGATTAAAATTATCTATGCTTCCCGTTACAGCAGTACCACCATTAAGTTGGTACGTTAATGTACCTAAACCAGTACCTACAACCTGAAAAGTATAATTATTATCATAAATACATGGGTCATCCACAAAGGGTGGTGCCGTTACTGTAGGTAATGGATTCACTACTGTAGTAACTGTAATCGGACCAAATGTACACTCATTAGCATCTACAACAAATATATGTTGTACTTGTCCATTTGTATTTCCTAAATCAATCACATTATTAGTAAATGGAAAATCTGCAAATACCGTTGGTGTTGTTATAGGAGATCCGCCTCCGTCATCTGCTATTAGCGCATATTGATATCCATCTGCCGTTGGAGGAATGCTGAATAATGTTCCTCCGTTAGTACTAATAACTACTTGTGCATTGGTACCACAGCTATTAGCTGGAGTTGGAGTACCTGCTGTTGCCGTTACCGCAGTAGGTTCTGTAATTGTAAACTCGGCTGAAAGTCCTGGACATAAAGTACCTAGGTCTTCTGTAACTCTTACTATATAAGTTCCTTGTGCCAATGTACCAACAGGACCAATGCTTACTGGTGCTGGGTTACCCGTTGCTGGAACTGATCCTGGTGATGTTTCTACCACAACACCATTAAAGGCGTTTAAAATCTCCCATGTAAATGATTGAGTTCCTCCATTAGAATCATAAGCACTTACTTCAAAAGTTACTTGACCATTATCCGCATCTTTACAAGTGGATGGTGTCACACTGGTAATAGTTACTATAGGCTCACTAGGTGGTGTAGGTGTAAACTGTTCCTGATATGTACACTGTGTTGCTAAATCTGTAGCCAATATAGTGTATACTACCCCATACGCCAAACCATTATATGTAGTGGTTCTTATTGGTAATGGTGTTGCAGCTCCGTCATCTCCTAAGTTTCTTACAGATCCTGGATCACCAATAATTTCTACTCTAAAACCAGGAACTGTTCTTGGTGGACCTGGATCTATCCCAGAACCTTGTATAATGTCAACTTGTAAATCAAAACCTCCTGCACATGTGCCATTTACAGTTGTTGGAACAAAAGAAAGTGAATCAATTTCATTTTCAATTTGATAAGATCCAACTAATGTAAGACAACCATTCGTATCTACTACTTCAATAGTATAAAACCCAAAGACTAAACCGTCAAAAAATACTTGATCAGCACTCGGAAAAGAAACTGGTACTGGTGGGGCTATCACCGAACCATCTCGAGTTAAAATATAAGTATAACTTGCTGCATCGGCTGCAGGAGTACCTCCAGCCAAAGTAAGTAATATAGAACCTGGAGTGTTACCACCACCAATAGTACCACTACACCTAATAGGTGTTAAAAGCTCTGTGGCAGTTATAGGGTCTGGTTGATTGATAATCACACTTCCTGTAGTAAGACATCCTCGGCTACTTCTAACTGTAAAATCATACGTATTAGCAGTTAGATTAGGAAAACTTATTTGAGTCCCTGTTATGGTCACAAACGTTCCTGTATTTTGAAAATCTATCTCATAAGGGGTTTCGGTACCTGTAACATTCACTACAGCCGTTCCTGTATCCCCATCACAATCCAAATCTACTGTTGGCGCAGTTATCGTTGGTGCATCTGGATCTGTTACTGTAAATGGAGTTGTAGTAAACGCACATCCTCTATCATCTGTAACTCTAAATACATAAGATCCCGCACCAGAAGTAGCTGTATAATTTGCAAATGGAGCAATCCCATTTGTTATATGATCTGTAAATGCTCCACTATTAAAAGAAACTGCTATATCAAAAGGTGTATAGCCCCCATTAACTACAAATGAAAATTCTGCATCTACAGGGTTACCTAGTGCATCACATGTAATATCAGCAACTGGAGTAGCAATTAACTCTACAGCAGGAGCTATGGTTTGGGTTGGTAATACTACAGGACAGCCGTTACTGTCTGTAATTGTAATTATATAATCTCCTGGTATAGTAAGGTTTGGCGTTGTAGTAAAAGTTGTTGCAGCACCGACATTAGTATCTGGAATAACTACCACGCCACTTCTGGTTACATTATATATGTAATCTGGAGTACCTGAATTTGTAGCATCAATATCTATGGTAAAACTCACCGCTCCATCATCTAAACAGAAATCAGAACCAGTATTAACCGTAGCATTTAGTTGATCTAATTGATTTATATTTAATGTTTGAGGTGCTGATGGGCAACCAGCTCCATCTGTAACAACAATCTGATATCCTAAAGCATTTGGAACATTGTTATACGGTTGGTTTACAGGTCTGCTAGGACCTACTGCAGTTCCACCAGAATCACTCAAAACATAAGTGTATCCAGCTCCGCTACCTCCTGCTACACCACTAATTGTCACTGTATTTGTATCCGCAGCACAATCTTGATCTACTGGATCTATAGTAAATGTAATAGGATCTGGTTGTGTAATGGTGACTGTAGTAGTAGCTTGACAATTAGGTGGTGAACCTCCTGCAAGATTTGAATCTGTTACAGTAATCGTATAAACTCCTGCCTCTAATGAACCAACAGCTACTGGTGTAACTCCTGTTCCTGAACCTGAAGGTACTGCAATTGGACCAGTAATTGTATATGTAAAGTTAGCACTATTACCAACCGTAAATGAAAGTGAACCATCACTACCTGCAATACACGTTGTTGGACTGGTCTCGACTGCGTTAGTAATTTGTATCTCAGGAACCAGTTCTTGTCTATAATCTTCACTGTAGGTGCATTGGCTATCCCCTCTTGTCGCAGTAAAAGTATAAGTTACATCTCTGTTTAATACAAATACTCCTGTAGTAGCATCACCAGATACTGGTGCCGGAACCACACTATACGTATATGTCGGACCAACAGGAGCAGCCGTTGCTGTTACCTCATAGGTTTGTACAGAACAATCAGATGTTCCTAATACAAAAGTAATATCATCTACTTCTAAAAGTGGATCTATAGTAATTGGGAAAGACTGCACACAATCATCGGTAGCCTCATTTCTAATATACAGAGTATAAGATCCTGCAGTTGCAAAATCTATCTCAAAAGGAATTGCTGCCACTGCTGTAAAAGGACCTGCAGCATTCAAACTCCATTCGTAAGTTCCTGAACCTCCTGTAATAGCCGTTACTTGTGCTTGAGCACCTGGAGTAGCTGTACAACTTAATAGTCTAAAATCATCGTTTATTGTAGCTGCAATTGTGGCTGGAGGAGCTAATGATATTGGACCTAATGCCAAATCACAATTAAACCTATCCCGTATTACTACATTATGTGGCACTGTTGCATCTACGCCATTAAATGTATGAGAAACATTACTTGTTGGACCAAAAGTTATGGTTCCATCTAGAATATAAGTAAATGGTCCTTCTCCCGCAGTAGTATTTACTGTAATACCACCATTATCTGTCGGACATGCAGGATCTATTGGAACAAGATTTCCTGTTAATGCTTCGTATGGGTTTATAGTTATAGTATTAGATACTGCTGTACAACTTAAACCATCTTCAACTTCTATCTGATAAGTTCCCGGAGTAGTTATTCCAGTTATAGGAGAAGTTATTCCACTCTGTGGAGCTGGTCCCAATAAATTAAAAGTATAAGATCCATCTCCTCCAGTTGCAGTAAAAGATATTTCTGCTCCCGAATTACAATCTATATCTTTATCCAGATTAGCTGTTATAATTAATTCTGGATTAATAGTAAAATTAATCGTATTGGATGGACACACACTTACTGTATTAATAACACTTATTGTATGTGCTCCTGGAGTAAGGTTAGGAATCTCAAATGTATTTGCAGGTGCTGGTGCACTTAAAAAGGTAACCGCTACTGGTGCGCCTCCATCTAAACTATACGTAAATGGTCCAATAGGAGCAGCTACACCTGGAGTTATCGTAATCCATTGTGTTGCACGATTAATTGGGTCGTAACAAGCATCTCCTCCTGTTGCAAGTACAATTACAGGTGCCAATTCTTCTCCAACAATTGCTTGTATATTTTCCTCACATGCAGCAAGTGTATTCCCATCTCTAACAAAAACAGTATAAGTGCCTGGTGCTAGACCAGTAAATGAATTAGTTCCTTGATAGGCAACAATAGCTGGTAATGTACCCGCAGCATTTCTTAATTCATATTGATAACCTCCTCTACCTCCATTAGCAGTAACGGTAATGGTACCATCATTAATACCACAACCCGCAGGAGTGGTTGTAGGTGGATCTATCGTTAAATCTGCAGGGTCTGTAATTATTACCTGCGTTGTCGCTGTACAAAGTGTCGTATCATCTGTAACTACAATATCATAAGTACCTGCTCCGATACCTGGTATGGATACTGGAACAGTGGTAAGAGTATTTCCTGTAAGAGAACCTGCAATGGTTCCTCCACTTACATCGTAACTATACGTAGTAGATGTTAAATCAATACCAGTAACAGTAAAGGTAAATGAAGCATCAGGATCTGTGTCACAAGTAGGCTCTGCTGTAATACTTGCAGAAACCGAAATAGCATCTATGGCATCAATAGTATATCTTTCTGAATATACACATGCATTTGATGCTCCTCCGTTTCTTAGTATTCTCGATTCAAAGGTATACGTAGCTCCTGCTGGTATGCCTGTAAATACATTAGAAGCTTGCCATGGTCTAACAATAGGAGCAGTAATTTGATATTCAAAATTTGTAGGGGGTACAGCTCCGTTAGATCCTGTAGCTGTTAATGTAATATCTGATGTAAGTCCTGGACATTGAACTTGTGTTTGTGCGAAAGTAAGATCTGTAACTACCTGAAGTGGCTCTATTGTTATAGATCCTAAATTAACAGGACAAGCTGCTGTATTCGTATCCCGAATGTATAATGTATAAGTACCATCTGTTAAGCCTGTAAATACTCCTGTAGTATTCGTAAAATCAACACCATCAATACTATATTCATAACTACCGTTTCCTCCTGATGCCCCAGAAACCGTAATCTCTCCTAATATAGCAGGAACACTAGAACCTGTAGCATTACATTGATAATCTTGTGTTAAGGCTATATTGGCAGTAATTGCAGTTGGAGCTGTAAAATTAATTGGTGGTAATTGTAGATCACAACCAAATTGATCTTGAACAGTAACCACATGCGATATAGAGGTATCTACATTATTAAATGTCTCAGAAGTACTAACGGTAGGTCCTATAGTAACTTCGTTTGCTGTTCCCTGATCTAAAATATAAGTAAAAGGACCTTCGCCAGCAGTGATGTTTACTAAAATAGAGCCTGTTCCCGTAGGACATACAGGATCCGTCGGTGCAGCTGTTGCGGCAATCGATGTATAAGGATTTACATCTACACTACCTGCAAAAATAGTACAACTATTATCTAAATCATTAACATAAACAGGATAATTACCCGCAGTAGTCGCTCTAAATTGATAAGTAGTAGCAGTTAACGGTACTAATGTAGTGCCTAAGAAATCTATTTGATTATTAAATGAAAAATTAGTTGAACCTCCTATTACTGTAACCTCATAAATCGCTATAAATTGATCTGGATCATAATCAGCGAGATTAATATCTGGCTGATAATCAGGGTTACAATGTAAATCCTCTACTAATCTTATTGTAGCAGAAAAAGGTGCTATTGCGTTAACTGTTCTGGTAAATACCTCTGAGCAACTACCATCCGCAGATAACACTTGTACTTCATAAGTATCAGGAACTAAACCTGTAAACACATGGCTAGGAATAGTTGTAGGACCCTCAGTATCTGTAAATGCAGTTGTGGTACTGTTAATAATATAGGTATAGTTAATTTGTGAATCTGCAACTGTTATAGAGATTTCACCTCTATCTCCAGGACATGTTGGTGAGGTAGCAGTTACCGTTTCTGTAGCATCTAATTCATCTAAAAATACAGCATCCTGAAAAACACAAGCTGTTGGTAGTCCCCCTTTTTGGCGAACGTTTACTGTATAGTTTCCAACCGCAGTTAGACCAGTAAATTCTGCCAAATCTTGATACGCTATAGTTCCTCCAGAAGGGGTTATTAATTGGTACTCATATTGATTAGACGAATTTTGAACCCGAATCGTTCCTGGGGTGCCACAAATAATTTGTCGTATAACAACAAGATCGGGATCAAAATTATTTTGAAATACATTAAAATAAAAAGGAATTGTACAGTTGCTATCAAACGTAGCCCTTATTCTATATTCTCCTGCTTGTGTAACTGTATAACTACCTATATCTGTACTTACTTGTACCCAATCTCCATTACAAGCTGCATCTATAGTAGGACAATCAGGGTCTCTAACTACAGAAGGACAAGCTGCTGGATCCATACGTTCCCAAACAACAGTGGTGCCTACTGGAAAATTTATAGGTATATTTAGACTAGTGCCTGTACCACACAAAAATATTTCTGGTAATTCTTCTCCTGTTACCGTACATGTACGTAAATTACCGTTTACATTAGGATTCGAATCTAAACCATTTACTATATCTACTACAGGATGCTGTATCGTATTAAAAGCATCGACTTCAAAAGTTTGTTGAGAATCCTGACAAGTAGGTGCTCCAAACTCCGTTACTATATAGGTTCCTGCAACAGTAACTACCAATTCTCTATTAGTCCCAATAATCACTCCTGGATTATTTGCATTAACCCATTCGTATCTTGTAAAACCAGCTCCTGCAGTAAGGGTTAAAGATCCTGTACAAATAAATGCAGGTTGAGTTTCTGTAAAACATATACCATTATTAATCAAAACATTAGAGGAACCTATAATATCTGATTGACAAGCATCCTGATCCAAAATACTTTCTTCTCCTGTTTTTGTAATACCAGACTCTATCCCGGTATAGGTAGAAATGGCGGTATTATTTATTTCATTAGAACAAGCATCTCTTAAATCTGCACAAGTAGCCACAACACTAACTCCAAAACGAACGGTATGAACTCCTCCATTTCGTACTATAAGAGCATCATCAATAGTAATATCAATCTCTCTATTCGTACCATTGGGTGTAGCAACTATACCAGGATTACTTGTAGTAATACTCCCTAAAGTAAAATCTACATTTGCAGGTAAAACATCTAAAATAGAAGCAGCTGTAATAGCTTCATTACCTTGATTTTCTATGGTTAGCTCATAAAATAATTGATCTGCAAAATTTACTGGTTGCCCTGTTATATCTATACCATTAACATCTAATACTCTTTTCTTTACTGTTAGTTCTGGCTCAATAATTTCTATTTGAAAAGAATTGAAAAATACACTATATTTATCTCCAGCTGAAGCTGTTCGAAAATTAGCTGTTGTTTGACTATTCCCAATAATTGTATTTGAAGGGTTGTCAATGTTAAAAATATCAGCATCGAAACCCAAAGTATTTCTAGAAGCTGGGTTTCTTGTGGTTACATATTGACCATTAACAGAAATAGAACTGTCATAAAAATTATTATCAGGATTGGCAGGCGTTGTAAAAATAGGGTGCCAATCATTATCTGGTTTTTGTACCTCAAATTCATCTCCTGAAAAACGCCTATCTCCTTCTAAAGTAGCAATTGCATACCTTGCTCTTACTGGTAGTGGCGCTGGCAAAGTGTTAAAACCAGTATATTGAAAAGGTAAAAGAGGTCCCCCTGGTCTAATTACCAAATACCCATTATTTGTGCTAATAAATTTTGCAGATAGATTAGGATCTTCATAGGCTACTACTAATACCCAACCTCCTGAGATACCATTTGCATTATTTCCTGAATGTCCTGTAGCAGCACGCATATCTCCAACAGTATAGGTGCCATTCGCATTTCCTGTGCCTAATCCTTGTATAATACTAGTAACATCAGCATAACATACATAAGGTATATCATCTGCTGCACGATTGCTTGGGTTTGTAGCGGTATTACGGTATCCATTATAAATAACTTGTGTTTGAGAAGGAGGAATTGTAATATATGAACCTCCAGGAGGTCTAATTTTAATAGTTCTAAAATCAGGTCTATTATCTGGAAGCGGTAGCCCAGTATATTGAACATAATCATTATTATTAGGATTTCGCTGTACAAAATAAGATGCAGACCAATATAATCCAGCATATGCTATTTTTTCACATCCAGAAGTTAAGATAAGGTCTGCGCTACTAGAACTAAATGTGCTTGGATCTCCATCTATATCTATATAACCAAAGATTCTTTGATTATTTGAACATGTACCATTATAATCATCATTTGGAGTATAAACAGGTCCGTAGGATGAAGAACAGTTATTGTCATTACTTAATCTTTGATTTAGTCCTACAATAGCATTACCTATTATTTTAAGTTCTCCATTAATTCTTAAAGTACTATTAGGAACTGAATCAAAGGGAACCTGAGCAAATAGCTGCGTTCCTATCATTAAAAACACTAAAATGATAGTAGATTTAAATCTAAGTTTCATAAGCATCGGGGTGTTTGGGTATTTAGTCGTCATATCTCTTTCTTACATTATTGAATTTTCAATATATAAAGATCTCCATCATACGAATTGTTTACGTTAGAGAATAAGGTTTGCTTAGCCTCATCAAGGCTATCTAATCTCTTAAGATATACGTATATATAGTTGTCTTTTGGGTTCCTGAAATATTGAGGTTCTAATCCTAATGATCGTAACTTCTCCATACCTCTTTCAAAATAATTTTCTCTTTTGAAAATATTAGTAATTAAATAATATCCGTTTTCAATATTATGACCTCCAATATAAGATAAGCTTTCGGTCAATACAGTATCGTCTTTTACTGTGTCTTTAATTAATCGTGTTTCTTGTAATAATTTTTTATAAGACTCCACTCTACTTTTGGCAATATGTAATATCCACATATCTCCAAAATATCTATTATCAATATTATTAAAATACTTTTCTGTCGCCTCATCTTTATTGCTATAGCTTTCTATTGCTACATATTGAAATTGGTTTTCTGGGTTAAGAATAATCTGAGAATCGTTAAATCCAAGATCTTTTAAGGTACCAGTAAACTTATCTGCATATGCTCCTCCTTTAAATACATTACCAATTAAGTAGTATCCTTCTGGATATCCTGGTATAAACTTGGTAGCTATTTGCGCCTCAGGTCTAGATGTTTCCGCAAATTTTACGAACCTGTTTTTTGCAGTTAATTTTTTAGAACTAGCTGGATCAGCTTCTTTTTTAGCTTCTTCTGCATCATTATTCATACTAACAAGAGATTCTAAAAGCTTGCTAAATTCTCGTTTATCTACATTTAAACTTGTATTTAATAAGGAGTCTCTACGAGCAAATATTTTATCTGTAATTCGACTGCTATTATCTAATTCTTTTTTGATTTCTTCTAAACCTTCTTCTTTTACTTCTTTTGCTTTCGCAGCTTCTTGCTCTAATCGCTCTTGCTCAGCTAATCGTGC
>NZ_KE387189.1:0-82303 GCF_000430665.1 Aquimarina muelleri DSM 19832 | reverse complement strand
TTCTGTGAAGCTAAACGCTCCTCTTCTGCTTTTTGAGCAGCCATCTCTGCTTCTAATTGTTTCTGTGAAGCTAGACGCTCTTCTTCTGCTTTTTGTACGGCTGTTTCTTTCTCTAATTCTTTTTGAGCAGCTATACGTTCTTCTATTTCTTGCTGTTTGGCTGCTTCTGCTTCTCGTATAGCCTCTTCTGCTGCTATTCTTTGTTCTGCTTCTTTTTGCTCTGCTACTTCTTGTTCTATTTGTCTTTGAGCTACTAAGCGTTCTTTTTCTTCTTCTGTTTGTGAAACTTCACGATCCACTTGTTTCTGTGCGGCAAGACGCTCTTCTTCTCTTCTTTGTTCTACCATTTCCGCTTCCAGTTGTCTCTTAACTGCCAAACGTTCTTTTTCTTCTTGTTGTTTATTAAGTAGCTTTACTTCTTCTTCTCTTTGCAATTCTAAATCTCTCGCAGCTTGGGCTTCTTTTTCTCTTGCTTCAGCAATAGATCTTTCGAGTTCGCTAATTGCTTTTTTATCTTGACTTCTGGCTTCTCCTTTTTCGTTTTGTAACTCTCTTATTAATTTATTTTGTTCTAAAACTTCTCTTTTAAGTCGTCTAATTTCAGAATCTCTTTCTTCATATGCTTTTTGAGTTCCGGATTTAGATTTACTTTTTCTTCTTCTAGGTTTTTCGGTTTCAAAATTATATGCCAAGCCTACCTCATGAGTAGCTCCGAAGTTACTAGTGTCTCCAAAACCTGTTTCATAAGTATAGCCTACCGAAACATTAGATGTTATATTACCTCCCACACCTAATGAAACGCCATAAAAGCTATTATACCCTACCTGTCCCCAACCTAATGTTGGCAATTCAACAATAACACTGGCTCCATATCTAAGGTTTGAAGTATCTGTTCCTAAATCAGGCAACATGTTTGCATATCCTATTCCTCGAATTATTTTATCTGACCTTCTTTCTAAACTAGTCGTATACATAACATGCCCTGTAAAGGCCATATTATCTGTTAATAATTCGCTAGATGTTAGGTTATACGCTACAAGGTTGGATACAGAAACACCTACATCGAATTCTTCATAATTAAAATTGACCCCTGGTGTTAATTGAAAAACAGAGCTGTTTTCATAATTAAGAATAATCGGATCATTTACTTCTACTCCGTTATTTAAAACAATACTTGTTGCAGAGTCTATGTTTGATTTAATTCCGCTTTGAGAAAAACCTAGGTTTAATCCAAAAGTAAAATTCATATCCCTGTTCAATTCAACATTATATGCAAAATTAGCTATCCCTCCAAAGTATCGATAAATCCCTTCGTTTTGTTGGTGTAATCCTATGGAAACTCCTATTCTTTCTTCAAAATTGGCAGTATAATTAATTAGGTATGTTTGCGGGTTATCATTAAATGAAGCCCATTGTGTTTTATTATAAAAATTAATAGATTTTTTGTTTTCGCGTACTAAAGAAAAAGTAGGGTTAAAATAAAAACGGTTATATTTTACTAAGTTATGAGTTGGGATATCGGTAGGAAGAACACCATAAGTGCTAGTACTACTATCTTGCCCTCTAAGAACATTAAAAGATATACATACGATTATTAAAAGTAATTTTTTGACCATAAATTATCTCATTACCGTTATCGAACCTTTTCTGATTACGGAATTATTTTTTGTGATTATATAGTAATATAAAGGATCCTGACCCAATGATTTAGAATTCTCTACTGGCCAGTTATTTTGGTAATTTACCGAGGTGTAATCTACTTGACCTCTAGAGGTATAAATAGTTACTTCTACATCTTGTTGATTAAATAAAGATGGTGGTAATAACCAATTATCATTGATACCATCATTATTGGGCGTCACTATGTTGGGTATAATCTCTGATTTTCCTGCTGCATTTGAAATCACTATAGGCTGTGAATCTATGATACAATCTGCAACTGTAATTCTTACAAAATATTGCCCTGTCATGTCTGTTACAATTGCATTAGTTCCTTGTCCCGTTATGCTACCATCATTGGTAGTTCCATCTACTATTAATTCATTTTCACCATCCACTACTCTAAACCATTCATACATATAGCTAGTACTTTGAGATACACTTAAAGTAGAGTTTTCTCCGAAAGGTATAAATGCTGGCGATGCAGAAATAACCACATTATTTCCTAAAAACTCAACCGTTAGATCATTAGATCTTGCCGTATCAAAAGCTGCTCCTCTTAACGTGGCTTCTAATGCGTATATCTCTCCAATATTATCCTCAGTAACACTAAATGTGGTTTCGGTAACACCAGTAGATTGTGTTCCTAAAAACCATTCGAAATCAAAAAATGTATATTGATCGGTAGTAATAGGAACTTCTATTCCTGTGTCGGTTATACCATATAAATTTTCTAAACCTAAAGAGCCTGTTCCTTCTTCACAATTAAGTAAGTTGGTAATTACTGTTTTAAATCCGACAGGTTCAAAAACTTCGGTTGTTGTTTCTAAAGTATCCATGCATACATCATTTGCAAATAAACTTGCACTATATACTCCTGGATCTGTTACTGTAATAGACAAAGCTCCCGGATCTGAAATCGGAAGCACTCCTTGAAAACTTATGCCATTCCTAAACCACTCTATAGTACTACCCGAGAGTGGTGCATTGGTAGTTATCTCCAAAGTCAGTGATATTTGAGTTGGTAATATCATGATTTGAGGCGGGGGTTGTGTAAGAATGTCTGAACCCAAGTTAATAACTTCAACAGGATCTGTAAGTATAGAACAAGTTTCTGTGCCAATTACATTTACCGTATAGGTTCCTGCAAAATTACTCTGCGGTAAAATCTCGGATGGGCCATCAAATTCTGGAATAAGAATACCATCTTTAAACCATTCATACGTAAAACCAGGGTCTGTAACACTAGTGGTTAAAATTTTAACATCACTCGGACAAAATTGTTGTGGAGAGGATTCATTAATTCTAACCGTAGTTTTATTAAAATCAATTACCTCTACCGTTGCACTATCAAAATTATAGAAGGCATTACAACTTCCAAAATCAACCTCTACTTTGTACGTCCCAACTTGTGTTACATTTTCTAATGTAGAAGAAGATTCTCCAGTAATGATAGTTCCATTATAAGACCATATATACCTAGGGAAATCTCCTGGAAGAGCCGTTAAAGTAGAAGACTCTCCAACACACAATGCTACTGTATTAGACTCTATATTAGACCCTGTTAAGGTAACTCCTTCAGAAAAATCAAAATAATATATAATTACTCTTGTTCTTACCATGCCTATATAGTTGCTCGCAGGAACTCTTACTCTAAGACTATAGTTCTCTCCTCTTAAATCTGTAGGGATAGGAAAAGAAGGAAATACGATATCTCCATTAGGCGGAATAGCTGCGGAACTGGTAAATGTTGTTAAAGTTCTTGTAGTAGCATCAGAAAAAATACCTGTATCATCCGACAGTTCTAGAATATATTCGGTATTGGGTCCAAACCCAGAAGGAGTTTTGGCAACTGCCCCCCGATTAGGAGCATTTTGATTTACACAAAGTTGCTTCGTAGTTCCTCCACCATCAATAGAAAATAAGGGTGCGTCAATTTGCTGCGTATAAACTTCTTGTACTGAAAACAGGAAGCCTATCACAATAGCAATTAATGATATGGGGTTAAGTTTTTTTTTCATGATATCACACTTATAATAAAGGTGAATATGCACTATTAACTTTGCGATTTGGGGCGCTTGTTAATAATATTGTTAATATATTTTTTACCAAGTCATAAAATTATAAATTAAATGTTTATATCAAACTAAAATTTAAGATTTTTTTGTAATAATTTTCTGACCTTTTGACAATTGTTTAGTTTTATACTATAAAAATGTACACCCAAAAAACATTCTAATATACATAAAATTTTGTTAATCAAAGTATTGTGTTAATTTTAAAATTTTTATCATTTCTGTAAAAAAAGATAAATTTTCCCCTTTTTTAATAAAAAAAGCATCTGTATATAGAGTAAAAATAAAGAAATTACTACATATTAAAATACCCTCAGCGAAAATATCTACTATCAAAAAAGACAATTTTTACCGATTAAGTGTAAAAAAAGATAAAAAAAATTTAATGTTAAAATGATATTTTTTTATAAACTAAATAAAAGCAATAAAAAAACTCTCATTTGTTAATTGAAATGAGAGTTTTACTATTAGAAGTGGTTTAAATTTTTATATACTTTACTTAGTCACAATTATCTTTTTGCTGAATTCGTTTCTTCCTCTATTTACTTTAACTATATACATACCAGGTGAAAATTTAGAAATATCTAAATCCACTTTTGTAGATATCTTTTTACTCTTTTTAAGTAGGTTACCTTGTAAATCGTAGATAGATACATCAAAATATTGATCGCCTTCAGTTAAAACAGTTAATTTTTCTCTGTTAGCAATATGTGTTGGAAAAACAATTATATCCTCAGACCTGTTTTTACTATTTCTAAGCCCCTTTTTACTACTATTTATTATCGATGTTTTTGAAGCTGGGCAATTAAGATTAAAAATAGTAGACCGATTATCTACTCTCCATTTAGGTCTTCTACCAGAGCTTTTGGCAGCAGCTTCTGTAAGATCCTTTACTTTTATACAGTTTAGAGTCGATATCTGTCTTGTATCTAAGCTCTGTAAATCATTAATTCCTGAAATATCTAAACCAGTAAGAAAATTATCAGAGAGATTTAAAGACAAAAGCTGGTTACAGTTTGTAATATTTATTTGTTCTAAAAGATTATAATAACAATTTAGGGATATCAATTTTGTGTTACTAGATAAGTCCAGAGTAACCAGATCATTTTCTGGTATGCTAAGTATTTCAAGATTGGTAAAAGCTTCAATTCCTGTTAAATTAGTTACCCCTTGTAAAGCAGTGATAAATATTTCTGTAACCTTTTCTGCATCACAACTACTTATATTACCATTTACTAAACCATCGCTGTCTATTCCCTCAAATACCAAAAATTCTTCAAATTTTGGGTCTGGTATACTTACTGGGTCACATATAGGTACTAAATCTGTATTATCTAAAGTAAAAGAATTAACAGAAAATGAAACCATAAAAAATAAAATAAAGTTTTTCATTACTAATAGGTTTTAAGATTATACCATCTAAATTAAAGACAAAATTTATTCTTTTAAATATCTCATAGTTAATCTTTTGTTATATAATAAAAATTTATAAGTATATGATATACAGTATTTTATATATAAATATACCCATTAGTTATTTTAAATTTTAACTAACAGATTATAAGTAACTTATAAGTAAAATGATTCATAAAAAACTTATTTACTAGACTAGCTATAAAGTAACACAGTAAAATAGGAACCTTAAAAAATCTAAATTCGTTAAAGTTCCTTAACTCTATAAACCTACACGTACAATTGAATTACATATTCATGTCTTTTTTAAGTAAAAACATTAATATATAGAAAACAAAAACCCTGACTATCTATAGATAATCAGGGTATATAAAATGATTTTAAAAACTATTTATTCTTTAGTTTCCGTAGTTTTAGTTTCTTCTCCATTTAATTCTTTAAGAATTTTATCGGTAAGATCTAACTCTTCTTTACCATATAGTATATTACTTGCTTCTGTATCTCCGTAGATATACGTATATCCGTTTTTCTTACCATAATCTTCAACATAACTCTTTACTTTATTAATAATAGAGTCTATTTCTACCTGGCTTCCTTGTTGAATCTCTTGCATTTTAGCTTGTTGCTCTCTTTGTAAACCTTGTTGCTTTGTCATTAGCTCCTGCTCTTTCTTTTCTCTATTAGCAGTAGACATAGATTTCATAATAGTTTGGTAACCTTGTACCTCTATTTGAAATTGTTTCGCTTTTTCTTCCAATTCAGCGCGCACTTCATTATTTTTCTTTGTCCATTTTTCTTGTGCTACTTTCATTTCTTTAAAATCAGAAACAACTCTGGTGTTATTTACATAACCCGTTTTTTCTATTTGTTGATTACAAGAAGCTAAAACTAGAAATGCTCCTGCGATCCATAAAAATTTTTTCATTTTTCAAAAATTAAGTTCTACGCAAAAATATCAAAGTTAATGTGATGTTTATTCATTATCTGAATAAAAAAATAAATATAATAAAAAACGATCGTTTTAATATTTATAATACATAAAATCTATAAAAAACAACTAAAAATAAAGCGATTTAAGCGATTTTTGAAAAAAAACAATACAAACACACCTTAACCTCTTTAAAAAGATAAAAAAAATACTTAAAAATAGAAATTAACTGTTTTTAAGTACATAAATCTGCGAAGAATATTCTTTGGTTTGTTTTGCTTTAGTATTAGATAATAATCCTACCCAAAAAGCCTTTACAAAATTCATCTTACCATTTTTATACTTTTCTGATAAAAGAGAAACATAAAAAGAATCAAATTTCATTGGAAGCACTTTTTCTAAACTAAAACCTTCTTCTTTAAAAAGTTTTTGAATAGAAGTTTTTGAAAAATGCCAAAGATGTCTGGGAACATCATAAGCTGCCCAAAAAGATTTATAATGCAGCGCATCATAAGATTTAAAATTTGGAACAGCTATAATCACATATCCATTAGGTTTTATAAGTCGTTTTAATTCTTTGATTTGATTTTCTACATCTGGTATATGTTCTAAAACATGCCACATCGTAATAACATCAAAACTTTGAGATTCAAAATCTGTAGTTGTAAAATGTAAATTAATTCCTTTTTGCTTAGCTAATTCTTTGGCTTGTTTATTTGGTTCTACTCCTTCTACTTTCCAACCTTTGTTTTTGGCTGTATTTAAAAAATCTCCTGTTCCTGCTCCAATATCTAAAACCAGTTTAGATTTACTATTCAATTTAGAAATGAGTTTCACTTTTTTGTTTAAAGAATATACTTTAACTATATGGTATAGTTTTTCAAAAAACGATCGTTTTGCATCTGTATGAGAAATATAGTCTTCACTTTCATAATACTTTCCTAATTCATGTTCTTTAGGTTTTGGTGAAGTAACCAATAAATCGTATTCTTTATCATATAATAACTGAAACGTTTCTCCAGACACGGTATGATCTTTACACTCGATAAAAAAATCTAAATCATTTTGTTTATTCATTATGTAATTCAAAAAAATTAAAATAAAGGTTCTCTTTTTATATTGTTTTTAATCTGAATCAAAAACGAACGGGTTTTATTATAAAACAAAGATTTCATAGAAAGACAATTATCTCCATTTGGATCTACAACAATAATTTTCACAAAAGTTTCTGGTTTTCCTATATTATTTTCGTAATCTTCTTTATTAATAGCATAGGATACTAAATCTATAGATTCTGATCTATCAACACTAAAACTTATCTTAACATTAAATTCGATATCTAAGTCTTTAAACAAAAATGTATTAAAATCTTTTAAGTTTTGATCCTCTTTTAAGCCAAATTGTTTTCTAAGGGATCGTTTTGCTTCTTCTGGAAGCATTGGTGGTTTAAAAACAAAAGACTCTTCGTTAAATGCGTTTTCTGTTTCTATTCTAAAATTATCAATCTGCTTTACCTTATGTGTGGTTATGCAAGAAAAAAGCAAGAAAGTCGATAAAAGTAAAATAAAATATTTTTTCATTACTGTGATTGTTTTTTCTGTAAACGAAATAAAAAACTTATTATACCATATAAATAAAAAATGTTCCACGTGGAACTATTCTTTAGATCTATCATAAACTTTTACTTTTAAAAGAACACCCAAATCATTAGCTGTTTTTAAAACGTTATTATAATTATCTTCTTCTAAAACGGTACAATGTGTATTCCCTTTAAAAAACCGTATTACCCATTTCTTAAATTTATTTTCTGTACCATCATCTTCACATCGTTGAACAAACGAAGCATGAAAAACTGAAATATAATCTGGATATTCGATATAAAATTTAGATTTCCAAATAATCTTTCCGTAAAGAATAAAAAGTATCTCGTTATTAAAATCTCTGGTTATTTTATACACTTTAGAAAAACCTGCTAAAAAGATACCAATACAAAAAAACAAAATACTTAAAAGAATAGAAAACTCAATGACTAAATAAGATATAATAGAATAAACTATAATTGTTATAAATGAAAATATCCTCATTAATACTGTTTGCGATTCCTTAATAATTACATACTCCATTATGTTATCTACCCATATACACTAAAAGAACAGAAATATCACTTGGAGATACTCCACTAATTCGTGATGCTTGAGAAACTGTTGCTGGTTTTATTTTAGTCATTTTTTCTCTGGCTTCAAAAGAAAGAGATTTTAGTTTAGAATAATCAAAGTCTTTTGGAATCTTTAAATTTTCTAACCTATTTAATTTATCTGCATTATTTTTTTCTTTCTCGATATATCCAGAATATTTAACTTGGATTTCTGTCTGTTCTAAAACTTCCTTATCCAGATTATTTTCTTTTATATATTCATCCACTTTTGTAAAGTGTTTAATATCTTCTAATGTAATTTGTGGACGAGAAAATAATTTAAACATTTTACCACTTTGATTAATTGGGCTAGATTTTTTTTCTTCCAAAATAGGATTTGCTTCTTCTGGAGAAACACTGGTGTCTTTAAAAAATTGTACAAAAGCAATTGCTTTTGCTTCTTTTTCTTCCATTCTCTTCATTCGAGAATCTGATGCTAAACCTATCTCATGAGATTTTGGTGTTAATCTAAAATCTGCATTATCTTGTCTAAGCAAAGTTCTGTATTCTGCTCGAGATGTAAACATACGATATGGTTCTTCTGTTCCTTTTGTAATTAGATCATCAATTAACACACCTATATATGCTTCGCTTCTTTTAAGAATAAAAGATTCTTTTTCTTTTACTTTTAAAGCTGCATTAATCCCGGCCATTAATCCTTGAGATGCTGCTTCTTCATAACCTGTTGTTCCATTAATTTGTCCTGCAAAAAACAAACCTGAAATTAATTTAGTTTCTAAAGTATGTGTTAATTGCGTTGGTGGAAAATAATCATATTCGATTGCATATCCTGGTCTAAAAAACTTTACGTTTTCAAAACCAACTACAGATTTTAATGCTTTAAATTGAACATCTTCTGGCAATGATGTTGAAAATCCATTTACATAAACTTCTACCGTATTCCATCCTTCTGGTTCTACAAAAAGCTGATGTCTATCTTTATCTGCAAAACGATTAATTTTATCTTCTATAGATGGGCAATATCTTGGTCCGATGCTTTTGATTCTACCATTAAACATAGGAGAACGATCAAAACCTTCTCTAAGCAATTCATGAACTTCGAGAGATGTATATGTCATATGACACGACCTTTGTTCTTTTAAAGGTTTTGTTACATCTGAATAACTAAATTTTTCTGGTTGCTCGTCTCCTGGTTGCTCCACCATTCTAGAATAATCTAACGATCTACCATCTACTCTTGGCGGTGTTCCAGTTTTCATTCTACCACTATCAAATCCAAATTCAATTAATTGTTCTGTTATTCCTGTGGCTGCTTTTTCTCCTGCTCTACCTCCTCCAAATTGTTTTTCTCCT
Source organism: Aquimarina muelleri DSM 19832 (assembly GCF_000430665.1). Classification (GTDB taxonomy): domain Bacteria; phylum Bacteroidota; class Bacteroidia; order Flavobacteriales; family Flavobacteriaceae; genus Aquimarina; species Aquimarina muelleri. The sequence goes on along the minus strand of NZ_KE387189.1, from coordinate 72,720 downwards.
ATATGAATTAAACCATTTAAAAAAGTCCCATTGGTAAGCACTACAGTTTTTGCTTTTATTTCAATACCTAGAGATGTTCGTACTCCTTTTATCTCTCCATTTTCTTCTAGAAGACCACTTACCATATCTTGATAAAAATCTAAATTAAGAGTTTGCTCCAGCATGATTCTCCATTCTTCAGCAAAACGCATCCGATCACTTTGAACCCTTGGACTCCACATTGCGGGGCCTTTGGATTTATTCAACATTTTAAACTGTATAGCAGTACGATCACTTATGATCCCGCTATACCCTCCAAGCGCATCAATCTCTCTAACTATTTGTCCTTTTGCTATACCTCCCATTGCAGGATTACAACTCATCTGTGCGATGTTTTGCAAATTCATAGTGATCAACAATGTACTACACCCTAAATTTGCAGCCGCAGCTGCAGCTTCGCTTCCTGCATGTCCTGCACCCACTACTATTACATCATACTCTCTATCAAACATAATTTATATACAATTGTTCCACGTGGAACATGATTTTATTTATATTAAAATTATGATGTTCCACGTGGAACATCATCTGATCACAACACATATTTGTTCCACGTGGAACAAATATGTGTTGTGAAAAACTACTAATGTTCCACGTGGAACATTAGTAGTTTTTCGTTTTCTTTACTTCGCATAAGAGATTCTTCTTCTTTGCTTTTATCTTTATATCCACAAAAATGTAATATACCGTGTATAATAACTCTTCGTGTTTCTTCTTCTTCTTGAACATTAAACTCTATAGCATTATCCCTTACTCTATCTATAGAGATAAAAATATCTCCGTTTAATTGATTTCCTAAAGTATTATCAAAGCTTATAATATCCGTATATGTATCATGGTTTAAAAATTCTTGGTTTATTTTTAATAAATATTCGTCATTACAAAAGATAAAATTTATCTCTCCTTCTGTTTTTTTTTCAGATAGAATAACAGAATTTATCCATTTTATTAAAAAGGTTTCGTTCTTGAATTCTATATCTGTTTCGTAATAAAAATTAATCATTGTCTTTCTTAAAATACCTTTGTACTCTTTGTTTATGATTTTGCCGCAAAGGTAATACTTGTCTATTTAATATCTCTGTAGTATTAAAATATTGTTTTGCTTTATCTAGTTGTAATATGTTTTGATTACTAAATTGTAGTTCATTTGATTTACTTTCTCTTTTTTCTTCTTCTCCTTGTTCTAAAGTAGCGTCTTCGAGCTTAAGAAGTTCGTGTTTTAAATCTAACATTTTACCTAATGTTTGTTTATTAAAACCTTTTTCTAAAAGCTCTTGTTCTACTTGCTCCATTTTTTTTAATAGACCACTTCCTGCAGAATTTCCTTTTCCTTCTTTATTTATTTTGTCTTGCAGTGCATTTCGCAATTGTTGTTGCTCTTTATATATTTCATATAACTGCCCATTTAAATCTTCTTTTTGTTGTTCAGACTCTCCCTCTTCATTATTACCTTCTCCCCCCTTTTGCTTACCGTTTTTTTTATTTCCTTTTTGGTCACCTTCTTTGCCTTCTCCACTGTTTTTTTCTCCTTCTTTATTTCCTTGTTTTTCTCCTTTTTTTGATCCTTCTTTCATTTGCTCATTAAGTTCTTCTTGCTTTTTTATAATATCTGGTAACTGCATTTCATTAGATCCGCTTTTACCTTTACTACCTGATGCAGACATACTACTTTGCATTTGATCTAATGTTCTACTTAAAAGATAGGCCAGATCATTAGAGCCTGTAATTGTGTATTGTTGATTAGCGGATCCTTGTATTATTTGATTTTCAGCAAGTCGTTCTAAAGATTTATCAATATTAAACTCTATGTCTGTAAGTTTTTTAGTAACCAATTCTGTTATCTGAGGAGTACGCAGAGCTAAGGTATATAGGCTATCATCTAAATGAATAAAGTTTTCTCTTAGCACACTTTGCTTTTTAAGTTTAGAAGAGTAGCTAGGATTATTCATATCTATCCCTTTAAAATCTTTCATTAAATCTTCTTGAGTAATAGAAAAATCTACTAAGTTATCCAAAATTTGCCGTAACATTTCCATGTCTTCTTGTTGTTGTTCTGCTCCACTCATCTCCATTTGCATCTTCATACCCTTACTCATTTGCTTCATTTTTTGAGCAGCACTTTTTTGATTCTTTTTAGCTTCTGATTTATTTTCTTTTTTTAAATTTTCACTCGCTTTTTCTTGCTCCTTTTTTATTTCACTCTCATCTTCTTTCTTTTGATCTAAGCTCATTGGTTTTTTTAAATCCTCATTTTCTTTCCGTAACTTTTCAATTTCTTTTTGAAAGTCTTCGAACTCTTTATTTAACTCATCTTGTTTTTCTTTAGTGTTTTCTTCTTCATTTTTATCAGAAAGTTCTTCTTGTTTTTTAGATAAATCCTCTAATTCTTTTACTAATTTTTCATGCTTTTCTGCAACATAATATCGTTTTGTAAGTTCGAGGAGTTGCTCTAAATTCTTTTTTAGATTTTTGTTTTCCTTACCTAACTCTTCTAGTTTTTTTGTTAATTCTTCTTTTTGTATTTTTTCAGAAAGGCGTTCGATTTCTTCTAAAAGCTTTTCGTTCTTTTTAAGTTTCTCTTCATTCCTTTCTAATCTTTCTTTTAGAGCATCTTTAAAAGGTTCTTCCTCTTCTTTTTTATCAAACTGTTCTAGATTTTCTTTTAGCTTTTTTGAAAAATCTTGCATCATTTTCTCTTGCTGTTTCTGTCTATTTAAGAAGTCTTCCAGCTTTTTTTTATCGTTAAAATCTAGTCTTTTTTTCTCTTTTTGGATTTTACTTAGACTTTTTAATTCCTCCTCTTGTTCTTTAAATTTATTTAATGATTTGTTTAAACCAGAAATAGCATCATTTTGTTTTTGTAACAAAAGTTTTTCTTTTTCGTTTTTTGTAAGCTGTTTAAAATTAAAAATCGGGCTTTTTGTACTTTTATAATTATGAATAATATCATTATCAAAAACCTCAAAATAGAACTCATAATTAACTCCATCTACAAGATCTATCTCTGCGGGAAAAGCATAAATAAACTCATCAAATTCTGTCTTATTAATTTCAATATTTTTAAATTTAACATCCTCGGTCTTATCAGAATCATAATATACCATCCTCAGTTTGGTTAAACCATAATCATCACTTATTTTTCCATAAAAATATAATGTTTGATTATCTATAGAATCCTTTTCAGATTTTAGGTTTAATTCTGGATATTGATCTTTTATTACATTAAGATTAAAAGATAAGTTTTCGTAATTTTTTACATTTTTATTGGATGTTGTAATCTCATAATCCCAATTAGTATAGATATTCTTTTCATATAAAAAGTTTGTTTCATTTTTTTTCATAGATATTACAGAGTCTTTTGTTTTAAACTCAACTACATCTGTATTTCTTGTATACACTACCCAGCTAACTTTTGTTCCTTCAGGTATAGTTGCATTTCCAGAACTTTTTAAAATCTCATCTGTTTTTTTTGTATATGTTGGATAATCCAATTTCATCTCAAAATTTAATAATGCAGGTATAGGAACCACTGATAAATTATAAGGAATAGAATTAATATTATTGGCACTAATTATAAATTCTAAAGGCTTTTTGAGTTGTACAAAAGTGTACTCAAACTCTCCTGGTCCGGTGTTTTTTAAAAAGTAAACTTCGTTATTATATTTTATGGTTGCATTGTCAGGAATTACATCACCTGTTGTTTTTATTTTAAGCACAAAATCTGTATTTTCAAATACATTTAGAGTAGAATTAGTAATAAAAAACTTAAATGGAGCTGGTGGTTCATATGCAACTTCATAATTAACGACTCTGTTATAACTATCTGAAATCCAGCTTGTTTTATTAAAAACAAATAATATCAAAAATAGTACTAAAGGAATTGCTGCATATTTTAAGTATTTACTATTTTTCCTTAAATTAATAGCTAATTTAAAAGGAATAGGCTTTAATTGGCTTGACTTTTGTTCGATGCCTGCTAATAATAAAGAAGATGAAGTTGTACTTTTACTTAATTGTAATAAATTTAAAAGTTTATCATTTACCTCGGGAAAGTGATTACCAATAATATTGGATGCTTTTTCATAATCTATTCCTTTCGCAAGTCTAAAGAGCTTTGCGATTGGTACTAGTATTAATTTTATAAACAAAGTAAGTTCTACTATAATAAATAACCAAAATAATATGGTTCTTCCTATCTTACTAAGCCACAAAAAATTTTCAATTAATAAGGTTAGTAAAAAATACAATACGCCTATCGCAAAAAAAAGTATTATGCCTTTTATAAGTTCATTTACGTAGTACCTTTTTATAAACTCTTCTAACTTATTTTTTATGAATTGGAAATTCTCCATATTGTAAAGCTTTCATTTTTCATTAACTTCTAAATCTACAATTTTATTTTTAATAGAATTGTTATATTTATAATAATTCAACCCTCTATAAAATAAGTTGTTATATTCATTTTTAAAATACTCTTGATTATATAATCTATTCATCTTGATTGTTCTTTACATTTGTTTGTAAGGAATTTTTAATTATCTAACCATAATCTATACACTAATTCTTAATTTATATTTTCTTATAACTTATAAGATATAAAGACAAAGGAAGAATATTAAAATAATTATACTTACCTCCTATTTCAATTTTGACATAATTAAATATGTTTCACGTGAAAAATAAAATAAATAACCTCGGAGAGTTAAACTCCAGAATATGGATTAAACCTTTTATAAGAGAATGAACTTTATTTAAAATTTAATAGCAATCTTATAAAATCATTTTTAGCTACCTATATAAGGTTGTATCTTTGTTATTTATTTATAAAACTTTTTTAAAGAGTTTAAAAAACATTATCATGACAAAAGACATTAGGGTACGATTTGCACCAAGTCCTACTGGACCCTTACACATAGGAGGAGTACGAACTGCTTTATTTAATTATCTTTTTGCAAAAAAAAATAAAGGAACCTTCGTTCTTAGAATAGAAGATACAGATCAAAATAGATATGTTGCAGGTGCAGAAGAGTATATTAAAAATGCTTTAGAATGGTGTGGTATTCCTTTTGATGAAGGACCTGGAAAAGAAGGAGAATATGGACCATATAGACAAAGTGAACGTAAAGAAATATATAAACAATATGCAGATCTTTTAATAAAAAATGGATTTGCTTATTATGCATTTGATACCACAGAGAGCTTAGATGCACACAGAAAAGACCATGAAGAAAAGGGAAAAACATTTATCTATAACTGGCATAATAGAGAAAAACTAACTAATTCTATATCTCTATCGGAAGAGAAAGTATTAGAAAAAATTAATTCTGGAGATAATTATGTTATTAGATTTAAATCCCCTAAGGATGAAATTTTACATCTTAAGGATGAAATTAGAGGTGATATAAAAATAGATACAAATATTCTTGACGATAAAATATTATTTAAAAGTGATGGTATGCCAACCTATCACCTAGCAAATATTGTGGATGATCACTTAATGAAAATAACTCACGTTATTAGAGGTGAAGAATGGTTACCATCTTTGGCATTACATGTTTTACTATATCGTGCGTTAGGCTGGGATATTCCAAGTTTTGCACATTTGCCATTAATTCTAAAACCTGTTGGTAAAGGAAAATTAAGTAAACGCGATGGTGACAAAATGGGTTTTCCTGTATTTCCATTACAATGGGTTGATCCAAAAACAAAGGAAACTGCATCTGGGTATAAAGAGGATGGTTACCTTCCAGAAGCAGTAATTAATATGCTTGCTTTTTTAGGATGGAATCCTGGTACAGAACAAGAACTATTTTTTCTAGAAGAATTAATAGAAAAATTTGATCTAAAACGCGTTAATAAAGCTGGAGCTAAATTTGATCCTGAAAAAACTAAATGGTTTCAACAACAACATTTACAAAATTCTGATAATCAAATTCTGACGGAACAATTTAAAACTATATTAAAAGAAAAAAATATTTCTACCTCTTTAGATGTTCAAAATATAATTACTGCTGTAAAAGAACGTGCTATTTTTGTAAAAGATTTATGGGAACTTAGTGAATTTTATTTTGTTTCACCAAATGAATATGAGGAAAAAGCTGTGAAAAAAGCCTGGAAAGAAGATACTCCTATCCTAATGCATGAACTAACTAGGATACTAAGCGATATAAGTGATTTTTCTGAAACAAATATTTCTTCTATAGTAAAAGGATGGATTACAGGTAAAGAAATAAGTTTTGGTAAGGTTATGATGCCATTACGTATAGCCTTAGTAGGTTCGTTACAAGGTCCAGATTTATTTCAAATCGCATCTATAATAGGTAAAGATGAAACTATAAAGAGAATACAAAATGCTATAGAAGTTAATTGAAATATAATTTCTAACTTTTAAAAAGCGCTTCTATTTTAAATTATAAATAGAAGCGCTTTTTAATTCACATTATATTAGCAAGTTAGTGAACATATGCTTTTAAAACAAGCATCGATAAAATTAATAACCTAAGAGAATTAAACTTCAGAATATGGATTAAAACATAAATACTACTATGCTAAGAATTTCTAAATTAAGAACATTGATTTACAATTTATTAGTACATTCATTCGTAAATACATTTTTAACTTTTTAATCTAAAAAAAAATGAGTTTCTATTTTATTCCAATATTAATCTTCGGTTTTATTATTCTGTTTTCAGGAATATTTACCGTAAAACAGCAAACCTCTGCTATTGTGGAGCGATTTGGTAAATTTTTAAGTACTCGAAATTCTGGTTTACATTTTAAAATTCCAGTTTTTGATCGTATTACTGGACGTATAAACTTAAAAATTCAACAATTAGATGTTTTAGTAGAGACTAAAACTAAAGATGACGTTTTTGTACGTCTTAAAATATCTGTTCAATTTCAAGTAATCAAAGAAAAAGTATATGATGCTTTTTATAAATTAGAAAATCCACATGATCAAATTACTTCTTATGTTTTTGATGTTGTTAGAGCAGAAGTACCAAAAATGAAACTAGACGACGTTTTTGAACGTAAAGATGATGTAGCTATTGCTGTAAAACAAGAGCTTAACGAAGCTATGATAAACTATGGCTATGACATTATAAAAACTTTGGTAACCGATATAGATCCTGATGCTCAGGTTAAAGAAGCTATGAATCGTATTAATGCTGCCGAACGTGAAAAAGTTGCTGCAGAATATGAAGCTGAAGCCGAAAGAATTAAAATAGTTGCCAAAGCTCGTGCTGAAGCTGAAAGTAAAAGATTGCAAGGTCAAGGTATTGCAGATCAACGTAGGGAAATAGCAAGAGGTTTGGAAGAAAGTGTAGATGTTTTAAATAATGTAGGAATTAATTCACAAGAAGCCTCTGCCCTTATTGTTGTTACACAACATTATGATACATTACAATCTATAGGAGAACATGTTAATAGTAACCTAATATTATTACCAAACTCTCCTCAAGCTGGTAGTGATATGTTAAATAATATGATTGCATCTTTTACAGCCTCTAATCAAATAGGTGAAGAAATGAAAAAACAAAATGCAAAAAAAGGAATTGGTAAAAACTCTGAAGAGAAAAAATAAATTTATAAATATAACCGATCAAATATTTTGATTGGACTTCTAATTTTTTATTTTTTCAACAAAAAACTAATAAATTTATATTTTTAATAAGAAAAACTGATATAATGCGTTTTCTTAGTGTTTTAAATAAATAATATAATATCACATTACCTGTTTTTTTAATCCTTTTAAAACGCATTATATTAATCGTTTTTTAATAAGAAAAACTAATTATTTATAAAAATCTATAAAAAATTCTTATAGTTTAAAAATTCTTATATTTGTAAAAAAAGTCCCAATGAAAAATTTAATTTTAGTTTTACTTTTAATTCATGGAAGCATATATTCTCAAAGTGAGAGTACATTAAAAGAATTTGCATTAAGAGATGCGAAAGCAACTTCTCAAGCTTCAATCGATAGAAATTTAAATACAATACTTAAATATACACATCCTGAAGTTTATGAAGCGTATGGAGAAAAGCAGCTGATGGAAGCGATGAATGAAATATTTAGAACCATGGACGCTCAAAAAATAAAAATAATCAGTTCTGAAATAGATGAAGTATCCGAAATTAAAAAAGAAGGTAAAGAATATCGCTGTTTAGTAAAAAATACTATAAAAATGGATTTTAGTGGAAGGCAAGTAACTCTCAAAAGTTCACTATTTGGTTTTTATAATAAAAAGATATCCCAATGGTATTTTGTAGAGTCAAATAAGCTTATTGATGATCCTGAAACTAAAAAATTATTTCCTGATTTTAGAACAGATATTGAAATTCCATTAGACGAGCATATAGCTGATAACTAATAGATTATAATATTATATTATCGAGCAGAATTGAAAAATAAAGTATTCAATTCTGCTCGATATTTTTTTATAATTTATATTTAGAAACTAAATTTTTAGCTTCTGATTGCAATAATTCATTTTTATCTTCTAAAGCTTTTTTGATAAAATCTTTTGCTAATTGATCAGGCTGTAACTTTTTTACTTCTAATACTATATCAAGTGCAATCATTGTAGCAATACGAGTTCCTGCCTTTTTTACAGCAGTTTCATACAATGGTACCAATTCTTCTATTTCTATTGTTTTTGCAGCTTCTTGAATTTTAATTTTAAGAGCCTCTCTTTTGTTTTCTGGTAAATTTGTGTACTTTTTACCTCCTCTTTTTATTTCTTCGATAGAAGGTATGTTATTTAGCTTATTTTGTGCTATAGCTTTACTATTTGGTTGTGTTGCAGGTTTTACTTTTGCCCAAGTATCTCGCAAACCAACGGTTTTATTAAAAACTAAAGTATTTTTACTACTATCGGTATCTACATTAAAATAACCTAACCTTTGAAATTGAAATTGATCTAATGGTTTAGCATCCTTTAAACTAGGTTCTACATAGCCAGTAATAACTTTTAAAGAATTTGAATTTAAAAATTGCATAAAATCCTTATCCTTATGACCATCGGGTGATTCATTATTAAATAATCTATCATAAATTCTTACTTCGGCTGGTATAGCATGTGCTATAGATACCCAGTGCAAGGTTCCTTTTACATTACGTTTAGACTCTTCGGTACCGCTACCCGATCTACTTTTAGGGTCATAAGTACAGTGAATTTCAGTAATATTACCTTCACTATCCTTAATTACATTTTCTCCTTTAATAAGATATGCATTTTTAAGTCGCACTTCTTTTCCTATTGTTAATCTAAAGAATTTTTGTCCTGCTTCTTCTTTAAAATCTTCTCTTTCAATATATAATTCACCTGAAAAAGGTATTTTTCTATGTCCTGCAGTATCATCTTCAGGGTTATTTTCGGCTTCTAACCACTCTTCTTTTCCAACAGGATAATTAGTAATAACTAATTTAACAGGATCTAAAACAGCCATAACTCTAGGCGCTATTTTATTAAGGTCCTCTCGCACACAAAATTCTAATAAAGATACATCGATAACATTTTCTCGTCTTGCTACTCCTACTGTATCTACAAATTTACGAATGGATGCAGGAGTATACCCTCTTCTTCTTAGCGCAGAAATAGTTGGCATTCTAGGATCATCCCATCCGGATACTATCCCCTCTTCTACCAATCTAAGTAATTTACGCTTACTCATGATTGTGTAACTTAAATTAAGACGTGCAAATTCTCTTTGTTTTGGTCTAATATTATCGTTATATACTTGATCTAAAAACCAATCGTATAATTTTCTGTGTGGTTTAAATTCTAAAGAACATAAGGAATGCGAAACACTTTCTATATAATCACTTTCTCCATGAGTCCAATCATACATAGGATATATGCACCATTTATTTCCGGTTCTATGGTGTTCTTTTTTTAAAATTCTATACATCAAAGGGTCTCGCATTAACATATTAGGGTCTTCCATATCAATTTTAGCTCTTACTACATGTTCTCCTTCATTAAACTTACCTTCTTTCATTTTCTCAAAAAGATCTAAGTTTTCCTCGACAGAACGGTTTCTAAAAGGACTATTAATACCAGGCTCTGTAGTAGTTCCTTTTTGTTCTGCTATGGTTTCTGCAGACTGAGAGTCTACATAAGCTTTTCCGTCTTTAATTAATTGAACGGTCCAATCGTATAATTGCTGAAAATAATCTGAAGAATAGCGTTCTTGATCCCACTTATACCCTAGCCATGCAATATCTTCTTTGATAGCATCTACATATTCTTGTTCTTCTTTTGCTGGATTGGTATCATCAAAACGTAAATTAACTGGTGCGTTGTATCTAAGTCCAAGTCCAAAACTAATTCCTATTGCCTTAGTATGACCTATATGGAGATATCCATTAGGTTCTGGAGGGAAACGAAAACGTAAATCCTCTTTACTCATTCCACTTAAAAGGTCTTCTTCGATAATGTGCTCAATAAAATTAAGCGGTTTTTTTTCTGCTGACATTTATAATCTAAATAAAACACAAAACTACAAATTCTAATGGTGCTTAACTATTTGTAGCAAAATCTTTATATAATAATTTTATTATAATGTAAATTTATCATAAAAGGGGTTTATACCTGTTTTATTAACAAAGATTATTTTTAACTTTGACAAAAAATTTGTGGGAGTAATAAAGTTAAAAAATATTAAGGTTTATGCGTATCACGGATGCCTTATTGAAGAAAAAAAAATAGGATCTGACTATAGAATTGATCTAAAAATAATGGCTGATTTATCTAACTCTGCTGTTTCTGATCGATTAATAGATACCGTTGATTACGTTCATCTTAATCGTATTGTAAAGGAAGAAATGGCTATTAGATCTAAATTATTAGAACATGCTGCAGAAAGAATTTTGGTACGAATATTAAAAGAAATATCATTAGTAGAAAAAGTAACTGTAAATGTTTCTAAAATTAACCCTCCTATTGGTGGAAATGTAGAAATGGTGACTATTAAAAAAAGTAAAAACAGATAATTTTATAATTTAATACGTTCTTAATCGTCTTTTAACGTGAAATCTTTTAGAAGTAAGCATAAATTTATTTACATTTGCCATCCAATCAAAAATTGGGTGTCGTGGCCGAGTGGCTAGGCAGTGGTCTGCAACACCATCTACAGCGGTTCGAATCCGCTCGACACCTCAAAAAATCCCATACATATTGTTGTATGGGATTTTTTATTTGAATCCAGATTCTGGAGTTATTTTTTCAATCTCATTTTGTATTCGTTTTTCCATAGTATCTGGAAGAACACCTTTTAGGATAAGAAATATACCGAATACAACCATAATAATGCTAATAACTCTTTTAATAAGATATATTCGTTTTGGAGTCAACTTTGTTTTCAATCGTTTTGCTAACAGCATTTTAAATAAGTCTATAAATAAGTAAGTGCCCAAAACCATAATAAAAAAGTAGAGTATTCTACTAGTATCCATATTTAACTGTGGACCTATAACTATAATGATACTTAACCAGAATCCTAAAACGCCTATATTTATAAAATTAAGTAAAAATCCTTTTATAAAAAGCATTGCGTAATTATGCTTATTAATAATCTCGACAGAAGTATCTCTAAGTTTATTATAATTTTTTCTTTCTTGAATAAAAGAAATAACGCCATAGGTAGATAATAATACTCCTCCAAAAATAAATAATGCGGGATCGTCTTTTATTTTCTCTAAAATCTGATTGGTACTAAAATAGGCAATAAAAATAAATACTATATCTGCAAAAATAACTCCAAAATCTACAGCTAAAGCTGCTCTAAATCCTTTTATTGCTGCTGTTTCTAAGAGTACAAAAAAAACAGGACCTATTAAAAAAGCTAATAAAAAACCTAATGGTATAGCTGCATGAGCATCTTGAAACATAGTATTTATAAACGTATTTACTACAAAGTTAAAAAACTAACTAGTTAACTTCAATAATTTTTCCTCCGAATAGTTTTTGAGAGTCTATTTCTTTTGGTTTTCCATAGATTTTTATGGTTCCTCCTGCATTAGTATTTGCTTTTACATATTTACTAGCATTTACATTTGCTCTTCCGCCTGCACTTATTTTTACTTGTGTAGTCTCTGTTTTAAGATCTTTAGATATAAATTGACCACCAGCTTTAACAGTAACTTCTTGTTCTTTTACTTTTCCATCTAAAATTAATCCACCTCCTGTTATTGCTTTTGCTATCAATTTATCACTTTCGATAGTTCCTTTTATTTCTCCACCTTCTTGGGCTCTAAGATCCAGATCAGAATATTTTAATGTTCCTTTTATAGTAACACTTGCTCCTTCATTTACATCAATTTTAGATAGTTCTTTGTAAAATACGGTAACATTTGTATTATTTTCATCCCAAGTATTATTTAATGACATTTTGATTTTTAAAACTTGATTTTTAATAACAATATCAATTTTTTCTTTTTTAATACCCGAAATTTCTATTTTATTTTCTTCTCCTTGAATTAAAATTACTTTTATTTTATCAAATACTTTTAACTCCTTAAAATCACTAACCTTTTTGGTTAAAATATTTTGTGCTTGTCCTTGTGCTATTACAAAAAACACAAAAAGAAATACTAATTTTTTCATCGCTAATTTTTTAAGATTAAAACTTTTTTTTATAATTAGTAATTTAAAAACTATACTTTAAGGATTCTTTAGAATCAACAACCTCAAAATAAGCTTTTAGGGATTAAATCCTCAATGAGGGTTTTAAATAAACGACATTAATTTTTAGTTATTCTATTTCTTCTTTACTTCCTAATAAGATAAAATCTAAATGTCTCTTTATAAGATCTGCGTTTTTTACTTTTACATATACTTCATCTCCTAATCGATAGGATTTTTTTGTTCGTTCGCCAATAATAGTATATTCATCCTGATCAAAAATATAGCGATCATCAGTCATATCTTTTAAACGAATCATACCTTCACATTTATTAGAGATAATTTCTACATAAATACCCCATTCAGTAACTCCTGAAATAACACCCAAAAATTGTTCATCCTCATGATCCTTCATAAATTTTATTTGCATATATTTTATAGAATCACGTTCTGCACTTGATGCCAGATTTTCCATACTGCTGCTATGCTTACATTTTTCTTCGTATTCTTCTTCTGCAACAGATTTTCCTTTATCTAAATAATGTTGTAACAAACGATGTGCCATAACATCTGGATATCTTCTAATTGGCGATGTAAAATGTGAATAGTAATCAAATGCTAAGCCATAATGCCCTATATTATGAGTAGTATATTCTGCCTTACTCATACTTCTAATAGCTAAGGTATCTACTAGATTTTGTTCTTTTTTACCTTGTACATCACTTAATAAGCTATTTAATGATTTGGTAGTTGTTTTACGATCTTTAAGATCTAATTTATATCCAAATCGACCAATAATATTTTGTAATGCTGCTAATTTTTCATCATTTGGTTCATCGTGAACACGATATACAAAAGTTTTCTTAGGGCTTTGCTTTCCTATAAATTCTGCGACCTTTTTATTAGCTAGTAACATAAACTCTTCAATAAGTTTATTAGCATCCTTAGAAGTCTTAAAAAACACTCCTACTGGTTCGTTATTATCATTTAGATGAAACTTTACTTCTACTTTATCAAATGAAATAGCTCCTTCGCCCATCCGTTTAGATCGCATAATTTTGGCTAACGCATCTAATTTAAGAATACCATCAGCTATTTTTTGATCTGCATTATATGTTTTTCCTGTAATCGATATTTCTGAGGGTATAGTAGTTTCTTTAGTTTCTATAATATGCTGTGCTTCTTCATAAGCAAATCTAGCATCAGAATATGTTACTGTTCTACCAAACCATTGATTTTTAATTTCTGCTTTATCATTAAGTTCAAATACTGCAGAAAATGTATATTTTTCTTCATTAGGTCTTAATGAGCACGCATTATTAGATAAAACTTCGGGTAACATAGGTACTACTCTATCTACTAAATATACCGATGTTGCTCTTTCATAAGCCTCGTCATCTAATATGGTACCTGGTTTAAGATAATGAGATACATCTGCAATATGGATTCCTATTTCGTAATTACCATTTTCTAATATTTCGAAAGATAATGCATCATCAAAATCCTTTGCATCTTTTGGATCTATTGTAAACGTAAGGGTTTTTCGCATATCCCTACGATTTTTGATTTCAGATTCCTGAATTGAAGTATCTAACGTATTTGCGTATTCTTCTACCTCTTTTGAAAACTCATATGGTAAACCATATTGTGCTAAAATAGAATGAATTTCTGTATTATGTTCTCCTGGTTTACCTAGTACTTTTATTACTTTTCCAAAGGGAGAATCTGCTTTTTCTGGCCAATCTTCTAGTTTTACTAATACTTTATCTCCGTCTTCTGCTTCTCCAATTTTATTTTTAGGAACAAAAATATCAGTATACATCTTACCATCGTTCATATTTACAAAGGCATAGTTTTTCTGAATTTCTATTACCCCTACAAATTCACTCTTTTTACGGGATATAATTTTAGATATTTCGCCTTCGCTTTTTCCTCTTCTTTTTCTACGATAAATATATACTTCTACTTCATCTCCATGTAATGCCTTATTCAAATTATTATTTGGTATAAAAACGTCTTCTTCAAGATCTTCTACAATTACATAACCAGTACCTTTAGATGTTATTTCTAAAAAACCAGTGTATGTATCGGTATTAGGTATAATTTTAAATTTTCCTCTCTCGACCTCTTCAATTTGTTTTTTTGCTGCAAGTTGTGTTAGTTTTTTTATAATTTGATTTCTGCTACTAGCATCATCTACTCCAAATTTTGCTGAAATCTGTTTATAATTAAAACTTTTATCAGAATCTGATTTTAATATTTTAAGTATTCCTTGGGTTATATTTTCAATTTTAGGCGACTTTTTTCCTCGTCTACTCTTTCTTTTCATTAATGTCTATTCTAGTTATTTAGGATAAAAGTACAGCTTATCTTTTAACATTTATAATTTTAACTTTAAACTTTTATTAATCTATATATTCCATAATCACCAAATTATTACAAAAAAATATCTATTAAATTTATACATGTTTTATTTTATTTTAAGTAAACACCTTATTTTTTCTTAAAATTTACTTAATTTTAATACACTAGAATTAGGTTTTATTCGTTTAGTATCTAATTAAATATGCATAAAATCAAAAAAATACATAAGATAATACTATTCTTTATACTCATATTTCTTTTGGGTATATATTCTTTTTCATTGTATATCAATAATACTATAGATCATAAAAATGAAACTATAGAAAATTCAGAAATAAATAATTCTATTAAAACGGATAGAGAAGCTACTCAAATCAACTAGTTTAGTTATTTCAAATTATCAAGCTTATTTTAATTTCTTATCTCTAGATTATTATACTTATTTTGTATATTGTAAGTAAACCTAGTATAATCAAGGTTTACTTTAATAAAATGAGAGATTTTATTACTATAACTACATATACTTACCCATTTGAATATGCTATATTAAAACTTCTGTTAGATCAAGAAGGAATTTCCTATTTCTTTGAGAATGAAACTATGGTAGGCGTTTTTCCTTTTTATTCAAACGCATTAGGAGGCATTAATCTTAAAGTTCATATAAAAGATAAAAATAAAGTTCTTCAGATCATAAAGGATCTAAATACTAATTCTCATCTAAGAATTGTATAATCTTACTATATCCTCTTATTTTAAATATAGTTTTAAACACTTATTATATATATCTTTTTCTTTTTTTAAAATTTAAAATTATTAATGATGATTATGATATAGTGTTAATAGCGGTATATCTTTTTTAAAATTTATTTGCTTTTTAAGTTTAAGTAAATTTTCAGAAACATATAAACAGGATATTAGTATTCTAATTGATTGATAATCTACTTAAATATTGATTTAATTAACAATTGTTAATAGCTAATAAACACATAAAATTCTTTATATAATTACGGTAAAACCATAGTTGATAACGTTAAATTAACATCTGAAAACTTCTCTAAAAAAAGAGGAGTTATAATTTTGATTTCTACTCATGATACTTGTATTCTAATAAATATTAAGACTACCAAAAAAACTTCCTCAATTTTAAGAACTACTTATCCACATCCTATGTTAACAGAAGAACCCTAGTTATTAACATTACCGTAATAATGGGTTAAATTATTGGTTTTTTGGAGTTTACTTTTTTAGATTAAATTATCTTTGTTTTTAAATAATAAAACGAACAAAAGAAAATGAAAATAGCTATTGGAAATGACCACGCAGGAACGGAATATAAAATTGAAGTTGCTGCTTATTTAGAATCCAAAGGAATTGAGGTGGTAAATTATGGTACTAATGAAAATAATAGTGTAGATTATCCTGATTTTGTACACCCTGTAGCAAAAGATGTAAATTCTAAAAAAGTTGATTTTGGAATTTTGATTTGTGGTAGTGGAAATGGAGTTGCTATGACTGCTAATAAATATCCTAATGTTCGTGCAGGATTATGTTGGACAAAAGAAATTACCGAGTTAACAAGACTACATAATGATGCTAATATTATATGTATTCCTGCTAGATTTACTTCATTACCTCAGGCTATTGAAATGGTAAAAACTTTTTTGGATACCAATTTTGAAGGAGGAAGACATTTAAATAGAGTTAATAAAATACCTATGTGTATTTAAAATATGGCTAAAAAAAGTGCGTGTAATCAACAATCAAACGATAAAATTACGAAAAGTAGTTTGTTATTTTCGATTTTATTAAATATTGGTATTACTGTTGCACAAATAATTGGTGGTTTGATTTCTGGCAGTCTTTCTTTGTTATCAGATGCCCTACATAATTTTAGTGATGTTCTTTCTTTAACAGTTAGCTTTTTCGCTAATCGACTTTCAAAAAAAGAAGCTTCTATCGAAAAAACTTTTGGTTTTAAAAGAGCAGAAATTATGGCCGCATTTATAAATTCTTTTTCATTAATAGTAATAGCTGTAATTCTTATAATAGAAGGGATAAAACGTTTTAAAACCCCACAACAAATAGACACAAGTGTTGTAATAGTCCTTTCTTTAATAGCAATTTTTGGTAATGGATTAAGTGTATTATTATTAAAGAAAGATAGTAAATTAAATATGAATATGAGGTCTGCATATTTACATCTTGTAACAGATTTAATGGCCTCTTTAGCAGTATTATTAGGTGGACTATTAATGAAGTTCTATAGTATATTTTGGATAGATAGTATATTAACTTTTATAATTGCAATTTATCTTATTATTATGGGATATGATCTTTTAAAAAAATCTTTTAAAATACTTATGTTATATACTCCTGATGATATAGAAGTAAAACAAATAGTAAGTATAGTTAATGAATTACCAAATGTTAAAAGTTTACATCACATACATATATGGCAACTTAATGAAGACGAGACTCATTTAGAGGCCCATATTGATTTTAATAGTAATATTAAGGTATCTGAATTTGGAGAAATACTTTATACTATAGAAGTCATTTTACAAGAAAAATTTAAAATCAATCATGTTACTCTGCAGCCAGAATACGAAAACAAGGATAATAAAGATATTATTGTACAAGATTAAACAAATATGGATATAAAGTTTGAAGTAAAGCGATTTGATGAATTATCTATAGCAGAATTGTATAAAATTTTGCGCTTGCGCGCAGAAATTTTTGTAGTAGAACAAGATTGTGTGTATCAAGATATGGATAACAAAGATCAAAAAGCACTTCATGTAATAGGAAATAAAAATGGTGAAATTATAACTTATACCAGAATATTTGATGGAGGAGATTACTTTGAAACTTCTAGTATAGGCAGAGTATTAGTAGCTAAAAAAGAAAGAAAATATGGATATGGTCATGATCTTATTAAACAAAGCATCAGTGCTATAGAAACTTATTTTAAAACAAAAAAAATAAAAATTTCTGCACAAACACATCTACAAAATTTTTATAAATCTCATGGTTTTATAAAAATTGGTGAAGAATATTTAGAAGATGGGATACCTCATATTGTTATGATAAAATCTTGAATAAGTAGAAATTTTCTACTTATTCAAGATTTTATCATTTTAAAATTGTTTCATACTTAGTTTTATTATTAAGTATTTCTTGACTTTTAGCCACTTCAGGGTTATGTTTTACATAATAATTATATAACCCCTCTCTATAGAAGTAACGTTTAATAATTTCATCTGTGAGTAAGTTAACAATTTCTGTTTTATAAGTTTCTAAAGCAGCTTGTTTAGAGGCGTTTATTGAAGCTATAAGCTTTGTATAGGTAGTTGATATATCTTTATCAAAATTTTCTTTTTTAGCTATTTCTAATGACTTTTTAAAGGATTTTTCAGTTGCAGTCTCAAAATTAAAATCACTTTGTTTTACAAAATTCTTAAAACTTTCATAATCATCATTACTAAAATTAAAATCACTGGCCTTTTTTAGTTGATGTGAATAGTAATATTTTGTTCCATATTCAAATATGGCATCAGATCTTAATAAAGCAGTAGTTATATTACTAAATTTGGATGTTTCTAATTCAATATCTGGTTGTATACCTCCACCGTCATATACTGTTCTTCCATTCTTTGTTTTAAAAGCTTTAAAGTCGTGTTGATCAATACGCACAGCATTATTATTTTTATCACGATTCCAGTAATCTAACGCTTGTATACACCTACCACTAGGAGTATAATATCTAGAAATAGTTATTTTTAATTGAGTACCATAGGTTAGTTTTTTTGGTCTTTGTACCAAACCTTTACCAAAGCTTCTTGCCCCTATTACAACCCCTCTGTCTAAATCCTGAATACTACCCGCAACAATTTCACTTGCTGAAGCACTTCTACCGTTTACCAAAACCACTAAAGGGATATCTGTATCTATAGGCGCTCTTTTTGTAAAATACTCTTTATTATATTTTTTTATAACCGATTTTGTGGTAGTGATCAATTCTCCTTTAGGAACAAAAATATTAGTAACATTTATAGCTTCGCTTAATAATCCTCCTGGATTTCCTCTTAAATCCAGAATAATTTTATCTGCACCTTTAGCTTTTAATTCTTTTAGAGCGTCAATGGTTTCACTAGAGGCTTTATTATTAAATTTAGAGAGTACAATATAGCCTGTATTGTCTTCTAATAATGTGTAAAAAGGAACAGCATCTACTTCTATTTCTTCTCTGGTAAGTATTGTCGTTTTTGTTTCTCCCTGTCTTTTAAAAGCAATATTAACTTTTGTTCCGCTGGCTCCTTTAAGAAGCTCTCCCGCATCTTCTTTAAAATCCGCTACTTTGATATCTCCAATCTGTATAATTTCATCTCCAGCCTTTAAACCAGCTTTATCTGCAGGATAATCTTTATAAGGTTCTACAATAACGATTTTATCTTTTATAGTCTTTACAGAAGCTCCAATTCCCGTATATTCTCCAGCATTACGTATTTTTGAAGCTTCAACATCTTGTTCATTCCAATATTTGGTATAAGGATCCAGATCATCTAACATGGCTTTTATAGCCGTATCCATTAACTCTGCTGGATTCGTCTCATCCACATAATTCATGTTTAATTCTTTAAACATGGTAGTAAAGATTTCGATCTGCTTAGCGATTTCAAAAAAGTCGGATTTAAAACTTACGGTAGATAACAAGATGGTAATAGCTATTACCGGATAGATAACTCTCTTCTTCATGGATATTATTTTGGTTCTATTTCCTTTGTAACAAATTTTTGTAAAACTCCTTCTATTTTAGATTCTATTAAAGAATATTCGGGTATTTCTTTACCTAAATACAAGAACATAAAAGCAAATTGATGTGTAGTATTGGCTACAATATACTTATTTTTTCTATAACTTTCACGCATTAAACGCTTTATAAAATTACGATCTACAGCTTTTTTAAAATTACGTTTGCTAACAGAAACCCCTGCTTTAATAGGTGTATTTTCTTTAAAATCTAGTTTTTTATATACTAATCGGATAGGGTATTTGGAAATAGATTTTCCATCAGAAAATAAAATATCTATTTCTTTTTTACTTTTTAATCTCTCTGTTTTATTAAAAGTAGCCTTCATTGGCATTATATATAATGATAAATGGTATTATTTATAATAGTTATATAAAAATACCTCACAGATTTATATAGCCTGTGAGGTATTTTATAAAATTTGATTTTATAAGATATATCCTCTGGGATATTACATTTTATTCTGAAAACATATTATTACTAGGATTGATATCTGCCATAGTATGAGTGATATCTATTTCAATTGTTTTTATTTCTGATTTTGGTTTAGAAAGCTCTAAGGTATATGTAGGATTTGCCCAAGCCCAATCTGATAAAACAGTTCTTTTCATAGATGGTATAGGATTATCTTTTTCTCCTCGCATTATTCTTAAAGGAATATAAAATGATTCTATTGTACTATCTTTATATTCTACATATAGGTCTATAGGCATAGGTATTAATCCTATTCGTTCTAAAATAATTTTGGTACTATTATTAGTAGTGCTTATTACCTCTTTTACACCGTAATCTATCGTATTTGTTGTTTGTGTCCAGTTGGTTAAATACCAATCTAATTGCATTTTTGAAACTTTTTCTGCAACTCTTTTAAAATCGTTAGGAGTAGGGTGTTTAAATTTCCACTCCTCAAAATATCTTTTAATTGTTTTTTGAAGATTATCTTCTCCGATAATATATCCTAATTGCGAAAGAAAAACAGCTCCTTTAGAATATGCAGAAGCTCCATAAGCAACGTTATGTGAATAATGATCTGCTTGTGTGGTTTGTGGTTGTTCTATACCTGAAATTGCCAATTGATAATAGCCTTTATAGACCCCTCTTAGAGAATTAGGATTATTTTGTTTCATTACCTCATTCATAGCTAAGGTAGAAACATAGCTAGTAAACCCCTCGTCCATCCATTCATGTTTGGCCTCATTAGTTGCCAAAATTTGTTGAAACCAAGAATGTGCCAGTTCGTGTGCAGTAACACCAACCAAACTTTCAAAACTTCTTTCTCCAGTAATTAAAGTGCACATAGCATATTCCATTCCTCCATCACCCCCTTGTAATACAGAATATTGATCGTAAGGGTATTTTCCTATATTTTCGCTAAAATATTGTACCAATTCTGCTGTTTTAGGCTGTAAATCTTTCCAATTATCGATAATATCTTTATTATTTTTATATAAAAAATGTAGAGTAGGACCATTAGGAATCTTTAAAACATCGTGTACATAATCAGGATCTGCAGTCCATGCAAAATCATGTACCATTGGAGCTTTAAAATGCCAAGAAAGTTTTTTTCCTTTTTTAGTTACTTTAGTACCCGGTTTTTCATATCCATATCCTATTTCTTGTGGGTTTTGTAAATACCCTGTACCTCCCAAAATATAATTTTTATCAATAGTTATAGTAACATCAAAATTACCCCATACTCCATGAAACTCTCTTGCTATATATGGATCTGCATGCCAGCCTTCAAAATCATATTCTGCCATTTTAGGAAACCACTGTGTCATAGACAAAGCAACACCTTCTTTACTATTTCTACCAGAACGACGTATTTGTGTAGGTATCTGACCATTAAAATTCATAGAAAAATTCACTTTCTCACCTGGAGCGATAGGAGTATGTAACTCTACCTCTAGTACTGTTCCCGAAGTTTTATAGAGTACTCGTTTACCATTTTGTTCTAGAGAAGAGACTTTTAAATATCCAATTTCTTCAGGTGTAAGTTTACTTATTCTATCCCCTACTCTTGGATCAGGATCAGGAAGGTTAATAGAACGAACATCCATTTCACTTCCTGGTTGAAATGCATTAAAATACAAATGATAAAATACTTGATATAGAGTATCTGGAGAATTATTAGAATATACTAATTCTTGAGTTCCTTCATATTGAAATTTCTCAACATCCATGTCCACCTTCATGGTATAATCTACTTGTTGTTGCCAATAAGAGGTGTTATTTTGTGCCGGAGCATAAAAGATTCCGACAAGAAAAACAAAAACAATTTTTTTAAGCATATTGCAATTATTTAGATAATTTGTCTGCCATAATAAAGGCATTATATAGATTTACTATTTTACCAGATTTAGACAATTCAGAAAAACTTCCTACGTTTGTTTGTTCTCCTCCAATAACTACAGAGGTCTTAGTACCTAAACCACTATCCATAAGTATTTGTTTTACTTGTGCTGCTTTTAATTTTGGATAGTAAGATCTAATTAATGCAGCAACACCAGCAACACCCGGTGCAGCCATAGAGGTTCCTTGTAAGTATTCGTATGAATTGTTTGGTGTTGTAGCCCATATTTTAACTCCTGGAGCAAATGCATCTACATTATTTTTTCCATAATTAGAAAAATCAGCAACCAGATTAGATCCATACGTATAATTTAAAGCCCCAATAGTTATAAAATTGTTTGCTATTTCATTACCATTATTGGGTTGATCATTAGGATAAACTGCTTTTTGATCTAAATCTGTACTTTCATTTCCTGCTGCGTTTACTATTAATACATCTTTTGATTCAGCATAGATTATAGCATCTCTAACCCAATCAGGATGTGTACTGTAGTATTTTCCAAAACTAGTATTAATTACTTTGGCTCCATTATCTACTGCATATCGTAATGCAAGAGCAATATCTTTGTCATATTCATCTCCATTAGGAACAGCTCTAATAGCCATTATTTTCACATTTTGAGCCACGCCATTCATTCCTTTTCCATTATTTCTTTCTGCTGCAATAATACCAGCAACATGTGTACCGTGTTTGATTCCTTTTTTCTTAGGATCTGGCCCCATAACGTTGTTATTGCCATATTTTGTATCTGTAATATCATCTACATTATCACCAACAACTTGTCTACCATCAAATTCAATATTTAAGTTATAGTTTAATTGTTCTGTAAAATGTTCTACTCCTTCTTTAATATTTTTTATAAAATCAGGAATTGTATCTTCTGGATCCATAAACCCAAACATTTGTGCTAAAAATGCTACATGCTGTTGCATTTCTGGGGTTTTTGCCTCTATATTTAAAAGCTCTTTACGAGAATAATTTTCTTTTCCTATTACTTCTGCAACAGATTGATGGGATACTTCGGATTGTTGAAGAATTTGTTCATACTGCATTTTTTGTCCAGAAGCTTCTTGATATTTTTTTTCGTATTCAGCTTTAGCTTCAATATACAATTGGTACTCTTCCTGATCCGTTTTGGCAACAGATGCAAGATTTTTACCTGCATATTTTGGTTTCAGTTTTTTAACAACCCTTACAAATTCCAGGTTTTCATTTTCAGAATCTCCTAAAAAATTCCAGCCATGTATATCATCAATGTATCCATTATTATCATCGTCTTTACCGTTTCCTTTAATTTCTTTTGGGTTGGTCCAAATTACACCATTAAGGTCTTCATGTTCAATATCTACACCACTATCTATAACACCAACAATAATTGTTTGGCCTTTTCTGTTTTTAATAATATCTGTGTAGGTTTTATTTATACTCATTCCTGGTATCGTATCAGACACCAAATCAAGAGATCCCCAACTTTTTAGTTGGCTATCTGTTAGATCTATATTTTTTAAAGAAATTGCATCTATATTCTGTATAGGCGTAGAAACAACAGTTGGTGCTCCACAGCTTACTATAAGTATTGAAGAGGCAATTGCAGCAATAATTTTATTAGATTTGGGAATCATTGGATTTTTTTGTTTAATTAAATATTTCATGACTGGTAAAAACTTCTTTAAGGCGAACACCTTTTTCAGTATGTTGTACGGTTATTATTTCATTATGTGCATCATGTTCCAGAAACAAGTACCAACCATTTGTTGCTGCTTTTTCAAGAAACAGTTTTTTTTCATCTAAAGTTAATAACGGTCTTGTATCATAACCCATTACATATGGCAAAGGTACATGACCAGCTGTAGGCAGTAGGTCTGCCATAAAAACAATAGTTTTTTCTTTATATTCGATATGCGGAATCATTTGTTTTTCGGTATGCCCATTAGCAAATAGTACACCAAAACCTAATTCAGAATTTTTTTGAAATGTTTTATGTGTTCTGGAAATAAAATGCAAATGTCCACTTTCCTGAATAGGCATTATATTTTCTTTCAAAAAAGATGCCTTTTCCCGATCATTAGGCTCTATTGCCCATTGCCAGTGTTCTTCATTACTCCATATTTTAGCATTTTTAAACGCTAATTCATAACCAGTTTTGTTTGCGTTTCGTTGTACTACTCCACCACAATGATCAAAATGAAGATGGGTAACAAAAACATCGGTAATATCATCTCTATGAAACCCGTTTTTTTGTAAAGAAGCATCTAAGCTATCGTTTCCCCAAAGAGAATAATAACTAAAAAATTTTTCAGATTGTTTATCTCCCATTCCAGAATCGATAAGTAGTAACCTATCCCCGTTTTCTATAAGCAAACATCTTGCCGCAATATCAATTTGATTATTGGCATCTGCAGGGTTTGTTTTGTTCCATAATACTTTTGGAACAACCCCAAACATGGCACCCCCATCTAGTTTAAAATTTCCTGCATTTATAGGATATAAATTCATTTTTTGCTATTTGTTTGATTATCGTTTCTTGGATATAAATTTCCATATTTTTAGGTAGGTATATTTAGATCAAGAGATATTTTATTTTATAAAAAATAGACCAAATACTATTTTATTTATACATACTCTGATTGCTTTAATTTTATAAATACTTAAAAATCTTTGCAAAATAGAAAAAAAGGAAGGGATCAAGATTTAATTTTTGTACTTTTTAACAATATTTGATCATATTGTATGCTCGAAACTATTTTTTTTAATCAAGTTTCATAATCTAACAAGAGTTTTAATCCATATTGTGGAGTTTTATTCTCCAAGGTTATTGGTTTTAAAAGCGGCAGAATATAATCTTATTTTTTTTTTGAAACTTTAAAGCAATCCTAACTTCTGTAATGTTCCAAAAAATCCCGATATTTCCTGCATATTTTTTAATGAACATGAATTATGGTAGAACTTGCAGGAATAATAATACTTGGAATTTTGGCACAATGGGTCGCTTGGAAATTTAAAATCCCTGCAATTTTACCATTGATTTTGATAGGACTCCTTGTTGGTCCTTTTGCAACTTTTTTTACAAGCGATGGTACCAAGTTAATACAACCTATTTGGAATGGAGAAAAAGGGTTATTTCCAGGAGAAAGCCTTTTTTATTTTGTTTCCTTAGCAATAAGCATTATCCTTTTTGAAGGCGGTCTTACATTAAGAAGAAGTGAAATACTAAATGTAGGCCCTGTGATTCTAAAATTAATCACAATAGCGGTAATTATTACATTTTTTGGAGCAGGACTTGCCGCTCATTTTATTTTTGGGTTAAGTTGGTCCATTTCTTTTTTGTTTTCTTCTTTAATCATAGTTACTGGCCCTACAGTTATAACACCAATTTTAAGAAATATACCGCTTAAAAAAGATATTTCGGCAGTATTAAAGTGGGAAGGTATTTTAATAGACCCTATTGGCGCACTTGTAGCCGTTTTAGTTTTCGAATTTATCAGGGCAGGAGGAGGCGAAGAGTTTACATCAACCGCTTTGATAGAGTTTGCAAAAATAGTAATAGTAGGTTTTACTTTTGGTTTTACTTTTGCTCATGCACTCGCTTTTTCATTAAAAAATAAAATTATCCCTCACTATCTTCTTAATGTAGTAACTCTGGCAACAGTATTAGGAGTTTTTGTGATATCAGATATTTTTGCACACGAATCTGGATTACTATCTGTAGTTATTATGGGTATGGTTTTAGGCAACATTAACCTTCCATATATTGACGAAATATTATATTTTAAAGAATCTTTAAGCGTCCTTTTGATCTCTATACTGTTTATTCTATTATCTGCAAATATTAATATTGAAGATTTACAATTAATATACAATTGGCAAGCAGCTTTACTTTTTATTATTGTTGTATTTGTAGTTCGACCACTAGGCGTATTTCTTAGTTCTATAAACTCTGGATTAAAAATAAACGAAAAACTTTTTATAAGCTGGGTAGGCCCTAGAGGTATTGTAGCAGCAGGTATAGCATCTTTATTTGGGCTAAAACTATATAAAGAAGGAATTCCAGGAGCAGAGTATATTACCCCATTAGTATTTATGATTGTATTAGGTACTGTTTTACTTAATGCTACTACAGCACGTATTTTTGCTAAGGTAGTAGGTGTATTTCTTAAAAAATCAGAAGGGATTTTAATTATCGGAGCTTCCAAAATCTCTAGATTAATAGGAGTTTATCTCAAAAAAAATAACAGGCACGTGGTACTTGTAGATAGCAATAAAAACAATGTTAATAAAGCAAAAGAACTAGGTTTAGAAGCTATAGAAAGTAATATCTATGGTAATAAATTAGGAGATAATATCGAATTAAATAATGTTGGATACCTAATGGCACTTACAGCAAATAGTGATATTAACAAGTATGCTATAGATAAATTTAAAAAACAATTTGGAGAATTTGGATCTTTTAGGTTAATAACATCAGAAGAAATGAAAGACCACAATAACAGTCCCGAAGAAGGATTGTTCTCGCAAACAGATGATTATTATAAACTTATAGATCTTGCAGAAAGATATCCAGGGATACAAGAAATTTTAATACAAGATAAAAATCATTATAAAACCATAATGGATCACCTTAATAAAACAGATAAAGACTTTATTCCTTTATTTATAAAAGATGCAGATAAAAATATTAGAATAATACTATCTAATAATAAAGAAATGGAAGATATCGAAGAAAGTAGTTTTTTAGCATATATAGGTAAACCTATAGATATCGAAGAAGTAAAATAAATATATTTATAAACACTTATTAGTCAAATCCAAAATATACAGTTTTGTAATGCCTGCCTAATATTACTAATTTATATAATCCGGTTAATTTTCTTACTTTTGAATTTCCTTAACCGAAAACAGGTACCCAATATGAAAAAACTTATGTATGTTGCTGTTTACATCCTTGCCCTGGGATTTTATGCATGTGGTAGTGATAATGATGATGAATTTGATTGTTCTGCAGGAACAGTCGCGATAGCAGAAACAGGAAATAAATATAGAGAAAACAGTTCTACGGATAATTGCGAGGCATATAAGACCGCAATGGAAGGGTATTTAAACAATAGTTGTACAGAAGATAAAGAATTAATAAAAATATACCTATCACAATTAGAACTATTAGGAGATTGTACTATTGCAGGTAAAAAATGCTTGTTATGCAAAAATGGTGAACAAAAAACTTTTATTTGTAGAGGAGAAAACGGAAATGCATTTATACAAGAAAGTAATAATGGAGAAATTACTCTACGAGATACAGGAGTTACTTTTGATAAATATGTAGAACTCTCTAATTGTGAATGATTAAAAATATATAAAGCAAAAAGACTGTCTGAAAAGGCAGTCTTTTTTATTATACCAAAACACCTCTATCTTAAACCCCACAATGTGGATTAAACCCTCTGATGCCAATACAGTAGGATTATTTTGTTTCTAGTCACTAATTGTTTCGCAAAGCCAGGAGACTTTGCGAAGCAAAACTAAAACCTATTGTATTATATCGTAGCACTACTATTTTTATCCTCCTGTATCAGGAGTATTTATTAACCTCAGTTCGACCTAAGCTAAAATATTTAAAAAAGCGTCAATTCGTTATTTTTTAGAATGATCTCCCAACTTTACTCGAGATAACATGAAAAAAATTGTACTTCAATAAAAGCTCAGCAGAACTATCTAGAATAGTTTTTTTAGATAAAAAATCATTATTCTAGACACAATCTTGCTGCCTGTACTTAGCGTAGTCGAACTACCAAATCACTCCACGATAAAAGGCACTTTTTTAGTACTCTTACCTTTACTAATTACCACCACATAGTTATCTATAGGCAGATAGTACTTTCCATTTTTTCTTTTCAATATTTCTTCATCCGGATACTCTTTTTCGAGAATATTTTTTCCTTGTTCTGCTATAGTAAGATCATACGACACATAGTTCATTCCTTTGTCTGCCTTTGTAGCAAATTCTTTAATAACAGCACCCTCTTTTGTAGTTATCTGTATAGAAACATCTCCAGAAGTACCTGCATAAAAGGTAATGGCTGTCGATGGCTCTTTGGTCTCAAACCAAGCACTCCAGGAAACACCCCATTGGTCAGACCATTGTATTGCTGGTATCTCAAAAACATGAAGAGGTTTGTTTAAAATAGCAGCATCCAGCAATTGTATTGCTGCTATATTAGTTTTATAAATACTCCTACCGTGAGTACCTAATAATAAATCCTTAGCTTCTGGTTGGATTACTATATCATGTACTGCTACATTAGGTAATCCTTTAGAAAAAACCTGCCATGTGGTTCCTTTATCCAAGGATACATAAGCACCATTATCGGTACCCAAATACAATACATTTTCATTATCAAGATCTTCTTTGATAACATTTATTGCAGATATTGGCAGGGTACTCCCTATATTTTTCCAGTTTTGCCCATAATCTTCGCTCACATATACATACGGAGTAAAATTATCCCATCGGTAACCGTTTAAGGTAACATATACCCTTTCCTTTTTGTGCGAAGATGCAATTACTCTGGATACCCATAAATCTTTAGGAAAAGAACCCGAAATCTTGCTCCAGCTCCCGCCAGAGTTTTTGGTTACATATACCAATCCATCATCACTACCTGTATATATAAGTCCAAACTGAAATACAGACTCGGATATAGTACTTAATGTACCATATGCTACATTTCCTTTTTTACCACCATTGGTTAAGTCATTTGATATAGCAATCCAATCATCGCCCTGATTCATAGATCGCATTACTTTGTTACCGCCTAAATACAAAATATCCTGATTGTGATAAGATAGTAAAATTGGTGTTTGCCAATTAAATCGATAAGGGGATTCGCCCAACTCATGCTTTGGCTGAATGTATACTTGCTTGTTTTTTGAACGATTGATTCTAAAATAATTACCAAACTGAAATCCCGTATATACAATATTAGCATTTCGATTATCTATTTGTACCTGCATACCATCTCCACCCATGATACTCTCCCAGGGGTACTGCCCTGTTTGATGCCACGAATCGTCTTGCGGTGCATTATGCGCTCCTACCCAAACGCCATTGTCCTGTAATCCACCATATACATTATATGGTTTTTTATGATCTATATTTATAGCATAAAACTGCCCAACACTAGGTTGATTTGCCTTTATCCAGTTTTTACCATCATCATACGAAATATTTAATCCCCCATCATTACCGTTTACCAAATGCTTTGGGTTTTTTGGGTTAATCCATAAGGAGTGATGATCGGCATGTACATTGTTACCGTTAATACTTACAAATGTTTTTCCTGCATCTTTAGATTTTAAAATCGGTACTCCAGATATGTATATATGATCTTTATCGGCAGGACTTACTTGTATTTGGGCAAAGTAATATCCATAACTATAGAATACATCTTCGATATATCCAGTATGGGTTTTTTGCCAGGATGTTCCTCCATCGTTGCTTCGATATACTTCTGCTCCTATAACCGGAGTGTCCAAAAACACAGCATTGGCATCTTCAAGATATTTGGCAAGGTCTATTGGTTTTACCCTACCACCACGAACCAATTGTTTCATATTATCTGCGCGATATTTTTCTTGAAAACCATTTACTTTTAAAAATGCATTAAGCTTTTTGTCTTCTAGCTTTAAAAACGCTTCTACAGACATGGTTTTAAAATCTTTTTTGGCTAAACCATTAGATTCCTTTTTTGTGTCTTTTTCTTTTCTTCTAAATTGATTATCATGTACTGCATATAGGGTGTTTTCATCAAAAACAGCAAGGCCAATTCTTCCTACTCCATCCCCAGTAGGAAAACCACTACTATCAATAGATATTTTGTTCCATGTATTTCCAGCATCCATACTTTTATAAATTCCTGACCCAGATCCGCTCCCTTCAAAATTCCATGCTTTTCTATCTTTATCCCAAGCAGCAGCATACATAACATTAAAATTATTTGGTGCAAATGCTACATCTATGATCCCAGTTTGGTTATCAATAAACAATGTTTTGGACCAAGTTGCTCCTCCATCTGTAGTTTTATATATACCTCGTTCTTCGTTAGAGGAATATAAATGCCCGGTTACTCCCACAACTACCTCCTCTTTATTATTAGGATTAATAATGATTCGACCTATATGGTGTGCATCTGGTAATCCAACATTTTTCCATGTCTTACCACTATCTGTAGATTTTAGAATCCCTGTACCTGCATAAGAGGATCTAGAGGAGTTATTCTCACCAGTTCCTACCCAAAGGATGTTGTTTTTCCAATCTACAGCAATATCCCCAACGTTAATAGTTTCTGCCGAATCGAGTACTGGTTCAAAAGTAGTTCCGTTATTCGTGGTGTGCCATAATCCCCCTGTAGCATATCCCACATAAAACTCTGTAGTATTATCAGGATTTACATCTGCATCGACTACACGACCACTCATTACGGTAGGTCCAATGTTATCAAATGGTACATTTTTTACCAACGAAGAGGCTTCCATTTGTTTTTTATGCAATAAACCTTGTACAACCTCATCTGCATTAGTAGCAGGAGGATGCTGAGAAAAAATAAAAGTAGAATACAGTACTAATACTAGAAAGGAAGTATCAATTTTCATTTTTGATGGTATTTAACGTCATAATAATGAACCATAATTTAAAGAAGTATGGCAAATTATATTGGGCTTTTTAAAATAATAAAATTGGATGAATGTAGATATTGTTATAACAAACTCCAAAATTTTTAGATATTGTTTAACAATACATCCTTTTAGCTTTAGTATTTTTGGGCAGAATTACTGTTTTTAACCTATTTTAAGGTACAACAGGTATCTATAGTTTTATAAATCAATACTCTCGAGACAAGCTGGCAAAGTGTGCTATCTGAATTAACATTTTGATTAAGGCTAACTCTGAGGAAAACTCCCATACATAAGGGATTAAACAACATATCATATTATGAAATACCACCAAATTAATAAAAACCTCTTTATCAAAAACCGTAAAAACTTTACTGCGCAAATGAAACCTAATAGCATTGCTGTATTTAATAGCAATGATATATATCCCATTAGTGCCGATAGTACTATGCCTTTTGAACAGCATAGAGATATTTTTTATTTAAGTGGTGTGGATCAAGAAGAGAGTATATTGTTACTTTTTCCGGATGCACCAAAAGAAAAGTATCGTGAAGTTTTATTTCTAAAAGAAACCAATGAACATATTGCAATTTGGGAAGGTGAAAAATTAACTAAAGAACGTGCTCTCGAGGTTTCAGGGATAAAAACGGTATATTGGTTAGAAGATCTGGAAAAGATTTTCTTTGAAATAATGACCCAATGTGAAACTGTATATGTAAATACAAATGAGCATTACAGATCTAATGTAGAAACCGAAACTCGTGAAGATCGTTTTACAAAATGGTGGAAAGCCAAATATCCTGCACATACTGTTGCAAAAAGTAATCCTATTTTACAACGATTACGCTCTGTAAAAGATCCTATCGAAATTGATCTGATACAAAATGCCTGTAATATTACCGAAAAAGGATTTCGCAGACTTCTAAGCTTTGTAAAACCTGATGTTTGGGAATATAATATTGAAGCCGAATTATTACACGAATTTATAAATAACAGATCCAAAGGTTTTGCTTACACTCCCATTATTGCAAGCGGAAACAACGCCAATGTACTACACTATATAGAAAACAACCAACCCTGTAAAGCAGGAGATTTAATCCTAATGGATGTAGCTGCAGAGTATGCTAATTATTCTAGTGATTTATCTCGTACCATCCCGGTATCCGGAAGGTATACCAAACGCCAGAGAGATGTGTATGATGCTGTGCTTAGAGTTAAAAATGAAGCTACCAAATTATTAGTTCCCGGAGCTATATGGGCAGATTATCATGTAGAGGTTGGTAAGCTCATGACTTCGGAACTGTTAGGATTAGGGCTTTTGGATAAAGCCGATATACAAAATGAAGATCCAGAATGGCCTGCGTACAAAAAATACTTTATGCATGGTACTTCTCACCATATAGGATTAGATACACACGATTATGGGATTCTTACCGAGCCTATACTAGCAAATATGGTATTTACTGTAGAGCCA
The DNA here is from genome assembly GCF_000430665.1 of Aquimarina muelleri DSM 19832. Lineage (GTDB taxonomy): Bacteria > Bacteroidota > Bacteroidia > Flavobacteriales > Flavobacteriaceae > Aquimarina > Aquimarina muelleri. Next base: position 40,387 of record NZ_KE387189.1, on the reverse strand, counting down.
GGAATTTATATTCCCGATGAAGGATTTGGGATTAGATTAGAGGATGATGTAGTAGTACAAGAAAAAGGAGAGCCTTTTAATTTAATGGGTAATATCCCTATCGAAGCAGAAGAGATTGAAGATCTTATGAATAAAGGATAAAACTAAAGCAAGCTTTATCATATATAACCCTATACATTATCTGTCTGGGGTTTTTTAACGCCCAAAAAGTAAAGAAAACTTGGTGGTAAACCCGTAAGGGACTCTATCTTATTTTTTATAGCTTAGATGAAAAATAACTCTAAAACCTTTTAGACTATGAAAAAGTTTCTTTTATACTTTTTTTTGTTTGCTCTTTGCACTGCTTGTGCTAAAAAAAATAAATCCCCGTTAGTTGGTAAATGGAAACTAACCCATACTTTAATCGATATAGGAAACGGCAAGGCTACTTTTGAAAAAGCAAATCAGAACAAAGTGATTGAATTTTTTGCCGATGGCACTTTAAAAAGCAATGTATCTTACTGCCCAATGGATAAGGATGTCTCTGTTGGAACATCAGGAACCTATAATATGGATCAAACTACTCTTGTTATACCTTGTGCTTCTACAGCATCTAAAATAAATTTTGAGCTAAAAGATGTAACTCTAATTATTGATTACCCTACACAATGTATGGAACCGTGTAAAGAAAAGTATGCTAAAGTGGAGTAATACCTATTTAACCTGATTTTTAAGAAAATACACGTTTTATACTATAAAAAAGGTCTGAAAAAAACATTTTTCAGACCTTTTTGTTATGTTCTTATAAAATTTATTTCTTCATTACCTTTTGGGTAACGTTTAGTTTTCCTGTAGTATCCAAAGCTCTAACTACATAAAATCCTTTTGGATAGCGATGCATATCGACAGACAGTTTAGATTGTCCAACCTTAAGCCTGATCGTTTGTGTATAAACAGTTTTTCCTGTAACATCTGTAATTACAACATTTACATTACTTGCATTGGCAAAACTGTTAAACTCTAAAGATAATTGATCCTTAACAGGGTTAGGAGTTACCGATACTTGCACCTCTTCTAATCCAAACTCTTCGGTTAGTAATTCGCTTTCCAGAGCAGTAGGGTTTTTAGAATATGCTAGTTTATTTTTGGTAGCAATACGCTCTCCGTTTTCTAAACATACGATAGCATCCAAGTCATACCCATCTGCAAACCAAGGAAAAACATTTTTATCACTAGTATCTACTACTTTAATATATTTTGCAGAACGTAAGTTACCCGCCGCAAGGTCAAATTCACCATCCTGACAAGTGGTTCCCAAAGAAACAAACGATACCCCATCTTGTGATGCGAATACCTCTGCAGATTCTGGATAATAGTTACATGGTATATTATCAAAAAATCCTGTAGATTCGAATACTGCAAATTCGTTAGTATCTGCATTATCAAAAATCTCGTTGTTTAATTCTATAGTAATAGATCCTCCAAATCCTAAACTCACAAAGTTAAAGTATCCTCTTTCTCTTGGTTGTCCTAAAGCACGTTCTGGTTTGCTTCTAAACCAAGAAACTTTTCTACCATCTCTTCTTTTACCTTGCTCAAATGCCACTACAGACCCTCCTGCACACTCATTATCTACATATTCTGGTGTTAATAAAAATCGTGCAGAAACTGGTAAGTGATCTGAGGTAGTAAAGGCATAATCATTATCATACACCTCATAATGAACAGTTACTGATTTATCTATATATGCATCCTTAAGCTCATTAGTTACAGCGATATGGTCGATCATGTTTTCTCTAAAAACATACGATCGCAATCCTGCTTCGCTTAATGCAGAAGAAACAATAGTGTAGTTTGCGGCATCGTCTATATATTTCTGAAAACTAGAAATGGTGGAAGGAATATCTGCAACAGTTTTATCTACATCATCATTATAATCTCCTAAAAGAATAAGTTTGTTATTCGCAAAATGAACATCCAAGGAGTCTTTTAAAACTTCTACATCGTATTTACGCATATCATAACGATTTTGAGGATCTGCACTACTATTTGCTCTGGCATGTAATGCAACCAAATCGATACGCTCTGTTACTCCTTTAATGGTTATATCTGCTGTCATTAAAAAAGGTAATCTTCCACTAGCATAAAAACGAGAAGGATCGCTTGGGTAATCTACTAGTGCCGATGCATCACCCCCATTATATATAGGATGGATAGAAGTAAACATCGCTCTGGTATTTACTACCGAAACGGTTTCGGTATTATAGATAAATCCTACTTTTTGGGATACTCCGCCAGAACCAGGATAAGACACTGCATCCGACAAGATAAAATCATATCCAGGTAACAGGTTTACCAATTCGGCAAACAAGGCATCATCTGCAATTTCTTCTACTGCATATACATCTGCATTTAATCTTTTTAATACCGTAGCGGTACTATCTCGCTGAATAGCATCAGATAACGGGTTTTGCCCAACAGGCGAATTGCTCTCATCCCCAAACCACTCAATGTTCCAAGCTACTACATCAAAAGTATCTTCTTTAGGAAAACCAACCGTATCTCCTGGTGGTATAAACTCTACTGCACAAGGAATATCAGAGGATTGTCTTGGTAGTAACTGAAAAAACTCTCTAAAACGCCCTATTACTCCTGTAATTTCTGGACAGGTAACTGGTTGTGCTTTTCCAACGATAGAGGCTACATCATTATCCACTCGTAATTCTCCATTTCCGCTAGTATCTGTAAGCGTAAAGTTAGAATTTCCGAATAAAATATCTCCTGGATTAGGGAAGGTAGTATTTAATACCCGAACCAGTTCTCCTGGATGCTGACCAAGTTCTGCCAAAGTAATTTCTACAGGAGTGATCGGGTTTTGAGGAAGACCATGGTTTACTACTTTTGTAACAGAGCTTATCTGAATCTGATCATTAAAAACAGCTCTTGTTCCTGTTATGGTTACAGAGTCTCCTACTTTTAGGCTGGCGTCTGCTTGCACCAAATCATCAAAAACTGCGATACCACCAGTAGCATCCTGAACGAATGCTGGGCCCTTAAAACTATCGGTTACCGTTAGTACACCTGCAATTATAACTGTGGTTCCTTCGGCAACAGCTCTTGCCTCGGCAATACTAATCTGCTCTCCCGGGTTTACTATAATACCTTCGTTACTTACGCCTGGTGTAGGAGTTTTTGCTATGTATGTAGTGGTGTTACGTACTCCTCCTTGCCCATTAGGTACTCTTTGCAGGGATTCACTATCTTTTTTTCCGTTTACATTCTCATTAATTTGTGGCTGATCTGCGTTAAGTAATACCAATAATTCTGCATCATCTACATCGTCGGTATCATATACTACAGCATCTATCAGGTTATCGGTAGTAACGGCGCTTCCGTTAGGAAAATTAGTAGCATCGCCAAAATAGAGAGCCACTGCATCTGCCCCGTTCTGAAACGTATTGCCTGGCACCACCAATCCAACATTGGTAACATCTGCATTACCGATTACAAAATATCCTTCGGCATTGGTAGAAAAACCATCCAGATCGATTGCATTATAATTGGTATCGTTGTTCCCGTTATAGTTTACCAATACATAACCATCCAGCGGGGTATTTCCTGCTCCGCCATCGTATAACTCTACAAATTCCAGAGTGTCTGCTCCTTGTGTATCTGCGTCTATCTCATTAATGATAAGGGTAACCACCTGTGTTGCATTTGTATTTGCAGACCCTGGTGTAGGGATTGCTTGTGTGTAGGTAGTTGTGTTTCTTAATCCACCAGATCCGTTTGGAAAACGTTGTAACGATTGAACATCTTTATCTCCTTTTTCATCTTCGTTTACTTGTGGCTCTTCGGTATTTAAAAGCGCTAACAACTCTATATCGTCACTATCATTAGTGTCATATACAATTGCATCTACTAGGTTATCGGTAGTAACGGCAGTACCGTTAGGAAAATTAGCTGCCTCTGTTTTATATAATGCTACCGCATCTGCACCATTTTGTAATCCGTTTCCAGAAAAAGTAATACTTACATTGGCAACATCTGCATTACCAATAACAAAATATCCATTTGCATTGGTGGTAAATCCTGTTAAATCATACGTAGCATAGCTTTGATTATTCGACCCATTAAAAAACACCAGTATATATCCATCCAGAGAAGTATTTCCTGCTCCGCCATCGTATAACTCTACAAATTCCAAAGCGTCTGCGCCTTGGGTATCGGCATCTATTTCATTAATTACTAATTGTGCTGTTGGATTTACATCTTCGATAACAACATTCTCACGGTTAGGGGTGTTTATCGCTTCTCCGGGTTCTGCAATTACAGTAGGAAAACTAAGCAACCCACTACCGTCAAAATCATTTCTGGTCCAATCGGTTGTTGCATTGGTATCCTGACCGTTAGGAAATCGGGAAGCCCCGCCTACGGTAAATGAACTACCGTCAAAAGATTGCAATAAGGTAACCATGGCATAATTAAGATCAGATGCCCCACCATCATTAACCCCAATATCGTCTGTTATTTCTTCCCACGGGGTGGTATCCAAAACACCATCATCGTTGGTATCTAAATCCTGCCCAAGTGTCCCTGTAAAATTTTTCACTAAAAGTAATGCTACCGTTCCGTTTTCGAATGTATTATTACCAAAGGCAGTAGTAAAATACCCGTTAACATCTGTAGTTCCTAATTGTATAACCTCATCGATAGTTCCTGCAGCATTGCTATCTCCTTCGATCTCTAGCAACCAATAGGCACTTAAATCGGTATTTGCACCAGATAGTACCTCAACAAACTCATCGGTATCTGAACCTGTGTGGTTAAATACAAATTCATTAATTACTGGTGTTATAAACGGGGTACCAAAAGTTTGGTTTGTATTTACTGCGCCATAGGTGTTGGTTGTTGTGTTTTCCCAAACAAAGTCTGTGGCTTTGGTTCCTGCTCCCGATAGTTGTAAAGAGGATCCAACTGGTGCTGTATTAGGCTCGGATACCCCAATATCTGTACTTGTTATACCGTTTGCTGGTCCATCTGCAGCGGTAATAACCCCTTCGTAACTTAAAAACTGAACAACCGTATTGTTGTTATCTACTAATGCTAATCCATCTGGTGATCCATTTTGAAGACCGTTGGCAGGAAGCATTTCTACTTTGGTTCCAAAACCATTTTGTTGGTCTGTAAGAGTTCCTGATAAGGAGATGGTATTGTAAACACTGTTGTTAGAACCATTGTATAAAACAATACTCCAACCAGTAAGATCTGTTCCTGCTACCCCTGCGATTTCGATAGCTTCTTCTACATCTGTACCTGCATTATCATAGTGTATTTCGTTGATAAACACAGATTGTGTAAATCCATCCTGAACCCCTATAAAACAAGAGATAATAAATGGAATTAAAAGTAATTTTAATTTCATAACTGTTAATGTATTTGTGTGATTTTTTGCGGATAACAAGTTATAGCATTAGAATGACTATAGGTGCAGGGATATGTTAAAAAAAGTTTAAGAAATATCTTTATATAGACCTGTTAGAACATTCAGGAGATCACTAAGGTGTTTATTTTATTTTTTATAAAATAATCTCTATTCATTTCATAAAACTTATAGTTCACTGGTGTCTCATTTTTATAGAAGCCAAAAAAAATATGTTTTCATCTATATATAGAATATTTTGTATAGTTTTTTCGTTCCTTATAAAAGTCACCTTATATAATATGCAACGAATGAAAATTACTGCTGGTCACCAGCAAGCGATGCCATATATAGTAGTAGAAAAAGCTGAAGATTTTATAGATTTTATTCGAAAGATTTTTCAAGCCCAAGAAATGATAAGAAATCTGGATCTGGATAATAGAATACAACATTCTGAGATTAAAATAGGGGATAGTACCATTCTTCTTTCTGAAGCATCACAACATTATCCTGCACACCCTGGATCAATGTATGTATATGTAAAAGACACAGACAAAACCTATTATGATGCCCTTGATTCAGGAGCCAAATCCTTAATGCAACCTATGGAAGAGGATTATGGTGCTCGAGGAGCAGGTTTTCTAGATCCATTTGGTAATACCTGGTGGATCGCTACATTAAACTAAGTTTTATCTGTATATTTTAATCTATATTAACTTATTAATTACATCCCAAATCAATTTGAGACTGTATATCATTAGTAGGAAAACATTGTCCAGATTTTAATGTTTCAGGAACATATCTGGTTAGATTACTATCTCGTAAACTGTTTTCTATAAAAGCAGTTAGGTTATTTATTTCATCATCTGTTAAATCAATAGTTCCAAATTGTGATGCGAAATTTTCAACCGTTGCTTCTGTAGATTGTGGGATTCCTTTGTTTTTGTATGCAATAACATCCCTTACAGATGTAAATGTTCCTCCATGACCATAAAAACCATTATCTAACAAATTGTATAGAGTAGGTGTTTTAAACTTATAATCATCATTAGTGTTTTTGGTAAAACCACCTCTTCCTTTTTTTATATTTTCAAATCCAGAGTTAGCAACAACTACTGCCTTATTAGAGTTATCAAAATCTCCCATTCCAAATGCATAAAAACCTTTATCGCTTAAAGCAGGACCAGTATGACATTCATAACATTTTCCTTTACTAAAAAAAGTTATAGCTCCTTTTTTTTCTACAGTAGTCATAGCGTTACGATCCCCTTTTAGCCATTGTTGCCAAGGTGATTTATTTGCAAGCAAAGTTCTTTCATATGCAGCTATTGCAAGGCCTGCATTTTTAGTAGTATATCTTTGTTTTTCTACTATATCCGTAAAAGCTTGGTCAAACATTTCTTTATATCCAAAAGTAATTACAAAATCCTCATCAACTAATAATCGATGAACACCTTGCCCTTTTATAGCTTGAACTTCTACCCCTTGAAATCCTAAAAAATTCTCAGGTATTTGACCCCAATTTGCCTCAGTTCCTTGATTGGTTCCTGTAGCTCCAAATTGCCCATTCCAAAGCATTACATCTTGGTATGCAACATTTAAAAGAGTAGGAGAACGAATAGGTTGGATATCTACAGAATCAATAGGAACACCTTGATTAATTATCCTACCATTACCATTGATTCCAAATCCAACACCACACTCTCCAATCCCTTGTCGTAAAGCAGAACTAAAACCTGCTGCAGCTTGATGACAAGAAGCACAAGAATATGTAGCTGTCATCTCTGTCATTTTTGGTTTTCTGCCCAACGCAGTTTCGTGTAACAATAATTTACCTAATTCTACCTTTTCTTTAGTAATTACATTTAAAGGATCTTGAGGAATATTAAGATAGTCATCACTTTCTGGTAAAATAAAATAGGATAGTGTTTTATCTTCAGAAACAGTTGTTAAAATAGTTGTTAGTTCTTTATCTAAACCTGATCCAACAGGGATATAATCATCATCGTCACTACAAGAAAATAAAAATAAAGAGATACATGTTAGAGTAATTATTTTTTTCATAGGCATTTCCTTTTTTGATACTAGCTATTTTTTGAATTTATTAAAAAACAAGAATGTTTTATTCTACTAAATTCAAATGACAAATGATATTAGTATAAAATAAATTATTTTTCAGCACGAAAATAGTAAAAAACAATTCGATAGAAAGGGGGAGATCCCCCCTAATTTTTAAAAAAGTTTAAGAAATTGTTTTGTCTTTTTTGTAAGACAAAACATTCATAAGAATTAAGGTTACTATTGCAGGTATTAACCAAGCTAGGCTATATTTCCCAAAAGGAAGAATCTCTAAAATTGGACTAATAAATTTCTGCATACCTATAGATCCAAAAAAATCAGGAATACTAAACATAATGGTTACAACAACCACTGCTCTAAATACTAGCGGAGAAGTAAATCTATTAGGTAATATATTTAAAACTATTAAAATAATAGTTATAGGATATATAAACATAAGAGCTGGTATAGCTATAGTGACAATATTATGAACATTAAATTGCCCTATTAGAACACCTAAAAAGCAAGCTATAACTGCAGTAAGAATATACACTTTTTGAGAGTTATTAAACAACCCTTTTATAAAATCCGCAGTACCAGTTATAATACCAACTGCAGTTGTAAAACAGGCTAAACCAACTAAAATGCTTAAAAATGTTTTTCCTATCTTACCAAGAGTTATGAAACTTAAACCAGATAATAATTCCGTTCGCGTTACATTGGTTTCAAATTGGGTACTAAACAACGCTCCATTATATATCATTCCAGAATAGATTATCAAAAGTCCCATTCCTGCTACAATACCAGAGCTTATAATTACCCTCCTGTTTCTAATAAAATTATTTTCTCCTTTTATTTTTAAAGAAATTATAATAACAGCGCCAACAACAACAGCACCAATGGCGTCAAAAGTTTGGTACCCTTCTAACAATCCCTTAATCATTGGTGTTTTAAATTCAGATGGGTTTATAACAGGGTTCTGTACAGAAAAAACACCTATACATATAATACTTAAAACAACAATAAATAAGACAGGAGATAAAAATTTACCTAATAGATTAAGAACTTTAGAGCGATTAAGTACAAAAAGTAAAACCAAAGAAAAGTAAACAACACTTGTTAACCATGCGCTGGTACCAAAAAAAGGTTGAATTACCATTTCATGAGTTACAGAAGCAGTTCTTGGGGAAGGCAATGTAATCGATATTAAATAGACAAGAATACAGTAAATAAGACTAAAAGTAGGAGACACCTTTTTTGCAAAATCTAACATGGTACCTTGTAGTCTGGCGTGCGCAAAAATCCCTAATAAAGGTATAATTACTGCCGAAATAACAAAACCTAGTGTAACCATAAACCATGCATCTCCCGCTTTTAAACCAAGAAGAGGTGGAAACATGAGGTTTCCTGCACCAAAAAACATAGAAAATAATGCAAATCCTGCTACGAAAGTTTCTTTATTAAATCTCATTTAGTTAGGTTTATCAACCTTAAAAATAAACTTTCATAATGATATTACTGTATAAAGGGATTAAAATAAATTATAACACTTTAGGGAAAGGAATACCTGTAGTATTTCTTCATGGGTTTTTAGAAAATTTAAACATGTGGGAGAAAACCACAGAGTCTCTAACGGATAGCTATCAATGTATTTTGATCGACCTTTTAGGTCATGGTCACTCTGGAAATATAGGATACATACATACTATGGAAGATATGGCAAAAGCCGTAAAAACTGTTTTAGAAAATCTAAGTATATCCAAAGCTGTTTTTGTGGGACACTCTATGGGGGGATATGTATCTTTGGCCTGTGTAGATCTTTTCCCTGATTTGATTTTGGGTATTGCACTGCTTAACTCTACTTCATTTCCCGATAGTGAAGAAAGGAAATATAATAGAACCAGAGCTATTAATATTGTTAAAAAAAATCCTAATGCATATACAAGTATGGCAATAGCTAATCTTTTTGCAGAAGAAAACCAGCTACAGTTTGCTAGCGAAATACATGAAATTAAAAATCAAGCCTCTAAGATGTCCTTACAAGGAATTATTTCTGCTCTTGAAGGGATGAAGATTAGAAAAGATCGAACCAATATTTTGGCTAATTTTAAAGGGTTTAAAGTAATTTTTGCTGGAATTAAAGACCCTATTCTACCCTATAAACAAAGCTGTGCAGAAGCAAAACAAAATAATGTTGATTTAGTCAGTCTTGAAGGGGGACACATGTCTTATCTAGAAAATAAAGAGCAATATATGATAGAACTTAGTCGATTTTTAAATTCTATATAATATACAACTAATAGAAAGAAGTGTATTCTTACTTTTCACAACTACAGAAAATCAAAAATATAGACAAAATACATTTTTGATGGCTAAAAAACACTTTAAAATTACATTCTTACTTAAAAAACGTACATGAAATGCGTTTTTTTCTTACAAAAACATGGATAGTTATAAAAAATATGTTATTATTGTATTGATAATGAACATTTAACCCCTTTTTATGAATTTTTAACCCCTTAAAAATAATGAAAAAAACTACCCCTAGCGCCGCATTTTCTTTTTCTAAAATCTATTGTTCTTTGTTCGGTCATAATTACCTTCTTTCTAAAAACGTTACACATCATATAAAAGAGTATACTTGTTCTCATTGCGGTGAGCAAGCTACAACTAATAGTCGAGGTCGATTAGAAATAATGACACCTAAATTAAAAGAAATTAATAATGCTTTAGCTTCTGTGCATGCCAAAAAAATGGCAAAAATCAATATAGATACTTCTTTTCGGGTAGTATCATAACTATTCTATTCGTTTATAGGGTTCCACCCTTGAGCTTTTATTTCTATCTTTTCATTAGATCTGGTAACTAATCCTATCCCACTTTTTTCATCCGTTATATGACCAATAACGGTTAAACTAGGATTTGCTTTAATTTTTGAATAATCTTCTTGCTGGATAGTAAACAATAATTCGTAATCTTCTCCGCCATTTAAAGCCACAGTAGTACTATTTAATTTAAATTCCTCGCAAGCAGATATTACCGTGGGATCTAATGGGATTTTTTCTTCATATAAATTTACTCCGACTTTGGATTGTTTACACAAGTGTATAATTTCAGAAGATAAACCATCACTTATATCAATCATACTTGTGGGCTGTACATCCAGAGCTTGCAGGAGTTCTCGTATATCTTTTCTAGCTTCTGGTTTAAGCTGTCTTTCGATAAGGTAAGTATATGGATCTAGATCTGGCTGCGAATTTGGATTGACTTTATAGACTTCTTTTTCTCTTTCTAATACTTGAAGCCCTAAATATGCTGCTCCCAAATCTCCAGTTACAACTAAAAGATCATTTTCTTTAGCACCATTGCGATAAACCAATTCTTTTTCTTCAGCATATCCTACAGCTGTTATACTAATTAACAAACCAGTTGTTGAAGAAGTGGTATCTCCTCCTACCAGATCTACATTATAAATTTTTGAAGCAGCTTCAATCCCCGAATACAGTTCTTCTAAAGCTTCCAAAGGAAATCTATTAGATACCGCAATCGAAACTGTTATTTGTGTTGCTATTGCATTCATTGCATATACATCAGACAGATTAACAACTACCGCTTTATATCCTAAATGTTTTAAAGGCACATAAGATAAATCAAAGTGCACTCCTTCAATCAATAAGTCTGTTGTTAAAACACATTTCTTATTCTTAAAATCTAAAACTGCCGCATCATCACCAACGCCAATAGCTGTAGTCTTTTGCTTGATTTTAAAACCTTTAGTTAAATGATTAATGAGTCCAAATTCTCCTAATTCAGATATCTGTGTTCTTGATGTATTTTTATTTTCAATCATTTTGCAAATTTAGGCAACATGATATTTTTATCTACTATAATTTATAAAAATAAAATCTATTCCATATGCAACAAATATTAATTTATCTCTCTTTTTTATAATAATGACTTTATGTTTTCACTAAAATAGTAGCCATAGTAAAAAACCACCTACTCTTTTTGTTTTTTATCTTGTTATTAATTTCTTTAGGATATAAAAGTAATAAATCAGCCGCATAGTTATAAATGATAATCATGTATTTGTAATTGTATAATTTTTTAACAAAAAAATTATGTAAATCGATAAATTTTGATATTTAACTTATTGTTTGTTAAAACTATAAGCCTTAGGTTTAAAAAAAGGCACCCCTCTATCTTAAAAAATGTTAAAAATAGTTAATAAACAACAAATTAATAGGATATCGTTAATAAATTATAAAATAATTTAGCAAATTAATTGTATTTTTATTTTTTTAACTAAATATTTATACATGACAAAAACTTAACGTTATAACTAACTCTTAAAACACAAACTCAATGAAAAATTTAATAACTACTCTTCTGCTGTTAATTACAGTGGTATATTCTTATGGTCAAACCCCCTGTCAAAATGGGTTTGCTGGTTCTTACCCATGTAACGATTACGATTTAATGTCTCAAGTAACTCTATCTACTATGAACGCCAGTTTGGGTAATGATAGCTGGGGATGGACAGATCCACAAAATGGTAACGAATATGCAATTATCGGATTAAATAATGGTACTGCATTTATAAATATTTCCAACCCTACTAATCCAGTATATTTAGGCAAACTCCCTACTGCTACTTCTAATAGTACTTGGAGAGATGTAAAAGTATATAAAGATCATGCTTTTATTGTAAGCGAAGCTAGTGGTCATGGATTACAGGTTTTTGACTTAACCAGATTACGGAATGTAGCGAATCCACCTCAAACATTTACAGCAGATACAAGATATACAGAATTTGGAAATGCCCATAATATTGTAATCAACGAAGATTCTGGATATGCCTATGTAGTAGGAGCTCAAAGAAACTCTGGGCCTTATAAAGGGGGACCTCTATTTATTAATATTCAAGACCCAAAAAATCCTATTAACGCAGGAGGGCTTTTATCTGGAGGACAAAGAGCCTATACACATGATGCGCAAGTAATAACTTATAATGGGCCAGATAGTGATTATACTGGAAAAGAAATTTTAATAGGTAGTAATGAGATTGAAATAGTAATAGCGGACATAACTAATAAATCAAATCCTGTTACTATATCTACTATAAAATATACAGATGTTAAATATACCCATCAGGGATGGTTCACAGAAGATTTAAAATACTTTATATTAGGAGATGAATTAGATGAACAAGGTGTAGGTTTCAATACCAAAACAATTGTATTTGATTTTCAAGATTTAGATAATCCAAAATTCCATTTTAACTACTTTGGACCTACTCCTTCCACAGATCATAATGGCTACGTAAAAGGGAATTTATTTTACCTTGCAAATTATAGAGCAGGTTTAAGGGTAATAGACATTTCTAGCATAGGAGCTAAAACAATGACAGAGGTAGGTTTTTTTGACACATATACTTCTAGTAATAGTGTAACTATGGATGGTGTATGGAACGTATATCCTTATTTTAGTAGTGGAAACATAGTTATAAGCGATATTCAAGGAGGACTTTTCTTAGTTCGTAAAAGCAATACTTCTGGAGGAGAATGTATCGCAACAGTACCCGTAGGAGTAACATCTTCTAATATAGGAGCAACAACAGCTACAATAAACTGGACCTCTATATCAAATGCAACTTATGATATAAGATATCGCCAAACAGGAGCAACCTCTTGGACTACTGCTACTTCAAATTCTGCTTCTTATAACATAACAGGTTTAACGGCTACTACAGCTTATGAAGTACAGGTAAAAAGTAAATGCCAAGACGGAACCTCTTCTGGTTTTAGTGCCTCTACTAATTTTACAACTACCAATGTACAAATAAACTATTGTGCATCTAATGGTAATAGTATTGCTGACGAATATATAAGCAATGTTAGCTTAGGAACTATTAACAACACTACAGGAGCCTCTAATGGAGGCTATGCAGACAATACATCAATCGCAACAGACATAGCAAAAGGAAGTTTACAAACTATTACAATAACACCAACTTGGGCAAATAATATTTATAATGAAGGGTATAGTGTATGGATAGATTATAACAAAGATGGAGATTTTACAGATTCAGGAGAACAGGTATGGACTAAAGCAGCCTCTAAAACAACTCCGGTTACCGGGAGTTTTACTGTTCCCGCAGCAACAGCTGAAGGAGCAACCAGAATGCGTGTTTCTATGAAATATAATGGTATACCAACCTCCTGCGAATCTTTTGAATATGGAGAGGTTGAGGACTATACTGTTAATATTACCGCTGGCAGTGGCGGAAGCCAAGGATGTTCTTCTGGAATATCTTCTTTTCCTTATAATGAAAGTTTTGAAAATACACTTGGGGTATGGACACAATCTTCTACAGATAATATAGATTGGACTATAGATGCAAATGGAACACCTTCTAATAACACAGGGCCATCTAGTGCTACACAAGGGACATATTATATCTATGTAGAAGCCTCAGGAACAGAAGGATTCCCTAATAAACAAGCTATTATAAACTCTCCTTGTTTTGATCTAAGTAGTCAAACTTCAGCCACATTTTCATTTGCATACCATATGTATGGTGCAGCAGATATGGGGAGCTTTGCTTTAGAGGCAAGTACAAATAATGGTACAACATGGGCCAGTATATGGAGCCAGACAGGTAACCAAGGAAACTCTTGGAATACTGCTAACATAAACCTTTCTGCTTATGTTGGAAATAGTGTGCAATTAAGATTTAATAGAACAACAGGATCTACATGGCAAGCAGATATTGCTATTGATAATATTTCCTTAACCACCAATGCCTCTAGAAGCGAACCAATTACACCTGTAGAAAAGATAGCATTTCATATATTTCCAAATCCAGTTAAAGGAGGTCTTTTAACTGTGTTTATTGATGGAATAGAAAAAAATGCAAGCTTTGAAATTAAAAATTTTTTAGGACAATCCGTAACCAAAGGGACTGTTACAAATACAATAGATGTTTCTAATTTAAGAGCTGGCACCTATTTTGTACAAATCATGGCAAACAATCAGGTCTATACAAAACGTTTTGTAAAAAACTAATATGATAAATTTTATAGTCAAATGAAGACCTTTAAACTTTTATATATTCAACGTATTGTATTTATAACAATGGTTGTATTAAGTTCTTGTAGTAGTGATGATAAAAATCCAGAAACAAATCCAGAAACAAATCCAGAAGAAGAACAAGAAATTATCAGAACAATAGAATGGACAAAAACATTTGGCGGAAGCAATGAAGATAATGCCCTATCTGTAGTAGAAACTGCAGATGGGGGTTATGCCATTGCTGGATACACCTTAAGTATTGATGGAGATATAACCGATAAAACAGCAACCGATAGTGATTATTGGGTACTTAAACTCACTAGAGAAGGAGAAATTGTATGGAGCAAAACTTATGGAGGAACCGGAGACGAGAGAGCAGAAAAAATCATTAAAACTAATGATGGCGGATATGCAATAGTAGGATATAGTAGAAGTAATGATGAAGATGTAACTTCAAATGAAGGCTTACAAGATTACTGGATTGTTAAACTTAATGGTGCAGGAGATATTCAATGGGAAAAAAACTTTGGTTTTTCTGGAATTGATCGTGCTTTTTCTATCGTACAGACCAATGATGGAGGGTATTTTATTACAGGATTTTTAGACGTAAGTGCCAGTAATGGAGAAGGTAATGATGATAAATCAAAAAACAACGAAAAACATGGAGTAGGAGAATTTTGGGGTATAAAATTAGATATATCTGGGAATAAGATCTGGAGGCGCTATTTTGGAGGAACTAATAACGATCGAAGTTATGATGTTCTTCAAACCGAGGATAATGGGTTTTTAATGATCGGATCTTCAGAAAGTATTGATTTTGATGTAACCAATAGTAAAGGAAGCTATGATTTTTGGGCAGTAAAAGTAAACTCTGAAGGCACTAAGATTTGGCAAAAATCTTATGGAGGATCTGAAATCGATGTCGCTTATGCAATAACATCTACTGGAGATGGAAAATATATAATTATAGGAGATTCTCGAAGTGACGATGGTGATGTTTCTAGTGCCAAAGGAAATGCAGACCTGTGGATGATACAAATAGATGGAAACGGTGCTGTTTTATGGGAAAAATCTATAGGAGGAACACAGTTCGATACTGGTAGAGGTATTTTTACAACTCAAAACAACAACTTTATCATTACAGGAAACTCCAGAAGTAATGATGTAGATATAAAAGAAAATAAAGGGCAAAGTGATATCTTAAATCTACTAATTAATAGTAAAGGAGTAGTACAATGGCAATCCACCGTTGGAGGTAGTCTTGCAGAATTTGGAGAAAGCTGTTTAGAAACAAGTGATAAAAAAATAATCATCGTTGGTAGTTCAGAAAGTAATGATTTTGATGTACCAAGTAATAAAGGATCAAAAGACTTTATTATAATAAAATATAAAGAAGAAAAATGAAAAATATAATAATAATCGTATTTACGATTTTAGCAATAACATCATGTAAAGACGATGATGATGTAAAAGTGGGTAGTGTAAACCTTAATTTTAACAATAGTATAGAGAACACTTCAATTATTATGAATAATACTTCATATACCAATAAAAGTGGTGAAACATACACTATTTCACAACTAAAGTATATTATTAGCAATATTGTTTTTATTAAGGCTAATGGAGAAGAATTTAAGTACCCGACAGAAAAAAGTTATTTCCTGATTAATGAAGAAGTAGCAGAAAGTAAAACCATAGAACTAAACACTATATCCGAAGGTGAATATACAAAGATTAGATTCGGTATTGGCGTAGATCAATCCAAATACCCGTTACATAGGACAAATAATTTTATACCTACGGCACAAGAAAATGAAATGCTATGGAGCTGGTCTGCAGGTTATATATTTCTTAAATTTGAAGGAGGTTATTCTGTAGGAGGGCAAGAAAATACAGATTTTAAAATACACATAGGTAGCCACGGCACAACATTAGATAATTATAAAGAAGTTATTTTGGATTTACCAAACACTTTAAACATCAAAGAAAATGCGACTTCAAGAGTAGTTATAAATGCAGATATAGCCAAAATATTTGATAGTGTAAACACACATTCTTTATCTATAAAAAGTGATATTCAGGTAGATCCCGAAAATGCTCCAAAAATTGCAGAAAATAGCGCTACGATGTTTAGCGCAGCGAGCATAAATGAATAATATGGAATTACGAATTTTGGTATACATAATATCTCTCCTTTTCTGGACTTCCTGTAGTTCAGAAAAGGAAGATTATGTACCCATTACAGAGAATGCTAAACTAGAATTTACTGTTCCTGCAAATTTTCCAGAGCCTAGTTATAATGTTACTCTTAATCCTCCTACAGAAAAAGGGTTTGAATTAGGCAAAAAATTATTTTATGATGGCCGTCTGGCATCAGATGGAGTAATCTCTTGTGGATTTTGCCATATACAAGATTTTGCATTTACCCACCATACACATATTGTAAGTCATGGAGTAAATGGTGCGCTGGGTACTCGAAACGCACAACCTTTACATAATATGGCTTTTATGAAAGAGTTTACATGGGACGGTGCAGCAATACATCTAGATCTGCAACCTATTATACCGATTACTGCAGAAGTTGAAATGAACGAAACATTTACAGGCATTATAAAAAAATTAGAAGAGCAACCAGAATATGTAAAATTATTTGCAGAAGCTTTTGAAGATCAAAAAATAAATTCAGATAATATGCTCAAGGCAATTTCTCAGTTTATGATTATGATGATTTCGGCAAATACAAAATACGATAAAGTAGAAAGAAATGAAGGTTCTGTATTTACTGAGCAAGAAAGTGCAGGCTTAGAACTGTTTAAGTCCAAATGTGCCTCATGCCACCAAGGAACATTATTTACGGATCAATCGTATCGCAATAATGGTTTGCCAATAGATCCAGAGTATAATGATGTAGGCAGAAAACGAGTAACAGGTTTAGAAGAAGATATCTATAAATTTAAAGTTCCGAGTTTAAGAAACATAGAACTTACTTTTCCATACATGCACGATGGCAGATTAAAAACTTTAGAAGATGTTTTAAATCATTATAGTGATGGCATGGTAGATTCTAGGACCTTAGATCCAATATTCAAAAGTCAAAATAACATTAAAGGAATCCCAATGACTACTGAGGAAAAACAATTAATTATTGCTTTTTTAAAAACCCTCACTGATGATGATTTTTTAAATGACGACCGTTTTTCTGAATTCTAAAAAGCCCCTTTTACCATCACTATAGTTTTTTCTTATCCTAATATATAATAGATAAATGTTAGGTTTCGTGTATAAAATATACTTATGTAGTATATTTGCATTCAATTTAGAATTAATCTATTTACAAAAATATGATCAAAGTATCTGATATAGCTAAAAAGAAAATCATTGAACTGATGAGTGATGATGGGTATGATGCTTCTGTAGATTATGTACGTGTAGGTGTTAAAAGTGGCGGATGTTCTGGTTTATCATACGATTTGAAGTTTGATAAAAATCAAGAAAACGAAGATAAAGTTTTTGAAGACAACGATATAAAAATCATTGTAGACAAAAAAAGTTTCCTGTACCTAATAGGAACAACTCTTGAGTATTCAGGAGGACTAAATGGTACTGGATTCGTGTTTAATAACCCTAACGCAAGTAGAACTTGTGGTTGTGGAGAAAGTTTTTCCCTTTAATTGATAAAAAAATACCCTGAATTATTTCAAGGTCAAGAAAATGGCGTATACCGAAGACGACTTAAAGAAAGAATTAGAAACCAAAGAATATGAGTATGGATTTTATACCGATATAGAATCTGATACTTTTCCTGTTGGTCTTAATGAAGATATAGTTCGTGCAATTTCTAAGAAAAAAGAAGAACCAGAATGGATGACAGAATGGAGGTTAGAGGCCTTTCGTGTTTGGAAAGAAATGGAAGAACCAGAATGGGCTAATGTTACCTACAAAAAACCTGCTTTTCAAGATATTTCCTATTATTCCGCACCTAATAAAAAACCAAAGTATAATAGTATAGATGAGGTAGATCCTGAGTTATTGGATACATTTAAGAAACTTGGAATATCATTAGATGAGCAAAAAAAGCTAGCAGGAGTTGCTGTAGATATTGTAATGGATTCTGTATCTGTAGCTACAACATTTAAAAAAACATTAGGAGAAAAAGGAATTATATTTTGTTCCATTTCTGAGGCCATAAAAGAACACCCAGAACTGGTTAAAAAATATATTGGATCTGTTGTCCCACAAAAAGACAATTTTTATGCAGCTTTAAACTCTGCAGTTTTTAGTGACGGATCCTTTTGTTATATACCAAAAGGTGTTCGTTGTCCTATGGAGTTGTCTACTTACTTTAGGATAAATCAGGCAGGAACAGGACAATTTGAACGCACCTTAGTAATTGCAGATCAAGGTAGTTATGTTAGCTATCTCGAAGGATGTACAGCTCCCTCTCGTGACGAAAATCAATTACATGCAGCTGTTGTAGAGTTAATAGCACTAGATGATGCAGAAATAAAATACTCTACTGTCCAGAATTGGTATCCTGGTAATGCCGAAGGAAAAGGAGGAGTTTTTAATTTTGTTACTAAAAGAGGAATTTGTGAGGCTAATGCCAAAATTTCATGGACACAAGTAGAAACAGGATCTGCAGTAACCTGGAAATACCCTTCATGCATACTTAAAGGAGATAACTCTGTTGGAGAATTTTACTCTATTGCAGTAACCAATAATTACCAACAAGCAGATACTGGAACAAAAATGATACACTTAGGTAAAAACACCAAAAGTACTATTATTTCTAAAGGTATTTCTGCAGGAAAATCTCATAATAGTTATCGGGGATTAGTGCAAATAAACAGCAGAGCAAGCAATGCACGTAATTTTTCACAATGTGATTCATTATTGATGGGCAATGAATGTGGCGCACATACGTTTCCTTATATAGAAGCAAAAAACAAAACTGCTCAAATAGAACATGAAGCTACTACTAGCAAAATAGGTGAAGATCAGATTTTTTATTGTAACCAACGAGGAATTGATACAGAAAAAGCAATTGCATTGATCGTTAATGGTTTTAGTAAAGAAGTGCTAAACAAACTACCTATGGAGTTTGCGGTAGAGGCTCAAAAACTTTTAGAAATTTCCCTAGAAGGTTCTGTGGGGTAATTGTGTAACCATCAAATTCTACTTTTATGAAAAAACTATTTATTTTAATTGTATTAAGCCTTATTGTTATTTCTTGTAAGTCTGAAAGTAAATCAGGAGAATCCGATTTAATTCGCGGAGAGTTTATTTTTATCGACGATGCAGCAGTTATAAAAGGTACTGATTTTATTTA
This sequence comes from Aquimarina muelleri DSM 19832, assembly GCF_000430665.1. Classification (GTDB taxonomy): domain Bacteria; phylum Bacteroidota; class Bacteroidia; order Flavobacteriales; family Flavobacteriaceae; genus Aquimarina; species Aquimarina muelleri. Next base: position 20,525 of record NZ_KE387189.1, on the reverse strand, counting down.
CGGAGTAGTAATTAATGATTTAACTCATGAGTTAGCCAAAAAAATAGAACCTCTACAAAGAGAAGAATATGACATGGTTCCCGTAGTAATAAAAGGAATCGTAAAACCTAATCCAGAAGAAGGTTGGGAAGAAATAGTTGAAATAAAAGAAATTATAGGAGTAAGTGCTCCAACATCAGAATTGCCAACTAAGATCAAATCATCGGATCAAATTAAAGGTACAGAAGAAGCAAGTCACAAAGGTCATAATCACTAAATAATTGAGAAAATCTTTGCGAAGAGAAGAAAAAATATAAAAAATAAAGTGAAAAAATACATATCCTTATTATTTGTTTCTGTGGTTATTTTTGCCTGTAAAGAAACAAAAAAACAAAATTCAGATCCCATAGTTAATTCTGAAGAAATAAAAAAACCAGATGTAAAGCTTTTCACTTTAGACGGTGGTCATATAATGGTTAATAACTTAGAACTTTTTTCACAAGACACCACATATCATGGTCAAACCAAAGAATTTGCTAATGCTTTTTATATAATCAGTCACCCCAAAGGTAATTTAATGTGGGATGCAGGTCTTCCTGAAATGCTAGTTGATTTGTCAGAACCTTTTACAGATGCTAGTGGAGCATTTACTGTATCTCGAAAGGATTCCGTAGGAAATCAATTGAAATCTATAGGGATGAGTATAAAAGATATTAAGTATATCGCTTTATCACACTCTCATTTTGACCATACTGGTCATGCTAATGTTTTCAAGAATTCTACATGGTTAGTACAAGAAGTAGAATATGATTCTATTACTAGTCCAACGAGTCAGAAAAAAAATACGGATAACTATAATGCCATTAAAGAGTTAACAAACATAAAAAAAATAAACGGGGATTTTGATGTTTTTGGCGACGGAAGTGTCGTTATCAAATCTATGCCAGGACATACTCCTGGGCATCAAGTTTTATACCTCGATTTGATAGAACATGGCCCGCTTTTATTAACAGGAGATTTGTATCATATGTATGAAAATAGAGAACACAGAAGAGTTCCTATTTTTAATTTTGACACAAAACAAACTTTAAAAAGTATGGATGAATTTGAAGCTTTTGCTAAAGCAAAAAATGCAAAAATATATCTACAACACCAAAAAGAAGATTTTAATAAATTGCCAAAAGCACCTAAATATTTAAATTAAGAGATGATGCTGAAAATTACAGATTTACACGCAAGTATCGAAGGGAAAGAAATCTTAAAAGGTCTTAACCTAAATGTAAAAGCAGGAGAGATACACGCTATTATGGGGCCTAATGGTGCCGGTAAAAGCACATTGGCGAATATTATAGCAGGTAAAGAAGAATACAAGGTTACTAAAGGAAAAATCCTTTTAGAAACTGAAGACATCGAAGAGTTAGCACCTGAGGAACGTGCTCATAAAGGTGTTTTTCTGTCTTTTCAATATCCTGTAGAAATTCCTGGGGTAACGGTTACTAATTTTATGAAAACTGCTATTAATGAGACGCGAAAAGCACAAGGCCTTGAAGAAATGCCAGCAAAGGATATGCTTAAAAAAATTCGTGAAAAATCTGAATTATTAGAAATCGACCGTAAATTTTTATCTCGTTCTCTTAATGAAGGTTTCTCTGGTGGAGAGAAAAAACGTAACGAGATTTTTCAAATGGCAATGATGGAACCAAAATTAGCCATTCTGGATGAAACAGACTCTGGATTGGATATTGATGCTCTTCGTATCGTTGCTAATGGCGTAAACAAACTAAAAAGTGACAACAATGCCATTATAGTTATTACACATTATCAAAGATTATTAGACTATATAGTTCCAGACTTTGTACATGTATTGTACGATGGTAAAATCGTAAAGTCAGGAACTAAAGATCTAGCTCTGGAATTAGAAGAAAAAGGATACGATTGGATTAAGGAAGAAATAAATGCATAATTAGTTGGATGTCGATTATTCATCGATAGTAAACGTAGCTTTTATTTAAATAAAACGACAAACAACAGACAATAAGCAATTAAATATGGAGTTGAAAGATAAATTAGTATCCTCTTTTTTGGCTTTTGAAGATACAGTAGATGTGGATAGTGCTGTTCATGATATCAGAAGCCAAGCTATTAAAACTTTTGAAGAAAAAGGATTTCCTACCAAAAAAGAAGAAGCGTGGAAATATACTTCGCTAAACGCAGTTTTAAAACATGATTATAGTATTTTTTCAAAGGAAGAGGACAATTTAGAGTTTAAGGATATAAAAAAATACTTTCTTCATGATCTGGATACTTATAAAATTGTGTTTATAGATGGAAAGTATTCTTCTCATTTATCCGAAACTACACATGATAAAATAGATGTCTGTTTAATGTCTTCTGCATTAACACATGAAAAATATCGTTCCATAATAGAAAACTATTTTAACAAAATAGCAACAGAAGATGGTATAACATCCCTAAATACTGCTTTTTCTAGAGAAGGAGCATATATCTATATTCCAAAAAATAAACTGGCAGATAAACCAATACAAATTATACATTTCTCTACAGGAATAGAATCTGCACAAATGTTACAACCTCGTAATCTGATTGTTGTTGGCGAAAACTCTCATGTACAAATTATAGAGCGTCACCAAAGCTTAACAGATAATCCAGTTTTAACTAATTCTGTAACCGAGATTTTTGCAGATAAAAGAGCTGTTGTAGATTATTATAAAATACAGAACGATAATCAAAATGCATCCTTAATAGATAGTACCTACATAGAACAACATACGCAAAGTGTGGCATCTGTACATACTTTCGCTTTTGGAGGGAATATTACCAGAAACAATCTTAATTTTTATCAAAAAGGAGAGGGAATTGATTCTATTCTTAATGGTATAACAATTATCGAAGGAAAACAACACGTAGATCATAATACATTAGTACACCACAAAGAACCTAACTGCGAAAGCCATCAAGATTACAAAGGTATTTTTGATGAAAAAGCAACAGGTGTTTTTAACGGTAAAATAATTGTAAATAAAGAGGCTCAGAAAACAAATGCTTTTCAATCTAATAACAATATATTGTTAAGTGATAAAGCAACCATTAATTCTAAACCTCAGTTAGAAATCTTTGCAGATGATGTAAAATGCTCACATGGTTGTACTATAGGGCAATTAGATGATAGTGCATTATTTTATATGAGATCCAGAGGTATAGGAGAAAAAGAAGCCAGAGCTTTATTAATGTATGCATTTGCTAATAATGTACTATCAAGTGTAAAAATACCTCAGCTAAAAAGTAGAATTAATAAGTTAATTTCCAAAAAACTAGGTGTTAACCTTGGTTTTGATTTATAAAACAGAAAAAACTATTTTTAAATCACACAAAACCCCCACAAGTATTTAATACTTGTGGGGGTTTTTGGTATATTAATTTATTGCAGAAATAATTTCTTTTAAAAACGTATTAAAATCTACACCTGCATCTCCTATCAACCCAAAACGAACAATTACTAAATCTTTAGATGGAATTATAAATACTCTTTGCCCTTGAAATCCATTTGCAGAGAACATATCTCTAGGTGCATCTGGATAAAAACCACCTGCATTTAACCAAAAATGACCACCATAATCCCCGTTAGAAGTTGGGCTTGGTGTAGTAACATAATCTACCCAATCAGGATTAAAAATTTGTTCCCCATTCCAGTTTCCCTTATGAAGATATAAAAGCCCAAATTTACCCCAATCTCTAACTGTTGCCCAAGCATAAGAAGATCCTACAAAATTACCCGCCATATCTGTTTCTATAAGCATAGAATGCATTCCGATTTTATCAATAAATTCGCGATAAGGGTAATCCAAATACTCTTGATAACTTTTAAATTGTTTTCTTAATATACCTGATAATAAATTAGATACGCCAGAAGAATAGTACCAGTACTCATTTGGTTTATGAATTGCTTTTTTATGAATTTGAGCAGACGTCATATCAGCATCTACGTATAACATTTTTGTAGCATCAGAGATAGAACCATAATCCTCTTCCCATTCTAAACCACAGTTCATTTGTAATAAGTTATGGATTGTAATATTTTTTCTCTCATCATTTTTCCATTCTTGTACTGGAGCCTTATCATTAATGTCTATTTTCCCTTGTTTATCGAGAACACCATACACAGTACTAATAATGCTTTTAGTCATAGACCACCCCAGTAATTTTGAGGTCTTATCTAAGCCGTCTATATATTTTTCTGCAATGATTTGATCTTTATGGATAACCAAGACAGCCCTTGTATTCTTTATTTTATCTACACCAGTATCAAATATCGAAGTAACAGCATTACCTATCTTTTTATAATTAATAGAATTAAAAATAGTATCTTTTTGTTCCAAGTCTCCATAAGGATAGGATAATTTAGTAGGTACTATCGTTCTATTTGGGACTACTACAGGTACCTTTTCATCAAAATTTTCATCAATCAAAACACTACCTAGTCCTTTTCTATAGATTGCTTTTCTTTCTTTAAGCCCAAATACAGAAGCAACCGTCATATTTTTCTTTTTATCTATAATATCTTCTGCCAGATTTACAGGGGAGAAATCGTTATCATTTGCATCTGTATATTCTAAACTTCGGTTTGCAATAAAAACCGATGAATTCATGTTTTTTGCAGAATATCCTGTAAGTATGGTTAGTTTAGGATAACTGAGGATAGCGGTAATACAAGCCCCTGCTACAAGTACTATAAGTGTAATACCAATAATTTTTTTTAAGAGTTTCATTAAAGTGTGGTTTTAAGATTAAATGTGTATTAATAAATATATATATACTACTATACATTTCCTAAATTATCTTTATGCTTAATCATTTTTAGAATACTCATTTTACAAAAGGGTTAAATCATTCTAAAAATAAACAACCCTACTTAGAAATACTTATTACTTTTGCAGAAAGAAATGAATATGTTAGATGTACTAAAAATTAGAGAAGATTTCCCTATTCTTAAAAGAAAAATAAACGGAAAACCTTTGGTATATTTTGATAATGCAGCAACATCTCAGACACCGCTTGCAGTTATAGATGCTATAGTAGATTATTACAGTAATTATAATTCTAATATTCATCGCGGGGTACATACTTTGTCACAAGAAGCAACAGATGCTTATGAGATGGCTCGTAAGAAAGTACAGGAGCATTTTAATGCAAAACATAGCTATGAAATTATTCTAACTTCAGGAACCACACATAGTATCAACATTGTAGCTACAGGATTTACTAATCTTTTGTCTAAAGGAGATGAAATTATTGTTTCGGCACTAGAGCATCATTCTAATATTGTACCATGGCAAATGCTTTGTGAGCGTGCAGGAGCTGTTCTTAAAGTAATTCCTATGAATCTCGAAGGAGAGTTAGTAATGGATGTTTATGAACAATTATTATCTGATAAAACCAAACTTGTTTTTGTGAATCATATTTCTAATGCCTTAGGAACAATAAATCCTATCGAAAAAATAATTCATAAAGCACATAAGGTTGGTGCAGCCGTATTGATTGATGGTGCACAGTCTTGTCCTCATATAAAACCAGATCTTCAAGCTCTAGACGTAGATTTTTATGTTGCATCTGCACACAAACTTTGTGGACCAACAGGGGTCGGGTTGTTGTATGGAAAAGAAGAATGGTTAAATAAGCTTCCTCCTTATCAGGGTGGTGGTGAAATGATAGATCAGGTAACTTTTGAAAAAACTACTTATGCCGGTCTACCACATAAATTTGAGGCGGGTACTCCTAACATATGTGGAGGAATAGCGTTTGGAGTAGCGTTGGATTATATGAATGCAATTGGTTTTGATACTATTGCAGCCTATGAAAAAGAACTGTTAGAATACGGTACAGAAAAACTATTAGAAATCGAAGGTTTAAAAATTTATGGTACATCCAAAAATAAAACATCTGTAATTTCTTTTAATATAGGGGATATTCATCCGTATGATATAGGTTCTATTGTAGATAAATTAGGGGTTGCGGTTCGTACAGGGCATCACTGTGCACAGCCTATTATGGATTTTTATAAAATACCAGGAACAGTAAGAGCATCTTTTTCATTTTACAATACCAAAGAGGAAATAGATATTTTGGTGGAAGCTGTTAAAAAAGCAAAAATGATGCTAAGCTAGTATTTATTTTATAACAAAAACTAAGAAGAATTCGTTTGCTATTTATATTAGTATACAATATACTGTTTGATAGTCTAAAACCTTTACCTTATGAATAACTTTGTTGTTTTAGTATCCTTTATCTTTTTATTTTCTTCTTGCAAAGAGACAAAAACAATATTCATTGCGGGTTCTTTAGCAGATTGTGTAGGAGAAGCTCCTCAAAAATGTATATTATATAAAGAGAACCCTACAGAGGATTGGTTGTTTTTTTACGATACTATAGAGGGTTTTAAATATGAAGAAGGATATATATACGAAATAGAAGTTGCAATTACTAAGATCGAAAATCCTCCCGCAGATGGTTCTTCATTACAATATACCTTAGTTAAAATACTATCTAAAGAAAAAGACCTCTCTATAACTCCAAATTTTCCAGATACAGTAATACATATTGAATATGAATCTTTGTCTAGAGCATCTTTTCTTCAAATTAAAATAAATAAGGATCTTATAGAAAGAACAACAGATAGAAATTTAAAGAAATTTTCCTCTAAAGAATGCTCAAAAGAAGATTGGAAATCCATTCTTTCTCTTTTAAAAAATATAGATTTTAAAAAAATCGATATTCTAAAATCACCAACTGAAAAACGCCTTTTTGATGGAGCGCCACATGCGCAATTAAAAATAACTATTTCCAGCCAAACATATACTTCCAGTGGTTTTGATCATGGCAACCCTCCTCAAGAAATAGAACCATTAATTACTGCTATACTAGGATTAGCAGAAAGTATAGAAAACAATAATTAACCTGCTTAAATTGTTGTTTTTTTATGAGTAGAACTATACAAATGTAAGTCTATATAGAAATTGCATAATAATACTTTTTAGTTACGAATGAAAATCTTGATTATGCTCATTTCTTATCGTACTTTTGTTAAAAAATTGTAGGTAATGACGATTCAAGAAATTCAGGAAGAGATTGTTGACGAGTTTAGTATGTTTGATGATTGGATGCAGCGATATGAGTATATGATAGAGCTAGGAAAATCACTTCCCCTTATTCAAGAAAAATATAAAACAGAAGATAATATCATTAAAGGATGCCAAAGTAAAGTATGGGTACATGCCGAAATGAAAGATAACAAAGTTGAATTTACCGCAGATAGTGATGCAATTATTACGAAAGGTATTATCGCAATTTTAATACGAACTTTTTCTGGGCAACACCCTACAGATATTATTAAGGCAGATACCAATTTTATAGATGAAATTGGATTAAAAGAACACTTGTCACCAACACGTGCTAATGGTTTAGTAAGTATGATTAAGCAGATAAAACTATATGCTGTTGCTTACCAAACCCAATTAAATTAATTACTTTTTTTACTAGGTCTTACCTAGCAAAGAGTATAAAATCAAATAAAATGAGTGAAACCAATATAGACACTAACGAACTAGGAGAAAAAATAGTAAAAGTTTTAAAAACTATTTATGATCCTGAGATCCCTGTAGATATATATGAATTAGGTTTAATTTATGACGTATTTGTTAATGAAGATCAGGATGTAAAAATCTTAATGACACTTACTTCTCCTAATTGCCCAGTTGCAGAATCTTTACCAGAAGAAATACGAGAAAAAGTAAAATCTCTAGATGCTGTAAACGATGTAGAGATGGAACTTACTTTTGATCCACCTTGGTCACAGGATTTAATGAGTGAAGAGGCTAAATTAGAGTTAGGAATGCTCTAAGGTAATATTATTAATACTTTCTACAACCACTAAATAAGGAAAATGGATCCTGAACATTATAGTAAATTAGAAAGAATGTATCTACAAGCAAATATTAATACAAAAGTGTATGATACTACTACCATAAAAATTTCTGAAGGATTGGCACAAATAGAACTAGAGATTTCAGAAAAATATTTTCATGCTTTAGGAGCAATACACGGCTCAGTTTATTTTAAATTATTAGATGATGCTGCGTTTTTTGCTGTAAATTCAGTTATAAAAGATGCTTTTGTACTAACTACTTCATTTACTATTAATTTAGTCCGACCAGTACATAAAGGAATTATTACATCGGTAGGAAAGATTAAGTTTAGATCCAGAAATCATTTTGTTGCAGAATCTGTTTTATATAATGAAGATGGGAAAGAAATTGCATTTGGAACAGGAAATTTTACAAAAAGTAAAATAGAACTATCCCAAAAAATAGGATATAAATAAAATTACAATACGATAATGGCAGAAGAAATTGTAAATAAAGTCGCTAGTAATATAAATTTAATCACTTTTGATTTAGAAGAATATTATCCTAAAGGAAACCGTATACTTTTTGATATAAAAGATTGGCTATATGAAGGGTTGATTTTACGTGAAAAAGACTTTAGAAAACAAGTAATGGATCATGATTGGAGCCAGTATCAAGATGCTTATCTTGCATTAACTTGTTCTACAGATGCTATTATCCCAGGTTGGGCATATTTATTAGTAACTAGTGCTGCATTTCCTTTTGTAAAAAAAGTGGTGGTAGGATCTTTAGAAACTATTGAAACGCTTCTTTATAATGAAATTATTAGGAATCTCGATATTTCTAAATATCAAGACAAGTTTATTATTATAAAAGGATGTGCTAATAAACCAGTCCCTCAAGGAGCTTATATTGCATTAATCCAAAAACTACAACCAGTTGCAAAAAGCCTTATGTATGGCGAAGCTTGTTCCTCTGTACCTCTATACAAAAGAAAATAAAACCTTTTGTCTGCAAATAGTGTCTTTTGTCGAAAAACACTACGCTATGAGCTTTTTTTTACAGTAAAAATCGTTCCTTAAAATATATTTGCCAACGTAAAAATATAGGCAGTCATTGATACCCACAAATTACGTAACTTTTAAAAATGACTCATTAAAACTAAAAACTATGTATTACATGAAAAAAACACTTTTAACACTATCATTAATAGCAATTTCTGCAATTTCATTTGCTCAAGAAGAAACAAAAGAGAGTGAAGCTCCAAAAGAGGGGTGGACCAGAGGAGGAAATATTAGCTTATTATTTAATCAATCTGCTTTTAATAATGATTGGACTGGTGGTGGAGTTTCGAATATCGCAGCTAACCTTTCGATATCGTATGGTTTTAACTACAGAAAAGGACCAATTTCTTGGGATAATAAAATTATTGCTGATTATGGTTTAACAAAAATAAAAGGAGACGATTTTACAAGAAAAACAAATGACCGTTTAGAGTTAAACTCTATTTTAGGAAAGCAAATAAAAGAATCTAATTGGTATTATTCTTTGTTCTTAAACTTTAGAACACAAATGGATTCTGGATTTGAGGATAGAGAAACACCACTTTTAGATGATCAGGGAGTTCCTGTGATGATAAATGGTAATGCTTTAACAGAAAAAACTCGTGTTAGAACTACTCATTTCTTTTCGCCTGCATATTTACAGTTTGGCCCTGGTATGCTATGGAAAAAAAGTGATAATCTTTATGTTAATATAGCTCCTGCAACAGCTAGGATGATATTTGTTCATAAAGAATTTACAGATGTTGGCAATTCACAAGCTGCTATTGATGCTTTTAATACTTCCGGAGGTTATTTTGGGGTAGAAGCAAACGAAACTTCTCGTTTTGAATTTGGAGCTTCACTTAGTGGATATGCCAAGTTTGAAATCATGAAAAATATATCTATAGAAAATATTTTAAATTTATATTCTAATTATTTAGAAGACCCGCAAAATACGGATATAGACTATACAGCTAATGTTGTAATGAAGATCAATAAATATTTATCTACAAACATTACTTTTCAAGCAATCTATGATGATAATGCAGTTCGTGCTTTTCAAATTAGAGAAGTGTTTGGACTTGGTGTAAATTATGGATTCTAAAAGATAAAAAAGTATAACTTTTAAAAAGCGCCTTTTCTTCAAAAAAAGGCGCTTTTTAGATAATAATTAATTTGATATTACTTTATTCAAGTACAAGTAACAATTTCATAAAAAAATCATAGGCATACCTCGTGAGCTTGTTCCGAGGTTATTGATTTATTTTATCCGAAAAAGGTAGTCAAATTATAAAATAATGATTCATTAATTAAAACAATAAAAAAACCAGCTACATTACTGTAACTGGTTCTCAGCATTTATTTGCTAACTCTTACCGTTTATTCATAACTTCTACTAGAAAATTATAGCAGTAGGAACAGCTGGGAATTAGAGAAAAAGTGACTAAATGAACACTAGCCACCTTCATACATATTATTAATTTTTGATTAATTTTTCTGTTATAACCTTACCATCTATGTAAATTTTATAGATATATAAACCTTTTTTCAAAGAAGAAAGATCCTCTGTAAAAACAGTATTTCCTTCAAGGATATTTTTGTTTACAAGAGTTTGTACTTTTTTACCTGAATAGTCATAAAGTACAATTTTCAAAATAGTACTCTTTTTAGAGTTTACACTAATATTAATCTGGTCAGAGATTACAGTAGGATATACTTTAGTCGTAATAGAGCTTATAGGAACACAGTCTGAAACAAAAGTCCATTCGTTGCTAGTGTTTGGTATACTTCCTTTGGTCCAGTGTTTAGCTTGGTATATTTTCTTAGAATAATATACTTTATCGTTACCGTTATATGCTTTGGTAGCAGCCCACAGTTGTGATCCACAATAGTCTTCTGAAGCTCCACCATTACAATCTTTTACATAGTCCCATACATCATTTATTCCTGGAGTATCTGTACTTTCAGCATACCATTTGTTTTTATATACTTTTCCTTCATAGTTAACAAGTTGACCAGAAGACGGGTATATTTTTGCTTCCCATGTAGCAACATCTCCACAGGTTCCCCCAGTAGTTTTCTTTTTAACAGTAAAAGTAGTATTGCTTTCTGAAGATAAGCCTTCACCATCAGTAGCAATTATTTTAAAAGTAACCTGTCCAAAAGAAGTAGGCATCCAATTAGCAGTATATTCTCCAGATGGGCTTTGAATCGCAGCAACGGCAGTATCATTTACCATAAAAACAACACTACTAACAGATACATTATCATTTACCAATGCTTTTAATGGAACACTAGCTAATTGTAGTTGCTCGATAGTACTTGAATTAGCAGGCAAAACTCCTGATATTGAAGGAGCCGTATTTTGACCTGTATTTTCTTGTACAGTAAAAGTAATTTTGTTTTCTGTAGTATTGTTATCGTTATCTGTAGCTATAGCTGAGATAGTAATTGTTTCGAATGCGGCAGGTGTAAAATCTGCAGTATATTGATCTCCTGTTTTTGTAGCAGTGATAACAGTATTATTGTGCTTGAAAGAGAAAGATTGTACAGTACCATCACTATCTGTTGCAGTTGCAGCTAATGTAAGTGTTGGAAGTGTTGTAGCTTCTATGATTTGGCCATTTGTTGGTTTCTCCCAGTTAACAGTTGGTGCAGAACTAGGTGTTCCAGTACATTCTTTAACCAGTTCCCAAACTCCATCAACTCCTGGTGTACTACCGTTGGGTGCATACCACTTGTTTCTGTAGATTGCATTATTGTATCTCACATAGTTATCTTTGTCTTTATAGATTCTAACGTTTATCCATTCTGGGATTTCATTACAATCAAGATTAGTACCATCCCAAATGATTACTTTATTAGTAGTAGTGGCAGTTTTTCCGTTTTCGAAAGTTGCACTAGAAGTCATAACATGGCTTCCGTATCCAGTAGGAGTCCATGAAAAAGTAGTACCATTAAATGTTTCTGTTCCAATAGTTGTTGTAAGAGTTTTTAGAACAGAGTTTTTTTGATCTACTTCTATCTTTACAGCAACGGCAGCAAAAGTATTTTGCAGGATTAATTGATTGTTAGTTGGAGATACAAAGGTAATCGCAGGTTTCTGCGCACATGGCTCAGCAGTAAAGTCACCACCAGAATTACCTGAATATTTAGTCATATCTTTACAACCACAGTCAGATAAATCATTTACACCATCCATATCTGTTCCGATATTATAGATACCAGTAAATCGTTCGTAATATCCAATTCTGTCTGCTACTTGCCCTTTTTCTGAAGCACCTCCGTGTCCACATTCGATACCTCCATTGATGATGTTTACAGTCATTCCTAATCCAGGAACTCTGTTTTTTTCGATATCTAATTCATTAGGAACCCAAGTGTCTGCCATTACTGTATGTGCAGATGGTTTTGGGTATTGAGGTGTCATCCAGAACCAAATAGCTGTTTCAAATGCTAAAGCAGAGTCTTCAAGTACTTTACCAGGATTATCTAATAGAATTTGTTTGTCTCCAAAGATGATATGACTAGCAGCTCCATAGTTAAAGTTATAAGAAAGTTGAATAGGGCCTCTTCCTTTATATGATTGACCTGGTGTTGCAGGATAGTGAGGGTCGTTTGCAGCTACATAAGGAGCATCTGTTTTTTCTTCATTGAAATGTAATCCCCAAGAGAATCTTCCTCCTGGTGCTGTATCCCATCCTCCTGTAGTTTCGTGAGAGATATTTGCAAAAAAGGCAGCAAGCTCTCTTTTTCTAGTTTCTAACGTTCCTTCTTCTAAGAATGAGGCGTAATCAACATTATCTATAATGATCTCTTTTTCTAAGTTTCTTGGTGCATCAAAATCAACATGAGTTCTCAATAATAAAGAAGCTCCAGTGGTTTTGTCCGTTCGAGTTATTCTATATGCATTGGTTCCACATCTTCTTTCAAACATCACTCTAATGTTCTTCATTCTTTTGATAGCTTCTATAAATGCGTCATAGCTGTAAAAATCATCTTTAGGATCGATTACATAGATATCTCCTACTAGTTTTGATCCGAATCTGTGTGGGAATAAAACATCCCATTGAGCTCTTGATACCAATGGGTGTTCTTCTATTACTTGTTTAGAATAGTTGGTTGCCCTGTGACTTTCTTCTGAGTTTACCTGAGCGATACTGGTGTAACCAATCATGAAAACCAGAGCCATGACTAGCTGTTTTAAGCCCTTTTGATAAAGAAACTTCTTTATTGTACATTTAGTTGTTTTGTTCATAGTTAAATGAATTAAGTTGAGTTTAAAAAAATAATTTAATTGTTAATACGCAGTCAATTTTATTGACTAAACAATCTAAATTGATTCTTTATATGGTTTTAGCAAAATAAAATATACAAATGGTATGCTTTTATATATACAGGACATCGATGTGAAGATTAGCCGCTTTATTTGCGATAATGTATTTATGTTAAAGAGTTGTGTATTTAAAGTTTTAAAAGCTAACGTATTGTTAAATAAACTGTTGGTTTTTGTCTATGTTTTTTTAGGGAATAAGAGTAATTTATTCAATTGTAATTTGTATCCATTTAACCTCTTATTTTTTTAGGTTTTCTATTTATCAAAAAGAAGACTACTTATTTTTGATTTTACCATCATCAATACAGAAACTTGTCTTTGATTTTCTTTACCTCGTTTAAGTTTTCCTATTCTCTATTTCTTTTACATCTATCCTAATGGAGTGTTTTTGCAGGTATACTAAAGAAAATAAATATCAAAAACAGAAGGTAAAACACAAGCATTCCAATAAAAACTAAATACAGTCAAAAAATAGTAATGATTAATTTTGAAATATCATTTAAAAGCGAGATTTTTAGTTCATAAAATCCAATTCACATTGAAATTACTAAAAAGCAAATCACTATATTTTAAAGATGCAAAATCGGATAAAATATATGAAGTAGATCTTTGCGAAGTAGATTCAGAACTATTTGTTGTTAATTTTAGATATGGAAGACAAGGAAGTACCCTTAGAGAAGGAACAAAAACGGTCTTTCCTGTCTCTTATGAAGAAGCAGCAACTACATTCGATAAACTTGTAAAAAGCAAAGAAAATAAGGGATATGCAGAAGAAGATCAAGAAAATGCTTTGATCCAAAAAACAGAAATAAATGAAGATGACAATGTAAATACGGCACGAAATGAAGTAATTCTCAAATACCTTAAAGATGCTGTCTTAGGTAATTATACAAGAGATTGGAAAGTATCCAGAATTATATGGAGAGCAGGAGCCCTTGGTCTTGTGGAATCTTCAGAACATATTTCTCATTTTATTACATCCAAAGATGAATTTGAACAATATTCTGCTATTTTAGTATTGGCAAAATTTAAAGATACAACTGTAATAGAAAGGATTTTTCATGTTTTTGATGAAAAAAAATGTACCAATAAAGTAGGAAGAGCAGCAGCAGCATACTTACTTAAAACCTCGAATGAAGGAAACCTGTATCAAAAAGAAATATTTGAATACGCCAAAAAAGAACTACCTATAGAAATAGTAGATCATTTAAACAATAAACAGGAACTCTTAAGTGAACTGGCAGCTTATTTTATGAAAGAAAGTGGTATGCATCCACTATGTATATATTATCTGTATCTTCTCTCCTATCAGGATACTCAATTAAGAGATATATTGTATACATTTATAAATCGATTACCACTAAAATTAAATACATTTAAGTCTATTCGGTATATATATAGAACTGCCGAAGTAACCGAAGATTTTGTTTTTTATGCTTTAATTTCTAAGCGTATCGCTATTAGTAAACCTGGATATAGAGGATATGGTACTTATGACTCAGATTGGAATTGGATATCTGCTGATGAGGAAAAGAAAAAAAATAATCCACGAATTGCTTTTTCTAGAAAAACCAAAGAATATTTTGGTAATGCAACCTATAAAACTATACACTCTCTAGGGAAATTTAATGTAAATGGGTATGTGGATTTTGCTAAAGAATTATTATGCAGTTTAGATGACGCTACCGATAAGAGAAGTGAAGAAACAAAATATCAGTATAATTACGATTATGATACAGGAAATTATGAAACTATAAAACAACAGTATCCTAAATATTGTGATTTTCCAGCATTAATGTATGTTTTATATGGTAATGCAGAAAGGTTTCATCGCACCAGAAAAAGATGGTATTATGTGGGAGATGTTTCTGGCACAACTCAATTACCTAGAGAAGAAGCCTTACAAGAAGTATGGAACACCAAACCGCAAGAAGTATTATATATTCTTGCCAATGCAAAAAGTGAAGAAGCAATTCGCTTTTCAATTCGTATCATAGAAGACCAACCCAGTTTTTTGGATGAAATTCCTCCTGACATCTTCAGGAAATTAATAATTCATTACGATGCACGAGTAGTTAATATTGTAATAGATATTCTGGAGAAAAAATATGAAACAGAAAAACCAGAGGAAGAAATTCTATTATCGTTACTTTTATCCAACAGTAAAAAAGCTCAGACCCTTGGCTTAGAGTGGTTGCAAAAATATGAAGTTGACTATATGAAGAGTGCTGATTTTTTAGCAGCATTAATAGTAATTGAAAGATCAGAAGTTACAGCTTATGTGTATAAATTATATGAGAATAAAGTAGCCTATGATTTGCCATTACATATAGATCAATTAGCACCATTTTTAGAAACATCAAATACCTATCCATTCGATTTTCTTTTAAAAATAAATGAATTAATTGGGAAAACATATTTTGGGCAGTTATTGAAAGATGTATCCAAAGAAAAGATTAAAGAATTAGTTAATAGTAGCTCGATTGCTAATAAATTATTTGCAGCAACATTAAGTAGAGTAAATACAATCCCTACTTATGAACTGTCAAAAGATTATGTAGGAGAATATTTAAATGCCGATGAAGAAGTATTAAGAAAGGCAGGAATAGAATTAGTATCAGATTTTCCGGATCAATATTTATTAGAGCATCATCAACTCATAAGCGGGTATTGTTTTTCTCCACATATAGAAGTACGCGAGGCTATCCAACCTACAATAGGAAAGTTGACAGGTTTAGATAAAAAATTTAAACAAGGGTTATTGGATAAATTACTGCAAGTACTTACCGAAGAAGAATCCTATGAAGGAGTTCATAAAAGTAGTTATGAAGTATTGACAAAATACTATGGAAATGATTTACAGGAGGTAAATCAAGATGGAATTCTTGCACTGATATTGTCTAAATATGAATTTGCACAAAAACTAGGAACTCCGATATTTCAGAAACGAATTCAACTCCATGATTTAACCATATCACAACTTATATCATTATCAACAAGTGATGTTAGAGTAATTCGTGATACACTAGAGGTATATTTTAAAAGTAACCCATCCCGTATCAATTATGAATTTGAAGAAGCTTTACGAATTTTTAATACAGATTGGAAAGATGCTAGAGAATGGGCATTTGATTTTTTTGACAATACTATAAAAACAGAAACCTGGACTTTGGACACATTATTATATATATGTGATCACACCAAACAAGACGTACAGGCATTTGGAAGGAAAATGGTAACTACTCGCTTTAGAAAAGAAGAAGGGTTACAATTATTATTAAAATTACAAGAACATCCTTCTAAGACAATGCAATTTTTTACCACTAATTATTTAGATACTTATGCCCGAGATGCGCCAGAAGTAATTCTAAAACTAGAAGCTTTTTTTAAAACTACACTATTTAATATAAATACAAATAGTGCTGCAAAAGCAAGAGTATATGGATTTTTAGAAAAAGAAGGTGTTAAAGACCCGTTAGTAGCTAATATGGTAATTAGAGTTCTTGATTCTGTATTGGCAACCAAAACAATAAAAGATAAAAGTAAGTGTATTGATATTATGCTTGCGATTAAGGAGACTTTTCCTGAAATAGAAATCCCATTAATTATAAAAGCTGTTTAAAGTATGAAGTTTAACTATAAATATGGCGGAACAAGCAGCGTACAAAATGGAGTTTCATCAACAGGTGTTGCTTTTGCACCAGATGTACTTAGAGATCCTACGTTTTTTATTGGAACTCTACACAAAAAGATTCCTTTTAGAGAAGCCATTTCAGCATTACACGATGTGGTGGTTGCAGATTTTAAGTTCAAGCCCAAAGATAATACCCAATACTTAGAATGGTTAAAAAGTCAGGAAGAAGTATGGTTAGCAGAAGCCAATCAAAAACTGGATAAAACCAATACAGAGATACACGAATTACAAAGAAAACTAAAAGGATTGCGAGAGCAGCGAGAAGTAATAACAAAACCTTATTATAAAGCGCAAAGAAAATATTTTAACTACTTATACACAAGAGATTATGCAGCTTGGCTAGTATTGGACCCTGTGATTACAGTACATCCTGATCAAGTTTTTTTTGAATGTTTTAGTAAAGATGAATCTGTATACGGTAAACTATCTTGTAATTATGACGTATTTACTAACATCAGTGATTTTAAATGTGGAACTACCAATATAGATTACTCAGAAAATTTATATCAGGAGTTTCAGAAAATACGTAGCTATAAAGAAACAGATTTTAAGATTGATCCCAGTGGTTTTGATGTGCAGACTACAGGAGAAGAAAATTATAAAGAAATAAAAATAGATTTGCCAGATAGTTGGCTTCGTGGCTTCTTACAAGTAAGCTCGGCAATGACCAGCGAGAAAATATCCTTTGAGTTAGAAGCCGTTGATATTGCTAATTTTATTTTTGTCTTAAAACGAAATAAAGAAAGAAAAAGTCCACGATCTATTAAGTATATCCTAAAACCAGGACAACCAATTATAGCCGTTTTCGAGCCTTGGAATATTGAGATAGAATGTTCACGATCCATTTATCAAGGAGATGTTGAAAAAGAAATACGTGTTTGGGGACGACGACGAATTCTGTTATTAGAACGCTTATTGCCAATAACAGATAAATTTACAGTACACCTTTTAGGAACTGGAATGCCATCTTTTTACACAGCGCACCTAAACAATGATATGTATTTTACATTAGGGCTTTCGGGATGGACAGCAAACGATTGGACACAGGTTAGCCAACTGGATTTGTTAGCACCAAGAGGACAAGTGTCTTCTTCTGCATTGCAAACCATATATCTTGAGTTAAGAAAGAATTGGTTTCGTACAGAAAAAGAATTAGCTACAGATGTTGGGATGGATGTGTCTACAGTAAATAAAGCATTAACAACATTTACGCAAGCAGGTAAAGTGATTTATGATTTAAAAAACAAAGTATACCGTGCCAGAGAATTAAAACGAGAAGGAATAGATATAGATGCATTACGTTTTTCTAGTGATACAGATAAAGAAGCCTATAAGATTTCACAACAAGAAGATGGAGTACGTAATATAGAACATAAAGAAAATCAAGAAAAAATTACCATTACAGGGGTTGTAGATAAGACCTATACACCTAGTGTAACGGTAGATAGAGACCTTAGAATTGTTGATGGAAATTGTACTTGCGCATATTATTATAATAACAAAATGACAAAAGGTCCTTGTGCCCATATATTAGCACTTAGGATTGCTTTTGAAGATAAATAAATTATATTTGTAACAGGTAGTGATAAGAGAGAAAACCTTGCATTTTGATTGGTGGATCGCCAATCCTGCATACAGACACTAAACGCGTCACTGGCTCGAACTTAACTTGTGAAATAGGTACTATAGTGCCATTTCCGGTTAGACTTCTACGAAGTGAAATAGCACTATAGTACCTATTTCACTGGAGTTGTTCAATCCAGTCTTTAGAATTGTACGAAGGGAATAAAATACATCTTATCGCTACTTTTTTTATACCATATACTATGGCAGATTCTGCAACCAGAAGACAAGAGATTTATGATAAAATAAAAGAATCGTCAAAAGATCAGTATATCCTAGAAGAGATGAAGCGTCTTGGATTTTGGAATGAAGGTCAGGTTGATTTTGAAACAGTAAATCAATATTTCAAAGAAGAAAGTGAATTATCCCAGCAGTTACAAAAATTGCTTAGAGAAAAAAGACTGGTAGAAAACCCTGAAGCTTTTCTAGCTCAAAAACATAAAGAACGAAAACTAGCCTCTAAGCAGAGTCAAAAAGAAACAAAGGAGAAGAGAGAAAAACTAAGGCAGGAAAAAGCCGATCGTTGGAAAGAATCAAAGGAAAAGGATATCTTATTTCTTGGAGCAGGATATTCTCATACATTACATGATAAAAGCACAAAACAGGATAGATTACAACAAGAAAAATTACCTGTTTTACAAAATGCAGAAGATGTTGCTAAAGCGATGGATATTTCGATAGGGCAACTTCGATTTTTATCATTTTCCAGAAAAAACTCTAAAATAAATCATTACAAAAGATTTCAGATTCCAAAAAAAACAGGTGGATTTAGGTACATATCAGCACCACAACCTAAGCTAAAAAAAGCCCAGCATTGGATTTTGGAAAATATCCTAAACAAAGTTACAATGCACCCTCAAGCACACGGATGTGTTATAGGAAAGTCAATTAAAACAAATGCGATTCCACACGTTGCAAAAGATGTAGTGATTAATCAAGATTTAAAGAATTTCTTTCCTTCTATAGTGTACCCAAGGATTAAAGGTGTATTTCAGTCATTAGGGTATTCAGATCAGGTAGCAACTATTTTTGCACTACTTTGTTCAGAGCCTAAAATAGTAGAAATATCTGTTCTAGGAGAAGATTATTATGCACAACGAGGGGAGCGTTTTTTACCACAAGGATCCCCTTGCAGCCCCGCTATTACTAATATTATTTGTAGAAAACTAGACTATCGATTAGATGGGCTGGCACGTAAGTATGGTTTCAGTTATACACGATATGTAGACGATCTCACATTTTCTGGAGAAAAAGATCAGTACGCACATATTACTAATATGCTTAAGTATTCTCGTAGGGTAGTAAAAGAAGAAAATTTTACCCTACATCCCGATAAGTTACGAGTAATGAAAAAAGGAGTGCGACAAGAAGTAACAGGAGTTGTGGTCAATGAAAAGCCAAATATTGATAAGAAATCATTAAAAAGATTTCGAGCATTATTATACCAAATAGAAAAAGATGGTTTAAAAGATAAAGTATGGACAGGCAAGGCGGATCTATTATCTCAGATTCATGGGTATGCCAATTTTATAAACCAGATTGATCAAGAAAAAGGTAAAAAATATAAAGAAAAGGTTAATATTATTTTAGAGCGATATAACTATAAAGATAACCACAGAAAACAATATGTAAAAACCTTTGTTAAACCCAAAGGATTAATGAGTAAGTTAAGATCCTTTTTTAGGAAATGATATTAGTAGTGTTTAAAGAAATCATCGGCACTAAGCCACGAAGTGTGTAATTAAAAAATATCGAGGGTTGCAACCCTCGATATTTTTTTGTTTAATTTTAAATTTTACACACTCATGAAAAAAGAAGATTTATTATCCGACGATTTTTTAAAACAGTTTAAGACTGGAGATGAACTCAGCAGTTTTTTAAAACAAATTCAAAAGCGCGGTATTGAAAAGATGCTTGAAGGAGAATTAGAT